>NZ_JANEYT010000100.1 GCF_024357955.1 Photobacterium pectinilyticum
TAAGGCCACTGAAAAATCCTTCAGATTTTGATGATTGGCCTTAGCGTACGTTTTCGTTCCATTGGACTTCAAACCCCGTAAAGGTGCTCGCTAAAACCTCTTCCTTATTCGCTAAAATTTTCCAATACGATGAATCCAGAAGTAATGAATGTCAGGGTATAAAGAGGAAGAGCTTGTGTCCTAGCGAGCGAAGCTACTCTGTATTAGCCGATTTTTGAAAAGGCCCTTATGAAAATCGCCTTCTTGTAAGGACTCTATGCCGTCCTACGGTCTGCGCCCTACCTGCACAGCAGAGAGCATAAGAAAATGCTTCGCGGATTTCCTTATGCTCTCCACTTTAACTAAGAGCGAAGCGTAAGAAGCAGTCGACACTGCCTTGATAAATCGGAATGCATAAGAATAGTTTCACGCTTGATGTGTTTGTAATAAAACAAGACCAGAAACTCTAGCGGTGAACGCCAATAAGAATGATAAGAAGCCTCGATACTCACAGGGAGTGGCTTTAATTGTTCAATGTTAAAGAACGAGCCGTGCTTATTCAGTAGAGGTGACGTTAGTATTAATGATTGCCCACTGTATTTAGGGAGCAGTTCACTCAACAGTTCGAGCTCTTGGTACGTATCTCTTGTAAAAGGATAGATCGCCGTTGAAAGGTGAACATGGTATTGGTTTTTCTTTAAGGACGGGGGTAGCTTGAGGAAGGTGAGTTCATTCAAAGCGACCCTTACACTGTAACTAAAACCTATCCACGCAGTGAAAAGAAGAACACTGCCATTGAGGAATAAGGGGAGATGAAGCGGCATCAACCAGACCGTAACGACCATTAAAATGACGACACCTTTGATTCCCCTAATCAAATTTATCTTTGCGGAAGGGGCATGAGAGAAGGTCAATAATCTATGTAGGAAAATGAAAAGTAAGAGTGTGTTGATAAAAAGTATCACAAGATTATCCAATAAGGTTCATTTTGACGGCAATAAGCCCCGCTTGTTGGGGCAAGATGAAGCCGACAATTGAACAAAGTGAAAGCGTCAGGCTTTTGCATCCCACCGCGCCCCCTCGTGGTACAACAAATACCCTCGATGATGCGTTTTTCTTAATAGCCGCATGGCTTGACGGTAAGTGGTGCGTATCACGCGCCAATCATTACCATCGAGCATTTCCAATATAACAGGGTCGTTAATTTTATAATCCATATCAGACTGGTCTCTTTCTTAAACGTCCAAATACCGCTAATCCAAGTAGAGATAAAAAGCCGATAGAGCCACCGCTGCCGCCAGAAGAACTTCCGCCCCCATTGTCTGCTTTCGGTTTATTGATGTGAATCACTTCTGAATCAGAGAGGTACAATTGACCTTCTTCTCCACTGCTCCCTTCAATCACATAGGTGCACTTATCAAAAGGGTTGATAAGTGCTTGAGTGACACACGTACTGTTTTCAGGGATCAGCGTGAGATTACCTTGAACATAAGCGGTATCGGTAATGCCACTTTGATGCAGAGATTGAACCGTGATGGTGGTGCGTCCATCTGCCTCAGCGAGGGTCGGATAATGCCACGCGTCAATGTTCTCGGTAATAAACCCTTGTACAGCTTGAATGTCTGTACCGTAAGTTTCTCTAGTGAAATATTCATTACCATCAGGATCCCAATGTACAGTTGTATCACTTCCCTTATGAATCGCCATGATGTCATTAGCCTGATTAATCCACGCCGCGCCTGAGTCTCCACCTGTGGTGTGTGAGTCTTCCTCAACCACATCGGCGTACAGAGCATAGCGATCTGAGTTATGATAATGACTGAACGTGAGGTCTACGGAGTTTAAAGTGTCTATAGTTCCTCCAAACCCTGCAATAGTGATTGGCTCATCAACTTTGCGGTTATCGATGTTTAAAAATTGAATCGCAGAATAATCAACCGTACTGCCTAGCGTTACTATGCCAATGTCCTCTCCAGAAAAACTGCCGTCTTCCACAAAATTAGGGTGCATCAAAAACCGGTTAAACGTGATGGTATCACCAGCCGCCGTTCTAAGGCTGTCGAGTCCATTACCATCCAAACAGTGCGCAGCGGTTAATACGTAACGGCCAGCAACTAAAGTGGCGGTGCAGTTGCCATTGTTGGCGCTGCTTTCTAAACGCACCGCGTTATCTTGCGCGGCCCAGTTGACAGGCGTGCCATTGTCCACAGCCCAAGCGGATGAGCTTAATAGGGCTAAACTCAATAGTGATAATACGTGATCCTTCATGATGTATTCCTGAAAACCGTTATGTGGTTGATGATTTATTATACCAAAACAGACACTATGAAACGAGTTTACCTCGCTGTTTTATCTATGATCATTGGTTCTATGAAATCGCTTTTTATGATCGAAAAGCATATTTTTGATGAACTTAAAAAACGCTCATCCCTGAGCGCTTTAAATCATGACTTTAGGCCAACATTATTGGCACTCTGATGGGTAACCGTTATTAGACAGCGTTGCTGGACCATACTCTTGACATTGCCATCCTCCAGAGTTCCAACGTACGCATTCTCGCTCTGTTGTGAGAATTAATCCTCTCGTGCCTTTGTAACACGCTTGATTTTCAGAACCTGGAGAGAGTAGAACTGAATTTCCCCCTGCGTTTGCAGCATTAACCAAGGAATTTGAGGTTATCTTCCAATGACCAGAGTCACCATCATTCGCATTTGGATCATATTCACCCTCAGTTAAGCCTCGTGTATCCGGTGGGTTATGTACCGCCGCGTTCGCTTCTTCATAAGGCCGCGCCGATTCTAGCGCGTCTTCATACGTAACTTTCGCTAATACGCCCGTACTGAGGCTCAGCAGGGGGACTAACAGTAATGTTCTTTTCATGGGTGTTTCCTTTTAGTTGGTCAATGCCTTATTTGCATTGGGTAAAAGCGGTGATTTCACCAGAACTGCTTTTGGTTAAATCACCAGTGATTAGTGATTTGACTCGCACCTCCAAGTCAACGTCCCAATAGTCGTTCGTGGTGGTGATGAGATAGGGTTTTTGACTGCCGGTAAGCTCATAATCTGATGCAATGTAGATATTGCCGATGCTGAGCATGATGTCGGGGGTAGTGCCTTGGGGGCATGCGGGTTTATACACCCGTTCGCCGTGCTTCACCGTCACCACATTCACCAGCCCTTTACTGACAATCTTTTGCGTGCCGTCAGAGTTTAAAATCGTATAGTCCCTGGCGTTGGTAATGCCATACTCCCCGCCCACATCCCAATCGTCGCTGAGCGGCACACTGCCGTCATGCTGTAAGAAGGCGTCGTAAAGCTGAGAGAGTAACGGGTCGTACACCATCACAGTGATGTCCCCGTCCGGCTCTGCTTTGGCGTAAGGGATTTTAAGCAGCTCGGTGGCCCACTTAGCTCGGTGAATCGGTTGGATAGCCGTGCTCGATAAAGGAAACGTCAACTTAGCGTACGCAATGTCACGAGATTGTCCGTTTATCGTGACCGTGCGTTGGCCAGCCTCATACCCAAGGCGCTCCACCGTCCAAGGGGCGGAGTCGGGCCTCACGCACGACCTAGCGGCTTCGTCAGCGGGCGTACAGTTGATCCAAAATTGCTCATCGGGCGTCACTAAGTCGTTAAGCAGATTTGGAAACTCTTCATAGAGTGGCACCGGTGGCTTAAGCGTGTGCTGCTGATATTGGTACTTTTGCAGCGTTTCAATCACAAGCTCGATGCGTGCGCGATAATCTCCTGCCGCGTTTTTTTCTTTTTGGATGGCCATCCATTTGGAAGCGCCTGCGATAATCAGCCCCATTAGCGCCATCGCAAACAGCACATCCAGCAGGGCAAGGCCGCGTTGCTTGGCTCGTTTCGTTTGAAGTTTCAAGAATAATCCCCCTGCATACACCCCGTCTCGGCATCAAAATATTGATGCTGGAGCTGCGATTGAATGGACGCGATGTTGTAATACAAGACCACCGAGCGCTCACTCACGCGAACGCTTTGGGCCAAAGGCGTCAACACCGGTTTCAATGAAAACCCCGACATCCCCTCAGGCAAGGTTACAGTGAGGGTCACGCCCCCACTGACGGTAACGCTCGTCGCCGTTCGATAGTCAATCGAGATGGCGTAAGGCAGCGTCAGCAGATAAGCGGGTGCCTCAAAGTGCTCCACAAGTGATGACAGTGAAGGCGGCGCCGTCAATGTGCGGCACCCTGAAAGGTGCCACTCATCGATGATGGCGCGCTCGGTTGCTTGCCACACGTCCGTCATCGCGCCTGCAAACGCCGTTTGTTGCTCGCCTTGGCGAAGCGTGTTCATACCAAAGGTCGCGCCCAACGCTAAAATGGCGCTGACCACCCCCATCGCCAGTACAAAGTCGAGCACAGAAAAGCCGGCTTGACGTCTTATCATAAAGTGACCGTGATGTCGGAGCCGGACACTTGGACACTGCCGCAATCGGTGCCCGCGCGCGTACAGCGCTCTGCGCTCATTGGGGCCAATTGATTACCCAGCGCCAGTGAGTTTTCCACCTCCACATTGCTGATGCCGATGTCTACAAACGACTTATTGGTGTTCGCTGTCACGGTGTACGTTCCGCCGTATTGATTAACTGAGCACCACGCCGCCTTACTGTAGCCATACCCTTCGGTGCAGATTTCAGACAGGCTAACCCCAGTCACATCTGCGCCAGCCCCAGCCCAGGCGTCGACCGCTTGACGAATTTCTGTTACATCAGTGAGCGTCGCGCTCACTTTATATTTGCCCTTACCTGAGCTTGCCATCGCCGTAATACCGGCCACGACGAGCGCCGCGAGGCCAATCCAAAAAATAAAATCCAGCATTGATGCACCACGCTGGCGAGAAGATAAAGTCATCGGTTTTTTCATGAGTATTTCCTAAGTTAAAAGTTGAGTGTCAGTTGGTAAGCGGCGCTGAAAATCAGGGCGCCAAGGAGTAAAATCGTGATGAACAATCCAGCTTTAGGCAGCCAAAGCTGCATGTGGGCCAGTGTCTTATCCACCACTTCACGGTGGTTTGCGCTGCTTTCTCGCAGCAGTTCGGGGTAACTCACCCGCTCGCCGAGCACTTTGAGTGCGCTGAGCTCACTGGGCAGCAGTAATCCGGTATCGAGAATGCGGCCTAAATTACTTTGCCCCACGCTTTGCGCTTGCATGACATTTAAATGCCCTTTCGCAAATGCGGTATTGCGCTCACCGGCGTGGTTAAGCGCATCGCCTAATTTCATGCCGCAACTGGTGAGGTTAGCTAAGGTTTTGAGCATGGACGCCGCCACCGCCGTGCGATACAAGGAAAAAATGGGCCAATCATTGACCCAGGGTCTTCCCCGTCCCGCCCAATGGGGCAATAACACCGAAAGCGCCATCAGCAGGCCAAGTGCCGCCACCCCCACCCCGGCCCCATAGGTGGCGACGACGTCTCGAACGTCCACGCCAATACCGGGCGCGTAGTCGATGGTCGCGAGCATTCGGTCTGAGATTTCCACCCCGTAAAGGCTCATGCCGACACACAGCACATAAGGAAAAGCCAACAGTCGCACCAGTTTGGGCACAATGTTCTCGCCCCCTTGCAATTGGTCAATGGCCGTGTCTAACCCCATCATCCGCTGTCCCGCTTTCTCCGAGGTACGAATACTGGTCAGAACCAAAGCGGGAAACCAGCCTTCCAGCACATCGACAAATCGCTGCCCTTGTCCTGGCGCCGCCAGTCCCGCTTGACCGATGATTTTCAACGCGCCCCGACCATTTTCAACCAGAGACAAACAGAACTCTTTGGTGGTGAGTTGGTACTTATCGGCCTTTTTCCACTGCTGTAAAAAGTCAACGCGGTCTTTATCGGTGAATTGCCATTGCTCCAGTGTTTTCCCTAATATCTTCATAGGGCCTCCTTGAGCGCGCGATATACATCCGTGATAGGCGTCGGCACTAGGTCATCCACCTGCTCAGAAGCCGACAGGATGTCGATTTGCCCCTGCATGATGCGCGATTTGCAATGCGCTTTGATGTCTGGCCACCCCTGCGACTGTAAGTGCGCTTTCCACCCTAAATCGTCTTCACGAATGATGAACTGGCGGTCGGCATCATCGAGCACAATCATCTCCATCACCACCACGCGGCCACTCTCGCCCGCGACTTTGTCTTCGCCATTGCATTTGTGGCAACCGGTGGGGTTAAGTAGGCGAACATTCGCAAGCTCTGATTCCGTGCACAGTTGTTTGAGTTGCTTGACCTTGAGCCCAAGCTTGTCTTTAACCTCTTTCGCTCGATACGCTTCAATGACGTGCTCCTGATGGTGCTCATCGAACGAAAAAGCGCAGTCACACAGCTTTCTCACCAATTTCACGTGCACAAACATCGCCATCAAATCCGGTGCCCCGACAATCGCAGCAGGCATGTTGAGTTGTTGAATGAAGGTCTGCGCAACGCCTAGCGCACTGTTGGTGTGCAAGGTCGCCAGTGCCAAGCCTCCGGTTTCCGCTTTACGACAAAACTCTCTGGCCGTCGGCGTGTCTCGAATCTCACCAATATTGGAAATGTCCACATCGTGACGCAGCGTCTCTTTGCAATAAAAGGCGTAGTCCAGTTTTACCCCTGAGCCCTCGACCGTTTCCACGCTCGGTTGCACTTGCGTTTTGCTCACAAACGCTTGAGAAAATTCCACTGGGTCTTCCAATGAATGCACATTACGCGCAATGCGATCGACTTTTTCGAGCAGGGCGTACACCAGCGAGCTTTTACCAGAACCCATCGGACCGGTAATGATGATGCCCCCTTGACGCTTGTGTATCATTGAAATGAGCGTACTTAGGTAGGGCGCCGGCAAATCCATGTCCTCTAAAGACAAAGCTTTGTCTCGCGGCGTCAGGCAGCGCAAAGTAAGCTTGGGCCCTTCATGGGTGGGAATGAGCGCTGCGCGCCATTCAAAGACGCGCAGCGCGTCCCCCACCTTGAGCGTTAAGCTGAACCTATCATTGGCGGGCAGGGTGTATTTAATGTCTTGCCCACCCAGGGTGGAAAACACATAGTCCATTAGGGCAAGTCCGACTTGCCTTGGCTGATTTTGCGCGCTCTGCTCATTATGAAAACGGGTCAACACGCGCCTTACTCCCACCGTTCTTAATAAGAAAAGCGTGCTGTCAGGCGTGGTTAACACGTGAACATCCGAGCTGTTTTCATTAACGGCCGTTTGACACAAGGCGTGCAATTGACGCTCAATCGCCCCTTGCCCTTCTAAGTGGTCAAGCGCTTGTCCAGGCTCGGGCGCGGCTACCTCGGCATCAATCACCGATTGCGGTACTTCATCGACTTGAATCGATTGACCGAGCATCGCTACCGACCCTTGTAGTACGTCAATGATTGACCCTAGATTCGGGGCGTTAGGGTTCGAGGTTTGCACCACAAGCTCGGGGGTGACGACGGTGTACCCGTCGTCACGGCATAAGGCATTGAGGGTCTCCTCATCGGCCGTGCTCAATTGGGGATAGCGTCTCATAAGCCCCCCTCCAAGGTTCGAGTCGTCCCCTTATGTTTTAATTGAACGCCCTCACGGCTAATGTGACTGACCAGCACTCCCTTAACGCGCTGACCTTGCACGGCGCGTATGGGCGCCTGGCCATCAACGTTTAAATACGCATAGGCCGCGCCCTCCTTGACCACTAAGCCGCCTAGCGTGAAGCGCTCAATCATGGGTAAAGACTTTGAACTCACTTCAGACACGCGCGGCACCTGCTCTAACACACTGACCGAGGGCAGCGTGTTGGGCTGACCGAGTCCGAGCCCTGTCCCAAGATCTTGCTGATTGGCTTTACGCATGCGCGCTTTAGCTTCGGCTATTTCGGCATCGAAATGAGCCAAAGACAGTTGCTCTGCGCGCTCAATGCGGGCCAGGGCGCTGGCATCCAATGCCGGTGACGGTGTCACTCGGGTCGGTGGCGCTTTTTTCAAAGGGATGACTTTCGCCGTGACAGGCATGACTTGGGCTGGTGATGGCGCCGCAGAAACGGTCGTCTCACCTTGGCGATTGACTATCCACAGACCCGCAACGATAACGCTGGAGAGCAGTAGAATAGAAATTTGTACGGTGGACTTGGTCACAGTCATTGATTTTCTCCCGTGTAAGTAAGGTGCAAGGTGGCGTGATACGCGCCTGCGCCGCGAGGCGTCATTTGCAAGGTGGTGAGGCTCAATGGATACACCTCGGCCAACGCTTCGAATGTGGCAAGCTCAGCCAAGGTCATTGCGTCTTTTTTCAATGTAAAACTTAACGTTTTGATGAGCGTCGATGGGCTTTCTTTGGTATCCGAGATCCGCCATCCTAATTGCGTCAGCGTATCTAAGAGTGAATCACTGGCCTCAAAGGGGCTCATTTGAGCCGACCACGCCTTTAACTTCTGTGTTAACGGTAGGCTGAGCGTCAGTGATTGCGGCGTTAGTGCCGCATCCACAGGCGCTAAGGTCTCGCCCCAATGCCGAGCATCACTCAAGCTCCCATCCTCATCACATTTCAAACGCGCGGTTAACTGCTCGCCTTGAAGCGTCAATGCGTTCAACGCCCATCCTAACGGCGCGCTCTGCGCGAGCGCCGCCAGATGCAGAGCTTGCTCCGCGCCTTTGGATGCACTTATCGCTTGGGACATGGTCTGCCGGTAACTCTGGTAATCATCCACCACAGGCGCTACTGCCTTGACGGGCGCATCCTGAGTTCGAGTCAGCCACAGCGCGGCGATGAGCACCATCAACAGCGCCCCGCCTCCGGCGAGTATCTCGGGGGCTCTCGACTTTTTAAGCGTGTAGCCTTGCCACTCTTTTTGAGTGAGCGCCGCCACCGATTGAATGGCGAAGGGCGACCACCTCTCATCAAGAGCATCGATGGCTGACGTCAAGTAAACCGCGTCACTCATTTTGAGTGTCAAGGCGTCAAGCTCATCAAAAGACAGTAACTTGGCCTGCCTCACCACATCGTCACGTACTTGTATAAAAAACACGGCATCGCTATGACGGTCGATGAGGCACCAATGATTCGGCGCCGTCTCTTTTAAGTGGTGGCGCCACACTTCAGCCATCGCCACCCCAGGCTCATCACTGACGTAACGCGTCAGCCAGTTGCCGCGTTCTACTGTGAGTGCGTATTTCCCAGGGTGTTGGCGGGCTAATTGCCATTTCGAAAACGAGGACGCTGCCGTCACCACATGGTTGGGCGTAAAGTTTGGCATTATTTCACTCTCCTTGGGGTTAAGAGCACTAAGGTTTCCACCGTTTCTTGACTGCTTAACTGACTACCTAACCAATCAAACCCAAAGCTGGATGATTTATTAGCCATTTGAGTTTGTTGTTTCACCGAGCCAATCACCACGGTTTGCCCGTAGCGCAATTTATTGGTGAACGACAAATCCGCGCTGCGCGTCGAAATGAATCGTAGCGTCGCATCATTGATTTCTTCGGTGCTGTCTCCGGCAATTTTAGTGAGCTTGCCAGCGGTGCGTATCCACACAAAATCGTCACTGACGTGGGTATTCACCATCATGTCAATGCCTTCCACCACATTGCCGCGCGTGGTGCTGGTTGAAGTCGTTGTATCGGTCACTTCGGTGGAAATATCGGATAAATACGGCGTATCCACCGTTTGAGAGATGCGCGCGCCTTTGGCGTTCAACGTCAGAACGCTAATTGGCGTGTCGGTTGAGACGGTGCCCTGCTGCTCCAGCGCTTTGATGAACGCGGTAGTGCCATCCCATTTTCCAGAGCCTTGGAACGCTAAACCACTCCCCCCGCTGATTAAGCTTGAGGAAGAGGATGAACCTGGAATGATAAAGCTTAAGGTGCCATCACCGACATCGCGCAAGAGGTTCCAGTCAATGCCTTGGTCTTTGTCTAGATTCGAGCGAAACTCCAAGATGCGCACATCCAAGAGCACTTGTTTCTCAAGCTCTGCTTGATAGCTCGCAATGACGCGTCGCGCCTGCGCCATGCGGCTCGGTGTGGTGCGTACGGTCAATGCCGTTAAGCCAGGCACCACCTTCACCGATCCAACCAACGTCTCATCAGCTTCATTTTCATCGATGAGTACCGCTTCCACCGCGCCGGCGACTTCTTTCACCACCTCGACCGAGTCATAGGTGGTAATAAGGTACTGCCCCGCCGCTTGAGTATCGTCCTCCTCCCCGCTACCACTGCTCTCACTTTCACTGCCTTGTTGGCCTGACATCGCGCCAGGCGGCAGAGTCAGCGTAAAGGTCTCGCTTTGGTAGTAACCCACCTTAAGCGTCTTATCTTGCGGTGTCAGACCATATCGCGTGGCGCTGCCAATGCGATTAAGCAAAGACTGCCTAGACGCTTCACCGTTGAGGGTAACGGGGGTGTTAGGATTGACATCGGGGTCAAACGCCACTTCAATGCCGGTGCCATCGAGCAACATAGACAACACTAAGGACAACGGCAATTGGTCTGCCTTAAGACGCACACGCTCTTGTAGCCACTCGGGCGCAGTGTTGCGCTCAATCGGGGTTGGATTGGCGGGCGGCTTACTGAGGTAGCGCACATTGCCAAGGGGCGCGCTCGCCTCACCGCGCGCTTGCTCCATACTGTCTTGTATCGCCTGCGCGTTGTCTTTTCGGTCTAGGTAATCTTGACTGATGCAGCCGCTGAGCATCAGCAACAAGGGTATCGTTATCAAAATAGGGTTCATCACTGCCTCTCTGTAATAAAAACGGTGCGCGAGCTTGAAATCAATTGCGCCTGTACGGGGTAACCCTCTAAGACGGTATCGAGCGCTTTATCAAAGCCGCCGCGCGGGGTCACCACCCCGTACTCACCGGTTAAGGGATAATCGTCCTCACTCATCCAAGAGGCTCTCACCCCACCATCAAGCCAGTGCCACTGATAAGACTCGGCAAGGCTTGCCACCGCACTTTTTAAGGTCTCGCCTTTCACCCAGCGAACGTCCACCGGGCCTTTGAGCGTGTGAAGTCCGGCCACGCCTTGCTGAACATCCAGGCGCAGCGATAAATCCAAGGTTTCTCCCACTTGGGTGATGGTGCGAGGCAATGAGCCAGTAAATTCCATTCTTTTGTCCAGCGGCGTCATGAGCACCTCCTGCTCCTCAGCGCTGAGCGCAAACGCCACTTTGTCGATACGCTTGTCATGAAACCAACGTGACAAAGCGCGGTACGGGGATTCATTCACACCAATAACAAAGGTCGTGGGGGCAGGTAGAGCTTTCGGGACTGTCTTCTCATCCGCAGCAAGCAACGACGCCTGCGCTTTTTTCTTCACAGACGACTTAGACGATGTCGGTTTTGCTTTTGAACTTGACGAGGGTTTCCCCTGCATATCACTGGCGAAAAACGCATCATTGTCATCCTCAAAACTGGACATCGCCTCTGATGAAGCGCTTTTAGAGGCCAGCGACTTTTTCAGTTGCGGCGTCATGACAACACTTGACGTGCTATGTTTTTTTGAATGAGAGGTAGAAGATATCGATACGGCTTCGCTCGCTTTCGCTGGGCCCGTCAGAGGAGACTTACCGTCTGAATATCCACTCACGGGTTTCGGCGCCTGCCATTCGTATCCATACTTAAGTCGAAACCCCACATTGCGACGAACCACATCTTCTTCAAGCGAGAACGCTTGACCACCAATAACTTGCAAGGCTTGTCGAAGGCTCATGTGCCCCATATCGGTATGACCCAAAGGCAACGGTTGCGCATAGAGCTGCGTTTCGGCGTAAGACGTGGGGGTGCGCAGCGATACACCACTGCCTGACAATAAGAACTCGACGCCGTCTTTGATGCTCATCTTGCTCATTACAGGTAAGCGAGCTTCAATCGGCACGCCTAAGATGTCGGTCATTTGCTCACCTGCAGAGCGTTCAATGACATAACGTGAGGTCTGCACGCTGCTGCCCGATAATTCGGGGGCGGTGCGAATATTTAATGGGGGTGGCGGCGCTTGTACAGGCTCAGGCGGGGTTTGACACCCGGCCAACAAGCCTGCAAAAGACAACATGAGCCAGCGCGTTTGCATATCATTCTCCTGACAATAAAAGACGTCCACACGCTAACAAAAAGGCAATAGAAAAATCTCGATTAGAAATACATTGGTGGATGTATTTTTAACGAGTATTTATTTTTTAAATTGTGATATCCTTAAATGTTATTTTTGACTGGCAGCGTTAAACCCCAAATAGAGGTTTGACGTTTACAGTAGAAACAAAAACGCCAGCTTATCGCTGACGTTTGTCATTAAAAGACGTTAAATCAATCTCCCATGTTCATCGATACAGACACGTTCATGAGGCTGCCACACAATGAACAGTGACCTTGTTCATCCGGTAACACCTCCTCTTCTTGATATTTTTTGCAAGTCGGCCACTCAACCTCGCCGCATTCAGACTTTTGAACCGAAAAGGTAAAACCCAACACGCTGCAAAACCAGTCCGGTTGATGGACATCAACCTCATAATTTGTCACCTGCAGCTTTAGCTGCTCTAGCTCTTGAAGGTGCACCCTACACTCGTTGTGAGAGTAAATCGAAAAGCCGAACTCTTTTGTCCACTTCACCACCGCTTCAACCACATCGATCGCGGCATCTTGCGCTGATTGATTTTCAGTTATTTTGGCCAGTGCCATGGTGCCTTCATCATCATATACATAGACAACTTGCATCAGCATTACCCTCGTTCAAAAGTCATCGGGTAAGTGGTTTTTAACAGCCCACCGACACCGGCTAAAAACAGCTTAGCCGCCGCGCGTGACGCTTGTTGATGAAGCAGTGGTTTAGGTTGAGTCATGAGTTCGATGATGGCATCAGAATCAGGCCCATCGATATGAATTTGGTTTACACACCAATTTGGCATAATCAGTTCCTCTTAAAAAATAAAAGGATGCCCCCACCTGGGAGACATCCCAGGTGGGTGATGCGCAAAGCGCGATGTGATTAAAAAAGCCCCTATCTAAGATAGAGGCTTTAAGGTTTAGTCGAATTGAGGTTTATCTAGCGATAGCAGCGACTAATGCAAGTACGCCAAGTAATATCGGAATTAACACAACTTGCCATGGACGCCAGATAAGCTGGCTGTCGATGTTTCGTTGCTCAACATTGAGCTTGCGCTCTTCTGCATTAAGCTTTCGTTCTTCCGCGTTAAACTTGTACGCCTCTGAGAGCGTTCGATAGAGGTTAACATTCTCTATTTCGAGCTCTTCGATGCGTTTTTGCTTTTCGCACATATATTTCTCCGTATTCATAAAATAAGAATAACAAAAAAGACAGAAAACCCCAATCCCCGACAGGAATGAGATCCCTGTCGGATGGGTTACATTACGGTTAAATCAACACTTCCACGACGTTAGACGAAACATACGGACCATGAATGGTTCTCGTGGTACGTCGAACCACTCCAGCTTGCTCAAGCGCGCCTAAAAATCCAGCGTACTCGTCGCAATCTTTAATGGCCGTTTCATTCTCGTTGAAGTGATTGTTTGGTAAACACACCGTCGGAGTGCCCATAGGCTCTCCTGGAAACGAATCCGAAGCTTCATTTCGTTTTGTATCGGCAGTGCATAACTGGAGCGCGATTTGCTTGTTATTGCGATAGTGATGTTTAGAAACGTCACAATCGATTTTCTGCCCACCGGCCAGTGTTACCGTCACCATAAGTTGAGTCATATCATTTCTTCCTAATGTAAAAAAGAAGGAATGACCCCATAGAGGAGGCATTCCCCTCTATGGGTTTATGGGTTGCCCCTAATGTGAGCGACGCTGAAATCTCAGCGTGTTCACATTAGGGGTAGATTCATCCCACACCATGAAATCATGGCTAAGGCGTTGTTGGATCACTTCAATGTCTTCGACGGGGTAAAAGCGACCTTCACGCATCATAAAACCAGCGTTTGCTAGTTCTGGTGGTGAAATATCACTGCCCCTCGCCACAGAAAAAAGCGCCGTGGCTTTTGTCTGTAAAAGATTGAATTTGTCCATCTTGCTCTCCTCAAAGTAAATAAGGAGAGCCGTCGTCAAAGGGGAACGTATCCCCTGTGGGTAATCAATGACAGTAATAAAAAGCCCCAACACACGAAAGTGTATTGGGGCAGTCAAACATCAAGCCGCTTACTGATTTGCATCAGAACCAGTCGGTGCTGGCGATTGTACAAGTACAACGTCATTCACCTTCAGATACTTCACTTTGAGTAGACGCCCCTTAATGGTTGCGCCAAACTGACCCGCTTTCGTATTGTGGTTGCTTTGATAAGTAAAGGTGTCGAGCGAGATATCACTGATAGTAAAACTCAGTGAGCCTTTATCGCCACCTTTTGGGCTAAAGTCGTAGTTATCAAGACCATGCGCTTCAAAAAGCTCAATCGCCTCTTTTCCTACTACTTTGCAGTCAATGTACGTTCTTTCGTTATCATCACCACGTAAACACGTGATGGTGGTCGCGTAGAACGGGTCACCTTTTTTCGGTGTCACTTTTCTCACGCGGTTTAGAAAACCAAATCCATGAGTGTGAAGGTCAAAATAAGTGTTTTGATTGTTATCAGACATAATGTTTTCTCCGAGACAGGCTGCACGAGAAAAAATTACATTCCCCCATGGGAAATAATTTTCCCGTGGGGGTGATAAAAAGTCGGTGTATAGCGCCAAAGCTCTATCAATAATAGGCTGAGGGCAGTTAAGTACGCTTTCACTTCTTTAAAAAGAAGCCACGACACATTTCAGAAAGCCATTTAAGGGGGGTTAACCCCGTGTGTTTAATACTATTCGTCAGTATTCAACGTTTAACATCCTGAGGATAACAGTCCAAATAGGCTTATAAAGTGATTTATGTCACATCTTATTTGATTGATTTTTAGTCTCTGATGTCGGCTGACAATAGTTTAATCACACAATAGTTTGATTAATTTCTAACAAGGTTTTGGACATTTCTGAGTCAGTGACTTTTCTAAATTAGCTATTTACGGATAACTTTAGATATTACAAATGACTGAGCGACACCGCTTAATAGGGGACCGTCCGTGATAGGAAATGGGCAAAACCAGCCATCAGCGGTCTATCTAGATATACCCGTGATCATTGAAGGTGCTTGATTTTAGCCAAAATGAGGATCATGCTAGGTGATATGAAAATAACTCT
>NZ_JANEYT010000101.1 GCF_024357955.1 Photobacterium pectinilyticum
ACTAGCTCAGCTGGTAGAGCGCAACCTTGCCAAGGTTGAGGTCACGAGTTCGAACCTCGTGTGTCGCTCCAATTTCAGGAAAGATGTGCTCCAACGAGGAACCTCGAGTACCTAGTCGGCCACGTCGCTCCAATTTCATTGCTGCCGCTGTATGAGCAGGGGAACGGCAAAGCTACTACTGTGAAGTATTAGTTCAATTGCAACATTCCTGGGTTAATCGATTCTCGATAATCTTGTGTGTTGTTTCAATGTTCCATAACCTGTTGGTTATTGGGAACCATTATGAAGCGATCAGCTTCGAAAACATCATTGTTGATTTGCCCTTACAGCCTTATGGCTGTTTATTTTTGTTAAGCAATATCGAGATGCTCTGTTTAGTGTCACATGACGACACAAGCTCTTTGAATGGTGTGATACGGGTAATGTTAATTGCCAGCAGGGAGCTGTGAATCGTATCTGTCTTAATTTATCCCGACCAGTTTATGCCTGAATGCCTTGTCGTTCGTGGGCTTGAGCTTGTGGCGGATAGAAAATACTGAGATCGTGCACAGAGTTATCCACAATTCTATGTTGTGGGTAAGTCGGTTGATTACGTGTGCCGATACAGTGTGAACAAGTCTGTATTTATCTTTTTATTCTTCAATAAAACAATAATCTAAAAAAAACAATCCACAATATAAAGTGTTGTTTTTTATGGTTTTGATCCCCTTTATTCAAAACTTATATACAACCTGATCCACTCTGTGGATGTTTGGATAACTTTTTTTGAGTAGGTACTATTGGGCTGTGTTTAATATTGGGAATAGCAGATAAACAGACAAAATTGAAAATGTTTTCCACATTAACTCAGAAGCCTGATCAAGCTCTCACTATGTGTGGATAACGTTGCAATATGGCAGCCGGACGGTTTCCCCTCTCTGCTAGGCATCGCGCGGTAGGCCTTTCTCCACGATGCGCACTAGTCGTTTAGTGCTCACTGGCAGGACATTGATAGCAGCCTGCAGGCGCTTCTCGAGTTGCTTTTCTTTTGCCCAATCGATGTGTTTATCCAATAACGCATTTTCACCCTCTCTGGACTCCAATGCTTCGATGATTTCTGGGCTATATGGGGCATTTCCCATCGCAATGGTCAAATTTCGTAGCCATTGAATATGGCCGATGCGGCGAATTGCTGAACCTTCAGTATTTTTCAGGAAAGCGGCTTCGGTCCAAGTGTACAGTGTAGTCAAAGGTTGTAGGCGTAAGTTGTCACGGCAGTGATAATCGGTTTCTTTTGTCACCTCGGAAAAGCGGTTGAACGGGCAGACAAGCTGGCAATCATCGCAGCCGTATACTCGGTTACCTATCGCTTCCCGGAACTCTTCAGGGATCACACCGTCAAACTCTATGGTGAGATAAGAAATACACCGCCTAGCATCAACCACACCCTCTTCGACAATCGCTTGGGTAGGGCAGCTGGTCATACAGGCGACGCATTTACCACATTGGTTTTCCTCTGGGCTATCAACAGGCAATGGTAAATCGATAAGCAGTTCACCAAGGAAAAACCATGAGCCAGCCTGCTGATTAAGCAGTAACGAGTGCTTACCTGTCCAGCCCAGTCCGGCTTTTTCAGCCAGCGGGCGTTCCAAGATGGGAGCCGAATCAACGAATGGCCGATAGCCAAATGGTCCCACTTCCTGCTCAATCAATTGTCCGAGCCGCTTGAGCCGGTTACGTATCAGCTTGTGGTAATCACGGCCGAGGGAATACCGGCTGATGTAGGCAGTCTCTGGGTGGCTTAAACTGTGGGCAAAGCTTGCCTCTGGTGGTAGGTAATCCATTCTTGCGCTGATCACCCGAACGGTTCCTGGGTGTAATTCTGCTGGGCGTGCCCGCATCATGCCATGGCGGGCCATCCAGTCCATGTCGCCGTGGTAGCCCGCATCAAGCCAGCGCTGCAGTTGCGCTTCATGTTGGCTTAAATCGACATCGCTGATCCCAACCTCTTGGAAGCCGAGCTCTTTGCCCCATTGCTTGATTTTCTGGGTAAGATTGCGATAGTCGATGGTCATACTTGCAGTACCGGGCTTCATTGGGGGCGGAAGTTTACCACAACCACAGCAAATGTTGAGAGGATCATCATGAAGATCTTGGTCTGTTGATCGTACTGATTGATGCTGTCGCTACAATGGATCTTGTCAATGTGGCATAGGTCCGCCATGTTGACGAGAAAAGGGAGGCTTTCATGAGTGCGGAATATTGGTCTGGCAAACTTTACCGAGCCGAGCAGGTTCGCCGGGGAGAGCAGCAGGTCGCTGCGCAGCAACAATTGGATATGTACCAGTTGATGGAGCGGGCTGGTACCGCGGTGTTTCGAGTGCTTGAACAAGAATTTTCCCGCCAGCAGCACGTATTGGTATGCTGTGGCGGCGGTAATAACGGCGGGGATGGCTATGTCGTCGCCCGGTTGGCACGCGAAGCTGGCTATCTGGTGACGCTTTGGCAATTGGGGGACGCCGCACGGCTCACAGGAGATGCAGCCAAAGCTCGGGATGCCTGGCTGGCGGGCGGAGGTCAGATCTTGCCCCCCGGTAAGGCGATCCCTACCATGATCGAGGTGGTGATTGATGCCTTGCTGGGAACCGGCCTTAGTGGTGAAGTTCGCCCTGAAGGACAGCGGCTGATCTCGATGATCAATCGGATCGCGTTGCCGGTGATAGCGGTGGATATTCCTTCTGGGCTGTGCGCGGATACCGGGAAGATCCTCGGCCAGGCCATCAAAGCCTGGGTCACGGTGACCTTTATTGGCAGCAAGCAAGGCTTATGGACGGCGCAGGCGGCCTGTTATGTTGGCCACGTGCAGTTTGCTGGGTTGGAGGTGGCGGATGCTTTTGAGCAAATCGAGTCACCACCGGCTATTCTTAGCCAAGCTTCAGATATCGCCTGCTGTTTGCCTCCGCGCCAGCGTGATGCCCACAAGGGTGATCACGGTAAGATCTTGTTGGCCGGAGGTGATCATGGGATGGGCGGGGCGATCCGTATGGCGGCCGAAGCGGCGGCAAGGGCCGGAGCAGGCCTGACGGCCGTACTGACGCAACCTGACAATGTGTTGGCAATTGTGGCATCAAGACCTGAAATAATGGTTCTTGGCTGGCAGGATTCACAACGTTCTGTGCTGGCCCAGCGTCAGTTGTGGGCTGATGTGCTGGTTTTGGGCCCTGGGCTTGGTCAATCGGCATGGAGCCGGGCTTTATACGACGTGCTCGCCCAGACAGAAAAAAGACATGTGGTGGATGCAGATGGATTGAACTTATTGGCGCATTCACCAGACTATAAAAATAATCGTATAATTACTCCTCACCCCGGTGAGGCGGCAACGTTGCTGGCCTGTTCGGTCGCCGAGGTGGAAGCAGATCGTTTCTGCGCCGCAAGAACCCTGCAACAGAAGTACGGCGGAGTGGTCGTGCTAAAAGGTGCAGGGACCTTAGTGGATGATGGTACCCTGTGCTGGGTATGTGCAGCGGGGAACCCAGGAATGGCAACGGGTGGGATGGGGGATGTGCTCTCCGGTATCATAGGGGCGTTGTTGGGCCAAGGTTTGTCTTTGGCTGCTGCTGCCCGATGCGGAGTATGGATCCACAGCACCGCTGCTGACCGCTGCGCAGCTGAGGGGGAGCGTGGTATGCTTGCCAGCGACTTGTTCCCTCATATTCGACAATTAGTAAATCCAAGATAAGAAGACAATGCATAGTTTTGAAATCCTGCTCGTTGATGAGCAGGCGACGGTAGATTTAGGCCACAAGCTGGCCCACTCCTGTCAGCGCCAGACCACCATTTATCTTCATGGTGACTTGGGGGCTGGGAAAACCACCTTTAGCAGAGGCTTTATTCGTTCTTTGGGTCACCCTGGGAATGTGAAAAGTCCTACCTATACTTTGGTGGAGCCTTATGAACTTCCGCCTTGGCAGGTCTATCATTTTGATCTGTACCGCCTTGCGGATCCTGAAGAGCTAGAATTTATGGGGATCCGTGACTATTTTGCCGCGGATGCTATCTGCTTGGTGGAATGGCCGGAGAAAGGGGCTGGCGTATTGCCAGAAGCTGATCTTGAATTAGATATGCGCTATCACGGTGAGCAACGTAAAGTTACCCTGACGGCAAATAACGAATACGGTAGTGAACTCATTAAACGCTTGGAGTTGTGTTGATAGGATGTCGTTACGGGCTTTTTTGAATGCTGTGATTTTAGGGGCTAGTCTGTTTAGCTCATTGGCCATGGCAAATGAGTTGAAAGGGATCAGGGTTTGGCCAGCACCAGAGGAAACTCGCGTGGTGTTGGATCTAAAAGACGAAGCGGTTTTCAGTTATTTCACTTTGACCAAGCCAGATCGCTTGGTGGTGGATCTCAAGCAGACTTCGTTGAAAACCAAGTTGCCAGTGGTGGTGAAGGACAGTGCGATCCTGACCAAAATTCGCAACAGTGGTGCGCCAGAAAAAGGGACCTATCGTCTGGTGCTGGAAATGAAAGCGGGGATGACCCCAAACCTGTTTACGCTGGCACCTACGCCCGATGGTCATTACAGCCATCGCTTGGTGTTGGACTTGCCACATGGTAAAGCAGCCTTAGTTAAGAAGCCTGAACCGACTTCGAAGCCGTCTGTTGCGAACCAACAGGCCATATTGCCTTACGGCAGCGATGATATCATCGTTGCGATCGATCCTGGCCACGGTGGTGAGGATCCTGGCTCAATTGGCCCGAGCCGGTTGTATGAAAAGAACGTGACGTTGGATATTTCCAAAAAGGTTGCGTCTCGGATCAATGCCACCCCGGGAATGAAGGCCGTGATGACCCGTCAGGGGGATTACTTTGTAAACCTTAACCGGCGTACCGATCTGGCCCGTAAAGAACGTGCCCACTTGCTGGTCTCTATTCACGCTGACGGTTTCCATCAACCTCAACCTCGTGGCGCATCGGTATGGGTGCTTAATACCCGCCGGGCGAACAATGAAATTGGCCGCTGGCTTGAGCAGCATGAAAAGCAGTCTGAGCTACTCGGTGGCGGTGATGTACTGTCCGGTGGCAGTGATGACCAGTACTTGAGCATGGCGGTTCTTGATTTGCAGTTTAGCCATTCCCAGAAGGAAGGGTACGACGTTGCCAGTCGGGTATTGAAAGAGATGAGCAAGGTCACGACCTTGCACAAAAGCAGGCCGGAGCATGCCAGCCTGGCGGTGTTGAAGTCTCCGGATATTCCGTCGTTGTTGGTTGAAACCGGGTTCATTACCAACCCGACCGAGGAGCGGCTGCTAAACTCGAAGTCACACCAGAACAAACTGGCGGATGCGGTCTACCGTGGCGTATTGTCGTATTTTAACGAGAAGCCACCGGAAGGGACTCTGTTTGCTTCCCGCAACCAGGGAGTCAAGCATAAGGTAGCCAGTGGTCAGTCGCTGAGCGTGCTCGCTAACCGTTATGGTACGTCTGTGGCTGCTATAAAGCAGGCGAACAATCTCAAGTCGAATACCTTGAAGGTTGGTCAGGTTTTGGTGATCCCGGGTAAAGCCCCGGTAACGGCATCCGCAACAACGGCGGCTGTGGCGACAACGACAAAGACGGTGACGCATACAGTGAAGCGCGGTGACTTCCTTGGCAAGATAGCCAGCCAATATGGGGTGACTGTCGCGAGTATCAGGCGTGACAACAACTTACGTTCCGATGAACTGGCAGTCGGCCAAAAACTGAGAGTGTCAACGACGGTTCCGATAACCGCACCTGAAACGGTAGCTAGAGCGACAACCACCAAAACAGTGACGCATACAGTGAAGCGTGGTGAATTCCTTGGCAAGATAGCCAACCAGTATGGGGTGACTGTCGCGAGTATCAGGCGTGACAATACGTTACGCACCGATGAACTGGCGGTTGGCCAACAGCTGAAAATTTCAGTGAAGGCCCCGGCATCGGTAGTCCATACCGTGCAGCGGGGGGATTTTCTCGGTAAGATTGCCACTCGTTATGGAGTAACTGTCAGTCGTTTACGTGAAGCGAACCAATTACGTTCAGATAAATTGGCGGTTGGACAAAAACTTACTATTCCGAGTAGTTGATTATGCCTATTCAGATCTTGCCAGCTCGTTTGGCGAACCAAATTGCTGCTGGTGAGGTGGTAGAGCGACCCGCGTCGGTGGTCAAAGAGCTGGTTGAAAACAGCCTGGATGCAGGGGCAACCCGCATCGATATTGATATCGACAAGGGGGGCAGTCGAACAATCCGGATCCGCGACAACGGTAAGGGGATCCCCAAGGACGAGCTGGGCTTGGCCCTAAGCCGCCATGCCACGTCAAAAATTGCCACGCTCGATGATCTTGAAGCCATTGCCAGTCTGGGGTTTCGCGGTGAGGCGCTAGCCAGTATTAGTTCGGTGTCGCGCCTGACCTTAACTTCCCGCACCGCTGAGCAAGAAGAGGCCTGGGCTGCGTATGCCGAAGGGCGGGACATGGAGGTGCAACTCAAGCCTGCGGCCCATCCTGTCGGGACTACGCTGGAGGTATTGGATCTGTTTTTCAATACACCGGCCCGACGTAAATTTCTCCGTACCGAAAAGACCGAGTTTGGCCATATTGACGAGTTGCTAAAGCGCATCGCCCTTAGCCGGATGGATGCCACCATTAACCTGCGTCATAACGGCAAGGTGATCCGTCAATATCGTGCGGCCAACACCCAAATCCAAAAAGAACGTCGCTTGGCCGCTGTGTGCGGGCAGGCCTTCTTGGAGCATGCCCTGGCGGTTGAATTGGCCCATGGCGATCTCAAACTCGGCGGTTGGATTTGCAGTCCGCAGGGCGCAAGATCACAGAACGATATCCAGTACTGTTATGTCAACGGCCGGATGATGAAAGACAAGCTGATCAATCATGCTATCCGCCAAGCTTACGAGACCAGTCTGGCCGCCGATCAATATGCGGCCTATGTGCTGTTTATCGAGGTCGATCCACACCAAGTGGATGTCAACGTGCATCCGGCCAAGCATGAAGTCCGCTTTCACCAGGCCCGTTTGGTGCATGACTTTATTTGTCAGGGACTGCAAAGTGCCCTGATTGAAGGGGCAGCGGATGACGCCGAGCAGGTGGTGAATGCGCCGGCTCCTAGGGCCAGTGCCCGAGCACCGGAAGCACCGTACTCATCGGCTTCTTCCTCAACTCCGTCTTCTCATTCTCATGGTATTGCCGAACCTAATGCGGCATTGGCTGCCGTGGCTCGCACCCCGGATTACCCTAACAAGGCTCCTGCCCGTGACTGGCTAACAGCAGCTGGTACGCCTTCAGGAAGTACCGCGGGCAGTGATGCTGATGTTCAAGGCTCTGAGCAATCATCAGGCTATCGGGACGGAACGGATACCTCCTACGTTCCGTCAAGGGATGAACAGACCTATCGTGGAAATGATGGTGCTAAGGGGGGAGCAGGCCGTTCTGGTGGCAATAGCCGCTCCCGCTATCAGGATGATGGCCCTAGTCCGGAAGAAGTCGAGGTCTACCAACAGCTGATGCAGACGGTGGCATCGTCGTCGACGCCAGCTTCATCGACTTTGTCGGTATCCAGTCCATCTCTTGCTAGCCCATCGCCGGCTCAACCACAGGCCAAGCAGCCAGCCTCCTTTCCTGAGAGGAAAGCTGTCAGCCAGGTACCAACTCGCCAGGATGCCATCGATACGACCAATGGAGTCGGGCTGGGCAAGGCCCTGTCACTCGTGGCGAAGCAATACTTGCTGCTTAACCGTGATAACGGTCTGGCCCTGTTGTCATTGCCCCGAGCTCAGAGCCTGCGGACCAAAGGACAGTTACGTTTGGCACAGGGAGAAGGATTGAAACCACAGCCCCTGCTGATCCCGCATTCCATTCCCGTCGAGCCGGATATGATAAACTGCGTCGAGCAGCATGCGATGTTGCTTAAGCAGCTCGGTATACAGCTTAAGGCCAAGAATAAACAGCAGTTGATTATCTTGTCGGTATGCCAGCCACTACGTCAGCAGAACTTGCAACAATTGATACCGGCGCTGCTAGCCTACCTCATGTCCGTGGCCGAAGACGCAGAAGCGCAAGGGTGGGACAAGCTGTTAGACTGGCTGGTTGGGCAGCTGACTGTGCCCACAGAAGCCTATACCTTATCCCAAGCAATCCAGTTGGTTACTGAACTGGAGCAGCTATGGGGTCCAGAACTCGAACACTACTTTTCAGACTTGTTGCGCCCGGTCGACGTGAGCGCAGCAGTAGAAGCTTTTAATTATGACTAAGCCATTACCACAGGCAATTTTCCTAATGGGCCCGACAGCGTCGGGCAAAACTGATTTGGCGATCCGATTGCGCCAACAACTTCCGGTAGAGTTGATAAGCGTTGATTCAGCCCTTATCTATAAGAATATGGATATCGGTACGGCAAAGCCCGATGCCGACGAATTGGCGCAAGCGCCACATCGATTGATCGATATTCGTGATCCAGCGCAAAGTTATTCAGCTGCAGACTTTCGCGCTGATGCACTGAAAGAAATGGCTGATATAGTTGCACAAGGGCGCATTCCTTTATTGGTTGGTGGTACTATGCTGTACTACAAGGCATTATTGGAAGGTTTATCGCCACTGCCAGCGGCTGAACCGGTGATCCGCGCTCAGATTGAGCAGGAAGCGGCGGAGAAAGGTTGGCAGGCGATGCACGAGGAATTGGTACGGATCGACCCGGTGTCCGGGGCTCGGATCCACCCCAATGATCCCCAACGTCTTTCACGCGCATTGGAAGTTTTTCGAATTTCGGGTAAAACTTTAACTGAGCTGACGAAAACTCAAGGTGATACCTTGCCTTACAGGGTTCACCAGTTTGCAATAACGCCCACGGACAGGGCTGTGCTGCATCGGCGGATCGAGCAACGCTTTGAGAAAATGATCGACGCAGGTTTTGAGCAGGAAGTACGAGCTTTGTATGAACGCGATGATCTGCACCCAGACCTTCCTTCAATTCGTTGTGTTGGTTACCGCCAGATGTGGGAATATTTGGACGGGCAGTGTTCTTTGGATGATGCGGTTTTCCGCGGTATCTGTGCTACTCGTCAATTGGCGAAGCGTCAAATCACCTGGCTAAGAAGCTGGAAAGATCTGACGTGGTTGGATAGCAGTGACCCAGAATTGGCGTTACAAACCGTCACAAACTCAGTTAGATGTGATGTTTGATTAACGTGTATACTGGTTACTGTTTTGCGTATTTTTAATTTTGTTCGTTGCTAACTACAACTACAAACAAATAAGGAAAAGAAATAATGGCTAAGGGGCAATCTCTGCAAGACCCATTTTTGAACGCTTTGCGTCGTGAAAGAATCCCAGTTTCAATCTACCTGGTTAATGGTATCAAACTACAGGGCCAGATTGAGTCTTTTGATCAGTTTGTGATCCTACTGAAGAACACTGTAAACCAGATGGTGTACAAGCATGCGATTTCAACAGTGGTACCGGCTCGTCCAGTTAACCACCACCATACAGGTGATCGCCCAGCTTCGGCAGAACGTTCACAAGAAAAAACCGAAGAATAATACTCTTCATTAAGGAGTTGATTGCTTGTTTGACCGTTATGAAGCCGGTGAGCAGGCAATTCTTGTTCATATCAACTTCACGCAAGATGGGGAGTGGGAAGACTTAAGCGAATGCGAAATGCTAGTCTCCTCGGCGGGAGTCAATACGCTACGGGTGGTAACCGGTAGTCGTAAAACTCCCCACCCTAAATATTACGTGGGTGAAGGTAAAGCACAGGAAATTGCCGAAGCGGTTAGGGCTGAAGACGCCGAAATCGTTATATTCAACCATTCTCTTTCTCCAGCGCAAGAGCGCAACTTGGAGCAGATTTGCAAATGCCGTGTATTGGACCGTACCGGTCTGATCCTCGATATCTTTGCTCAACGAGCGCGTACCCACGAGGGTAAGCTGCAAGTCGAGCTGGCACAGCTACGTCACATCTCAACCCGATTAATCCGCGGTTGGACCCACCTTGAGCGTCAAAAAGGCGGGATCGGCTTGCGTGGACCGGGTGAAACCCAGTTGGAAACGGACCGCCGTTTGCTTCGCGATAGGATCAAGACGATTTTGCGCCGTCTTGAAAAAGTCTCCAAGCAACGTGATCAGGGGCGCCGTGCACGAAACCGTGCCGAAATCCCAACGATTTCACTGGTTGGATACACCAATGCCGGCAAGTCGACGTTGTTCAACCAGGTGACCGATGCTGGCGTATATGCTGCTGACCAGCTGTTTGCTACTCTGGACCCGACTCTACGCAAGATTGATGTGGCCGATGTTGGTACCTCAATTTTGGCTGATACGGTCGGTTTTATTCGTCACTTGCCCCATGATTTGGTCGCGGCCTTCAAGGCAACCCTGAAAGAAACTCAGGATGCCAGTTTGCTACTGCATGTGGTCGATGCCAGTGATGACCGTTTCCGTGAAAATATTGAAGCGGTTGAGACGGTACTCGAAGAGATTGATGCCGGTGAGGTGCCAATCTTGGTGGTGATGAATAAGATCGATAATCTAGAAGGTGCATCGCCACGTATTGAACGTGATGAAAACGGTGTTCCTCAACGGGTTTGGGTCTCGGCGATGGAAGGGCTGGGGATTGAGCTGTTGTTTGAAGCTCTGACCGAACGTCTCTCTGGTACCATGGTGAAGCATACCCTGCGGTTACCGCCTCAGTACATTGGGCGCTACCGGAGCAAGTTTTACCAGCTGGGGTGCATTGTCAGTGAGGAATATGACAATGATGGCAGCCTGCAAATTGACATTCGCTTACCGCTGGTAGAGTGGTCTAGGTTACAAAAAAGAGAAAGTACTTCGTTAGATGACTTTATCGTTGCTTAATGGACTGCTAGAGTAATAAGAAAAACTGTCGTCATATCATATTGATGGAGTTCTATAATGGCGTGGAATGAGCCTGGAAACAACGGCGGCCGTGATAAAGACCCTTGGGGGAACAATAATCGCGGTGGTCGTGAACAAGGTCCACCGGATCTCGATGAAGTTTTTTCAAAACTGAGTCGTAAATTCGGTGGTATTTTTGGGAATAAAAAGGGACCTTCGACCGGCGGCAGCGCTGCAGGTCTTGGGGCAATAGCAGTTGTGGCTGCAGCGGTATGGGGCTTTTCTGGTTTCTATACCATCGGCGAAGCGGAGCGCGGCGTTGTTTTGCGTTTCGGTAAATTCTACGAAATGGTAGATCCAGGTCTGAACTGGAAACCTACTTTTATCGATGAAGTCGAGCCGGTAAACGTGCAGGCTATTCGCTCTTTGCGCAGCTCAGGCTTGATGCTGACCAAAGACGAAAACGTACTGAAAGTTGAAATGGATGTTCAGTACCGTGTGGCCGAGCCACAAAAATATCTGTTCAGCGTAACTAATGCCGATGATAGTTTGCGTCAGGCCACAGACTCTGCACTGCGTGCGGTGATTGGTGACTCGACCATGGATCAGGCTCTGACCACAGGGCGTCAGGTGATTCGTGCGAATACGCAAGAAGCGATCGACAGCATTATTCAGCGTTATGACATGGGCTTGTTCGTTGTTGATGTCAACTTCCAGTCTGCTCGTCCACCGGAAGCGGTAAAAGATGCTTTCGATGATGCTATCGCAGCGCGAGAGGATGAAGAGCGTTTCGTTCGTGAAGCAGAAGCATACAGCAATGACATCTTGCCGAAGGCAACTGGTCGTGCTGAGCGTCTGAAGAAAGAAGCGGAAGGTTATTCTGAGCGTGTGATCAACGGTGCATTGGGTGAAGTCGCTCAGTTTGAAAAGCTGTTGCCACAATACCTAGCGGCACAAGATGTGACACGTAACCGTCTGTACCTTGAGACCATGGAACGTGTTTACTCTAACACCAGCAAAGTTATGGTCGACTCGCAATCAAGCGGTAACCTGTTGTACTTGCCTCTGGATAAGCTGATTAACCCAGCCCAGCAGAGCAGTCAGCCAAAGAGTGGCTCATCTACCGATTACGGTATTGAATTGGAGAAAGTCGAGACCGCTCCGGTATCAACCGCTCCACGCAGTACCGATACTGGCCGCCAGGGGAGATTTTAATTATGCGTAAGTTAATGATCCCGGTGATTGTTGTCTTTATCGCGACGTTGCTAATGTCAATGTTTGTGGTACAGGAAGGCGAGCGCGGTATTGTGGTGCGTTTCGGTCGTATCCTCAAGGCTCCTGATTCGGATGTCGCACGGATCTACGAACCAGGCCTGCACTTCAAAGTGCCAGTGTTTGATCGTGTCCGTACGTTGGATGCCCGTATGCAGACCATGGATGACCAAGCTGACCGTTTTGTAACGTCTGAGAAAAAAGACGTTATCATCGATACCTACGTGAAGTGGAAAATCGAAGATTTCGGCCAGTACTACCTGACAACAGGTGGTGGTGATTCATCAACAGCAGAAGCACTGCTAAAACGTAAAGTGATTGACAGCCTACGTGCTGAAATCGGTTCTCGTGAAATTAAGCAGATTGTTTCAGGCCCAGACCGCGGTAATCTAATCGACAGCAATGCCGTTGTTGAAGAAGATGACGCACCGGCAACAGAAATCGTCGCTGAAATTGCTCCTCGTAAAGAGGTAGAAGGTCAGCGTGATCAAATCATGGCCAATGTACTGGCCGACATCAAAGTTAGCGCTTTCAAAGACTTGGGTGTTGAGGTGGTTGACTTCCGTATGAAGAAAATCAACCTACCGGATGAGATCAGCGAATCTATCTACCGCCGTATGCGTGCTGAGCGTGAGTCGGTTGCCCGTAAGCACCGCTCTCAGGGCCGCGAGAAAGCCGAGGTTATCCGTGCCCAGTCTGAGCTTGAAGTCGCGAAGATTTTGGCCGATGCTAACCGCTTGGCAGCCGTTGTTCGCGGTGACGCCGATGCGCAAACCGCAGAGATTTACTCAACGGCTTTCAATCAGGACCCAGAGTTTTATAACTTCCTGCGTTCATTGAAAGCATACGAGAACAGCTTCAACTCTAAGAACGATATCTTGGTTGTTGACCCGAACACGGATTTCTTCAGATACATGAAAGAATCCAACGCGGTAGCCAACTAAGTACCATTCTGGTTGCAATGAAAAGGCAAGACTTCGGTCTTGCCTTTTTTATTGGGTATAATTCCCGCTTGTACTGCGAGGAGAAAATGATGAGTAAAGCAATATGGATGGCATTGGGGTTAGTCCTTGTCTTTGAAGGGCTTGGGCCGTTGTTGGCTCCGAGAGGTTGGCGTGAGATGGTGAGCCAGTTGAGTCAGCAGAATGATAATGCCCTGCGTCGAATCGGCGGTTGCTTGGTGGTTGCTGGCAGTGTTATCGCTTATATGATGTACACTAGTATGTAAATTCCGCTAGCACGTTTGCGTGACAGGCATCTTGTACATTTGCCGCCTATGGTCAAAAAATGACTGCAAGCCAACGTTGAAGGTGCTAGAATCCCTTTTTAACTACTATAGATGAAGAAAGATGGCAAATAATGTAGTCGTTCTTGGCACCCAATGGGGTGACGAAGGTAAAGGTAAGATCGTTGATCTATTGACCGAAGATGCAAAATACGTAGTGCGCTACCAAGGTGGTCACAACGCAGGTCACACCCTTGTCATTGACGGTGAAAAAACTGTCCTTCACCTGATCCCATCAGGCATCCTACGTGACAACGTTAAATGTATCATCGGTAACGGTGTTGTACTTTCTCCTGACGCGCTGATGAAAGAAATGGGCCCACTTGAAGAACGTGGTATCCCTGTTCGCGAACGTCTGTTCCTGTCAGAAGCTTGTCCGCTAATTCTTCCATACCATATTGCTCTTGACCAAGCGCGTGAAATCGCTCGTGGTAAGAAAGCGATCGGTACAACGGGTCGTGGTATCGGTCCTGCATATGAAGATAAAGTTGCTCGTCGCGGCCTACGCGTTGGTGACCTTTTCGACAAAGAAGCATTTGCTGAGAAGCTTAAAGAAGTGATGGCTTACCACAACTTCCAGCTTGAGCATTACTACAATGCTGAGCCTGTAAGCTACGATGAAGTCCTTGAGACAATTATGTCTCAGGCTGACATTCTAACTTCAATGGTTATCGACGTAACGAAAGAACTTGATGATGCCCGTCTACGTGGCGATAAGATCATGTTCGAAGGTGCGCAAGGTACATTGCTTGATATCGACCACGGTACTTACCCATACGTAACCTCTTCAAATACTACTGCTGGTGGTGTTGCTGCAGGTTCTGGTTTCGGTCCGCGCCACCTTGGTTACATCCTAGGTATTGCAAAAGCATACTGCACACGTGTTGGTGCAGGTCCATTCCCGACTGAGCTATACGATGGTCTGGATAAGCAAGACCCAGTGGGTAAGCACCTAGGTGAAGTCGGTAACGAGTTTGGCGCTACAACAGGCCGTTTACGTCGTACTGGTTGGTTTGATGCGGTTGCTATGCGCCGTGCGGTACAAATCAACTCAATCTCAGGTTTCTGCCTAACCAAGCTAGATGTATTGGATGGCCTAAAAGAACTTAAGATCTGTACTGGCTACAAGACCAAAGATGGCGAAATCCTAGAGGTATCACCAATGGCGGCTGATGCTTACGAAGATCTAGAGCTAATCTACGAAACGGTTCCTGGCTGGTCTGAGAACACCTTCGGTGCTAAGTCTTTGGATGCGCTTCCACAAGCGGCTCTAGACTACATCGCACGTATCGAAGAGCTAACGGGTGTGCCAATCGACATCGTTTCTACCGGCCCTGATCGTAACGAGACAATTATCAAGGTTCACCCATACGGTGAATAATTGCTGATTACAGTGATTGATTTGAAAGCCAGCCCTATGGGGCTGGCTTCAGATTGCTGACGAACCCCACTTTTTAAGTGGGGTTCTTTTTTAGAGAGCGGCCGTAGGCCGCGATCGC
>NZ_JANEYT010000102.1 GCF_024357955.1 Photobacterium pectinilyticum
TGGACAACGTATCACCATTTCCAGGAGGCGGTCATGGAGTTATCAAAATGTAGCACTATTAGGATCAGCTATTTAGCTCGCTCGTTGTTATGCGGGGTTGTACGACAGCTTATTGTGCTTTCGTGGTTGGCGGTATGGTCGGTATAAGATAAAAAAGCCGCCCCAAAAGGGGCGGCGAAACAATCAAGATCGAAAGGTAGATTGTTATTTACAGCATGGCACCGACACTCAGCATCGCCATGATCAGCACCGTTAGGATACCTAGTAGTGGCGCCACCCATTTTACCCAGCGTACATAAGGGACTCGAGCAATAGCCAAGCCACCCATTACCACTGCTGATGTTGGTGTCATTAGGTTCACAATACCCGATGCTGATTGGTATGCCGTTACGACAAGGTCGCGGCTTACACCGGCAAAGTCAGCCAACGGTGCCATAATCGGCATGGTCAATACCGCCAGACCTGATGATGAAGGTACTAAGAACGACAGCAGGATCTCTAGCCAGTACATGACGTTGATGAATACGATTGAAGACAGACCAGTCACTGCATGCTCTGCAGTATTGAGAATGGTGTCTGTGATCATACCGCGGTCCATAATCACCACAATACCGCGAGCGATACCGATGATAAGAGCAACACCCAGTAGGTCTCGAGCACCGTCGATGAAGCTTGACGTGAATTCTTCTTCGCTCATGCGGGCAATCAAGCCGATGATGATGGTTGAAGCCAGGAACATGCCTGAAATCTCAGCCATCCACCATCCTGCAACAGCTACGCCGTAAATCATGATACCGAATGAAGCGGCGAAGATAGCCAAAATGACTTTACGGGTCGTTGTGAATTCCAGCATTTCGCCAGACTGGTTACCCAAGAAGTGGGCTTTGTTCTCTTCGTATTTGTCGTAGACAATCGATTTAGTTTTGTCGGCGCGAACCATTTTTGCATAGCGCATAACATAGGCAACACAGATCAACCAGCCGACTACCAACATGGCGATGCGAAGCATGATGCCATCGGTGAATGGGATGCCCGCAGCGTTGGCCGCGATAACGGTGGCAAACGGGTTGATGGTTGAGCCCAGAGTACCTATACCGGCACCGAGTAGTACTGTAGCAGCGGCAACGACAGGGTCAAAGCGGGCGGCCATCATGACAGGCACCAACAGTGTGTAGAATGGCAGTGACTCTTCCGCCATACCGTAGACAGTACCGCCTGCGGCAAACAGCGCCATCAGTATCGGTATCATCATTTCTTCACGCCCTTGTAAGCGCGCGGTTACCCGTTCGATACCGGCATCAATTGCACCAGTCTTGGTGACGAGGCCGAGGAAGCCACCGATTACCAATATAAATAGTGAAACATCGATTGCCGCGGCTTCATAAGTGTTGTGATCGTAGAAGCCATCAATGGGGGCCAGCAGGACGTCGACCACGCCTTGCGGGTTACTTTCTACGGATTGATAAGTTCCGGTTACTGGGACCTCTCGGCCTAAATCGTCATTCATTACACGGTCGTACTGACCAGCAGGTACAATCCAGGTCATTAATGCGACGAGGGCAATAAGAGCAAATAAAATGGTGTAAGCAGAAGGGAATTTAAAATTGGCAAAAAAGCCGCTTTTCTGTTCCTGTTTCATTGTTTCGGTTGTCATTGTTATCTCCTTGCCCTTGTACATTCAGCACAAGGGTGATTCATCTACCAGGCCTGTCGTCAGGCCTGTCGTCAGGCATGACGGGACTCGCCGGACATGACGCCGGAGCAGGCAGAACCAGGCATTAGCAAGTTGCTAACGGGAATGGTTTACAGGTTGTTTATCCTTGCTGTCGAAACAGGCGGGATCGGGGTGTCAACGTTGGGTGAGGTGTCGAAGCCGTATACTCACTCCCTGACACCGCAAAGGGAGGGGAAGTCCCCGACAGCGGATCGCTGTCCAATGCGAATGTAAGGTTGGTGAGTGTCCTACGGGGACGACGCAGCTGATTACGGCGCCGCCTCCCAGGCTTAAGGCCGTGGTAGAAGTTACTCATGATCGTATCTCTCGTATGCTTATTAATGGCCATCAGTCTTTGCCGTGGCTCTATTGGCTTGTTGCCAGTGAATTTTATGCCGCTAGGCGCAGTATATCTTTGGGATTGTTCACACTTTTCCCGCCCTTTCGTATCGCCTGTCCATCGCTAAATAGGCGGCTTAGGGTATTTCTCTGAGTTTTGTGGGTGAATATGCTATTGAGGGTTTTGTGTTTATTCGCTTGAAGCGCATATTGGGGAATATTATGCATTTCCCAGAGCCATTGTGCGGCGGAATAAATCGGCGGTTAGTTTGATAAATATCAAGTTTTCAAACTAGGGAGATTTCACTTGGTATTTTATTGCGATCCATGCGATATTTGCGTTCGAATTTATTCCATAGGTGGAGTTTCCCCATGTCTTATGCAGAACTGATCGAAGAGCAGAAGGAAGAAACGCGCGAAATTATTGCGGCGTTGCTAGAAGATGGCAGTGTGCCTGATGCGCTTTACACCATCGAGCACCATTTCTCAGCCGATACTTTTGAAGAGCTTGAAGCTGCAGCTGTTGAAGCTTTCAAGATGGGCTTTGAAGTGCTGGAAGCGGAAGAGCTTGAGTTGGCACCGGAAGACGGTGGTGGCAAAGTGGTGTGTTTTGATGCCGTGATGGAATCTGCGCTGAATGCAGAGGTCATTGATGAGCAGGCTGATAAGCTGATCCAACTGGCTGAGAAGCACAACATCGATTACGACGGTTGGGGCACTTACTTCGAGTCGGGCGAAGACGATGAAGAAGAGGGTGAAGACGAAGAGTAATCTTCGCCTGCCATAATACCAACCTACATAAATATTTGATCAGCGTTGCTGGTTAAAACCGCTGTTCTCTGCGTTAGATATTTTGTAACTAGAGTCACTTGTTACTGCAATATCTGCCTTGATAACAACGGTTTTTCCAGTGCAAATACTTGATCAACGACTTATCCAGATTGGTATAACTGCACTTTGATAACGTTGAAAAGCTGGCTTGTAGCCGGCTTTTTTTGTCTTCAGCAGCTATTTCAGCACTAGAGTGTTTTCAGCATCCTGACTTCGCAGGCATCGTGGCCGGTCTGTCCCATGGCGTGGGGGATCCGGACAAAACCCAATCCCAGATACAAGTTGATGGCAGCCTGCAGTGAGGCGGTGGTTTCGAGGTAGCATGCCTTGTATTGCTGCTGACGGGCAAATTTCAGTGCTGTGGCGGCGATCCGCCGGGCGAAGCCTTTACCCCGTAACTCCGGTAAGAAATACATCTTTTGCAGTTCACATACTCCTTCTTCTCCCGCTAAGGCCGCGATCCCTCCGCCGCCAAGGATACGATTGTCCCTCTCTACCACCCAAAATGCGCAGCCAGGCGCGCTGTAGACCTCGCTGAGCGCATCCAGAGTCGGGTCTGACACACCATAGCCTTTATCGGCGGTTAAGCCGTGCTCGTCTGATACCCTGCGTACAACTGCAGCCATAGCGGCGTTATCAAGCGGAGTTAGAAGCCGTAACTGATAGCCTTCCTGTTGTTTGTTGGCTTGAATCGCTTTGGTATAACGTTGCAGGCTTTGGGCCAGGCTGTCTATTTCGTCCTGATCGAGTTGCGCCATGAAGTGGGCCACTTGCTGGTTGAGTGACTGGTTGAGGGTGCCAAGTAGCGCTTGGCCTTGCTCGGATAAGCGCGAGAGCTGCTTGCGACCGTCTTCTGGATCAGCCTGGGTGGTTAGTAGGCCAGCATTGAGCAGGGTGGCACAGGTTCGGCTGGCATTGGATTTATCTACCTTAAGCCGGGCGGCAAGCTGGTTGACGGACAGTGGTTGGTCTTCCAGCTCAATCAAGGCGTGGGCTTGGACTGGGGTAATATCAAGATTTCCGCACTGGCGGTCAAGCATTCCCAATTCCCGCACGAGCAGGCGGGATTGGGCTCTGAGGGTAACGGCGTCCATGTATCAAACTCTTTTGGTTGCGTGATGCAATCAAAATTAGTTGCTTATCGCAACATTGTCAACCGAGATATCACTGACATCGGCGCACTGCTGCAATTCACCATGGTGGCAGGCAAGGTGCCCCAGAGCCTCTTTGGCTGCCTGTTTGGCGGTTTTCTTTTGCCAAATACGCTCATGGAAGTAGTAGGCGACAGTATTGATAGCCGGTTCAATCATTGCCATCACACTACCAATCAACACATCTCCGGTTAGTAGGTAGGCAACACCAAACGCTACGCTGAAGTGGACAACTGCAAAGCTGAAGGTTTTGCGTCCCGGGTTGGCATAGCCACGGCGAAGCAGCGCTTTGGTTTGCCAAGCTTTTTCATGGAAGTAGAAAGCTACCGTATTGACCATTGGCTCTATCATGGCGATCAGGCTGCTGATCAGGATCTCGCCCGTCAGTAAGTAGGCAACGCTAAATGCGACAAAGAAGTGGATAATGGCAAAGCTAATGGTCTTTTTCATGGTGGACTCTCCCTCAGTTGATAACTAAATAGTAGTGATAACCACTATCATTTGAAACCAATTATCATCTATCGCTTTGATAGGTGTGAGCTATGGCTGATTACGTTGATCTAATCGGGGGGAAGGGGATATCCGGTGCTATGGGAGAGCAGGCAAGAAAAAAGCCGGCACATGGCCGGCTTTTATTTAATGATTTGTATTTGTTAGCGATTACAGGGCTGCGATAGTCGCTTGCTGTTCAGCCAGTTTCACCAAGGTTTCTTTGTAGCCTTCAAGCTTCTCGCGCTCTTTTGCTACCACGGCTTCCGGTGCTTTGGCAACGAAACCTGCGTTGCCTAGCTTGCCTTCGATACGCTTGATCTCACCTTCCGTTTTCTTCACTTCACCCGCAAGGCGAGCAAGTTCAGCATCTTTGTCGATAAGGCCAGCCATCGGGATCATCAGCTCAGATTTACCCACCAGTGCGGTTGCACAAGCTGGAAGCTCTTTGCCATCAAGAAGTTCACCGTCAGCCAGTACCTTAATGCCTTCTAGCTTAGCAAGAGACATCAGTACTGTACGGTTGGCTTCGATGCGTGCTGCATCTTTCTCGTCAGCGACTTTCAGCATCACATCAAGCGCTTTGCTTGGTGCGATGTCGTACTCGGCACGTAGATTACGGATGCAGGTGATGAAGGTTTTCACCCACTCAATATCTGCCAGTGCGTTCTCATCGAAGTTAGACTCGTCGAACTGTGGTAACGCCTGAGTCATGATTGTTTCACCTTCAACACCGTCTACTAGCGGCATAACACTCTGCCAGATAGATTCAGTGATGTAAGGCAGAACTGGGTGTGCAAGGCGTAACGTTTTCTCAAGTACAGTGATCAAAGTACGACGCGTAGCACGTTGCTGTGCTTCGTTACCTTTCCACAATACTGGTTTAGTTAGCTCTAGGTACCAGTCACAGAATTGGTTCCAGATGAACTCATAAATTGTGCCAGCAGCCATGTCTAGACGGAAGTTTTCAATGTGTGCATTGAAATCTTTAGCCGCGAGTTCAAATTGAGATTCGATCCACTTATCTGCTAGAGAGTATTCAAGCTCAGCACCTTCACCGAAGCCGCAGTCTTGCTCTTCCGTGTTCATCAGCACGTAACGGCTTGCGTTCCAAAGCTTGTTACAGAAGTTACGGTAACCCTCTAGGCGTTTCATGTCCCAGTTGATGTCACGGCCCGTTGAGGCCATTGCTGCGAGAGTGAAACGCAGGGCATCTGTACCGTAAGGTTCAATACCGTCTTCAAAAGTTTTACGTGTTTGCTTTTCGATCTTCGCGGCAAGTTTTGGCTGCATCATGTTGCCACAGCGTTTCTCTACAAGCTCTTCAAGACCGATACCATCGATCATATCGATTGGATCAAGAACGTTACCTTTCGACTTCGACATCTTGTCGCCGTTCTCGTCACGGATCAGGCCCGTTACATAAACTGTTTTGAATGGTACTTGTGGTTTGCCGTTTTCATCTTTACAGAAGTACATGGTCATCATGATCATGCGGGCAACCCAGAAGAAAATGATATCAAAACCGGTTACCAGTACATCTGACGGGTGGAAGGTTTTCAGATCATCTGTTTGCTCTGGCCAACCTTGCGTACCGAATGTCCAAAGGGCTGATGAGAACCAGGTATCCAACACATCGTCGTCTTGGCGTAGAACCACAACCGGTGCCAGATTGTTGTTTGCACGTACTTCTTCTTCTGTACGGCCAACATAGACATTACCGTCGTTATCGTACCAAGCCGGGATACGGTGGCCCCACCAAAGCTGGCGAGAGATACACCAATCTTGGATATCGCGCATCCAAGAGAAGTACATGTTTTCGTACTGCTTTGGAACGAACTGGATTTCGCCGTCTTCCACTGCCTTGGTCGCTGTTTCTGCAAGCGGTGCAGCACGGACATACCATTGGTCAGTTAGCATCGGCTCGATAACCACGCCACCGCGGTCGCCGTAAGGTACAGTCAGATCGTGATCTTTGATTTCTTCAAGCAGACCAAGCTCATCAAGCTCTGCAACAACCGCTTTACGGGCAGCGAAGCGCTCCATGCCGTGGTATTTCGCTGGTAGCTCTGTGCTGTATGCATCGCTAGCTTCACCGTTGGTGGTGAAGACTTCAGCAGCATCGCGAATGTCAGCATTGAAGGTCAGGATGTTGATCATCGGTAGGCTATGACGCTTACCGACTTCATAGTCATTGAAGTCGTGCGCAGGAGTGATCTTCACACAACCTGTGCCTTTTTCCATGTCGGCATGCTCATCACCAACAATTGGAATACGGCGGTCAACGATAGGCAGAAGGATGTCTTTGCCAATCAGATCTTTGTAGCGTGGATCTTCCGGGTTAACAGCAACACCGGTATCACCCAGCATAGTTTCTGGACGGGTTGTTGCTACCACAATGTAGTCTTTGCCTTCCGCCGTCTTCACGCCGTCAGCCAGCGGGTAGCGGAAGTGCCACATGTGGCCTTTCTTGTCTTTGTTCTCAACTTCAAGATCGGAAATAGCGGTGTGCAGCTTTGGATCCCAGTTAACGAGGCGCTTACCGCGATAGATGAGATCATCTTCGTACAAGCGAACAAACACTTCTTGAACCGCATTAGATAGACCGTCATCCATCGTAAAGCGTTCACGATCCCAGTCTACAGATGCACCTAGGCGGCGAAGCTGTTGAGTGATGTTGCCACCAGACTCCGCTTTCCATTCCCAGATTTTGTCGATGAAGGCGTCACGGCCGTAGTCGTGCTTAGTCTTGCCTTCTTCGGCTGCAATCTTACGCTCCACAACCATCTGGGTTGCGATACCCGCGTGATCGGTACCGACTTGCCATAGGGTATTCTTGCCCTTCATACGCTCACAGCGGATCAGGGTATCCATGATGGTATCCTGGAACGCGTGGCCCATATGTAGGCTACCTGTGACGTTTGGCGGTGGGATCATGATGCTGTAGGCATCTTTTGATGTGTCACCGTGAGGCTTGAAGTAACCAGCCTCTTCCCAGCGCTGGTACAGCGCTTTTTCAATTGATTGTGGGTTGTATGTCTTTTCCATAGCGCTCTTAGAAGGATCTATGTGGAATTAAGGCGTCGTAGCAGCATTGGCCGTATTGAGCTGGATACCAGCTAGGCGATATTGCTTGTAGCGATCGCGTGCCAATTGCTTCAGATTTTCATCGCAAGGGACGAAGTCTATCACTTGTGAGAAGGTTACGGCAAAATTTGGTGCATTTTGCCCCAAATTAATCAGGATCCCGCGGCGTCCGCTGTGGCGTAGTCCGGGCCAGCCAATTTCGACCGGTGAGCCGCCGCGGGGGCCTTCACCTATCAGGTTATGGGGCACGAAGTTATCGGGGTCCAGTTGCCATAAATACTCATCTATTTGTTCTGCTTGCGCTTTGTCGGCTGCCAGCAGGTAGACTTTGTGGCCCTGACGGTAACTCATTGCTGCTTGGTGACAAGCAAAATGCAGTTGGAATTGGTTATCCCCTGCATGTTGCTCTTCACTGATTATATAAAAAGTAGCATGAGTCATGGCGTTTTCTCTATAAACGAAGGGGGCCGTTTGGCCCCCTTTTAAGCGTCAATGTTACTCGACGTTTTCTAGGCCGGCTCGGTTGAGCAGGAACTGGACCAGCAATGGGACCGGACGACCGGTTGCCCCTTTGGCTTTGCCACCGACCCAGGCGGTACCGGCAATATCAAGGTGTGCCCAGTTGTACTTCTTGGTAAAGCGAGACAGGAAGCAACCTGCTGTGATGGTCCCCGCACCCGGTGAGCCAAGGTTGGCCATATCGGCAAACGGGCTGGCAAGTTGCTCTTGGTACTCGTCGTTCATTGGTAGGCGCCACGCACGGTCACCAGCTTGCTCGGATGCGTTGATCAGCTCATGAGCTAGCGGGTTGTGGTTTGAAAGCAAGCCACTGATATGGTTGCCTAGTGCTACAACACAGGCTCCGGTCAGTGTCGCCACATCGACCACGCACTCTGGCTCAAAGCGCTCAACATAAGTCAGTGCGTCGCACAGTACCAGACGGCCTTCGGCATCGGTGTTTAATACTTCTACAGTTTGGCCTGACATCGTTGTTAGGATGTCACCCGGACGGTAGGCACCACCGCCAGGCATATTTTCACAGCCAGCAAGGATACCCACAACATTGATTGGTAGGTTCAGTTTCGCCAGTGCTTTCATGGCACCAAAGACGGTCGCCGCACCGCACATGTCGTATTTCATCTCATCCATTTGGGCCGATGGTTTGATAGAAATACCGCCGGAATCGAATGTCAGGCCCTTGCCGATCAAGACAATTGGCTTGGCGCTTGACTCAGGGTTGCCCTTGTATTCAATCACCGACATCATGGCTTCGTTCTTCGAACCTTGGCCGACAGCTAGGTAAGAGGTCATGCCAAGCTCTTTCATTTCCTGTTCACCAATGATCTTGGTGCTGACAGTGTCAAAGTCATCGGCTAGGCGACGAGCTTGAGAAGCTAGGTAGGCTGGGTTAGCCACATTGGGTGGCATGTTGCCCAGATCTTTACCCGCTTTGACGCCCGAAGCGACAGCTAGGCCGTGTGAAATAGCGCGTTCGCCCAAAGATAGCTCACGGCGGGTTGGCACATTGAATACCAGCTTGCGCAATGGACGGCGGGTTTCCGGCTTATTGCTCTTGAACTGGTCGAAGGTATACAGGCTGTCCTTTGTCGTTTCAACGGCCTGACGGACCTTCCAGTAGGTATCTCGACCTTTTACGTGCAATTCGGTTAGGAAGCAGACGGCTTCCATTGAACCGGTTTCGTTTAGGGTGCTAATTGTTTTTTTGATGATCTGCTTGTACTGGCGCTCATCAAGTTCGCGCTCTTTACCACAACCAACCAGTAATACACGCTCTGAGAGTACGTTTGGTACATGGTGAAGCAGCAACATTTGACCAGGCTTGCCTTCTAGATCGCCGCGGCGAAGCAGCGAGCTGATATAGCCATCACTGATTTTGTCAAGCTGTTCGGCAATGGGAGAAAGGCGACGTGGTTCAAATACCCCAACGACAATACAGGCACTGCGCTGTTTCTCGGGGCTACCACTTTTTACACTGAACTCCATGCGTACTCCTACATCCTAATAAAGACAATTAAAGCTAAATGTTAGATAATGCCGCACTTATGTTGCTGGACCCTAATTTCGGTATAGGATTAAAGTGCAGGTTAACAATTAGCCGAAAGATTAAAAAAATAACTGATTAACCGAAAAATTATAGTGATTCCAGTAAAAAAACAAGTTTTCTATGGGTAATTAAAGCGTGATTATTGTTCGGTATTTGACGCGTGAGACATTAAAAAGCCAATTTGCAGTTCTTTTTGTCCTTTTTCTTGTCTTTATTAGTCAGAAATTTATTCGCATTCTAGCTGATGCAACAGAGGGTTCCATCCCGAGTGATTTGATTGTGACCTTGCTCGGTTTATACATGCCATCGATGGCCTTGTTGATGTTGCCGCTGAGTTTGTACATTGGCATTTTGCTGACTTTCGGTCGTTTATACGCCGAAAGTGAAATTACGGTGATGAATGCCACAGGTATTGGGAATAAGTTCCTGATCCAGGCGGCGTTGTTGCTGGCGATTATTACCGGCGCTTTTGCGGCATTCAATGCGCTGTGGCTAGCCCCTTGGTCGGTAGAGAAAACCGAACAGTTGGTGGAGCAGGTCAAAGCCGATTCAGGCCTCGATTTATTGGTGAAAGGCCAATTCAAAGGGGCGCCTGATGGCCAGGGGGTTGTATTCGTCAATGATATTACCGATAGCGGTAGCCGGTTGGATAAAGTGTTTGTTGCCCAACTGTCTTCCCGCGATACCCTTCGCCCGAGTGTGATGGTTGCTGATCGCGGTTATGTCAGTGAACTTCCTGATGGACGCCAGGTGCTGGATCTAAAAGAAGGAACCCGCTACGAGGGGCTTCCAACTCGGCTGGATTATTCGATTACCCAGTTTGATGACTACCAAGCGCTTATCGGTCAGCGGGCGGTGCGTGAAAAAAGTCGTGATTGGGATGCTTTACCGACACTTGAGTTGATGCAACGCTCGGAGCTAGCAGCCAGGGCCGAATTCCAGTGGCGGATGTCGCTGGTTCTGTGTATTCCGTTGCTAACTATGGTGGTGGTTCCGTTGTCTGCGGTGAATCCTCGCCAGGGGCGCTTTGCCAAGCTGGTACCGGCAGTCTTGATTTACCTGACGTACTTTTTGGCGATCAGTGCGGGAAAATCGGCCATCGAAGACGGCGGTTTACCGTCGTATATTGGTTTGTGGTCAATCAACGGGGTGATTTTTGCCGTGGCGATTGCGCTGAACAGTTGGGATACCTTAGCGATACGTAAGGTGAGAGAGAAGTTTCGGAGACGCGGTTAATGTTTAAGATTCTGGATTTATACATTGGCCGGACACTGATTTCGACGTCGGCCCTGACATTGTCGACTTTGGTGGGCCTGTCGGCGATCATCAAGTATGTCGAGCAGTTGCGTAAAGTGGGCGATGGAACTTACGATTTGTGGAAGGCATTGGCATATGTTCTGCTCAGTATCCCGCGTGATATCGAAATGTTCTTCCCGATGGCGGTATTGCTGGGGGCGTTGATTGGTCTCGGCATGTTGGCATCAAGCTCGGAGTTGGTCGTGATGCAGGCGGCTGGTTTCTCCAAGCTGGATATTGGTTTGTCGGTGCTGAAAACAGCAGTCCCTTTGATGTTGATGGTGACATTGCTTGGCCAGTGGGGGGCTCCTGAAGCCCAGAAAGCGGCCCGAGAGCTACGTGCACTTTGGACTTCTGGTGGTAATATTCTTTCTGTTCAGCGTGGTATATGGACCAAAGACGATAATGACTTTATCTATATCGCTCGGGTGCATGAACAAAAAGAGCTGCATGGTATCAATATCTGGCAGTTCAACGAACAAGACGAACTGACTCATTCGACCTTTGCCGAATCGGCAGATTATGACAACGAGCAGGGATGGCAACTCAAGAATGTGACAGTGACGACCTTGGGTAAGGTTCAGCAAGTCAATGAGCGCATTCCTGAGATGCATTGGCAGACCACGCTCACACCGGATAAGCTCGCGGTGGTAACCCTCAAGCCGGAAGAGCTTTCACTGACCGGTGTGTATGACTACAAAAATTACCTCGAGGATTCCAAGCAGGATTCATCGCGGTATGCATTGGCATTTTGGCGAAAGGCTCTACAGCCTTTCTCTATCGCGGTTATGATGCTGTTGGCGCTGTCATTCGTGTTTGGCCCGTTGCGTTCGGTCACTATGGGGGCGAGGGTACTGTCAGGGGTGATTTTTGGTTTCGGCTTCTATATATCAAACGAAGTTTTCGGACCGATGAGTATTGTCTACCGATTGCACCCCATTATTGGGGCGCTAGGGCCGAGTTTAGTGTTCTTGTTTATCACTATCTATCTGTTGCGAAGAAAGCTATAGGGATGGACAAAAGAAAAGGCGCCACTGGCGCCTTTTTTATGTCTGCCCAACTACGGCTAGTTGACCTTAGGCAGGACTACCATCTCGCAGTCTGCCATGGCATCTTGGAAAGATTGATTTGTCTTGCTGAAAGGTGATAACAAGTTGCCCAGTCCAAATGCCGACGTTGCCATACGAATCATCGCTTGGGTCGGTCTAATATTGGAGCCATCTTTATTTTGTATGCGTAACTTCCATGCCCGCATGCCCAATGTTTGTCCTGCCTGGCACCAGAAATAAGTAAAAAAGCCCACAATGACCATGGTTAGGTAGCCGGTATAAATCATGCCAACCACAGGGTGCTTGGTCATGTAGGCACTGACATCTTCGTAGCCAGTAATATCGACCATTCCGATAGAGACCAAAATGGCCATCAAGCCGATAGCGATGCCGCCAGCAAGCATAAGTACTGCGGCGATGACCAGGGTGTCATAGAGCCATGCCGCAAGGCGACGAAAAAGGCTTGGGTATTGTTTTGTGGATGCAACGTCCGGCTGTTTCTTCTTTTTCACAAGGCTTTCCAAATTAACGTAGCTTCAATATGTTGCAGGCAGTGTAGCAATATAAGCCAGTTGGGTGAATGGGGCGGATCTTGGAAATGAGAGCCATCTCAGCAGCACTTTTTGCTATCAGCACTATATTTATTGAGTCTGCAGTTCAACGCTTAATAGGGCGAGGTAAAAATAGCAGATGTCCACACGATAGCCTGTTCCGGGGCATTGAGATTGAGGAGCAACACCATGGCTGATATCAATGACAATACCACCAACTGGCCTGAATTGGCCGGTGCTCTATATGACAAACTAACAGAGCGGCATGCTGAACTGACCTATGACTTTGACCATGTTGAAATCAGCGTGCCAAGCGGAGCTGGTGATAAACCAGAGCACTCGATTTGGAAGGTGAATGGCAGTATCAGCATTCGTGGGCGTAATCTGGATTGATGTTGGAATATGATGGTGAGGTTGAGGTTGAGCATGGTGGTGAAATTGCTCACCTCAACGCACAAGGAGGGCGGTTAACCCTAGAGGTTCCAAGTGAAGGTATGCTTGTGTCTTTGATTTGGCTCTATTGCCGTTTTCCGGTTTCAAAAACGTTATCACGAATCCCTTTTATCTTTGAGGGTCATCAGCTAGTTGTCAGTGTTCCTGACGGTGGTTCCTTGAGGATTGCCCGGCGCCAAAGTTGGCTACGTGTCTGGCTACCATATAAAGTATCGATATCCGGGGTAGGGTGGTGGATGCGTCATGGGCCTAAATTCATGTACCAATTCTGGCGTTCATAGCACTTGCTAATGGACCTTTTTGCTTAAAACGCTCAAAATCTCAGCAAACAAACGCAAGGGAGCGATTTTCCTACTTTTTCCTATTGCGTTGGTAAGCGATATGCGTAGAATGATTCGCATGCCCGGGTGGCGAAATTGGTAGACGCAGCGGATTCAAAATCCGCCGGTGAATAACTGTGCCGGTTCAAGTCCGGCCCCGGGCACCATTTTTAAATGACAAAGCCTCGACGAAAGTCGGGGCTTTGTTGTATTTGCGAGAAAGATAAACTTTGGCTTCTTTGATACATACGACATAACTCAATCCTGTGACTTATTGGATATTGTGTGTGCTGAGCAAGTTGCAATGTGTTGATCTCTCATGATTGCTATATCCTTCGATAGGTCTTACTCCCTGTCTTATTATACGGCGTAGCTCCCAATTACCTGTGGCTGCTTTATATCTGAGCGGCTTGGTTGTTCATTAGGCGCTTAGTGTTTGTTTTTGAATTGTTTGCAAAAAAACAATTGTCTATCAGCCCTATATACGTATAATAAGCCGCATCTGCCCGGGTGGCGAAATTGGTAGACGCAGCGGATTCAAAATCCGCCGGTGAATAACTGTGCCGGTTCAAGTCCGGCCCCGGGCACCATTTTTAAATGACAAAGCCTCGACGTAAGTCGGGGCTTTGTTGTATCTGCGTATTAGCTTTGTTTCGGTCACCATCACCAGCCTCATTATCTTAAGCTCTTTTATTGCTTGTCCTTATTCCAGTGACACAGGAACTACTATGCGATCTGAAAGGGAGCCTAACCGGGTAATAGGCGTTGTTGAGTTGATTAAACAGAGCAAGTTAGCCAACTATGGTTACCGGGCGAGCGGATCCCATCTATTCGCAAAATGAGCCAGCTACAATCAATCAGCCTGATGACCGTCATGAAAGCCTATGAGCTGTTGGAGCTCGAGGGTTGGATCTATGTGAAACCACAAAGCGGCTATAATGTCTCAGCTCACTTCAACCAATTCAAAGCCCCACCGCCGCTTCAGCCGCAAATTGTAAATCAATTGATTAGAATCAACCGCCATGTCTTGTTGGGTTTGCTTTGTTGCTGCGGCCTTGGTAATACGCAGTGCTAGAAGGTTGGGACAGAAAAAGTAGAGTTCCGAAGCGGCAAAACTATTGCTCAATGCGCTGCTGTGTCGGCAAATTATGCGTAAAATAGAAGGTTTGTCTATTTATTGAGCGATTGGTTAATTTGAATGAAATAATTGCATGTTCGCTATTGCCAATGTGATCGAAGTCTCTATAATGCGTCCTCACTGACACGGAGCACGGCAACTTAAGCCGCTATCCAGTCAGTATTGTTCTTTAACAATTTGACCATGCAATCTGTGTGGGCACTCGTGAAATGATAGTCAACAAAAGAATTATC
>NZ_JANEYT010000103.1 GCF_024357955.1 Photobacterium pectinilyticum
CTGACATGATGGCACCTCTAAATGTTCGTCGACATTGTAAATTTTAGCGTAGGTGTGGGGCGTACCATCTAATTAATAATTTACCTCTCCCCTTTCCACATGTGCTCCGCTAGATATTGTGGGTTCTTAGTGCATTTTTATGCAATTAAGATATTGAAGATGATTGCACTAAGAGCAGCGTCCGCTTCGCTCCCGCCGATTCGCTTTGCACCGAACAGAGTCGGTCGTTCCTCCCTCGCTAATTCGTCGCCAAAGCTGCCATCATTACTAAGTAAGAGCTAATTGATTGACAATATTTATGGGTAAAAGAGGATATTGGGAAAACATGAGGATACCAGTGGGCATAAGGCGCATTTGTTGCAGAACTGCTGACCGTGCTCAACCATAAGTCCGTGGTAAAATGCATAGCGCTTGGTATCTGCTGGAATGGCTTGCTCAACCAGCAGCCTGAACGTTTCATAGTTTTTGGGTGCTTCTAGCCCATTACGTTCGAATATCCGCCTGACATAGGCGTCGATAACAAAAGACGGTTTGCCGATGGCATAAACTAAGATGGCATCAGCGGTTTCTCCCCCTACGCCCTTTATCGCTAATAGCTCCTTTCTGAGAGTTGAAAGCTCTATTTCTCTAACTTGTTTGATGTCGTATTGGTAGACTTTGAACCATTCGGTTAGAGCTTTGAGTTTGATAGCCTTTTGATTGAAATACCCGCTAGGCCTGATTTTTTGCGCCAGTTCGTCAAGTGGTAAAAGCTCGATAAGATGCGGATTATTAGCAGACTTACCAAGATTATTCAGAGCCTTATCGGCGTTTCTCCAGTTGGTGTTCTGGACGAGGATGGTGCCTAACATGGTTTGGTAGGGCGGGGTATCTGGCCACCAGTCGAAGTAGCCATAATGACTTTCTAGAACTGCAAAAACAGATCTGATTAAGGTTCGCTGGTTTGGACTGTGTGCTGAAAGGCGACTCATTACCGGTTTATGTCTGGCTAATGTTTATGATTGAAAAAGTATAATGGAGATTGTGGCGCTTAGGATATGGCTTTGTCACAAGGTGCAACTTGATGAATTTTCCTTGGTTCCATGTGTTGCGGACTGGTGACGACGGTATTTCGCCCTAATTCTTTTGCGTGATAGAGTGCTTGGTCGGCCCTTGATACTAAGCTTTCCCAACTTTCGCCATCACGAAGACTGGCGACTCCAAAGCTCGATGTGAGTGGTAGCTCTATGTTATCAACTAAGCCACATGTGAAAATGCTTTTTCTCAGCGACTCAGCGAGAATGTTGGCCTCTTCAAGGTGACTATTAGGCAAGATGATCAGTATTTCATCCCCACCAAAGCGAAATACAAAATGGCAGGGGCGAGTGACAGTATTGATGACTTTTGCCACTCGTATTAAGGCCTTATCACCGACCAAGTGACCGTGCTTGTCGTTTATTGACTTGAAATTATCTATATCAGTCATAATGATGCTTAGTGACATCGCTTTATGACTTTCTACTAATATGCGGGGTAATACTCTTTCTAATGCATGGCGATTATAAAGTTGGGTTAAGGGATCACGTCTAGAAACCTCTCGAATGGATCTGACCAAGCGGGCATTGATCATCCACAGCATGCTAAAGCTCATCGCAACCACTAACAGAATGCTAAATAAGAACGTGAGTTGATGGAGTAAACCTGCATACATGAAGTTGTGTATTTCTTCTGAAAGTGCAGACCAAGTAGCACGAAAAACCATAAAAGTGCCATACAGAAATAAAGATGATGACATCATCCATACGGCGATTTTTAAGTCCTTCTGTTTTCCATTTAGAGTGGCTATCGCCGTGATTATCGTACTGATGGCAACAAAGACACTAATGACGATGACCCGTGCTTTTATCGACGGTACGATATGCGAATAATAATAGAATAACGAGATGGATAGCGGATAGCAGGCATAAGTGAAGTAAGTATATTTCAGCGAACTCTTTCTAAATAAACACAGGCTGTGCAGGACCAATTGGAAGCCTAACATGATGATGGCATTAGCAATGATAATGGAGAGCCAGTTTGAAGTTGTTCCTCTAAAGCTGAGAACTAATGGGCCAATACCAATGAACAGTAGCGACAGGGCAAAGAGTCCCAAGCCTGAGATCTTTTTTTGCGAGCGTTGATAGAGAAGAAAGCCAGCACTATAGATACAAGAAAATAGAATAATGATGAAATTAAGTGTTCTTATATCGAGAGTAAAACTATCCATTGCATATTTCCCATTTCTTGCATCGCAACAAAATAGGGTGTTCCATTTTCTGATTAATTTGGTATTAAAATCATAGAGCACTGTTAATAAAATGCTTAATAACCCACTTAAAGTGAGAATGTAATCACATTACACTGTGTTGTTTGAATGTTAATACAAGGCAATACACACATATTTATGTGTGTATTGCTTGGCGTAGATAAGGTATGTGCTTCTATATTCTAGGCTAGCTATTGCGGCAGTTTGTCACACACTGTGGCTTCCAACTCGACGTCATACATTTCTAGCAGCTTGACGTATTTGCCGTTTTGGCACATTTCCTTCAGTTTTTTATTGAAAGTATCTTTGACCGCTTTGTCTTTGAAGCTGGCTTTGAATTCAGTAACGGGTGGGAAAATACTGTGGTATTCGACACTGTCGCTTGATTGTTTCATTGCCTTGCTGAAGAACTCGAAAATGCTTCGGTCGATGACAATAACTTGCTTGTCGGCTTTCCAGAATTGCGCGACCTGCTTGGCTTGGTCACCAAATTCATGATAGTTAGAGCGGTATTCTGCACCCGGAGCAAATAATGTCTGGAACTCATCACCTAACTCAAGGTAGGCGTTCTGCCAAGTCAGTACCGGGTGGGTTTTGAGATCATCGATAGAATCAATCGCGATATCATCGCTTTTTTTAGTGATGGCGAAATTCACAAAGGTGACGAGGTGATCGGAATAAAAAATGTCACCGCCATTCATTAATACGCCGATAGCCACATCGGCTTTTTTGTCTTGTACCGCATTTTGTACATCACTCAGCGGCATTTGAACAAAGTTGAGTTCATAGCCTTCCAATGCCTGCCTGACGATATCTACTTCAAGCCCTTGGCTACCACTGTCCATCACATACGGAGGCATATCAGTTGAGATGGCGACAGTCAGCTTGCCTTGCTCGGCATGAAGGTGAACCACTGCGAACAAGGCTGAGCTGTAAATAGCGAGTCTTAAAGGGATCAGGTAGCGAGGCTTTGGTTTGGCGTAATTCATTGTGAAAGACTTCTAGCTGGAAAACATTTAAGGGTCTTTCAAGTGTAACAGCAGGCTGGAAATTTGCAGTGGAAGGGAGGGCTGGGCAGGGAGCCAGGCAGGATAGCGAGAAAGGCAGAGGAGAAAATTTCAAAACCTTAACCGTCAGAGGTGACGGTTTGGAGCCACATGGGTGTGTCTATGCGCTTTTGAAATTTTCGTTCCTCTACCTATTCAATGTTGAGCCGTACTGGGTTATGCGATTATTAAGCGACTACGTTAGCCACTTCTTTAACCAGATCCGCCAACTCGTCCCAACGCTCTTCGTCGATGAGGTTGCCCGGAACCATCCAAGTACCACCACAAGCAAACACCGACTTAACCGCCAGGTAGTCTTTAACGTTTGATGGGCTTACGCCACCTGTTGGCATAAAGCTAACTGGATATACTGCAGTCATCGCTTTAAGCATGTTCACACCGCCAGAAGGCTCTGCCGGGAAGAACTTCAAAGTATCAAGGCCAAGCTCCATGGCCTGCTCGACCATGCTTGGGTTGTTGACGCCAGGGATGATTGGCATTTCACGCTGCTGACAGTATTTCACTGTGGTAGGGTTGAAGCCTGGGCTGACAATGAAGTCTACGCCTGCGTCGATGGCTTGGTCTACTTGTGCTGCCGTCAATACAGTACCCGCACCGATCAGCATGTCAGGGTAAGCATCACGCATGTTGCGGATAGCTTGCGCGGCCGCTTCGGTACGGAAAGTCACCTCGGCACAAGGAAGGCCGTTTTCAGAGAGTACCTGAGCCAATTTTACGGCTTTATCGGCATCTTTAATGGCAATCACTGGGATAACTTTCAGCTCGCCCATACGAGCATTTAACGTAGTCATGATGTCTTCCTTAATTAGAATTGAACAATACAGGCATTGCTGTGGCTGGAATAATGGCGCCCTGATGTTGGATCACGGTACCGGCTAATACGTGGGCATTCTTTGCCGCTTGCTCGGTATCACCACCTGTCAGGCGTGTTGCCAGGTAACCGGCGCTGAATGAGTCACCGGCGGCAGTGGTATCGATGACGCTGTCGACCTTGGTGGCCGCAACAGATGTACAATTTTGGGCTGTAACGACAAGGCAGTCCTCAGCGCCGCGCTTGATAACAATTTCACCCACACCACACTGCTGAGTACGAGCAATACACTCGTCCACAGTATGCTCGCCATATAGCATGATTTCATCATCAAATGTCAGTAGGGCGATATCAGTCAATGACAGCATGGTTTGGTAGCGCTTTGCTGCGATGTCGGCACTTTGCCACAAGCGAGGACGGTAGTTATTGTCGAAAACAATTTTACTGCCTTGTGCTTTGCATGCGGTTATAACGAGGAAAAGCTTATCAAGTGCTTCCGAAGGCAAAATAGCCAGGCTGATCCCGCTGAGGTAGATCATGTCAAAACCCGTTAGTTTTTCTACTAAAGTGGGGATGTCGATGTTATCCAACCAGTAGCGAGCAGCTGCATCATTGCGCCAATAATGGAAGGTACGTTCACCGGTATCGTCGGTTTCGATCAGGTAAAGACCAGGGTTTTTCTCTTCGGACTGGAAAACCAGCTCAGTGCTGATGTGCTCTTTCTGCCAGTCAGCCAGCATGTCGCGGCTAAAGCTGTCAGTGCCAAGACCTGTGATATAGCTTGTCTCGACACCATGCTGGTGGGTCAAGCGGGAAAGGTACAGTGCCGTATTGAGCGTGTCACCACCAAAACTCTGTTTGATGAGCTCGCCTTTACGTTGCAGTTCGACCATACATTCACCGATCACAGCAACACGTTTTAAAGCCATAAAAAAACCCTCAAGATTGGTTGTTGAGGGTATTTTTAACAATAAGCCCTTACAAGTCAATAAAAATGAAATGTCGTTTCTATTTATTGTGGGTAGTTGTGATATCCCATCTGTACTGAGACGTTTCGGCTGGCATTTTGTAGCAGCTCTATATAGTAGGACTTGCGTTTTTCATCGAAACGGATCGTTGGCAGCGAGATAGACAGGCCTGCAATAACATTACCAAAACGGTCAAAAACGGGCGCAGCCATACAGCGTAGACCTGGCTCTTGCTCCTCGTTATCTTCAGCAAAAGCTTGCTCTTTGACTGTTTTCAGCTCGTTAAGCAATTGGTCAATATTTTCTAGGGTTTTATCCGTATGCTTAATAAAATTAACATCTTTCAGGGCATTACGGGTGAACTCTTCACTGCGGTAAGCCAATAGAACTTTACCGATAGCGGTACTGTAGAGCGGGTTACGGCGACCGATTCGTGACTGCATACGCAGGTTGTAGCCTGAATCAATTTTGTGGATGTAGATAATGGCGTTTTCATCCAGCGCACCAAGGTGCAGGGCTTCATTGGTCTGCTGAGAAATTAGCTGCATTTCTTTGTCACACAAGTCGATGAGGTCTACATGTTCTAATGAGGCTGCACCAAGCTCAAATAGCTTCAGAGTTAGTGCATACTTATCTGTTTCACCTTCTTGAGAGACATAACCCAGCATTTTCATTGTTTGTAAAAAGCGGTATACGGTGCTTTTTGACATCATTAGGCGCTGAGAAAGCTCGGTAACGCCGATCTCTTTTTGCTCGCCAAGAGCCTGCAAGATCCCGAACACCTTCATTACTGACGAGACAGCTTCAGGCTGTTTAGCAGATTCCATCAAACGTTCCTTTCATTCATTATATTCGTTGTCGTTAACATTATACGTTCTAACTTTTTCTGTATCTATTTTTATGAAAACCTTTTTTAAAAAATATGAATCAACACGAATTACCTGTAGTTATGTGACTTGAGTCATACCCACAAAATCAAAATTAAAACGGCTTTTCAAAAAACTTGATATGGATTTTCTTGGTTGATATAGTAAGGCTACATTAACGGGAACATAAACATATTGTTCAGGGCTGTGGGGCCGGGAACACACATCGAGGAAATGAGATGATTCTGAATACATTCAACCTAGAAGGTAAAGTTGCCATCGTGACGGGCTGTGACACGGGTCTTGGACAAGGTATGGCGCTGGGTTTGGCCCAAGCTGGTTGTGACATTGTGGGTGTTAACATCGTTGAGCCTACTGAAACAATTGAAAAAATCAAAGAAACAGGTCGAGAGTTCCTTGATATCCGCGCTAACCTGATGAAAACGGATGACATCGCAAGCATCGTTGATCAGGCGGTTACCAAGTTCGGTAAAATCGATATTTTGGTAAACAACGCCGGTATCATTCGCCGTGAAGATGCGATCAACTTCAGTGAATCTGACTGGGATGACGTAATGAATATTAACATTAAGTCTGTGTTCTTTATGTCTCAGGCTGTTGCTAAGCAGTTCATTGCTCAAGGTCACGGTGGTAAGATTGTGAATATCGCGTCTATGCTTTCATTCCAAGGTGGTATCCGCGTACCTTCGTACACGGCATCGAAAAGTGGTGTAATGGGCGTTACACGTCTGATGGCTAACGAGTGGGCGAAGCACAATATCAATGTTAATGCGATTGCCCCAGGTTACATGGCAACCAACAATACTGCACAGCTACGTGCTGATGAGAAACGTAATGCGGAGATCCTAGAGCGTATTCCTGCTGATCGCTGGGGTGAGCCAGCTGACTTGGCAGGTCCTTGTGTGTTCCTAGCATCTGATGCTGGCTCTTATGTCAACGGCTACACACTGGCGGTTGATGGTGGCTGGCTAGCTCGCTAATTTTTAAGTGATTTTTTTGCGGCTGTATCTCTTGTGAGATGCGGCCGTTTTTTCGTATTAGTACCACGTCATAGTGAAAGGTGTGGTGAAAAGTAAAAGAGAGTCGGAAATTGTTGAGTGAATTTTCGCTAGCCCAAGCGTTTGGTTTTGTTAGCTTCGCATTGGGGATCACGGCGTTCTATCAAAAAGACGACAAAAAACTCAAAGTGTTGATGGTAATATTCAATATTAACCATATGATTCACTTTTTCTTGCTCGGTGCAGTAATTGCTAGTTTTAGTGCGCTGATTTCGGCTTTTCGTACTGCCTTGTCGGTAAAGTATCAGTCTAAGCTACTCGCGTATTTCTTCATTGTCTGTAACTTGGTTGTCGGCTTTTATTTGTCAGAACGTTGGCTAGATTTACTTCCTATTGCCGGTGCGTGTATCGGGACATATGCCCTGTTTTGCCTTGAGGGGATTAAGATGAGGTTGGCGTTCTTCGTCGGGGCTTTATGTTGGCTGAGTAACAATATAGTGGTCGGCTCGATTGGTGGTACCTTGTTGGAAGCAACGTTACTGAGTGTGAATGTGGCGACTATAATCCGGTTACGTCGCCAGCAGCGGGCTATGCCAAAATTGACTTGTTGCTCCAAATCGGAGATGCCGAGTTTGGAACAACTGGCCAATCAGCCTTAGTTAACCCTTCGCTATTTACTCACGGCCACGTTGTAAATGTTGAGGTCGTTGTTAATTATCGGCGCGAGTGGCGACCACGCGAAGAACGCTCTTTGTGGGCAGATGCTGCTTTTGCTTGTGATTTCAAAATTGACTCAACAGTCAGTTCCATCGGCTCTTTCGGCTCAAGACCGTGAGGGAAAGTACGAGCGCGTGGTGGCATTTCAAACTCTTCGCTTGATGCACGAGGCATACGCTTAAAGCGGTATAGGTAGAAATTTTCTAGCTTCTCTCGTGCCCAGTCGGTTTTTTTTAAATACTTCACGCTGCTGGCAATCGATGGCTTGGTGTTAAAGCAGTTAAAACGCATTGCCGTATCAAGAATGTCCCAACCGTAGAAGTCGACCAGCTCTTGCAGTAATGTTTCTAACTTAAGACCGTGCAATGGGTTGTTCTGTTGTAATTCAATTCTTTCTTCATCAGTCATCATAATGAGTTCCTAAGTATCTAGTTAACCAAGGCTGGTTGGGGATCTACGCGCTAGTCTTCAATCAAACACGGCAGTGTTACAAGCTCTAAACCCAGAAGGAAAGAGGGCATGGGAGTCTAACAGAGTATGCTTTTCTTCCCTATGATTATTGCAATAAATAGCCAGACAGGTACCAAGTAAGACCTAGTGTACTCACGGCTAAAAGATACTGACAAACAAAAAGGCTCTGAGCATGCCCAGAGCCTTAGTCATTTCGAAAACCGTAATCTATGCGTTTTCAGTGTAATGACAAATTACTTCTCAAGAAGCGCCAGTACGTACGCTTTGATGTCTTCATCCTGGCAGTTTGCGAAGAAGCACTCTTGGAAGTGTGCGCTACCAACGGCCGTTTTAACTAGCTCTTGGTCGATGGCGCGTAGACCTTCTACGATGCCTTTTGACACTGATTTTTTCACGTCGTTAAGGATCGCTGCATTAGCTTGTTGAGGAACAACACGCTCAATTGGGTAGCCTTCGCCACGGTTGCCTGTAAACGCTTTTTCGAAGATGTAACGTACGTTTAGTTCACCAGCCCAACCAAAACCTTTAGCAAACGCTAGAGAGATAGCGTTACCGTTGTTGATTTGGTTGAAAAGGAATGCGTCAGATGGCTCTAGGCAGTAACCACAAACAACACCAGGGTGTAGGTTGCTTGCCACCATAGCGCCTTGACCAGTGCCACAACCGGTTACGACGAAATCTACAGCTTTAGAGTTGAGAAGAATGCTCGCCATGATACCTAGGTGGATGTACGTTAGATGATGGTCGTTCTCATCTGTCATACCTACGTTGAATACGTCATGACCAAGGCCACCAGCAACGTTGTTTAGTTCAGCTGCAACCATAGCGTTCTTTGCCGCTTGGCTGTTTTCCATCATTAGTGCGATTTTCATAACAATATCTCTCTGTCGTTGATATGGTAAGTATAAGATAGAGACTTAAAAATGAAAAGGCTTTTCAAAAAAATAAAAATTAAATTATTTTAAACTGTGGTTTTGCACTGATTTACCAATTGATGCTATTGGAACCTACTGATAACGTGCGCTGTTTTTCTGCTTGGCTTGTACTAATGATTTGGTATTTCCAAATTTTTTCATTTAAGTTATTGTTTTATTGCCGTTGTCATCGTTTCTGGTGCTTCGTTTAGCCGTGACTCTCTGCCTTGTCTTTATTCCAAAGAAATACGGTGGGTTTACCTTCATGCTATCTATATTTAGTGAAACATGGTTTCAATTATTTCACTTGTTTGGCGTTTGATGTAAGATATAGCCAAGCAAGTAATGCTCAGAACCATAGAAAAGGTGTTCAAATGTTTGTATTTAATAACGATGTTGTACTGGAAGATTTAGGTGAAGGTATCAGCCGTAAAATCCTGGCTCACAACGACAACATGATGTCAGTTGAAGTGCACTTCGAAGATGGTGCAATCGGTGCGCTGCATACTCATCCGCACGAGCAATTGACCTATGTCTTATCTGGTGAGTTTGAATTTACCATTGGTAATGATACGAAAATCGTCAAAGCGGGCGATACCATGTATAAAGAGCCTGAAATTTTGCACGGCTGCCGTTGCCTGAAGGCGGGTATTTTGATTGATACCTTTACGCCAATGCGTAAGGATTTTGTAGAGGCATAACCTTTACGAAATAAAAAAAGGCCAGAGCATTGTTCATTGCTCTGGCCTTTTTATTTGAAAATTGCTTATCGAGCTAACCAGCCGCCATCCACAGCCATTGTGAACCCGTTAACATAATTGGCGGCCTCTGAAGCAAGGAACACCGCAGGGCCGGCGAGGTCTGCGGGCTCACCCCAACGCTCAGCTGGAATTCGGTCTAGGATTTCTGCATTACGTTGCTCGTCAGAACGAAGTTGAGCGGTATTGTCGGTTGCCATATAACCTGGTGCGATCGCGTTGACATTGATGTTGTGCTTAGCCCATTCGTTGGCCATCAAACGCGTGACACCCATCACGCCACTTTTCGACGCGGTGTAGGAAGGGACACGGATGCCACCCTGGAAAGATAACATTGAAGCCACGTTGATGATTTTGCCGCCCTTGCCTTGGGCTATGAACTGTTTGGCAACCGCTTGGCTGAGGAAAAAGGCGGTTTTGAGGTTGATGTCCATGACATCATCCCAGTCTTGCTCGCTGAAGTTGATGGCATCTTCGCGACGGATAATTCCGGCATTGTTGACTAGAATATCGACCTTACCGAACTGATCTAGTGTGGAAGCCACAATGCCCGGGATATCATCCGTTTTCATCAAGTTGGCTCGAATATCGATGAACTGACGCCCTAGAGCTTCTACTTTGGCTTTAGTTTCACCACTTCCCGATGAACTAACCCCCACAATATTACAGCCTGCCTGGGCAAGTCCTAGTGCAATACCTTGTCCCAACCCACGATTGCAACCGGTAACAATGGCCACTTTGCCTTCAAGATTAAATGCGTTGAGTATCATGCCTATTCCTCGTGATGATGGTTGGTTAAAAAGTAAAAGATGTTTTAACCATACAATATTATCATTGCTCTGTTTTAAATGATATAAATGAAACCATGTTTTAATTTTTCTCGTTGAGCCTGGGCTTTAGTTGTTGATGAATAACGGCTTTCATGTTGAAAGCCGTTTGCATGTAAGGTTGCGATGCTACAGGTTGAAATAATACTTAGCGTTACGGTAGCAAATGTCAGTGATGAGGCGCTGTAACAGTACTTCATCATCTGGCAGCTCGCCGAGCTCAACCCACTCGCCGATCACGTTGCACAATATTCGGCGGAAGTATTCGTGGCGGGGGAAGGAGAGGAAGCTTCTCGAATCGGTCAGCATACCGACGAAACGACCAAGGGCGCCAAGGTTCCCCAATGTTTTTAATTGGCTAATAATGCCGTCTTTCTGATCGTTGAACCACCAAGCTGCGCCGAGTTGGATTTTGCCCGGTCCGCAGTCGCTGTCCTGGAAAGCCCCGATCATCGCCCCAAGTACATAGTTATCTTTAGGGTTCAGGCAGTACATGATGGTCTTTGGCATTGAGTGTTGGTAATCCAGTGAGCTTAGGAGCTTGCCGAGATTTTGTGCAATGCAGGTATCATCGATTGCGCTAAAGCCCGTTGCGCCGCCGAGTTGCTCGAACCGGCGTTTGTTAGTGTCTTGCAATACCCCAATATGGATTTGCATGACCCAGCCAAGGTCATGGTTTTTCTGGCCGAGGAACTGGAATAATTGGGTTTTGAATTGGTGGGTCTCTTTTTCTGATAAGGGCTTACCAGCAAGGGTTTTGGTAAAGGCTTGGTTGGCGTCTTTCAGTGTGCCGTCTGCATAGGGAATTGTCTTCAGGCCAAGGTCTGATAAGCGGCAACCATGCTGATGAAAGTAATCAAAACGCAGTGCTAATGCTTTGAACAGTTCATCGATATTTTGGATTCTTGAATCCGTGGTTGAAGCGAGTTTGGCCACCCAGGTCACGAACTTTTTGCTATTGTCGATATTAAAGATATCGTCGGCCCGGAATGTCGGCAGCACTTTTACACTGAGGTCTGTTTCTGCCAAATGGCGGTGGTAACGAAGATCGCTCAGTGGGTCATCAGTGGTACACAGTGACTCGACATTCATCCGCTGCAATAATTGTCTTGCTGAAAAGCCTTCCCCGCCAATCTGTTTATTGCACTGTTGCCAAATTTTATCGCAATTTTCAGGACAAATGAGATCGTTGACACCAAAATAACGCTGCAATTCCATATGGACCCAATGGTAGAAAGGGTTGCCTACAAGATAAGGAACCGTTTCACACCATTTTTGGAACTTTTCGTAGTCACTGGCTTTACCGGTAATGTAATGTTCATCGATGCCATTACCTCGCATTGCCCGCCACACATAATGATCATGTGATAGCCATGCATCGGCGATAGAGCGGTAGTGGATATCGTGGTAGATATCTTGGGCGCTAAGGTGATTGTGATAATCAATAATCGGCAGGTCTTTGGCAACGCTGTGGTAGAGGTGTTGGGCCGTTGGATTGTGAAGAAGGAAATGGTTATCAAGAAAAGGTTTCGTCATAACATACACTTTAATGAAGGTTTTAGCCTAACTGGCATTAAAGGTTGATCAAAATAAAAAACCGCCTCAGGCAAATGAGGCGGCATAATTTGATACTCTGGGGAATTAGCTTTGAGTCGTGTGTTCAGCTAATGAATCAGTTTTAATTTGGGCACTCTTCTTTAGTAAATAGCCTGCCAGCAGAATGAGTCCAGCGCAACACAGATACAGTAAGCGACCCCATAATGGGTTTGGCAGCAGTGTCATTGCCAGCAGACCGGTACCCATCATGATGGTAATGGTTCCCAGCTTCTCGCGTTGCATTTTGTCAAACTCGTCTTGCTCACTGTCTGCGATACACTCGGTTTCAACGTTCTCGAAGAACTTAGAGACATCTGCTTTTTCCTGCTCATTCAGAGAGTCTTCTTTGTAGAACAATGTCGTGGCCCAGAAGAAACCTGCGGTTAGGAATAGGTGAGCGGCGATAGCGATAATATTTCGCATCTCTGAGGCTTCGCGCGCGGTGAACTCAATATCAAGTAAATTACCCAAAGCTGCTGGGGTGAAAACATTGATACATAACCAAGAGACAAAAATACCAAATACTACTGTAGCCCATGCAGCCCAGCGAGGCGTTCGTTTGATGAACATACCCATGAAAAGAGGAACAAGCATAGGAGATGAGGCCAATGTTGATACAGTCATCATTAGCTCAAATAAACTTAACTCTTTTAGGCTAGCAAATAGCTGGGCAACAAGGATAACGATAATACCATTAACGATACAGGTGATTTGACCAACACGAAGCTGAGATTTTTCGCTGCTTGGTTTGTTTTTGCGGACGATAGGGGTCCAGAAGCTACGAACAAAGATACCTGAGTTACGGTTCAGTGCGGAGTCCATTGAAGACATGGTTGCGGCGAAGATACCGGCAACAAGAAGGCCGACTGTACCTGCTGGCATGGTGTTTTCTGCAAACACAAGGTATACCGCGTCAGAGGCTTTACCACCAAGAGAGGCATATTGGTCTGCTGCATCAGGGTAAAGAATAGCGGATGCCCATGGCGGGATGAACCAAATCAGGCTACCAACTGCCATTAGTACCATAGCCATTAGTGCCGCTTTGCTCGCATTGTTCGAGTCTTTGGCATTCAGGAAGCGGTAAGAGTCCTGCATATTGTTGATGTTCTGAACTTGCTTGACAAAGAAGAACAGGAAAGTGCCCACAATAATCAGTGGGTAGTTCATATCTGGGCCCATAACAAAACCAGATGGGAAGTTAGTGACAATCTCACCCGGCCCACCCACTTTAACCAATGCTACGATGGCACAGGCAACAGAGATAACAGCGACAACCATTGTCTGAACAAAGTCAGAAGCTACAACCCCCCAAGCGCCTGATAGCAGTGAGATCGCCAATACCGCAAGGCCGGTAAGCCAGATGGTCATAGTCATATCAAAGCCAAAAGCCGCACCGACAAAGACAGAGAGGCCATTAAGCCATACACCGGCAGTCAGAATGCTAAGTGGAATGATCGCCCAGGTGAAAAACTGTTCGTTGGTACTACCAAAGCGGTTACGAATCGCTTGGGTCGGGGTGTCAACACGGGTCTGGCGGAAGCGCTTGGCGAAATACAGGTAAGAGACGCCGTAGGCAAAGATGTTTCCGGTGAAGACGGCCATTGCCAGCATACCATCGTTGAAGCCTTTACCCGCTGCACCGGTGAAAGTCCAGGCACTGAACTGAGTCATGAAAGCAGTGGAGCCTACCATCCACCAAAGCATGCGACCTCCCCCCCGGAAGTAGTCGCTGGAAGAGTTACTGGCCATTTTTTTAAAGGCGAGGCTGATGAACACCATCAGCATAAAATACCCGCCTATTACCATAATCTCTATATTCATAGTGCTCTCTCAGGTATACCAATCATTACATATGATGATTGAGTGGTTGCAATTCAAAGTTAAAATCTAATACGGGAATTTTATGTGTTATTGAGCGCTAAAACTGTGATCAAAATCCACTTAAGAAAAAAATGAAACGTTATTTCGTTTTATTTGGTTGGTTGTTTCCTGAGTTATTGGTTTGCTTTCTTACGAATTGAGTATAACTTGTTGATTATTATAGAACTGGTTCTGTGTTTGTAATTAGTTGCGCAGTGTGTGGTGGTTTTTTGAAGCTTTAAGCATTTTGCGGGCAGGTCATACCAATCTAAGTAAAAATATGATCTAATTGAGGTTACTCTTTCAGACAGTCACATCGCTATGGATAGCCTCAA
>NZ_JANEYT010000104.1 GCF_024357955.1 Photobacterium pectinilyticum
TTGAGGCTATCCATAGCGATGTGACTGTCTGAAAGAGTAACCTCAATTAGATCATATTTTTACTTAGATTGGTATTAGGGTGAAGAACTCTAGACAGGGTTCAGCCGAGCGCAGCGAGACAACGTTGCTAGCCGAAGGCGCATTAAAGCAACGGCCCGAAGGGCGAAGTAAATCCCTATATCTCTGCCACATTAGAAGAAGCCACTGAGAAATCAGCGGCTTTTTTGCGTCTATACCTGCTTGATCTGTATTTCTTCAAGCATCAGTTGCAACTCCGGCAAGCAACTTCCGCACCCAGTACCCGCTTGGGTTGCATCGCTGATCTCTTTTACCGAGCAACAAGACTTTGCTCGAATCGCTTGTTCTATCGTTTTCACGCCGACCTGCTTGCACGCACAAACCAGCCGTCCATTTTGATGGCCCGGTGGCGCTTTGCCGGTAAACAGGGCTTGCACGAGCGGATCTGATAGCGGTCTGCCGATTAAGGTATACAGGTAGTCATAATCGCTGTGGTATAAGTCAGCGCTAACGATAAAGGCACTGTGGATACGGTTGTTTTGAAATAGCGCGTAACGACTTTCATTGTTCGCTTCAATTGTAATGAGCTGCTGGCCTTTCCCCTGATCACTGCTCTGATCATTGGTAAGGTTTGCCGCAAGCCAGGCATGTAATTGTTCGGGAGGGTGTTGGGACGTTAGCCGAAAGAGGTAGCCGCTATTGGTGCGCTGGCTCGTCCAATGCGCGTGGGAGCTCATACCCACTGTAGCGAGTTTATCTTGTGTGATCAGCAACGCTTCACTTTGGTAGGGTAAAGGCTCAATGCTTACCGCAGTGGCTTTAAACTCAGGCTGGCCAGAAAGTGGGTCACGGTGTCCGGCGATAAGCGTATCCACCTTACCCATGCTGGTGGTGCAGTTGCTCCAATGAAACGGGGCAAAGACTTGGCCTGATTGGCACTCCCTGCTGAGTCGTGCCCGCAACAAGACTTCACCTTTGCGGCTGGTGACTTTCACCAAGGTGTTGGGATTTATTGAATAACGTTCGGCATCCTGTGCCGACAGGGCGAGGTAAGGCTCGCTGATATGTTCGCTGAGGCGAGGGGATAACCCGCTGCGGGTCATGGTGTGCCAGTGATCCCGTATCCGTCCGGAATTTAATAGTAAAGGGTATTTTGGGGTAGTGGTCTCTGCTATAGGCCGGTAGCCGGTAGCAATAAACTGCGCTTTACCCGAAGGGGTGGCAAACTCGCCATTGCCAAATAGCCGTGTCGTCGGTTGATTATAGGTTGTGACTGGCCATTGTTGCGGCGGCATTTGGTGATACTGTTTTGCTGTTAATTCAGTTAGCCCTGACAGGTTCAGCGGTCTGGATAGTGCACAGACACCGTGCCTGGATACGCTGTCCGTTACTTCCTTTTGGCCCAGAGTTGTCATCTGGGTATATTCGCGAAAAATGTCGGCTTCATTTTGGTAGTCGAAGGCATAGCCAAAGCCCATTTTTTTGGCAACTTCACTGATGATCCACCAGTCGGGTTTGGCCTCGCCCGGTGATGGTAATAAGCGCCGCTGGCGGGAGATCCTTCGTTCCGAGTTAGTAACGGTGCCAGACTTTTCACTCCAGCCTTGGGCGGGTAATGCCACATTGGCATGGCGCAGTGTGTCGGTATCGGCCATGCAATCTGATACCACCACATAAGGGCAATTCGCCAAAATGGTCTCGATACGTTTGCTGTCTGGCAAGCTGACCGCGGGGTTGGTTGCAATGATCCAAATGGCCTTGATTTGTCCGCTCTCGATGGCGTTGAACATGTCAATGGCCTTCAGGCCCGGCGCCGTTGCCAAATTGTCCGTTTGCCAAAATTTGCTGATCTGCTGGGTATGTTCAGGGTTATCAAAGTCCATATGGGCAGCCAGCATATTGGCCAGTCCGCCAACCTCGCGTCCCCCCATCGCATTGGGTTGTCCGGTTACGGAGAAGGGCGTGCTGCCCGGTTTACCTACTCGGCCAGTCGCCAGATGGTAGTTGAGAATACTGTTGACCTTGTCGGTACCCGATGTGGACTGGTTGACGCCCTGCGAGTAAACAGTAACGGTTTTTTCGCTGGCGGCAAAAAGTTGGTAAAAAGCAAGGATCTGCGTTTTATCGAGCCCTGTCACAGCTTGTACCGATTCAATATCACCAAACCGAAAAGCAGTCGCCAGCGCCAGATCCAGCCCCTCGGTTGATGCACCGATATAATCTAAATCCAATGCGTTACTTTCACTCAGGAATGCCAGTAAACCGTTGAACAAAGCAACATCGCTGCCCGGTAAAAGTGGAAGGTGCATATCGGCAATGTCGCAGGTTGGTGTCCTGCGCGGATCTATCACGATGACTTTGCATTTTCTTGTGTTCTTGGCGTCGCGAATTCTCTGAAATAGAATGGGGTGACACCAAGCCAGATTAGATCCCGTTAGTATGATTAAGTCAGCTAATTCGAGATCTTCATAACAGCCTGGCACAATGTCAGCTCCGAATGCCCGTTTATGCCCAGCGACACTGGAAGACATGCAAAGGCGAGAGTTGGTATCGATATTGGCACTACCAATAAACCCTTTCATCAGTTTATTGGCGACATAATAATCCTCAGTCAGTAACTGCCCCGAGACGTAGAAGGCGACAGCCTCCTTGCCATGCTGTTCTATAACACGGTTAAACTGCTCCGCGACATCAGCCAGTGCTTCTTCCCATGAGGCATCCTGTTGGTTAATTTGTGGCTTTAGCAGCCTTCCTTCTATGCCGACGGTCTCTCCTAGGGCTAATCCTTTAGAGCATAGCTTGCCAAAATTGGCGGGGTGCTGGCTGTCTCCGCGAACTTCCAATGTGCCACGGTTGTTTGCTCTCGCTTCAATGCCACAGCCTACTCCGCAGTAGGCACAGGTCGATTTAATCCAGGTATTTTCTTTTTGGCTCACCTGTTGTTCTCCTTGGCTTTGAAAATCAGTACATCGAATAAGAGCTGAGCAATAACTGGGCCAGCTTTCTTGGTGCTGGTATTGGTTAGTGGAGCGACACATTAGATGGTTGTTTGTTTTCTTTGTGGTTGAAAGTTCTGCTTATACCCCTAAAGTGGTATATATGCTTACATAAAATGCTGGTTGGATGGCTATTTTGGTGCGAAACAGGGCTTTTATTGCACGGGGACTGGGCAGCGGGAGGAGGAGCTAAGCTGCTGTTGCTATCGCTGCATGTTTGAGGTTTTAAAATTAAAGGCATTAATAACAGTAGCTTGAAAATATTTATAGTTGCAATTGGTTGTGATTAGTTGGAACTGGCACTGTCTTTGCTCACTACCTTGGTAACAGTTTAAACGGATATGAACGCATAGGTGATGTATGCCAACGATCAGAGTACGTACTGGGGTGTACCCAGCAGAGAGTGTCCAGATAGGAGCATCGCCCTTAACTGGGGGTAGGGTCGGAAAAGTGGACTTGGTCGGTGCCGGGCCGGGTGATCCTATGTTGCTGACGCTTAAGGCGTTGGAAAGTATTGAGCAGGCGGATGTCATTGTCTATGACCGCCTCGTGAGCAAGGAGATACGGGCACGCTTTCCTGCGGGTACCCAAGCTTTGTATGTCGGTAAGGCAAAGGGTGAACACAGTGTCAGCCAAGAAGCAATCAATGAGTTGTTGGTGAAATTGGCCTGGCAAGGCAAGAAGGTTTGTCGCCTCAAAGGTGGTGATGCCTTTGTCTTTGGTCGTGGTAGTGAAGAGATGCTGGCACTGAAAGCCGCTGATGTGCATGTAGAGGTTGTACCGGGGATCACGGCTGCTGCTGGCTGCACCAGCTATGCCGGTATTCCGTTGACGCACAGGGGGTATTCACAAGGATGTACTTTTGTTACCGGGCATGCCGAGCAGTCCTTGGATCTTAATTGGCAAGCGCTGGCGCAGCTTGATCATACCTTAGTGTTTTATATGGGGGTCAGTAAATCAGCCATGATCCGCGAAAAGCTGCTTGCTGGTGGGGCGAATCCTAATACCCCTGTGGCCTTGGTCGAGAAAGGGTGTTGTCCTGAGCAACGGACAGTGACCGGACTATTGCAGCATTTACCTGAACTGGTAGCGAGCCATCAGGTAGTGTCACCGGCTTTGATTGTTGTCGGTGAGGTGGTTGCCCTATCAGAGCAACTGCAGTGGGTTAGCCAGGTTGCCGAACAACAGCTCCAGCTGTCGGCTTGAGATCAAAAGAGAGTAAGCAGTGAAGTCAGTCGCTCAGGGGAGAGCAGAAATGGATAAGAAAAAAATTATTGTGGTCGGCAACGGTATGGTTGGACACAAGTTTATTGAAGATATGTTGGCTCAGGACAAGCAACAGCAGTTCAGCATCCTGACCTTTTCCGAAGAGCCAAGGTTGGCCTATGACCGAGTACAGCTAAGTAGTTATTTTAGCGGGAACAGCGCGCAAGATTTGGCGTTAGCCAACGAAATTGATTATCAAAATAATGGGGTCGAGTACCTGCTTAATGAGCAAGTCAGCGAGATAGATACTGTCGCAAAGATCATTGTTACCCAAGGCGGACGGCGTGAGCACTATGACAAACTGGTGCTGGCGACAGGGTCGTATCCTTTTGTCCCGCCAATTCCCGGTAACGATCAACCGCATTGCCATGTTTACCGGACAATCGAAGACTTGGATGCTATCGCCCAGTCAGGATCCCAGAGCCAAGTGGGTGTCGTTGTGGGGGGCGGGCTGTTGGGGCTTGAGGCGGCCAATGCGCTCAAACAGTTGGGAGTCGAGACCCATGTGGTGGAGTTTGCGCCGCGCTTGATGGCGGTACAGTTGGATCAGGGCGGGGGAGACTTGCTCGCTCGCCAAATATCAACACTTGGCGTATCGGTGCATACCGAAAAGGCCACGAAAGAGATTGTCGCTGGTGAAAGCTGCCGTTATCGGATGAACTTTGCTGATGGCTCATTTTTAGAAACCGACATGATCGTGTTCTCGGCGGGGATCCGCCCACAAGATGCGCTGGCCCGCCAGTGTGGTCTTGAAGTCGGAGAGCGGGGCGGTATTGTGATTGATGACCATTGCCAGACCAGTGCAGATGATGTCTACGCCATTGGTGAATGTGCACTGTGGCAACAGCGGATTTTTGGTCTGGTTGCGCCCGGCTACCAAATGGCAAAAGTACTGGCCAACCATTTCTGTCAGCCAGATGCGGGCTTGTCTTTTGTCGGCGCAGATATGAGTACCAAGCTTAAGTTACTGGGGGTCGATGTTGCCAGTATTGGTGATGTTAATGGTACAACACCTGGCGCGCTGTCCTACACCTATAGCGATGATTTGGAACAAGTCTATAAGCGCTTAGTTTTATCTCCTGAGGGTGACAAGGTATTGGGGGCCGTGTTGGTGGGTGATGTCAGTAACTATCAGTCACTGCTGCAGACTAAGCTCAATGATATGCCGCTACCAGACAATCCAGCGGTATTAATTCTGCCCCAACTCGAAGGGGAAGGTGCCGGGGCCGGGTTGGGCGTAGAAGCATTGCCCGACAGTGCTTCGATATGTTCATGCTATGACGTGACCAAAGGGCAAATCAGGCAGGCTGTGGCGGATGGTTGTGCATCGATGGCTGATTTGAAAACGGCGACCAAAGCCTCAACTGGCTGTGGTGGCTGCTCGGCATTGGCGAAACAAGTGATGGATGTCGAGTTGGCAGCGATGGGCGTCGAGGTGAGCAATCATATTTGTGAGCACTTTGCCTATTCTCGCCAGGAGTTGGCTGATCTGGTCAGAGTGAAAAAGATCACCACGTTTGATGCGTTGCTAACAGAATATGGCAGCGGGTTAGGCTGTGATATCTGCAAACCGGCTGTGGGCTCAATGCTGGCATCGTACTGGAATGACTATGTATTGGCCGATGCGCACCTAGAGCTTCAAGATACCAATGATATTTTCCTTGGCAACATGCAAAAAGATGGCACTTATTCTGTCGTGCCGAGGATCCCAGGGGGAGAGATCACTCCGGACAAGTTGATTGTGTTGGGGGAGGTGGCGAAGCAGTTCGATCTCTATACCAAGATCACCGGTGGGCAACGGGTGGATTTGTTCGGTGCCCAGCTGCATGAGTTGCCTGAAATCTGGCGTTTGTTGATCGATGCTGGCTTTGAGACTGGCCATGCTTATGGCAAGTCGGTTCGTACCGTCAAATCTTGTGTCGGTAGTACTTGGTGCCGTTATGGTGTGGCAGACAGTGTCGGCTTTGCCATTGATCTCGAGCATCGTTACAAAGGGTTACGCGCGCCCCATAAACTCAAATTCGCCGTATCAGGCTGTACCCGCGAGTGTGCGGAAGCCCAGTCTAAAGATATTGGAGTGATCGCAACAGAAAACGGTTGGAACCTGTATGTCTGTGGTAACGGGGGAATGCGTCCTCGCCATGCCGATTTGCTCGCCACTGATTTGGATGCTGATACCTTGGTAAGTTATGTCGACCGGTTGCTGATGTTCTATATCCGTACTGCCGATCGTTTGCAGCGAACATCGGTATGGTTGGAAAACTTAGAAGGTGGGTTGGATTATCTCAAAAAGGTGGTGGTTGATGATCACCTTGGTCTGGCTGAAGAGCTTGAGCAGGAGATGGCTCGCACGCTCGATCAATATCAGTGTGAATGGAAAACTACCTTGGAGTCGCCAGAGAAGCTGCAGCGCTTCAAACACTTTATTAATAGCGACCAGCAAGATAGCCAACTGACCTATGTGTCAGAGCGGGGGCAGCGTAGGCCACAGACTCCTGCGGAAAGGTGCCTACAGGCTAACTTACCGCAAGGGGGGGCTCAAGGTGTCGCCGGCGAGCAGATCAATGTCATTGATATAACAAGTAAATAAGTGGGGTGAGCATGGAGCAGAAGCAGGCAAAGTGGTATACCGTGTGCCATAGAGATGCATTAATCAAAAACGCGGGTGTTTGTGTCCTATGGGGACATGAGCAAGTGGCGATTTTTTATTGTCATCGCACGGATTCATTGTATGCGGTTGATAATTATGACCCGGTTGGTAAGGCCAATGTACTGTCACGGGGGATCTTAGGATCGCAAGGGGATGACATTGTTGTCGCCTCTCCCTTGTACAAGCAGCACTTCAATCTGTTAACGGGTCAATGCGTTGAGTTACCTGAGGTGAATTTGAAAACTTTTTCGGTAAGATGCCAGGGTGATGATGTTCAAATAAGTGCATAAAAGTAAGGCTTGTTAAAAAATCACAGCGTAAGCTGTGATTTTTTATGTTTACTCTATACCTTCACCTATTTAGTTAGGTGTTTTTGTTTTTTATATGTGGTCTTTATCTCCTTTATTTTGATATTTTGGCTCAATATGGTGCTTATTTTTTGTTTTTGATTCATTTTGGTGCTTTATGTGGTGGTATTTGATCTTTGTGTTTTTAATCTACTGATATGTAAAGATTTATTTTTTGGCATGAACAATGCAGTACTAATGGCAAGTCAGTATAAAAAGGAAACACCAAGATGTCAGAAACAGGCAAGTTCAATATCTTCTCGTTTAAGGGGAAAATGAAAATCCTCCACCTCAGCTGGTTTGCGTTTTTCATTACCTTTTTTGTGTGGTTCAACTTCGCTCCACTACTTCAATCGGTGAAAAGTTCATTAGGATTAACCACGGCCGAAATAAAGACCCTGCTGATCCTCAATGTGGCATTTACTATACCCGCAAGGGTAATTATCGGTATGCTCACCGATAAATACGGGCCACGATTAGTCTATTCCGCACTGTTAGCTGTTTGCTCTATTCCCTGTTTTGTCTTCGCTTTTGCCGACAGTTTTGTTCAGGCAGCGATAGCCCGTTTCGCGCTCGGGTTTATTGGTGCTGGGTTTGTTGTTGGGATCCGTTTGGTCTCTGAGTGGTTCCCACATAATGAGCTGGGCACGGCTGAAGGTATTTATGGCGGTTGGGGTAACTTTGGTTCGGCTGCAGCTGCCTTTACCTTACCCACTGTCGCGATTATGTTCGGTGGTGAAGATGGTTGGCGTTATGCCATGGCCATTACCGGTGTGATGAGCCTGCTTTTCTCCTTTGTGTTTTACGCCAATGTGACGGACACGCCAAAAGGGGCGACCTATTTTAAGCCGAAGCAATTAGGCGCGATGGAGGTGACGTCCAAAGGTGATTTCTTTCTATTGCTGTTTATGAAACTGCCTATGTATGGTGCGTTGGCCTTGTTGGCTTGGAAACTTTCGCCGTCGGGGATCGGGATGCTTAATGATGGTGCCGTCATGGGGACCTATGTCGTTTTAGCCTTGATTTACTGCTACGAAGTCCTACAGGTGTGGCGCGTTAATAAAAATGTGTTTGAAAAGCCGGTTCCCGAGGTACATCGCTACAAGTTCAAGCAGGTTGCGGTGTTGAATGTGTTGTACTTTGCGACCTTTGGCTCTGAACTGGCAGTCGTCTCAATGTTGCCGCTGTTTTTTTCGGAAACTTTTGAGCTGACCCCCGTGATGGCTGGGATGGTTGCGTCTGCCTATGCCTTTATGAACCTAATGTCTCGTCCTGGCGGTGGCTGGATCTCTGATAAGTTTGGCCGTAAACCCACCTTGCTTATCTTGACTGCCGGTTTGGCTGCCGGTTACTTCTTGATGGGCCAGGTCGACAGCAGCTGGCCGGTATGGTTAGCAGTGGTTGCCGCGATGGCATGCTCTTTCTTCGTCCAGTCGGGTGAAGGGGCTGTTTTTGCCACCGTACCACTGATCAAGCGCCGGATGACCGGACAGATCGCCGGGATGACCGGTGCCTATGGTAATGTCGGGGCCGTGTGCTACCTCACCATTTTATCGTTAGTTGATTACAGCACTTTCTTTTATGTCATTGCAGCAACGGCAGTGATTGGCTTTATCACCTTGCTGATGATGGAAGAGCCAAGTGGGCAGATTGCAGAGGTGAATGAAGATGGCAGTATCATGATGATTGATGTCGCTAATCGATAAGCTTTTCCGGCTTACTCGGCAACCGTTGAGTAAGCCGGTTAACTAGCCTGAAGGGTGATGTGTATGAGCGAGATAGTGCAGTCAAAGGTAACGGTTAACTTGAAGCGGGAAAACCATCAACAGGTCAAGGAAACCAATACCTTGCAACTGGATATTGGCGGGCATTCTGTGGCGGGGCGTAAGCCCTCTAATCAGGATGCCTTCGCGGTTTATCAGCCTAAGCAGCGTGATGAGCGTTTGCACAAAGGGATTGTTGCCTGCCTTGCCGATGGTGTGAGTTGCAGCGAGCAAGGCCAGCAGGCGAGCCAATTATGCGTCACCCAGTTTATCGAAGAATACTATGCCACCCCGAATACGTGGGGGGTAAAGCAATCAGCAGGAAAAGTGCTTAATGCTTTAAACCAATGGCTGTTTCACCAAGGTAGCCAAAGTGAACTGCAGCATAATGGCATGGTGACGACTTTTTGTGCGGTGATCATTAAATCTAATACTGCTTATATTATGCATGTGGGGGATACCCGCGTATATTTGTACCGCGATCAGGCACTGGTTCAACTCACCCAAGATCACCGTCGCCATCAATATGGCCAGCAATATTTTTTAACCCGCTCGCTTGGTATGGACAGCTATATTGAAGTGGATTTCCAGCAATTACGCCTAGAACAAGGCGATCGCCTGTTACTGGCGACCGATGGGATCCATGAATGGCTGGAAGAAGCGGAGATCCAGCACCATTTATCTTCAGCGGTTATATCGCCATCAGTGCTACCTGTCGAACAACAATCAGCGCAGTTGGTGGAAGCCGCCCTAGATGCCGGAAGTCAGGATAATGTGTCGAGTTTACTGCTTGAGGTGAAGTCGCTTCCTTCCCTGACCGTAGATGAGTATATCGAGGAACTGACAAAGCGGGTGATACCCCCGGTTATGGAAGAGGGGAACCGAATCGATCAGTACCGAATTCTAAGGGTGTTGCATAGCGGACCACGCAGCCATATTTACTTGGCCGTCAGCGAATTTGATACCAAGCGCTATGTGCTGAAGATGCCTTCACTGAACTTTGCAGAGGATTACCAATACTTGCAAGGCTTTGTCCGTGAAGGCTGGATTGGTGAGCAGGTATCCCATCAGAGAATAATGAAGATTTATCCTTTTTCTCGTCATTCCTCTTTCCTCTACCATGTTTGTGAGTGGGTAGAAGGCAAATCACTACGTCAATGGATGGAAGACAACCCCTTACCGGATTTAGAAAAAGTACGGGTAATGACGGAGGAAATAATTAAGTCCGTTCGGGTTTTACAGCGTTACAGGCTTATTCACCGTGATATTAAGCCAGAAAACTTGATCGTTAATCAATTGGATCAAATTGTCATTATTGACTTTGGCTCCGTTTATTCAGAACATTTTGATGAATTAAGTACACCCATAACAGAAACGGTTCCTGTAGGCGATATAAAATATTTATCGCCGGAGTGTTTATTGGGTGGGAATGTGTCTATGAGATCTGATATGTATTCAATATCTATCATTATTTATGAGATGTTGACTGGCTACTTTCCCTATCCATTACCGAATACATTTAAACCATCACAATCATCAAGCCAATGGCCTGAATATACACCTCTGGAGAATTATCGTGATGACTTGCCGATGTGGCTGGATGTAGTGATCAGAAAAGGCTGTTTCCCTCAAGCTAGTCAGCGTTATGAAGCGCTGTCTGAAGTGGTGTGCGATCTCTATCACCCATCCTCTCAGGTATTAAAGCAGGCAAGTAAGCGTCCGTTGAAAAGTAAGAATCCAGTTAGGTTCTGGAAAATAATGTCGCTTAGCTTGTTTGTTATTGTTCTTGTTCAGCTTTTCATCTTAGCTGGCTAATATTAATTCGCAGCATTATTATGAGCCGGGGTTTATTTATGAACGTTAAATCACCTTCTCCACTGGCGATGCCTTGGACCACTTAGTGTAATGACTGCAGTGGGTTAATAAATATACGATGATGTGACACTCAAAATTGAGTGTCACCATGTGTTAATATACGATTTTTAGTTTATTAAACCAAGTGCCTTAGGCAGGAATAAACTGATTGAAGGAATGAATGTAATAAGTAATAGAGTAAACATTAAGACTAAGCAGAATGGTAATATTGACTTAATCACACTTTCAATTTTAGCTCCGCTTACACTACAACCAACAAACAATGCTGTTCCTACTGGAGGAGTCGCAATACCTATACATAAATTAAAGATAATCATCATGGCAAAATGTATCGGGTGCATTCCCAATGATGTCGCAATAGGCATAAATATTGGGGTAAATATCAGCAGTGCTGGTGTTAAATCCATGAACATACCGATAATCAGCAGTATAACATTCATAAGAATGAATATAATAATAGGATTATCAGATATCGAAAGCATCCATTCACTGATCATTGCTGGTAGACCAGTGAAAGCCATTGCCCAGGACATGATGGTTGATGCACCAATCAAAAACAGCATGATCCCCGTGATTTCGGTTGTTTCAATGCAGATGGTCTTTAACAGTTTAATATTCAATGAGCGGTAGCAAAGCGATAGGATAAATGAATATAAAACCGCAATACATGCCCCTTCAGTAGCGGTGAAAACGCCACCAATAATACCGCCGATAACGACAACAATAAGACCTAGGCTTGGTGTTGCATCCCAAACAATCTTAAAAATATCTTTTATTGATTTTTTTTCTTCATGTTTTTGAACATAGCCTTTGCGCTTTGCAATAAAGTATGCGACGGCCATGCAACTTAAGCCCATTAATATTCCGGGTACATAACCAGCAATAAAAAGTGCAGCTACGGATGTGCCACCACTGACTACGGAGAATACAATCAGTGAGTTACTTGGTGGAATGAGTAGCCCCGCAGGACAAGAGGCGACATTTACCGCCGTAGAAAATGATTTATCATACCCTTCTTTCTGAAGCTCAGGAGACAGTGTTTTACCAACCGCTGCAGCTGAAGCAACGGCTGATCCCGACACTGCGCCAAACATCATGTTAGACAAGATGTTAACGTGCGCTAATGAGCCAGGAAGCCGGCCAACGAGCAGTTTTGCAAAGTTAACCAATCTACCAGCGATACCTCCCCGGTTCATGATATTACCGGCAAGTATAAAGAAAGGGATAGCAAGTAAACTAAAACTGTCTATTCCCGTTACTATTTTTTGCCCTGCTGTCATTATTGCAACATCGAATGGCAAAATAGTAAACATAATAATTAGAGAAGACATAGCAATTGCAATTGCAATTGGTACACTAAATATGATCATTGCCATAAATAGGCAAAGAAGCCAAAATCCAATAGAAAGATCCATTGTTAATCCTTAATCACATGCTCTTTAGCAAAAAGGTCGTAAGTGTTCATAATTATATAGAGTGATATAAGTACGGCAGATATAGGGAGTATCATATAGACATATCCCATTGGAATTTGTAGTGCCGGAGAAAACTGCTGCATTGTTCGCTGAATCAAAAGCCAACCACCACGCAACATTGCTAAGTTTGCAAATATAATGATTAGCAAATTAATGACTAACTGTAATATCTTATTTGCAGCAGGTGGTATGCTGTCAGACATCAACGTTATCGCGAGATGGCCCTTTCGACCAAAAAGATAACTTCCTCCTAGGAGCCCTAGCCAAATCATAAGGTATCTAGAGAGTTCATCGGTAATCGTACTTGGGTTATTTAGTACATAACGACTGAAAACTTGCCAGGTTACTGTACATACAAGAGAAACAATTGCGATGCCACAAATTGAAAGCAAAAAGCTATCTAAGGCTTTACGCAATCTTATAAAAGATGAATGCATAAACTTACTCAAATTTATATTTTTTTATTAAATTGCCCCATACATTGCATGGGGCAATTGAAATATTTACATTGTTTGGATTTTCTCAACGTAATAACTTAGGCTTGGATCTTCTAATGCTGAATCAAGCATTGGGCGAACTTTTTCCCTGAACTTATCTTTGTCAACTTCGACAAAGGTAACACCAATTGATTTCGCTTTTTCAACGTTAGCGTTCTCAATTTTATCCCATAGTTTGATCTGCTCTTCAAGAGATTCTGCAGCAGCTTCTTTAATGATTTTTTGTTGATCAGGTTTTAGGCTTGCCCAGGTAGACTCAGAAATAATGATTAAATCAGGGCTCATCGTATGCTGATCGACTGAGTAATAGTTTGCAACCTCTGTGTGTCGCATTTCCACTAAACTTGAGACGTTATTTTCCGCAGCATCAATGACGCCTTGTTGAAGACCCGTGTAAATTTCGGTGAACGGCATCGGTGTTGCTCTTGCACCAAGCAAATTGATCATTTCCATCATGGTTGGTGACTCAGGAACACGGACTTTTAGCCCTGCAAGGTCATCTGGAGTTTTAAATGGCTTTGAGCCATAGAAGCTACGAGTGCCTGAATCATAGAACGTTAGGCCGATAAATCCTTTTCCTTCGCTAGATAACAGCATTTTTTCAGCCGTATCGCTTCGCATAAATTGGCGCTTATGTTCAATACTGTCAAATAAGAAAGGGATAGAAACTGTTTTAAATGTTGGTTCAAATGATTCTGCTAATGAGCCGTTTATTTTAGCCATATCAAGTGCACCTGTTACCACTTGTTCAGCTTGATCACGCTCAGAACCTAATTGTGCGTTGGGAAAGATACGGACGTTAAGATCGCCATTGGATTTTTCTTTAACCTTATCAGCAAAAATCACCATACCTTTATGTGCTGCATTATCCAATGACATCGCATGACCGAGGTTTAGTGTTTTCGCATTTACGTTTGCACTCATCATTACGGAAGTAGCGATGAGAGATAATAAGATTTTTTTCATTTTTATTAACCTTTATAACCCTACAGTTTTGCTATCAACTTGATAGCTCCCTAATTTGCTTTGCGTGAATATTTATATATTACGATACTATTGTCGTACAATAGTTCAGCAGAGGGTCCATGACATCCATCACTTTTAAATAACTGATAATAAAGTTATTTGTGATCCTTGGTTGTATTAATGAATAGATTTATTAAAATAGGTTGAGAGTTCTATTGTCATATATTATTAGCAAGATGGGGTGCTATTTAAATGTGAGAGATGTCGCAATGGAATTGCTGTGTATTGATATTTTAGTTTAGAAAGCGTGAACTAAATCATTTGATAAGATAAGACTGTTTTATTTCTTGTTAGCAATAACTTTTATTTTTGATTTATATATCAGTGCGTGTTTTATAGATTATAGCAACTTTAAGATGCTTGGTATTATGTTTTTGCACAATATCACTGGGTTTTGATTAAGTGTTTGCTAACGCATTAATGTCTCCCGAATTCAACTGCGAAGTGCGACACTCTCCAATATCAAGCAGCCAATGCCATTTCTTTAAAGACAATCGCTGGC
>NZ_JANEYT010000105.1 GCF_024357955.1 Photobacterium pectinilyticum
GTCATTGTGTCACCTGTTAACTTCCGAGGTGATGATATCACCTCTAATCAGGTGGCCAAATTAACTATGCCACTTCAGTGTTACACCACAGCTATTAACGAGGATCAGGCACTTACCGGTAACCAGTTACGACTTGTAGGTTGGAGTGATATCTTCGCCATTTACTGCAATAGTGAACGGCAGCTTTTCGAAAGTCCTTATCTGCATTTTTGCAGGGATCTGATTTGCTTTTCCTTCCAGATAAGTCTTGGTAAGACCGTAAAACTCATACGGAACACGGTGGCGTTCAAGGACTGCAATCACAATGCTATCCAGGCTGTGGGAAGGCATAACCTTACGAGTAAGGCGATTTACGCGCGAAGGTGTGTACATATCTGGCGCGATCTCTATTAGTTCTAGGTTATCAACCAGCCACATGATTGCTTGTCTCAGCTCATCAGTCTCTGCTCCTGCAAAATCATGAAGAAGATACACAGCTTGCTCTTGAACGATGTTTTGCCGGATTTGCCGGATGAGTTTGGTTTGCTTGCTCATATTTGTTTTAGCCATTCATTCACTTTGGGATGATCCCAAAATACGACTATGATGATGCCTAGCAATGCGCCAGCAGCATAGTAAATTGCTTCCCAGAACCCGGTAAAGGCTAGAATAATTCCGCCAGGTAAACTTGCGCAAGGAAGCAACGTAAACTTGTAGCGAGCCGCTGTGAAATTACACCAAAGTCCACCCACAGTTATTCCAATGATCAAAAGCACACCATAGAGAAATGCCATTATTTCGCCCTTATATTCACACTGTGCATATAAGTTATCACTGATTTCAATTACTGCAAGAGTGCGCCTTGACTGCATTGTAACACTGCCTTGTTACAATCCCCACTTCCCAACAGAAATCTACACAAGGTATTGATAAAATATCAAAAAATTGAAAGTTACAATCAAGAAAATTTGTCGCAAAAGAATAAAATAGTGACGACTGTAACATAGGCAAAAAGATACCGTACATACTTAACATATATATACGATAAGAATATCGGGATCATTTTTGAGGGAGTAAAGCTTAAGACAATGAGCATATGTTCCTGATTCTATATGAATTAGAATTTGAGTTAACGTTATGCTGGCTATGAACCTGATCACACTACCAAAAGTTCACATTGCAGACACAACAGATAGTATGCAAATGTTAAGTCAGTACTTCTAATCAATAGTTTATGGAGTAATACATGACAAGGCCATTCATAGAAGCTCACTTATTCTACAAGGGTATGCATCGAGTCGGTATTGATGAAGATGGACGGATACTAGCACCTTATAAACAATTTCCAGCCAGCACTTTAGCTAAAGAGATCGTGGATTGGCTGGTGGCTGAATATGGATTTGATGAGCATGACTTAATGCGAGGCCCCCGTGGAGCTCTTACCGCTCCTAAGTACAAGAAATTAGGTAGTATCTAAACAGCATTCACTCAGCGATGTTATTATCTAAGTATCTGTTAAGTGATAAGCAATGTACGAGCGCCTGTATGAACGGAAAAGCTTGGTTGGAAACAAACACTGATGAACTCAGAGCCTGTAATGCTTTGACTGCCCAGTATGGGATTTTGTTCACGCCCGAATGGTTAACAGAAGATAATGTACCCAACGTTCAGGGTAGCGATGTTGAAGAAGAGGACACGTGCTTAACCTCATTTTTGTCACACGGAGAGAGAACCAATGAGAACGTATAGCCCTGATGGATGGGTCTGTTTACAATTTAGTTATGATGATGGACAACCAACCTTTTTCAAAATTTTTGGTGGCTGGGCTGGTGGATACACCTCTGGTGATTCATGGCGCTTGTCGAGCGGTTTCTACGACACCGAAGAGGCATATTATGACGATGATATGGTACATATACCGCAGGCCAGCGGCTCCACTTATTCAATCAGGCCTGAGGGTCAAGATTATTTGACTATGTATAACCGCGGTATACTCAAAAATCTGTTAGGAGATGCTGAAAAAGCACGTTCCGCAGGCGCACCGGTAAATATCGATGTGGTTAAATTGGATCTCAGTTCTATCGACGTGCTTCGAGAGCAATTTAAGTCATTCCTAGAGTAGATGTCGTTCTTTGGTTTGAGAGGTGCCTTTAATGAAGCACAAACATCATAAGAAAGATTCCGGTCTGGATAAGCAACAAGTAGATAATGACGTTGTCGATTCTGCTGAGACTGCTTTTTTAGAGTTACTTGGCCAGGACATTGATAACAATCCAGAGAGGTTGACCATTGCAACAGAGGCTGATCGCGCTGAGATAGAGACATTGATTGGTAATGTAGAGGTGGACAATCCATACGTTTGAGGGTCGCGCTAAACGTCGCTCGAACAAAGTGAAGATATCAGACAGAACATTAAAAGCAGTCATAGCTTCAACAAAACAGGCTCGAAAGGTTAAATTCACACCCAAGTAGTACCGGACAAATACTCTTTACGCCGCGCTATAATGAGTACGTTTGGTAACATTAAGTCCCTTTTTCGGCGCTAATGTTACCAAACGCGAACATTAACCGTTGTCCAACTTCACCTCTCTGCCCCAAGCTCCTCCATCGGAGTTAATTAACCTTGGTATCTAAATGGCGCTCGTAAACAGCTAAGGCGCCGAAAATAAGATCTTTTTCTGTCAGGTACTGCGATTTGTTTAGGAGTCGAGTTATTGTTGCTTTCTGTTCAACAGAACACCGGCCGCCAAATCTCGGTAAAGAGCTCCGCTTTTCATCATGCCGCTGATGAGCCTGCCTCTGTGGTGTTAACGTCATGAAATCAGCCTCTTGATGTATGAACCGGTAACAGTAGCGTTGTCGCACCATGACCGAAGTATGATTGGCCAAATTGATGCAGTTGTTTCAGTTCCAACTCACTGAATGGTCGGTTATGTTTTGCAGTAAGCTCGTGATTATCAAAAACCAAATCGCATTCATCATGAATAACGATCGGTATCGCATACGGCTGCTCAACCAAGCTATTGGAACCTCAAATCAACTCGGCCATTTCTAACAAACTTTCAACTGGTGGATTAAACGTATCGACCACTATGCATTTACCGACCGGATCTTGATAGATGTGTTTGTGCAGTAGACTCGCCAGCCCCGTGAAATAGTGCTGCACCGAAATTTTTGTGTCTGCCAATTCAGCTGCGCCGATAACTACATTAGCCATGTACAAAGTGGCTTTTGTTGACCATTTACGGTGTTGGACGCCAAACCGATGGACGTCAGCTGCTAACCTCAATAGCTTCTGTTTATCGTGAATTTCTCCTCTCGGGTCAACAGCAGGTAAATCATCGAAAATCGGGTCGGGATGGTCCTCGATGATCAATTGATATAAAAAATTGTCATAGTTGCTTCTGTTCATATCTATCCACTAACACCGTGCCCGTTATGTACAACGTAGCATATAGGACGTCCGATATATGTAGTAGCCGTCACACACTATGAGCGAAGTCCCTAGATTTGCACAAGTCACCTCATGAATGAGGTGAGATCCTTTATTTTGGCAAGATACCTATTGAACGAGGTTAGTTGGTCTAGGGCCAGGTAAGCCCGGTAAATTCATGCACTAAGCTATATGTGAGTATTTTTTACTTGCATTAATTCTTATCATGGTGTTTTTTACATGATATTCAAAAGGTTATGTTTGTAGATGTTGCGATTAAAAACGAAAAATACATCCAAAAACACTCAGTTAATATAAAAAAATACTGACCTGCATGTGTTTGCGCTTAAAAACTGTTGTATTGAAATTAAAAATATATGCACTAAAAAAGAAAAAATTATTATCTTTTAGAGATGCCCATAATTTACTGATATTAAACGATTTTTAAAATTAAGTTTTACAAAAGAATCCAAGGGATACAAAAATCTAGTCTGGGAAATTACAACTTTCTAGATCTTAGGCTAATATTCTAAATACGAGAGATTGAGGTGAGGAGAATGGTAGATGTAGAGATAGAGAGACAGTGAAGCAATCATCCTGAGTCAAAAAATTTACCAGTCATAAAATACCACCACAACAGTGGCGGAGAAGTTATTCCACCTAGATTAAAATATCGAGAATTTCTGAGGGATGTCATGGGCATAGATAAAAAACAGATAAACTATGAGCAATTAATTATATCGGAAGTTCCTCAATTGTATGCGTTCACAACTAATGAGGTGAAACTTCAGGATGATAAAATTTTGCACCGAATTAAACCTTCTTTGCGAAATGATGATTTCCTAAAATCAAACTGTTTAATTCGGATAACTATACCGAAAGCGATTGAACTAGCAGATAAGATCCTGGAATCTAGCTCTATCTATGAACATTGCGAGAATGGTCAATACTATCAATTAGAACAACATCAAGCGCAGATGCTAAAAAACAAAATTAACCAGTTACGTGATGAGGGTATAATGTTGCGTGATATCAACACTCACTTATATCTGAAATTCCCCCGCTGTCTTGTGAGGGAAAAACCTTTAAACGCAATGATTCATGATGATTATATCCTGAGTTCGGAAGAGGTAAATAATATTATCACACCATCATTTGTTCGATATTTCATTAAACTCACCCAATGTAACGAAGAAATGACAAATCTTGTATATCACTTTTTGTTGACAGAAAAATTCGATAACTCCTTTTTGATCATGCGAAATCAGATAATTAAAAATTTAAAAACAAGTACGATGGATGGTTTTGGGACAATGAATGGGTTAGACAACAATGACAAAAATCGATAACACGCCAATTGAATGTATACAAGAACGGGTTCAAAACAAAAATTATAGCATTCGTTATCAATCGATAATTAAGAACAGCCCTGAGGATGGAGTAGTTTGTGATCGGCATAAAGTAGTTTTGGTATCATTCAATGATTGCAAATATAAAGCTAAGCTGCGAGTAAATGACATAATAAGAGTAGCTTATGTTGAACCTGATGAGCTGAGCTCATATTGTCCTGATAGTAAACGTGAGTACGTTATGAAAAAAATTGACTCTAAATCCTCTTTCAACGAATTACTGATTTGCTTCCGTATCGCTATGCTAGGAAATTGTGCCCGCATCGATCCAGAGGCATGGGATTGCTTTTCGTCGAGCCCGTTTTCCCGTGTTCAATCAGAATCCGATTTATTTAAGTTGTATTTAAACAATCCCTTAGAACTAGATAACGCAAAAAAAATTCTATCTGACGCTTTAGATAAACAGTTAACTGAAAATAAGTTTTATATGAATTTGAGCCTCTCACAAAGCCGTACACTATTAGATTCAAACAAGTTCAGATGTAGTATAGTCCACAGATACTTAACTGTGCTATTAATAAATACAACATATGATCTCTGGCAAAGGTTAGGCTTTTCCGCAAATTTTGTGTCTGAAAACAAAAACGCCATAATTGAAGGACAAATAAAGTACCTGAGATTTAACGTTAGTTATAATTGGGATCATCGCAGCTATAAGATCCCCGAAACATTTTATAATACTGTCATCGAACATAGTCAAATGATTCAATCTTTCGTACCTATGGAACAGTTCATTCCTAATAGAGGAGAACTCATGAACTATCATATTTTCTTGCCAATTATATACATTGCTCAATATCTTAATACTGGAGTCAATGATCATAATGTCAATGCTTTAGTAAAAAATATAATTACCAAAAAACCGTTACGAGATCCCGTCAGGTTTTGGCCTGATAAAACATCTAAACAACTCAAAGAACAAGAAGACTATGACGAAAGCGGAAAAGATCTGTTAGAATTTGAAACTCATCATAAATGGCCCTGGGCTGAGGGGGGGCCATCATTGCTTTCGAATTTGGATCATATCCCCAAAGATGTACATCAGGAAAAAATGTAATATTGCCATAATCTAACAGGCATTCAGGCTCTCACGTTCACCTCAAACATGTGCTGAATATGTGTTTGACTATTTGCCTCAGGGCGAACATTCTCGGTTTGATCTAAACTAATACAGTGGTTGAACACTGGTTGATGACTTTCGTGTGGTTGCAGACAATCGGTGTCCACGCTTCCAGCGCTATGCTGGCACCGCAATGGTGTTTTCGAGTGACCACACGCTGGTAATAGCCATGAGTATGCCCATTTTGGGCATACTTTCTCTAATCTACCTTATCCCATAAAAATATCTGCTCTTATCTACATGAACTTTTATCTGGTTGTGTGGCCACACCTCGTCAACAAATTGAATCTAACGTGATATCGGCTAATTCCGGCAGGATAAAGCCTTTTACAATGAGACGTTACGCGTTGCCCACCGGCAAAGCAAATGATACATTTAAATTCAACAACATACCTTATTCTTTCTTTTTGCTGAGTCGCAGATCAAAGCCACTGCCACTCGGAGGTTTAACTATGCGTAAAATTGGCCTAATGATGATCTGTGCTTTTTCTGTCCAGGCGGAGATAGTCCAGCACCAATTTACTGACCCGAACGGTTTGACCAAAGTGATTATGCCAAGCGCAAATAGTGAATGGCCCCTCGGCAAAAGCTACCTCAATGCCGCCAAGGATCATTCCCTACTGGCTAGTAGCGGCCTCAGCCGTAAGATAGAAGTTGAAATAACACAAGACAATGGCAACTGGTCCTACAGAGAACTCTCTGACATTGTGCGTGTGGACGACAGGCTAAGTGATCATTTGGGTAGGGAGTTTTACGGTAAAGAATTTAGACTTCCAAACAGCATACCCGAGGGTAGCTATCGCATTACGAAGCGCATTTTTGACAACTACGACAACCTCATATCTACAGAAGAAGGTGAGCTAATCATCGATGTTACTGCACCATCAATTGGTTCATTGTCTGCAAGCCCAGATCTTGGTTATGGCAATGTCAGCGGACATCTCATCGTCAATGGTATTCGATATATTTCGACTGATCTCAATGAGGTTAAAGACAATGTTGGGATTGAAAATGCACAAGTCACTGCGACACGGTTAGAATCGGGGGAGACATTTGGCCCTTTCAACGTCGATGTTGAGGGAAGTGTAATTTCAATTGGTAAAGAGCCGTTTCAGCGAAAAGGAGGGAATTATCAATTAGATTACGTCATCACTGATTATGCCGGTAACCAAACGAAAGCCCGCCATATCGTCTCGAATCAAGATATAGAGACACCACTGTTTGATATCATCGCCATAAGAGATACAAAGCACCCAGACGCGGGCAAACATAACCTACCATTTCCAGGTGCTAGCGAGTATGTCGAATATACACCAGGTTTGACGATCTACAGCAACCCAGTCTACATTGTTGCTCGGCTCGATAGAGACGAACACAAGAAATATTCAGATCATGGCCTCGGCTATGCTGAATACTGCGAAGCAATCAACTGCCTTGACGAATCCATACTCTATGAACAAGGTAATAGTGTTTATGTTAGGTCTCGACGCGAGCGTGGGATCTTCGAAGGCCGCTCAGAATGGCGTTCTGCCAATGCTGGGATGCACCTGCGTTCTGGTGAAATAGATATCAAAATTGCCCCAAACACACCAATACCTCCTAAACCGGTATCACGCGGCCTCTGGCGTGAAACAACTCAAAAATGGGATGACACTTGGCAAATTCGTGATCAAAATGAAATTTTTGATAAGTTTCGCCTTGTCATGGAGCCAAGGGAGCAAAGGCAACGTTTACGTATTTCCACACCACGATTGAATCCAGCGTCCCACAATGGTGTTTCCACCACATATAATAATTATTATCTCGAGCCAGGACAGACAGAGCTAGTTATTAACAACCCCACATCGTTTAGCTGGAAGGAGCTACAACAGTTAGGACACTCACTAGAAGAAGAGCCCTGGCGTGTTACATTTCATGTTCAGACCTATATCGATGGCACAACACTGCAAGGTATTGATTAAAATGCATTATACGACGTAGACACGACGCCGGCTGAGCTGACAAACTATCATTACGATCAATCAACGCAACAAGTGGTTGTCCGGGCAACTGAGACCAACACAACACCGCTAGGTCGTTCAATGCGAGCACCGCACTGGCATCCTTCATTTGAACTAACCAGCATACGCGCCTTAACTGATAATGGTATTAGCCATACTCTAGCTCACGAAAAAGAAGTTGAGTTATCCAACTACATACGTGATTTCTATTTTTCAACCGCAAATCTTCCTGAGGGGGATTACGAGTCGATTGAGATCAACCTTGGTGATAATTTTCATAATGTTGCGGTGCATAACAAAGTGATGCCGCTGACAGTGGATCGTACACCACCAGCCATTGCGTTAACCGTTAATGGTGATAACTTTGTAGATGGGCAAGAAGTCATCGGCCTTGAAAGCCTGCTTTTAACTATAACTGATGAAAACTACCCACGCATTGAGTCCATTGAAATGAAAGGTGGTCCAGCAAATGACCTTGTCATGCTTAACTGGCTAGTGGAGAGTGACAATAGGCAGCAATACGTTGCAACACTTGAGTACCCACGAATTTTTTCAAGTTTAGAACCAGGAGAAGAATATTCCTTGACCATAACCGCTGTCGATGACTTTGGTAATGACCATATAACCACCTACACACTGGCCTACCAACCGGCTAATCTGGTGCGAGTTGAGTCAATTTCTGTTTTTCCTGTCGATAGACTGTTGTCAGATCGAGGAGACAATCCTCTAAACGTCATCGTGTCTAACGAGTTACGCACCGATGAAGGTGAGCTGGCAAGTGGAGAGCAGTCGATCATGTTCACGCTCCGCTCTGATGCAAATTACCCAGTACACATAATTAATGAAACGACAAAGGTGAGTCCAGGTGAAACAGTAGAAGTGGTATACAACATCACAAATAATCAGGGTAAGCTTTTTGTGCCTATCTTCCCAGCCGTCAAGGGGGTACAAGGGGAGTCAGAGTTTATGTTGTCGATACCACTGTTAGAAGCCAACTAGGAAAGGTTATATTGCAGTAAGTTCTTTGGATACCGAATTGATAGATTACGGGTTAGATGATGCAAAGGAATAACGATCATTCCTTTGCATTTCAATGAACATTACGACAATCCAGAAGGGTTAAGACCAAGGTGATATGTTGAAACGCAGTGACTGAACCTCATTCGAATTATGTTTTAATTCAGCCCAACAGCCTTAGTTGCAGGTTGATTGCCCTCCGCAATTTGTTTTCTACATTTCATAGCTCGCCCCCAAATATTCAATCTATCTTTTTAGAGTGGCATTCTTTTGCGTTGTAAATGTAAGGTTTTGCTCAATTCTGATTGCATTCTTCTTGTGTGTTGTATTACTGATGAACCTATCGAACCGTCATAACGACAGCCATTTGGTGTCAACGTTATGATCGTGAATATTTAATACCAAGCGGTCAAACTTGAAGCATATCGACTTTGTTTCAAAATGTTAACTATCAATGACTTAGATTTTTCTATGGTGCTATATTCTCGGCTTCATTTTTTATGAGACAAATTCATTTATCTGGAGAAAACGTGAGAAATCACATTAAGTTATTTGCTGTTAGTGCGTTTGTACTAGCAGGGTGTGGTGGCGACTCTGATTCGGCCACCGATCCATTACCACCAGAGGTCAGCCATAGGCTTTCTGTTAACATCAAATCTGAATCAAACTCTTGGGTTAGCATAAAAGAGCTCAACAACGAATTAGAAGAGTTTGTTGAACAGGGTTCTTTTACTTTCAGCCACGATTTTAAGCATAACGATCCTTATAAAATTACAGCAAGGTCGGGTGATGTCAAAGAAGTGTGTGTTGTGACTCCAGATGAAGGCAACATAATTTCCAACACCAGTGTATCGGTTGAATGTAGCTCCCCACCATCAAGAGATATGATCCCATCAATCCGTTCAATCTCAGCTTATGGCGATGATAGTGTTCTGCTCAGGTGGCATGGTAAAGCCGGGCACATAAGTGAAAACACCTACTACGTCTACGCCAGCCCTTCCTCTGATGGTAAAAGCCATAGCCGCAATCTGGTAGCGACACTAACAGGCCTTAACACCCCCGAGCACGTGATTGAGGGCTTGTCCGTTGATCAAAATTATGTGTTTGAAGTAGATGCTGTTATTAACGGTGAACGATTTGAGGGCAATAGTGCACCTTTCCAAGTTCCGGAGCCACCTGTACTGGCTGAAGACTTAACTTACATAGATATGGATGAGCTTCAGGACAGGTTCATTTTCAGTTACAACCGAGACAGAGATCTGTTAGAGGTAACGGCACTAAATGAAGGTGACGACCCAGAAGAGCTGTTGCATCAGGTTCTGTTGGCGAGTGATCCATTAATTGAGCAAACGGGCGCCCCTTTTTTTGAACTGGAAAGCATCGAGAGTCGCTCTGCACAAAGCTACGGCTCCACTAGAGTCAAGCAAGTTGTCTTCTATTTCGTGAAAAAGCCTATCGAGTGGATAATCAAAGATGGTCGAACTGAGTTTTACTATGAACATATACCCGACAGCAGCGATCCAAGTGCATTAAGAGGTCGAGACTGGGATATCGGCTTTGGGAATTATTCTTTCGACTATAGGTACACTGTAAAAGGTAGCCTGGTTGTTGCGAACTCGTCCCTCACAGATGAAACCTATATTCACCACAGTGGGGTTTCAACTTTTGGTACCGATTTTACGGCTAATATCAAATTGAGCATGAATGGGCAGGACAAGTACCGCGCTACCATTTATGAAATGAAAACAAAAGAAATTCCAATTACTCACCCTGCACTTTATCGGGTCAACCGCAAAGCACGTATCCCGCTAAAAGTTGATTTTGGCTTGTATACCGAAGCTAAGGTGCCGAATCAATCACAAGCAACGGTCGGATTACAAACGCGCTTTGTTGCTGAAATACCCTCCGATGTGCGCTTTGATGTCGTTAATGGTGAGCTTCACACAACGGTCAAACCATTACAAATTAGCAACGGTGATTTTGATTTCACCAACGCTCATCTTTCGCTTTCTGGCGAAACCGAACTGAGCCTAACTTCTGTGCAAGCGGAACTTAAATTTTCGATTCCATATGTGTTTGAGGTTGGTGGAGATGCGGGTATTTACTCAGGAACCAAACTAGAAGCCATCGCTGACACCAATAGTACAAGTTTTTCGGTCAATGAGTTTACAGTGAAAGCTGGGCCAACCTGTAAGTCCAAAGGTAAGCTAACCTTCTGGAAACTTTCTATAGCCGAAGGTGATCACGACTTCTGTGTCCCATTACAGGACGTGATCTACAAACAGGCATCGCTAGACTCTGAATATGCAGAAAGCCTTACCGCGAATACTCCATTTGATTTGACACTAGTGATATCAGATGACGAGTATACCGAGTTAGATATGGATTCGATCCAGTGGTCGACACCCAATGGCAATTTATCGTTAGAAAATCCAAACTCGCAGACGGTGACTATTACGGCCTTTGAAGAAGGCATTCATACCTTCTCTGTTAGCATCGATCATGCAACACTTGGCGCGGCATTGAGAAAAGCGCATACGTTTGATGTCTTGGTTGGTAAATCAATCTGCCCAACTGACGATAATATCAGGCGGGATATGGGATATGTTGCAGGTGATATCATCAAGGATGCTGATGGAGAGATCTGCACCGCCATCTTAGAACGCAAGCATGATGGAGGGGGTAAATATACCGCTCAGAAGATCGTCTATGACAATAACCTCATACAAACAAGAGAAACCTACTTCGCAAACCCGCCACACTCAGTGTCTTACCATGAGCAGTTCACAACGGTCCAAAACCCTGTAACTAGCTTAAGAGAATCATATCCAAGTTACACCGAGCTCTATAATGAACAAAGCGTGCTCCTAGAATACAACCATCACGGGTACCGGATCATGAGTAATGGGAACCTAATTACGCAGCGCGAGGGCGACTATTATACCTTTGTACCAAGTTCAGAGCTTGAAGTTAGAGGGACCTACAAAATATTTGAAAGACAAAACGATGTCTTTGACTCCATAAGGGTTGGACAACAGGAGGAGAGAAGCAACAAATTAAATTATTATCGATATGACGTATTTTCCTATTCACCATTAAGGTGTGAGATTCCTCGTCGTTTAAGCTCTGAAAATTTGAGCACAGAAAAATACAGCGGTGAACAAACAAATCTTTATGAATATACGACTGTCACTAATCGAGAAAACGGCTGCCAGGAAGCTACTGTTATATATCATAAAGAGATTAGGCACTCAGAAGATGAACTTGATAGGACCACCGAATATACGAAACCGATACTAACTGACAGAATTGGCGTTGATTTTGCTTCACCGATTCTCTTTTATACAACGTATTCGTCTGAATACCCAACGTCTACTCATAATAGATATTATAACTACCGAGAGATGGATACTCTTACATCAACTTTGCCGCTATTTAATAAATCAATTACATCTGGCGGATACTTTAGAAAACATGATGACCCGTACTACGACGATACCTATCTGAATATGCCGACCTACGCATTACATGAGCGGGAAAGTAACGGGAAGGTTATTTGGCGTGAAGATGAACACCTGGCAATGCTAAGAGGGCGAGACTCTCTGCTTGTTTATCCTGTAAGTTATAAACACGAGCGTGAATTTGATTCTGGGACGGTTTTGCATCGTTTCGAAGAGTACAATGCTGATCCCGATGATCCTTATGGTGTGATAGGCAAAACACAAGAGCTTTACAACATCACCGGCGGCAAAACAGAGAATAGGTCAATTCAAGAGCTCATCGTTGATAGAGAAAATACAGAACCAGATGATCGTCTGAGTATCTACAGGTACTTACAACATGGTTCGTCTATTGCGTTTCGTGATGGCGAAGATACGCAGTGTTTAACCAGCTTTTATGAAAATGGGGTACGAAATGGCTCCTATGAAGTGCTAATTCCCTGTTTGAGCCACAGGTTCAATGAGCGTGGTTTCTATGTTGACGGAAAAAGGCATGGCTATCACGAAACATGGCTGGATAATCCTAACTGCAGTGAAGATTACACAAAATCAAATTACGACCATGGTTCATTACATGGTCAAAGAACGAGGGCTCATTGTAATGGTTCGACAAGGCATAAGACTGTTGACCATTGGAATTCAGGATTGGCCCACGGTTGGTCCCATCATTATGTAAACGGTGTATTAGACCAAAAGTGCCTGTATCAAAACGGTAATTTTGTTCGCTGCGACGACATCTAAAGTACCTTAGGGCGTGAACTTGTTTAGACCTCGCTATCCGAGGTCTTTTTTTTATAGAAGCTCATGGGAAAAACCATTTAATCGCAATCGCTACCAAAACGGGTTGACTACAATGGCTTGGTCTAGAAGATGTTGATAGGTGCCTGATGGAAAATCAGAAAATTACGGCAAACCAAGATATGGAGACAATTGATCGTAGAAGTTGCTGTAGATCGGCGCTGGTGTGAGAGAGAAATAAAGATTCATACTGAGTATTAAAAGTATCATACTAAAATGGCAGCGATCGCAGTCGATACGCTGCCATTTCTAAATCGAAAATGCCCCATTTTTGTTTAGAGCATTACGACCTATCCGTTCGTCTAATCTTTATTTGTCCTCTTTTTCCCAATGCAGCTATGGTGTATGACATTGATCATATAAATTTAGGCGAAGTTTTGAATGAATAAAGAAACCCAAAAGAATTTTGACAAAGTATTCCAGGCTGCGCTTGCACTGTTTGGAAATGAAGATGCCACTCATCGCTGGCTTCAGCACCCAGTTCGAGGACTTGGTAACAAGCGACCAATTGATATGCTTTCGACAGAAGAAGACACTGAGGTTGTACTCGACCTGATCGGCCGTTTAGAGCATGGCGTGTTTTAGTGCCCTATGTTGTAAAAAAACTTTGTCCATCTTCTGGTCAACCTATGCCTGGCTGACTAATTTGTGCCCCAAAATCAGTTAGACCAAATGCTCTATGTAGGTCACTCAGCCTTTATTTTCCATACTTTTAAAGTTATCTGAATTATGCAGTGCTGTGAAGTTGCACGCTGGGTTCTTAGGAGAGCGGCACCTGGTAACAGGTGTCGCTCATCTGACCATTTCTTGTTTCAGACCTATTGAATCACACTTCATTAACTCGTAATTGACGTACTATAACTAATCCTTGTACCCTTCTAATATTATGCGCTTATCTGGGGTAAAGTCATTGAAGTTAAAGAATATTGTCAGGAACAAGTACTATTCAATTGTAAGCGGGTGTTTCTCCCCATATTCCGGTAATCATCAATGCCTGGTACTGATAAAGCTCCTTCATTAATGGAGCT
>NZ_JANEYT010000106.1 GCF_024357955.1 Photobacterium pectinilyticum
TCGTCAGATGGTCAACTAACCCCAGAAAGGCCCTTGGAGCTGAGCCGTCCCGAGGATGAATTGATCAACAACGCCTTACTGGGGTGGCGAGCAGTGAGGTGCTCGTAGACGGTGAGCCAAAGGGAAGCGGCCATTCGTTGCAGCAGTATCACTGAATAAAGAAGGTCACCCAATGAGAATGCGATGTTGGAACAACTCATTTACTTAGGTATTCAAACAGCACCGATGCCTCAACGTTTACTTAAATTAGCTGAGGCTCGGTGGTAATCAGGTAAATAAATGTCGTTGCAAATTTTATATGCCCCTAATCCATCTTAGAAAACAACGAATCAGCTGGCACCGACATTTTATTGTCCCTCTTTTTTTGAATATCAAAAAGATAGGTTCCAGACCCAACCTCATACACATTACTGCCAAGAGTAGTCATACCATTACTACAAACGATTTGATCGTTCATATCGAACTCTATCATCGCCGATGAGTTAAATGGAACAGTGATACTAAGAGAAAAGTAGTCACCATTAATATGTTTCCATTCTACGCATATATCACCATAATTTGACTCAAAGCGACCTTTTGCAAAGGCCAATTTTTTTGTCATTAACGGTTTTATTCGTAGTTTTTTAAAACCGGGAGAGGACTCAGTTGGTTGAATTCCTAATACAGAGCTATAAATCCAATCTCCAATAGAACCGTAAGCATAATGATTAAATGAGTTCATATCAGGGCTCCACATCGTACCGTCTGGCTTAATGCCGTCCCAATGCTCCCAAATAGTGGTTGCGCCTTGCTTCACCTGATGTAACCACGAAGGGAAAGTCTCTTTAAGAAGTAAATCATAGGCTTCCTCAACATACCCATTATTACTTAGTGCAAAACAAAAATAGGGGGTACCGACGAACCCTGTATTTAAGCTTCCATTATTTTCAGCCAAAAGCGCAACCAATCCTTCTGCTACTTTAGGCTTAAACACATCAGGCACCAAATCAAAATGAAGGCATAGTATATGCGACGTCTGCGTGCGAGCCTTAAGTGAGCCATCCACGTTAACAAACTTATTGTTGAAAGATGATTTCACTTTATCGTGTAACGCCCAATATTGACGCTCATCATCTACATAACCCAATACCTTTGCCGTTTTTGCTAGCAATCTTGTTGAATAAGCAAAGAAAGCCGTTGCTGTTAAATCATTCGGCGTGGCACCAAAGTAGCTCCCCTCTTTGGCATCTAGTGCTACCCAATCACCAAACTGAAGTTTGTAATTGAAAATATATTCATCAGAATTATTAACCATAAAGTCTACATAGGCGCACATGCTTTCATACTGCCTCGCTAACAACGCCTTGTTAGCGAACATGACATACATTGTCCACGGTATAATAATTGCCGCATCACCCCACGCAGCTGAAGAGTGCGTACCTGTCGAAAGAAATTCATCATGATCCGTTCTCCCTGACAACACATCAGGGATGACATGCGGTACCCCGCCATTTTCAAGCTGATCCGCATTCAGGTCAGTCAACCATTTAGAAAAAAAACTGCTTGTATTAAACAAATAAGAGGCTGTCTTGGCAAAAATCTGCGCATCCCCCGTCCACCCCATTCGCTCATCTCTTTGAGGACAGTCTGTCGGAATATCAACAAAATTACTTTTCATGCCCCAGCGAATATTTTTATGCAGTTGGTTTAACAGGGCATTAGAGCTTTCAAATTCACTCGTCTGATCCATTTCAGAATGGATCACATGAACTTTAAAATTACCCGGTTCAACTACCCCTGGGTATTTGGTGACACGAACATACCTAAAACCTTGAAAAGAAAAATTAGAGCAGTAACTCTGTACCCCTGAGTCATCCAGAATATACTCAATTCGCTGTTTAGCTGAACGTAAATTATCAAAATAGGCATTTCCGTTTGCATCTAAAACTTCAAAATGCTCAAGGACAACCTTGTGACCAACTTTGCCATTAACAGCAAACTCTACAAAGCCAGATAAATTCTGCCCAAAATCTAAAATCACTTCACCTTTTGGTGAGATGATTTTCTTCGGCTGCTCGATCTGCTCTATTCGTCGCACCGCACTGGCGTGTTGAGGGTTTAATATGGTAGTGGATAAATCTAGCGAAACGGGGCGATACCAATCTGATTCATTTATATCACCGCTTAACCAGTTAACGACTTCGCAATTAGCATCGTAGGTTTCGCCATCATATATTTCAGAAAAAATGACAGGTGAAGCTGTTGCCAACCATGAGTCATCACTCGTCACCACCTGTGTTTCACCATTCTCATAAGTAATGACTAATTGGCAAATAATGGCGCTCTTATTACCATAGAAGTTTCTCTCGCCGAAGAAACCAAACCGCCCCTTATACCAACCAGGAGCAACATGAAACGCGACAACATTGTTACCACTTATTTGGCTTGTGACATCATAAGTTTGATAGAGCATGTTTTTTTTGTAGCTTGTGCAACCAGGTTTAAGCTCATCCTGACCAACTTCTTCCCCGTTTAAGAATGCTTTGTAAATACCACAAGCACTCATATGGATAACAGCCGAATTGACGTGTTTTCCCTCGGAAAGATCAAACTTTTTTCTTAAATAAAAACATCTTGATAGCTCAGCTTCGTCTTCAATCTCCGGTGAAATGAACTGCGCATTCCATTTTGACATCAACCCCGTTAAAAACCGTTTGGGCTCTGACCATGCGGTACTCTCACCAACATTATTCCACACCTTGACGCGAACAAAGTAGCTTGTTGATGCTTCTAATGTGATATCGGCAAACTTCACGTTAACAGACTCATCACTGTCTACTTCACCAGAGTCCAACAGGACATCGTCAAACAGTGGGGTCTTAGCAAGCTGCACGTGATACTGCGTTTGATAAGCGCCATCAGATGAGCATTCAACGACCCAACTTAAAAGTGGTAGTGCGTCAAAAACGCCTAATTGCTGAGCTTGTTCGAGCATTACTTTTTTGATTCTAAACATACAACAAACCCCTAGATGCTCTCGTCATTGAGCTTAGCCATAACCGCACGATTGACGGGGTACTTATAAAGGAATACCGTTGCCAGTATCATAAAAAACGGTCCCACTAAAAACGACGTGGTTGCAACTTGTTTTGCGACTTCTGCTGTTTGTTCTGGTACACCTTCAACATAACCGTTCATGGCCAGTAACCCACCACAAAACAACAGGGCAAACGACGTTGACGCTTTCAGTGCGAAACTGAACATCGCCGAGTAGCCACCATCTTTGACTTGCCCTGTTTTCGCTTCGCTAATCGCGGAAACATCGGCAATCATGGATGTAGATAGCGGCATGACGATACCCCAACCAAACCAAAATAGCCCTTGGAAAAACGCAAAGCTAGGAACAGTAAATGCAGTTTGATTATTGGCTAAATCAAGGTTAAAAATATCAGCAGAGAAGACAAGGTACATGCCGATTCCTGCCAGTGTAGAAGCGGCAACAGCAAATAGAATGACCGACTGTTTCTCTAACCAATTGACGAGTTTCGTCACGGCTAACGCACCTATCGCGAAACCAACCATGGTACTTCCATGAACAAGAGTCTTATCGCCACTAGATAAATTTAGAAAATCGACATAGGCAAATACTTGCAGTTGAGCGGTTAGCATTACACCAATTTGCCCCACAAATAATAATGCAAAAATACGTATTGCTAACCTGTCAGATAAAATACTTTTGGTACTTACCATGAACTCTTTAATGCTCATCGCATTTTTAGATTGATTATCATTAGAGGTACTTGCAAACGCTCGGGTTAAATACACGCAAAGCAAGATCATAATGAGGGCGAATACACTTAATGTTATACCCATAACTAAAAAGTTACCTGGCATTTTAGTGCCATCAATTCTTGCACCACTGGCATCTACGCTATCTTTGAAGAAAATACTCCATGCCAAAGCACCAAAAACAAAATTAACACACATATTTAGAAATGAGCGGACACTTTGAAGTTTGGCGCGACTTTCATAGCCCTTACAGATTTCAAAACCCAGAGCGGTATATGGCACGACAAATACTGTTAAGCTTGTTCTCATTATTAAATTAACTACAAGCAAGTATCCAAATAGAATCGTAGAGTTTCCAGAGAATGAATCTGGAACCGTCCACAGAGCAAGAAATGACACTGCTAATAAGATACCTCCAAAGAACATGTAAATGTGCCTGCGCCCGTAACGGCTTGTTGTATTATCCGTCACATAGCCCATTACCGGATCTGAAATCGCATCCCAAAGTACGCTGATACTTAGAGCCAGACCAGCTAAAGCAGCATTCAATCCCAACACTTGCGTATAGAAAAGCAGCGCGAAGTTATTCACACCGTTCATTGCAATAGACGTTGCACCTTCGCCTATTGAGTAGGACCAAATGTCTTTGAGCGATGATTTACTTCTTTGGTTATAAACTATAGATGTATCTGACATAAGACCTCCAAGTACTTACGGTCAACAACAAAAGTTTTAAAACGTTAGCACTGAAATCAATCCAATAACTTCAACAATTCGCTCCTAACTGACATAACTATGTCTTTTCCTGAAGGTATTGATGATGTCCATCACACAAACCCAATGTGATAGCAAAAAATGGGATGAACCACATGTAGAAAAATACCATCAACGCATTAGCCCCATATTGAGCTTTGATGCCCATTATGAGAAAAATGCACAATGAAGAGGGAGACAAGGTTACCGAAGGAGTGGCTAATACTAAAAAGTCGTATTCTTTAATTTAGAGCTAATTTTCGGTGATAAAACTAAGATATTTCTGTGCTGTGGTTATGTCTTAGCGCATAGTTTCTGTGTGGCGCCAGTGGAGAGCTCGTGATAATCCATTAATAATTAACAGTAAAGACAGATACAAACTCTTGTAAAGCGGTTTTAATAAAGCATCATTTAAACTTGGCCATTCATTATTGTTGCGCGTTACACAATGGAAAGACTGTACATTGTAGAGATGGTAACGCTTTTCTTGCCGCCATTAATGACCTAAGTGTTCACCAGAAAAGTTGCAGTGATTATTGGGTAAGTAGATAAATCGAATGTAAGGATGTTGCGGATACCCATCTATTGAGTCAAAACAGGTTCACTTTTTTGTGTGCCTGACTTCCTATCGCTTTCTTCCAAACTGACGGAGTTGTCAGCTTCGCTGGGCAAATAAAAAAGGCTCCGAACTGACGTTCGAAGCCTTCTATAATGTTCAACGGTTATCGACTGATTACAGCTCGATAGTTACCGTTTCACCGTCAACAGTCAGCGTTAGCGTGTTGCCTTCAAGCTTGTGAGACACTTCAATCTGCTCGCCGTTGTTCTTATTAGGAACAAGTAGCGTTAGGATGTTGTGCTCTTTCGACGCGCCGAATTCAACTTCTACATGGCGGTGAATTTCTAGGTCTTTGAACTCGTATGGGTCAACCTCACCGAAGCCTTCAACATTCTTCACAGAAAGGATGTTGTCTGCTGACTCATTGATGAAGTTCACGTCTAGGTGCGCTTTCTCACCACGGATAGTGAAAGACTTATCAGCCACTTCGTTAGCGAAAGTCGTGTGCATCAGCCAAGTCATGTCTTTCTCTTCAGAAAGCGTAGCCTTGTCTTGCATTACGAATACTTTACCTTGAACAAACCAGATCTTACGCTTGTAAGATTCGATCTCAGGAACGAAGTACTTGTAAGACGCAGTTGCATCACCTTCAACCATTTTCACATCTGATTCTGTGTCATAGTCTGTGATGTTACCGCCAGCTTCAATACAGAAGCGGTCTTGGTGATTTTCGTAGCCAGTGTTTTTGTTCTCGCCGTACTGACCCTTGCCACCGAATAGAGGCAGGTTCTTAGAGAACGTTTGACGACGCCACTTAGTGTGCATGTCTACACCGAAACCACCGTAGTAGCCAGTGATCGACGCTAGTGTTTCACCAAATGCGTGTAAGGTGAATGCGTTCTGATCACCGTGAGAGTGGCTGATTGAGCCAAACGGAGAACATTTGAACACCATGTGAATGTGCTCATCACGCTCAGTCATCTTGTTGTGGAATGCAGCCCAACCAGTAATTGGGAATACTTTCAACAGTGGATCATTTGACGGTGCTTTCTCTTCTGGTGCATCCCAAAGGATGTTGAAGCGAAGATCGTCGTAGCCAAAGTCCCACCAACCGAAGTTGTAGAATTTAGTGTGCGCTTCAGTATCACGACCTTTAAGTTGGTTGTAGTACCAAACGTACTCTGGCTTCTGGTTAACACCTGCGTAGTGCTTGATGTTGTAAGCCAGTTTTAGACCTGGGAAATCACCAATTGAAGACTGATCACAGAAGCTTGCGCGCTTAGAGTGAACAGGCATGCAGTATAGTGGGAAGTCACCGGTGTTTTCGTAGAATGTCTTGTTGAACATGTCTACGCCACAGTATGCTTTCAATAGGTCAAATGCTTCGCCTAGGAATGCAGTCTGGGTGTTCCAGTAGTCAGGACCTTCTGCCCAGCCACCGTCTTCACCACCCCATGGCGGGTAGTGTACTGCGTAGTATTCTAGCGCGTATGCGATGTACTCGCCTGCTTTCGGGTGATCGTGGTAAAGCGCGATACACGTTGGGATGATTGCAGAAGAGATTGAACGTACACCGTGGCTGTTCAGTGGGTTGTTCAGCAGATCTACCGTTACTTTCAGGTGGTGCATGATCTCGTCTAGACGTTCAATCAATGCATCTTGAACTTGCTTACGCTCTTCATCAGTGAAGTAAGCGTGTAGCCAGTCGTAACCCCAAGCCATTGCTGCGATTACACGGAAAGCCGCTTCATCGTTGTAGCCACGAGAAGTTACGCCTTCTGGATCGTAAGTCGATAGTTTTAGCGTCCAAGCTTTTGCTTTAGCAATTAGCTCTTCGTCTTCTTTTACGATACCCGCGATAGCTAGGTTACGAGTTGCGTTAAGTGCCATTTGGCAATCAACGTACATTTGACGCCAGTAAGGACGCCATAGCGATGCTTTACCAACGGTCTCTTCTGGATAAGGCTGTGGTTCTTCATACGGTGCAGTTTCTAGGAACTTGGCCGTAGAGTTGTTGAAGAAATCGTCGAACATGCAGTGTGACTCATCAGCCTGCACCTTCGCTTTAAATTCTGCTAGATCTTTAGCTTGAACCAGAAGACGAGGACGCTCTTCGCTCAAGTTGTCTAGGAATGATAGATCGAAGTCACGCTTTTGTACTTCGATAGGGAGTAGGTCTACAAGGTTACCAGCTGAAGTATCATTCTCCAGCTTCATCTTCCTGATCGCATCAAGAGACTTTTGGTTGCTCATGCTAACTCTCTTATTCAATGAAAGTGTATGGGAAATCATAAAAATCAATTAATGCTATTGTAATACAATAAGGGAAATAGTCACCACCCTGACACGAATTTTTACGTATTTCGTGATATGACAATATGCAACAGTGCACATCAATAGCACTAAGGGTAAAATTTTATAGCCTGTTTAGACCCACCTTAATAAGGTTGGGATGAATTGAGGTATACCTGCATATTCGCTGGCTCAACGTTCACAATACAGCTCCCTTTGCTAACAATAGCTGCTCGCTTAATATTAGGCTATTGAGCGTGCCTTGCTGATACATGGCTACCTCAACGGCATCAAAGGCACTTCTGCTTGACCTGAAAAATAAACGGATACAAGAATAAAAAGCGGCCGATATAGAACACAGTAAACGCAAGCCAGAGGCCATGGTTTCCCATTGCCTCAACGGACATAGACGATAACATCAGAAATACCAATAAGGTCACAATGCTTGAGTCGCGCACCGGGCGTGTCGTCCCCGTACCGGTAAATATGCCATATACCGTCAAGCCGTAACCAGCCACGAACGGGAACAGCAACAGCCACACAGACATATCTTCAAACAAGGAGATAATTGACGGAATATCAGTAAAGAGAAAAACCAAATCATTTTTAAACAAGGCAATAAAGACAGTTAGGATGATGACAAATAACGTGGTCCACTGAAAATTAAGACGCAAGACATCTTTAAGCAAGCCTGGACTCTTTTCCCCAACGGCTTTGCCAGAAAAGACGCTCGACGCATTAGCTATGCCATCAAACATATAGCTGACGATAAACGTCACTTGCATCAGAATTGCATTGGTTGCCAGTACATCAGCGCCCAAACGGGAGCCCGTTCTTGCCATCATGTTGAAGAAGATCAGAATACAGACGGTCCGCAGCATCAAATCGGTATTCGAAGAAATAATTGTTCTCAAATCAGCTTTAGTCATTCGGGCCTGGCCGAGGTATTTCGTCAACGCCAAGTTACTCGACCTTGTGACTAACACCATGCCAATAGCAAAGGTTGTGGCTTGGACTATCAAGCTGGCAAAAGCTACACCGGCAACACCAAAGTCAAACCAAAGCACGAAGATTGCATCGAGAATGATATTCAAAACATTACCAAAGACCTGGGTGAACAAGACTTCCTTGACCTTAGCCTGCCCCATTAACCAGCCAATGACGGTGTAGTTAAGCAGTACTAACGGCGCACCGAAGATCAAGATATCGAAGTAGGTCTTGGCATGGATAGCAACATCTGCTGCCGGCTCTATAACCCACAGTGCCCCTTGCCAAATAATCGACTGGGTGAGAATAAACAGCCCCCCAACACAGCCCGAAAGTATAAAAGGGCGAAGCAGACTGCTCGCTTTGGCTTCATCGCAGTTTTTACCCATCGCGATGGCACTTTGTCCCGTCGTACTGACACGGAAAAAGCCAAATAGCCAATATAAGGTATTCATAATGACGGTGCCGATGGCAACGCCGCCAATCAATTCAGCGATACCCAGACGCCCGATAACGGCAGTATCCACTGCGCCGAGTAAAGGTTGAGTCACTGTCGAAATAATAAACGGAATCGCTATTTTGTAATAATCTTTGTTTGTTAACGCCATGATTTTCTAATTGTTTACATAAAATAATAAAGGTGGCTATTACGTATTTTGGTTACGGAATTTATACCTTACGAAGGTCGTGGGCACCCTCTTCATATGCTGAAATGAAAGGGTACGGTTTATGGTGCAAAGTCGAAAATGAGAATTATTACCACAAAAACACTGCCTTTCCTAATCATTTCGACACATTGCAAAATACACTGAATAGCGCTTAAAAATCGGTAAATAACGCCAAAAACCGCATAAAAGCCAAACCGCGCTCGCATGTTTTTTTCTAGCTGAACTTAATTTTGCTCTTGTCTTACAATTTAAAATAGATATTATTGTTACTTTATAACATAACATTATCGAGCAAATGCCTGACCCAATCCTTTCCGTCAACCAGTTAAGCCTTACCCATAGCCAAGGGGCGCTATTTCAAGATTTGGCTTTAGAAGTGAATGCTGGAGAAATGTTGGCAGTAATGGGGCCATCTGGCATTGGCAAATCAATGATGTCCAAAGCCATTGCCGGTTTTTTACCCAAGGGGATCAACGCCAAAGGCTCAATTTGTATTGCTGGCAACGACGTCAGTCGTATTCCTCTTCTACAGCGCAATGCCAAACAACGTGCCGCTGTCATTTTCCAAGATCCTCTTCAGGCTCTTAATCCTTTAGCGCGTGTAGGCACTCAACTGAGCCTTGCGCTTAAGGCGCAGAAAGCGAAGCTCCCGCAATCAGAGAAGAGTATTTGTGCGAGCTCTTGCTACAACTCGGCTTTTCTGAACCCGAAACGGTGCTAAGGCACTACCCAGCTCAGTTATCAGGCGGCCAGCGCCAGCGTATCTGTATTGCCATGGCCCTGCTGGGTAATGCTCCGGTACTGATTGCCGATGAGCCGACCAGTGCGCTTGATCCTGTCACCGAAAGAGAAATTTTGACCTTACTGCGACACAGTATTAAGCAAAAGGGGATCGCTGGCGTGTTGATCACCCATGATCTGTCCAGCGCTATGGGCTGCGACAAGCTGTTGGTAATAGATGAAGGGCAAATGATCGCCTACGGCTCGCCCAAAGAAGCCCTTCTCTCAAGCAACCACCCATTTTGCCAACAGCTTTGCCAACTGATGGCCTAAGAGAAAGCATGCATCCTCACATTCACCATTCAGGCTCAGCACAACTACGTTTTGACAATGTCAGTGTGCACCATTACACCCGACCTAGCTGGCTGGGTGGTAAGCCTTTTGTCGCCCTGAATAAACTGAGTTTGAACATTGATCAGCAAAGCCTTGCTATTGTTGGACCTTCAGGAGCGGGTAAATCAACCCTTATCGAGTTGTTGTTCGGCTTACGCCACATTAGCGAAGGCGAAGTATACCTGTGCGAGCAACCACTCTCGCAAATTTCACCACGGCAAAGACGGCAATTATGCCGTCATATCCAACTGATCCCGCAGGAGCCACACACCAGTTTAAACCCCTATTATACAGTGCGGGACATACTGACAGAGCCCCAAGAATCTCTCGGTATGACAGAGGGAAGCGAAGCTCGCGTATTAAAGGCACTTGCTGATGTCAACCTGAGTACCACTCTGCTTGACCATACATCAAGCCAATTGTCCCTTGGCCAAGCTCAACGTGTCGCCATTGCCCGAGCCTTGGTTGTCGAGCCTTGCGTATTGGTTGCGGATGAACCAACCAGCAGCCTCGACCCTATTAGCCGTCAGCACATTGTAGACCTGCTAAAACACTTACAAAAACAGCGCGATATGCGCCTGTTATTAGTGACTCATGACCTCAATGCAGCTAAAGCACTGTGTGATGACATTTTAGTGCTCGATAAAGGGGTAGCCGTCGAGTACGGCGCAGCGAGCCAGGTCTTTGACCGCCCTTCTCACCCAACCAGCCAAGCATTGGTCAATATGCAAATTCCATCGCATGCCATTGCGATTTAACTATGATTACCAAGGACATTATCATGCCCTCAAACCTGCTGAAAACCACCATTGCTACAGGCCTGATGTTAGCCCTAAGTGGTTGTTTCGAATCATCAACACAAAACAGCACCGACACCAAAGACGCTGATATTCAAGGCACTGAAATTCACCTTGCGATGATGGTACCACCAAGAACGGGCCTATCGCCTTTGTCTGACGATGCCTTCACGTTATCTCGCTGGAGCACAGCAGAAACCCTCATTGAGTTGAATGATCAAGCGGAAGCATTACCAAAACTGGCAACTGAGTGGCAACAAATTGATGATCTGACTTGGCAGTTTACTCTGCGTGATGGCGTTGTTTTCCATGATGGCAGCAAGCTAACCGCTGAAATGGTAATTAACTCTATCGACAAAGCTTTCGAGGCTGCTCCGAAACCTCGTATTATCGACGGCATTAATTGGCAAGTTCGCGCAGTGGATGACAAAACCGTCGAAATTAAAACGGACTTCAATGATCCGCTGCTACCGAGCCGCCTTTCTAGCCCGCAGCTTGCAATCCTTGCAGCCAATGCATACCTAGAAAATGGGCGAATTAACCCAACTCGCGCCGGTAGTGGACCATTCGTCCTGACAGAAATTAACGGTGCAACCAGCGCGAAACTAGAGCGCTATGAGGGTTACTGGGGTGAGAAAGCGAAAATTGACCGCATTACCGCAGAGTATGTGCCAGATGGTTTTGCCCGTGCAGCAGCACTGCGAACCGGTAAGGCAGACGTGGTAGAAGCCGTACCAGTCTCCCAGCTCGCGATGATTGATCCTGAGCTACTTCATGAAGTTAACATGCCTCGCACCAATACACTTTACCTGAACAACCAGTCTGAGGTGTTTAGCCAACTTGAAATGCGTAAAATTGCTACGGCTGCGATTGACCGTAAACAAATTATTGAAACAGTTTACGAAAACCGCGCCGCCTATGCAGAAGGCCTACTTGGCCCAGCACTCGCTTGGGCGGCCCCACTTCGTCCGGAAGCACCGCAGCTGGAACAAGGTCTAAAAGCCAATGGTGAGAAGGTTGTTCTGGGTACCTTCACCGACCGCGCAGAACTGCCAGAGGTTGCGATACTGGTTAAGCAACAACTTGAAAATGCGGGCTTTAATGTTGAGTTGGATATTCGTGAATACGGCCAAATCGAAAACGACGCCCTTGCCGGTAACTTTGATATTTTCATGTTATCCCGAGCTACCGTCATCGACTCAGGTGACCCTGTCGCCTACATGATGAGTGATTTCAGCTGTGAAGGCTCATACAACCTTGGGCAGTTCTGCTCAAAACAAGTTGACGCGGCACTGACCCATGCAGACCTCCAGCCACTGGGTGAAGCCCGTCAGAAAGCAATTATTGAAGCCGAGCAGAAGATCCTAAGCGAATATGCGGCGATCCCACTGCTGCACGAGCGTGTTATCCAGGGCGAGAGCTTACGTATCAAACAAGCTGTACGTGACCCTCGCGAACGCTTGATGATCACCGAACATACGGATGTAAACTAAGAAAAATGCGATTTGTTAGCCACTCTGGTTCACCAATACTAAATCGCACACTACCATGGCTCTCACGCGCACTCGCGCTTGCGGCCATGGTCGTGCTTGTCGGGTTAATGCCGGAAATTGCCGGCATCGACCCAACTCAAACAATACTTCGTGCCCGAACGGGACAACAACGCCTAATGACACCAGAAGCCCTCGAGGCAGTCCGTCAGGATCTGGGACTACATAGAACCAGCATGGAACGGCTGTGGGATTGGCTCACTTCCCTATTTCAGGGGGATCTCGGTGTTTCCTGGATTAGCGGCAACAATGTAAGCCAGTCAATCATGAGCGCAGCAGGCACCTCGCTCCTGTTAATGGCCTGTGCATTTGGCCTAACAGCATTGTTCTGTGCTATCAGTGTCCAACACACCATGTGGCAATGGCGGCGGAGCCGGTTGGATAGGCTCAATGGCAGTATCAGCACGGTACTCATCACGCTTCCCGAGTATGTGATAGCGACCTTGTTGATCTTGTTTTTTGCAGTTTGGCTCAACTTGTTGCCCCCATATGGCTGGCAAGGTTGGCAAAACATCTGGTTACCTAGCCTCGCGCTGGCACTGCCAGCTACTGGCTTGTTTACCAAGCTACTCAACGATAGCCTGCAACGGGTATTGGATGAACCTTGGGTGATCACCTGGCTAAGTGCCAATATCACCTCTGTTCACATTGGCCGCTATGCGCTGCGTCGCGCCCTAAGCAACCTACTGCCACAGATAGCAATGATCGTCATTGGTCTGACCGGTGGTGCCGTCACCGTCGAGCACATTTTCTCTATTCCTGGTATTGGCCGGCTAACATTGGGGGCAACTGCTGCCCAGGATTTGCCGACCCTACAAGGTGGCTTACTATTGCTGCTTGTGATGTCGATGGCAATCAGTAGCTTTGCGATTCTTCTCCAGCACCTATGGCTTGGACAAGGTTTGAAAAGTGGCAAACTGATCAGCAGTAGCACACCACTTGGCTTTACCAAAAGCCGTGCAAAACGTGTAGTCAGTGCTTCAATCTTACTGCTATTGATTGGCTTCGCCCTTTGGGCAGAAATGCGCGATCCCTACACCAGCCAGTTTGGTCGCTTGATCTCGCCTAGTTTGGCTGCGCCGCTTGGATCTGATGCTGTTGGTCGTGACTTATTAGCCCGTGTCGGACAGGGGATGCTTTCCACCCTTAGCATAGGTGTGCTAGCGACAGTCCTCAGCTTAATGGTCGGGCTCATCATGGGGTTCAACACCAAACTCAGCCAAGGCCTGATTGAAGTCACCAAAGGAACCCCGTATATCGTCGCTGGCCTGCTGGTTGCAGGACTTTCAGGTATGCATCCAAACAGTGCACTCATTGCTGTGGTGTTAGTATCTTGGGCTCCCTTAGCTTCCCACTGTTCCAGTCTGTTGCTTGAGGCTCGAGCACAACCACATATCCGGTTAGCGCCTCTTTGGGGGGTGGGTCGTTGGCAAATGTTGAGGAACTACCTACTTCCTTATATTTTACCGCCATTACTAAGACACACGGTAATGCGATTACCAGCGATCACCTTAAGCCTGACTGCATTGAGCTTTATTGGCTTAGGCGCAAAGCCTCCTCATCCAGAATGGGGATTACTGATAGCTGAAAACTTGCCTTATATTGAGCGTGCGCCGCAAGCGGTTCTAATACCAATCTAAGTAAAAATATGATCTAATTGAGGTTACTCTTTCAGACAGTCACATCGCTATGGATAGCCTCA
>NZ_JANEYT010000107.1 GCF_024357955.1 Photobacterium pectinilyticum
AAAATAGGCCTTATAAACGCTCTAATTAGGCTATTACGAGTCAATATCAGGCGAGAAGAGCAAAGGAGCCTCCAACCGAGCTGGTAGGTAAAAAAATCGCGATCGCGGCCGCTCTCTAAAAAAGAACCCCACTTAAAAAGTGGGGTTCGTCAGCAATCTGAGCCTTACCCATTGCTGGGTAAGGCTTTTTTACATCATGCTGACAGAAAGGTAGGGCTTGCGCGGTATCTTTGCGCGCGTTTTTATCCGTAACTAGTTATCCTGCGGCTTGCCAGATGCTGCCGAGGTTATCCATCAGGGACGAACTGGCTCCCTGATCGCCCACAAACTGCATCACGACCGGTATGAACTGGCTTACCATGCTGGGATCCATACCGAGTGCACTGAAGATCTGGTTGATGGTATCCATATTGCCTAGCAACGCACTGGTGCCGGGAGGCAGACTGCCGGTCAGGGAGTCCAGCCCGGGGATCATCTGGGTTAGTTCGGTTGCTTGCTCACCACCAAGCTGGCTAGCGGCAATGGAAAGCAAGGCGCCAGCTCCGCCTGCGGCTTGCTCTGTCGAGACATCTAGCTGGCTGCTGAGTAAATCGGTAAGTGGGTTGCTAAGGGTGGATGCCGCTTCTTCGTCATCACCGCCGAATAAGTCAGAAAGGCTGAAGGCGTGGCTGGTGGCAGGTAATAGCAAGCAGCCAACAAGCAGCAGTAGCCAAGTTTTGGCTCGGGTTCGGGTCAATAGGTACATCTTTCGCAATCCTCCATGTAGGCGTCGACTATTGGGTTTCTTATTAAAGATTAGTCAGGAATGCGGCTTAGATACCAAATTCTATGGCAAAAAATGAATTAAAAGATAAAAAGGGACAAAATTTGGGTAGGATAATACGGGAAGGTGGTGATATTAGGCCAATAAAAAACGGTGCCAGAAGCACCGTTTTTGTCAGTAATCGCTGGGCGATTAAAGGATGTCTAGTAGTTCTACTTCGAATACTAGAGCTGCATATGGAGGGATCGCAGCACCTGCGCCGCGCTCACCGTATGCAAGGTCTTGTGGGATGTATAGCTTCCACTTAGAGCCAACAGGCATCATTTGTAGAGCTTCAACCCAACCAGCGATTACGCCAGTTACTGGGAATTCAGCAGGCTGACCGCGAGATACGGAGCTGTCGAAAACAGTACCGTCTGTTAGTTCGCCGTGGTAGTGAACGCGTACTTGCTTGTCTGAAGTCGGGATTTCACCGTTACCTTCAACAAGAACTTCGTACTGAAGACCAGATTCAGTTACTGTAACTTCTGAGCGTAGTGCGTTATCTTTTAGGAACGCTTCGCCATCAGCGGCTGCAGCTTTAGCTTGCTCTTGACGAACAGTTTCTGCACGAGTGTGTAGATCACGTAGTGCGTTGTTGATGTCGTCGACTTCGATTTCTGGCATATCACCAGTTAGAGAAGTAGCGATACCTTTGGCGATAGCAGCAACATTCAGGCCTTCTAGACCACTTTGTGCTAGTTGCTGGCCCATTTGAAGACCGATACCGTAGCTTGCTTTAGTTTCAACTGTATCTAGTTTTACGTCAGACATGGTGTCATCTCTTTAGTAGAATAAATAAAGCAGGCAGGATAACAGTTTCTCCCCCTAGGGGTAAACCATTGTAATAAGCTGTCGATGGATAGCGTGAATCAGATAGCGCTGGAGTGGAGTGTATGGGACAGGCCAAACGCCGTTCGAATAAAAAGAGTGAATTTACGTGGCCTCGTATCACCTTTGATAAGGAGGCGTTCAAACAGGGAGGGGCGGCTATTTGTGCCAAGCTTGCACCGCTGAAAAGCAAGTGGCAGCTGTTACCTAAACTGCATCGCCGTGCCTTGGCGGTATTGGTTCCGGTTACGGCTGTCTTATTGATCATGCCTGTAGGAAAGCAAACAGTGCAGGTTGAGTCATCCGAGCCTGTTCGACGTGAGTTGTCACTGAACTTGGAGAGCCAGCAACCACAAAATGTGGCGGTAGGGGATAGGGAAGAGCCGGTATCGCCGCCTCGTCCTTCTCGTATCAGGCCATTAGATCCGGTTGAGAGTCAGCCTGTTGCCTCCAAGCCTGCAACCAAGCAGCCAGAAAAAACGGTGAAAGCGGCGTTATCTCAGTCAGCAAGTGCTGATTGGCAGCGCTATCAGGTAAAAAGTGGCGAGACCCTCGCCAATATATTCCGCCAGCATAACTTGCCGCTCAATGATCTCTATGCGGTGGCTGCGATTGAAGGCGATGACAAACCACTGAGCCGAATCAAGGCTGGCCAATGGTTACGTTACCGCCAGACTGCGCAGGGTGGTTTGGACGCTCTGCAAATTGAACGTCGTAACAGCGAGTCGGTATTGTTTTTCCGCCGCTCCGATGGCAGTTTTGTTCGCCGTACCCAGTAGCGCATTATTTGCGCCTAGATAGAGACAAATAAAAAAGCCACCTCTGTGGCTTTTTTATTTGGTGATCCGCATATCGATATGAGGGATGCCATCCTCAAGGTATTCAGCAGAGAACGCCTCGAAACCATAGCGCTGGTAATAATGTTGTAAGTGCGACTGAGCGCCAATCTCAATGGTTTTCCCTGGCCACAGTTGTTCGGCCATCGCTAGCCCTTGCTCAAGCAGCGGATAACCCACCCCTTTGCCACGTATAGTTGGCGATGTCACAACCCGACCAATGCTGACGCCATCATAGGTCGTACCTTCAGGCAATAGGCGCAAGTAGGCAATCAATGTCTCTGCTTGATAGCCGAGTAAATGGTAAGTTCCGGGGTTTTTGTCATGGTCATCTAAGTCCGGGTACGCACAAGTCTGCTCAACCACAAAGACATCGCTACGCAGCTTGAGTAAGTCATAAAGCTGGTGTGTGGTTAGTTGGTCAAAGCGAAGGCATTGCCATTGCATTACATTCTCCTGGTGGTTGATGTGGTTCATAGGCCCATCAGGATAAATGAACCCTATAGGCTTGGCATTAACTTAAGGTAAGTTGAGCTGTTATTTTTGCTGTTATTTTTGCTGTTATTCACAGCTTCGGATCCGGCTCAGACTGGTGGGGGTAATGCCAAGGTAGGAGGCAACTTGGTAATCGGCAAGTTGTGCCTGAAGATCAGGGAAGTGTTCGCAAAACAAGGTATATCTCTCTTCCGGGGAATGGATGAGCATAAAGCGCTCTTTATGCTCCTTAAACAGTAGTTGGCGCTCCAGCAAGGCCATATAGAGGCGAGGGCTGGTCGTTTTCCATTGTTCGATAAGTGTAAGGGGCAGTGCCAGTAACTGGCTAGCTGATAAGGTTTCCAGTACATATTCGGAAGGTCGGCCAGTCAGTAGGCTTTCAAAGCCGATGATAAGCTCTTGTTCCCAGTAAAACTCCTTGCTGAAGTGACGGCCTTCAGGCGTTAGGTAACTGGCATGGCAAATACCTTCAGCCAGAAAATAGGCACAGTCAGGTTGCGCGCCTTGGTTGAGCAGGATATGGCGGGTCGGCAGTTCCATCGGCTCTGCTGCCGCAATGGCTTGCTGGAGGGGCTCTTCATCGGCGCCATGGTTCTGGAGATACTGGGTCAGGGCTGTTTTCATCTTGTGCTCACAGGGATCAGATAACGCTCTATCATACCAAAAAAATACCGCAGCCGAGGCTGTGGTATTTTCATAGGCGATTCGTTCTTCTGACTTACTTTTGCAGGTCGATTCGGTAAACCGCAAAGCCGATTTCATCTTTACCGACTTTTTCCATTGGGTATTGTGCTTTGTCTTTGATGAAGCTGGCTGCTTTGTCGCCCGGTGAGGTTTCGAAAGTAACGTTTAGCTCTTTCTCGCTCTTCAGCGGGGCAAAACGCCAGTTGTTGTCGGCGCTTGGTGTTACTTCACCTTGCTCTTTGCTTACGCGGGTAATGTAATCCGCGACAACAGTGCGGTTTTCATCTGGCGAAGCAAATGCAATGTACTCTTCACCGGTACCGGCAAACTTACCGCTGTAAGCGCGGTAGTTGTTGGTGGCGATGATAAATGGCTGTGCTGGGTCAACAGGCTTGCCATTGAAGGTCAAATCTTGAATACGTTCTGATTTGTCGTTGATCAGCTTACAGTCGCCATCGTAACGAGCTGGCTGGGAAACATCGATGGTGTAGTTGACGCCGTCGATGACATCAAAGTTATAGGTGCGGAAACCATCCCAATTGATCAGGCCTTGCTGCTTGGTGCTGTTCAGGTCGATTTGGTTGAATTGGCCTGCAGAGCATTCCAGCCATTCTTTCACTTCTTTACCTGTAACTTTCAGTGCCACTAGGGTATTTGGATACAGGTAGAGATCAGCTGCGTTACGGAAGGTAAGCTGTCCAGATTCCACTTCGGTAAAGTTTGTTGGATCGTTTCCACGGCCGCCGGCCTTGAATGGAGCCGCTGCAGACAATACTGGAATACCGTCTAGATCCGGATCGCCTTGGATAAAGCGCTCAACGTAATCCTGCTGGGCAAGGCTGACGATCTGTACCGTTGGATCGTCTTGTACCAGAGCTAGGAAGCTGTACATGACATCGTTGGCTTTGCCGATAGGCTGGTTAACAAATTCGCGGGTGCCATCGTGCTCAGCTTTAATGGTCTCGACCATTTTCTCGTCAGCTTCAACAATCGCTTCGCCTTTGATCTTATCGAAGATTGGGCGGGCTTCTGTCTGAGCGCTGGTTACCGTCCAGCTATCGTCTTTCTGCTTCAAAACCAAGTCGATCACACCCAGGTGATCACCCCAGCGGCCTGGCATGACTGCTGGAATACCGTTGATGGTGCCTTTCTCCACATCGGTATTTGGCAGGCTAGCGAATGCTGTGCTTGGGAAAACAGCATGTGAGTGACCGAAGGCAATCGCATCGATACCTTCCACTTCAGTGAGGTAATACACCGAATTTTCAGCCATGACTTTGTAAGGGTCTGTCGACACGCCCGAGTGCGGGATTGCGACAATGATATCAGCACCCTCTGCTTTCATCTGAGGGACGAACTTTTCAGCAGACTGTTTGATATCTTCAGCCTTGACCTTGCCTTCTAGGTGGCGCTTGTCCCACACCAAGATTTGCGGTGGCACAAAGCCGATGTAGCCGATCTTCACTTCGTGCTCGGCACCATCAGTGTCCTTGAATGTGTGAGACTTGATCACATAAGGTGTAAATAGGTTTTTACCTGTTTTCAGGTCGTAGACGTTGGCATTGACATAAGGGAAGTTCGCCCCTGCAATGGCTTTGTCCAAGAAGTCTAAGCCGTAGTTGAACTCGTGGTTACCGATGTTACCCACTTCATAGTTCAGTTGGTTCATCGCTTTGTAAACGGGGTGGATATCACCCTGGTTTAGGCCCTTAGCCGCCATGTAATCGCCCATTGGGCTACCTTGGATCAAATCCCCGTTATCAACCAAAACACTGTTGGTTACCTCAGACTGGGCTTGCTTTACCAATGTTGCTGTACGGACGAGGCCTGTTTTTTTGGTCGGCTTGTCTTTGTAGTAGTCATAGTCCATGACATTGGTATGGATATCCGTTGTTTCCAGGATGCGAAGCTTGATGGTGTCTGCTGTAGCCGGTCCTGCCATAGCCAGCATGCCACCCAAAATCGCAACCGATAAGGGTTTGGCTGATAACTTCATAATTTTCTCCGTGAGTTCGGTATAGGAAAGCGTGCATAAGGTAACAAAAACGCTTCCTAAATTGCGTAAGAGAATAGCTTTTATGTGTGATTAATCGCGTTTTTCTGCGTATTTTCTCGAGTTGTTGGAATAGGTTGGATCAGAAAACAACATTTTGGCTACGCATAAGCCTAGGCCAAAAAGTCATAGCTTATGAGGAAATAGCCTATATCACAGTGATGGAGCATCCCTTTCCCGACAATTATAGGGTTTTGCCCAAATAAGCTGATTTATCTCTGTTTTTATCGAGCAAGCGAGAGTTATATCTTGGGGCGAACTTTTTGGAATAAAAAATGAAATTTAAGAATTTCAGGTAATAAATCACCGCAACTATAGTGCTTCTATCAACGGATTCTCAGGGGCACTCTCATATGGACTATCTGCCAATTTTTGCTGATTTAAAGCGCCGACCGTGCTTGGTTGTCGGGGGCAATGATATTGCTTGGCGCAAGGCGAAGATGTTGTTAAAGGCAGGGGCCGACGTAAAAGTCATCAGCCCGGAGCTGTCTCCTCTTTTCCAGCAAGCGGTCGATAACGGCCAGTTAACTTACCAGGACGAGGAATTCTCGCCACATCACCTTGATGGCATTTTCCTCGCGATTGCCGCTACTGAGCGCAAGGCGTTAAACGCTCTTGTTTACCAATCAGCCAACCAGCGGCAGGTGTTGGTCAATGTGGTGGATGATACTCAGCGCTGCAGTTTTATCGTCCCAGCGGTTGTCGACCGTTCACCCATTATCGTCGCCGTTTCGTCATCGGGCCAAGCGCCGGTACTGGCAAGATTAATACGTGAAAAGCTCGAGGCATTACTGCCACAACACCTCGGCCTAATGGCTACGATCGCGGGACGTTTTCGTTCTCGCTTGGCCAAGACGGTCACATCATTCTCGGCCCGTCGCCGTTTCTGGGAGCAAGCTTTCAATGGGCGTTTTTCCTCATTGGTAGCTGCTGGACAGATTGAATCGGCCGAGTATGAACTGGATCAATTGAGCCAAGGGCAAAGCTTTGGTGGCGAAGTCGCTCTTATTGGTGCTGGTCCCGGGGATGCTGGGCTACTGACTCTCAGGGCGTTGCAATTATTGCAACAGGCCGATGTGGTGCTGTTCGATTACTTGGTATCGGATGAGGTGATGGACTTAGTCCGTCGTGATGCCGAGCGTGTGTGTGTTGGAAAGAAAGCGGGCTTTCACAGCGTGCCTCAAGGGGAGACCAACCGCTTGCTGGTGAAATATGCTGCCAAAGGTAAGCGTGTTGTTCGCCTAAAAGGAGGTGATCCCTTTGTCTTCGGCCGCGGTGGTGAAGAGTTGGAGGTCTTATTTGATCACAATATTCCGTTTGAGGTGGTACCGGGGATCACTGCAGCGGCGGGGGCAACGGCGTATGCTGGCATTCCATTGACCCATAGGGATCATGCCCAAACGGCGATGTTCGTCACAGGGCACCTAAAAGCCGGTAGTGATCAGCTCGACTGGCAAACCTTGGCCAGGGGCAATCAGACTTTGGTCATCTATATGGGACTGATGAACTCCTCAGATATCCAGCAGCAGCTGATTCAGCATGGCCGCGAGGGTACCACTCCGGTTGCGATCATTGAGCGTGGTACTCAGCCAACCCAGAAGGTTTACAAAGGCCAACTTAAAGAGTTGGGAGAGTTAGCTCAACAGGCGGCTTCCCCGTCACTGATCGTGGTGGGTGAAGTGGTCAATTTATCAGAAAAATTACATTGGTTTGGAAAGCAACCACAGCCGGATTATCCCAATGCGGATGAACAAGGTGCTGTGGTGAAACTGGCTTAGCATGGAGAGAGTAATGGACCCGAAAAGATTCACCCATTTAAAGCAACTGGAAGCGGAGAGTATTCATATTATTCGCGAGGTTGCCGCCGAGTTTGATAACCCAGTCATGATGTACTCCATCGGTAAGGACTCCTCGGTCATGCTACATCTTGCCCGTAAGGCCTTTTACCCGGGGAAGATCCCGTTTCCGCTTTTGCATGTCGATACCGATTGGAAGTTCCGTGAAATGATCGAGTTTCGTGATCGGGCTGCCGAGAAATACGGCTTTGACCTGCTGGTACACAAAAACCCTGAAGGGTTGGCAATGGGGGTGGGCCCTTTCACCCATGGCTCATCCAAGCATACCGATATCATGAAAACCCAAGGTCTCAAGCAAGCGCTGAATAAATACGGGTTTGATGCCGCGTTTGGTGGCGCGAGACGTGATGAGGAAAAGTCTCGTGCTAAAGAGCGGGTTTACTCATTCCGTGACAAGAACCATACCTGGGATCCGAAGAACCAAAGACCGGAGCTATGGAAGACCTACAACGGCCAGATAAACAAAGGTGAAAGCATACGTGTCTTCCCGCTATCTAACTGGACTGAATTGGATATCTGGCAATATATCTACCTCGAAGGTATCGAGATAGTGCCTTTATATCTGTCGGCCGTGCGACCGGTTGTTGAGCGTGATGGCATGTTGATCATGGTTGATGATGACCGAATGAAACTTCAACCCGGTGAACAGATAGAGCAAAAGAGTGTGCGGTTCAGAACCTTGGGCTGTTACCCACTGACGGGAGCGATTGAATCAGAGGCCGATACGCTCACCGGCATTATTGAAGAAATGCTGGTGGCCACCTCCAGTGAACGACAAGGTCGGGCGATTGATCATGATCAGTCCGGCTCGATGGAGCTCAAAAAACGTCAGGGATACTTCTAAGGAGAGAGTAATGAATAGTGCAATTGAACAACAAGTGGCCGAGCTGGGTATTGAAGCCTATCTCGACCAGCATCAACACAAATCTCTACTGCGTTTTCTGACGTGCGGGTCGGTAGATGATGGCAAGAGTACCTTGATTGGTCGCCTACTCCATGACTCGCAGCAGATTTATGAAGATCAATTGGCTGCCATTCATGCCGATAGCCAGAAGGTCGGGACGACCGGTGATAAACCAGACTTGGCACTGTTGGTTGATGGCCTTCAGGCCGAGCGGGAGCAGGGGATCACAATTGATGTCGCTTATCGTTATTTCTCGACCAAAAAGCGTAAGTTCATTATTGCCGATACACCTGGACACGAGCAGTATACCCGCAACATGGCGACCGGAGCCTCAACCTGTGATGTGGCCGTTATCTTGATTGATGCCCGTAAAGGGGTATTGGATCAGACTCGCCGCCACTCCTACATTGCCAGCCTGCTGGGGATCCGCCATTTCATCGTGGCTATCAACAAAATGGATCTGGTGGGCTTTGAACAGTCACGTTTTGAATCTATCCGTGATGAGTACCTCGCGTTTGCCGAGCAGCTCAATCCACAACTGGACATCAAGCTGGTACCGCTATCCGCTCTGGAAGGGGACAATGTCGTTGACCTCAGCGATGAGACTCCTTGGTATGATGGTGAATCGTTGCTAGCGATGCTGGAATCGGTAGATATCAATGTTGACCGCCAAGCGGGAGATTTCCGTCTGCCGGTCCAGTATGTGAATCGACCTAATTTAGATTTCCGTGGCTTTGCTGGCACTGTCGCATCGGGCACGATCAACGTAGGTGATGCCATTAAGGTGCTTCCATCGGGTAAGCAGTCTCATGTTGAGCGTATTGTGACTTTTGACGGTGATTTGCCTGCTGCCTTTGCGGGCCAAGCTGTAACGCTGACATTGGCCGATGAAATTGATATTAGCCGTGGTGATACCTTGGCTGCTGCCAATAACGAGGTCCCATTAGGCAACCGAGTGCTCGCTGACATTGTGTGGATGGCAGAAGCACCGCTTGAAGTGGGACGGCAATACGATATTAAAGTGGTCGGTAAAAAGACAGTGGGGAGCATTTCAGCTATTCGTCATCAGGTGGACATCAACAATCTTGGTACATTTAAGACTGACAGTCTGCCGCTGAACGGTATTGGTTTATGTGAAGTGACCCTGACAGAGTCAATTGCCGTTGATCCCTACCTTAATAGTTCAGATACTGGTGGCTTCATTATTATAGACCGTCTAACCAATGTCACCGTTGGTGCTGGGATGGTTAGAGAAGCACTTGCCGCAGAGCAAACCCTCACCTCAACATCCGCGTTTGAAGTGGAGCTCAATGCCTTGATCCGTAAACACTTCCCTCATTGGCAGGCGAAGGACATCAGTAAGTTGTTGGGATAATGATGATGCAATGGGAACAAGGAATGGTTCTCGCCATGTTAATGGTGATTGTAACCTGCCTGCTAACAACAAGGATCAAGCCTGCATATTTGTTTGCGGGAGCGGCCTTCGTTGGCTTTCAGGCTGGGATGATTGATCTGCCGACGTTGGCAGGCAATTTTACCAATTCATCACTATTGACTTTGGTGTTGCTGATCCTTGTTTCTATTGGATTGGAAAAAACCCGGTTGATCAGCTGGGTCGGGAAGCAAATATCAAGTGGGGGGCAATCGACGGTGGTAGCGAAGTTAGGGTTATCTACCGCCTTCCTTTCTTCCTTTACCAATAACACAGCTGTCGTGGTGTCTTTAATCGGAGCGATCAAGCGCAACCAGCGCCATGCCCCATCGCGCTTGTTGATCCCTTTGTCCTATACCGCCATATTGGGCGGGACACTTACCTTAATTGGCACCTCGACAAACTTGATCATCAATAGCTTTGTTGAAGATGCTGGGTTGCCCAGCTTAGGTTTCTTTGCGCCAACGACGATTGGCCTGGCAGTATTGGCTGTGGGTTTGCTGATATTGATCCCGCTGAGTTATTTGCTTCCTATCTATGACGAGAGCTCACAGGACGATCTGCCTTATTTCTTGGAGGCGAAAGTTGTTGGGGGCTCCCCTTTGGTCGGTAAAAGCGTTGCCGAAAATGGCTTAAGAGCGCTAAGACGGTTGTTTTTAGCGGAGATTATTCGTGATGGCCAAACACTGGCGCCGGCCTGTCCTGACACACAGCTCAAGGCTGGTGATACTTTGCTATTTTGTGGCGATGTGGAGAGTGTAACGACACTACAGGAAATTAACGGGCTCCAGTTGTTTGGTCAGCATCACCTTAATGGTCAGTCCATGCTTGAAGTTATCGTTAGTCATTCAGCCGGAATCCGTGGCAAGACCTTAAAGAGCGTCCAGTTCCGCGAGCGATTCGATGCGGTTGTTGTGGCTATTCGTCGTGGCCATGAACGATTAGCTGGTGGGCTGGGGAACATTGAACTGCATGCTGGCGATACCTTGGTGGTAGTGCCGGGAAAAAACTTCAACACTAAAAAGCAGCAACTTAATCGTGAATTTGTTCTCGTGAATGGACTGGATTCGAGTGCCAGGCTGGATAGCCAGAAAAGTACGATGGTTCTCTTTGGTTTCATGCTGGTTATCGCGGCGGCGTTATTGGATGTGTTACCTATCATCAAAGGTTTGGCTGGTTACTTAGTATTACTGGTTGCCTTCGGAGTGGTCTCGTTTGCCGAACTTAGACGACGGTTTCCTATTGATATTGTGGTGATTGTCGGCTCGGCCTTGTCACTCGCTCAATTGATGTTATCGAGCGGGCTCTCTGAACGAATGGGAGATATGCTGATGACCGGGTTTGCAGGGGGGGGGATGTACGGTGCTTTAGTTGCTGTGTATCTACTTACTTTAGTATTAACGGAGCTTGTGACCAATAACGCGGCAGCTGCATTGGCATTCCCCATTGCTTACAGTCTATCGCTGAGTTATGGCGTTGATCCTATGCCTTTCATCATGGCGATTTTATTTGGTGCCAGTGCCAGTTTTATTTCTCCTTATGGTTATCAAACTAACTTATTGGTCTATAGCGTGGGGAATTACAAGCTGAAAGACTACTTACGTGTTGGGTTGCCAATTTCACTGGTGTATTCGGTCGTCGTACTGGCCTTGATACCTCGACTTTTTCCTTTTTAATGATAAACGTATATGGAGTCAGTTATGACGTCGGTTTTTCGTTCGACAAACAATGACAACATTGTTTGGCATACTCACCAAATCGATAAAGCCTTCCGGGCCGATCAGAAAAAACAACAACCATGTGTACTGTGGTTTACAGGGCTAAGTGGGGCGGGTAAATCGACGGTTGCCGGGGCATTGGAGCACCGCTTGGCAGGAATGGGTTATCACACCTATTTATTAGATGGCGATAACGTTCGACATGGGTTGTGCCAAGATCTTGGATTTTCCGCGGAAGACCGCCGGGAAAATATTCGTCGAATTGGCGAAGTGGCAAAGCTTATGGCCGATGCGGGGTTGATTGTATTAAGTGCATTTATCTCTCCCCACCGCCACGAACGTCAGTTAGTGCGTGACATGCTTCCTTCTGGAGAGTTTCTGGAAGTGTTCGTAGACACACCGCTGGATGAATGTGAAAGGCGAGACCCGAAAGGCTTATATAAAAAAGCGCGTGCAGGTGAGATCAAACAGTTTACTGGCATTGATTCAGAGTATGAGCAGCCATTAGGCGCTGAGGTTCATTTATCTGCGGGTCATGATGATGTGCAGCGATTAGTTGATCAATGTGTCGATGTACTGAGAGATCGAAAAATTATTGAATAACGAAAGGAGTGATGTGTGGGAAACCAGCTTGAGTCACTGTACCAAATTGCATTGGAAGCCGGTGAGGCCATTATGTCGCTTTACCACTCTCATATTGAGGTGTCAGAAAAAGAGGACCGCAGCCCAGTTACCGCGGCCGACTTAGCTGCAAATGCAATTATTTTAAAAAGGTTGGCAGCATTAACACCCGATATCCCCATTGTTTCTGAAGAGTCAGCACATATCCCTTGGTCGGAGAGAAAAAACTGGCAGCGATTTTGGTTAGTTGACCCTTTAGATGGCACGAAAGAGTACCTCCGTAAGAATGGTGAGTTCACCGTTAATATTGCGTTGATAGAAGATGGGCAACCGGTCATGGCTGTTGTTCATGCTCCTGCCCTTGGTCAGACGTGGCTAGGTAATGGCTGTCAAGCTTGGCTCGTTAGAAATAATCAGCGAGAAAAAATCAAAGTAAAACCTGCCAGTTCGCCGGTTGTGGTCGGGAGCCGTTCTCATCCTAGCCCGAAGATGGAAGAGTTCTTAGCGCAGCTTTCTACATACCAATTAGTCGCGGTGGGCTCGTCATTGAAGTTTTGCTTAGTCGCTGAAGGGCGAGCTCAATATTACCCGAGGCTTGGTCCTACAATGATGTGGGATACTGCAGCAGGTCAATGTATTGCTGAAAGTGCAGGAGCTATTGTTAAAAGCCTTGATGATGCTCCACTGCGTTATGACCGTGAAAATCTGCTAAACCCTTCTTTTATTGTTAGCCTACCGAGCTAGATCTCTTTATAGGGCTAATATGCCCTCTTTTTTAAAGGTTCTACCACACAGAGAGTAGTTATTGTCTACGCTTAACGTTGCGCTTCAATAACAATGGGTACTTGAAGCGTTGCTTTGGCCGTTTTTTGTGTTTTTTCCCCGTTTACGTTTCTTTTGTCATCAATTGGCAAAAAAAGTCAAAAAAACCATTGCTAATACTTTAGGTGCCCCTATAATGCCGCCTCACCAACGGGATGACGGCTTATTAGTAAGCTATTCACAAATTGTGGATAACTTGTTGGTGATTGGCCTGCTAAGTTTTGTTGCCATTTTTGAGCTTGACTCTGAAGTGTAAATGATTAGAATTGCCGGCCTTGCTTGTTAAAAACGATGAGTTCTTTAAAATAAGAATGTATCTATTAACAAGCCTTGTCAGTAAAGAGTTTCGAAAAATGTTTTTTGAAATTAGTTGTTGACATCGAGGTTAGCGCTGGTAAGATACGCAGCCTCAACCGACACACAGTGTCGAGTTAACGTTCTTTAACAATTTGACCATGCAATCTGTGTGGGCACTCGTGAAATGATAGTCAACAAAAGAATTATCAATGAAAC
>NZ_JANEYT010000108.1 GCF_024357955.1 Photobacterium pectinilyticum
TCCGCCAGTTGGGTGACAAATTTACGAAAGTGGGCTTGGAGCATAAAAATTCCCTCCAGTTGCTGCCTACTTTAAGTGTAGCAACAACTTAAGGGAACATAGCGTTTATATTATCGGGCCTAAGGCAACACCGGAACAGGATATCGTGTTTAATGTTCGCCAACTGGAAGAAGTGGCTTTGCGAGCTCTATCTCCCGGCATTAATGATCCTGCCACGGCTATCGCCTGCATTAACCGGCTGACAATTGCCCTTGGCCTCTTGCTGCGACGCTCATTTCCCTCGACCAGTTACTATAACGACAGCCAACAGTTACGCTTGGTCGTGAAGCCCTTAAATTTTGAAGATATCGCTGACACTGCTTTTGCTCAAATACGTCAGTGCTGCCCGCACACTCTGTCTGTTCCCCTATGTTTACTGAATAATGTTTTAATGCTTTCTAAGCAAGCTATCCGTACCACAGACAAAAAAGCACTTGAGAAACACGCTGTACTCATCGCAAATGCATGCTTCGATAATATCAATGAGCCCACTGACAGAAAAAAGATAGAGCAAAAACTTAATGCAATAAAAGAAGTATTACAACATAGGTCCAGAACAGTTTAATTCACCCCCCCCCTTTAATTTACTAAAAAATAGAGAGGTATCTCAATGGATCGTAAAGAATTAATCAATAACCTTCATAAAAAGCTACTCAATTGGAATTAAGATATCGATAAGCTAGAAGTTAAAGCCCAACACGCATCCGGCGAAGCAAGGCGGGACCTTGAAAAAACGCTCACCGAACTGAAGCAACGTAAAGAAGAGGCCAAAGCAAAAATTACCGATCTTCAACATGCCAGCGACAGTGCGTGGGAAGAAATAAAAAAAGGAGCCGATGAGGCGCTAGATTCATTGAAACGTTCATTCGAATCTGCAAAGTCTAAATTTTAGACCAATCTGGATAAGTCGTTGAGCAAGTATTTGCACTGGAAAAATCATTGTTATCAAGGCAGATATTGCAGTAACTAGTGGCGATAATTACAAAAGATCTAACGCAGATAACCGCGATTTTAACCTACAAGGCTGATCAAATATTTATGTAGGTTGGTATTAGACCTTACACCAAACTGTCGGCCCCACCGGGTTGACAGTTTGGTGTAATCACCGTTTAACTTGTCATAATGACCGTATCGACAGTGGGTAGGCCGTATAGTTCTTTGCTCTTAAGAATTGAAAAACAACGTGTAAAAGGAACAGCAGGGCTGAAGAGGAACCCTTGGACAAAATGGCAATGCATCTCCCTTAGTATATCCAACTGTTTTCGCGTTTCGACACCTTCAGCTACAACCTGAATACCCAACTTATGGCTCAAATCTATGATCAAGGACACCAAGGTTCGGTTATCCTGTTTGTCGATTTCCTTAATAAAGCTACGGTCTATCTTGATAATATTCGGCCGAAGCTCGACCACCGAGCTCAAAGAAGAGTACCCCGTACCAAAGTCATCCAACGCAATTTCAATGCCTCTTTGCTTATACGACGCCAACAACGATTGAATATCACTACTTTCGCTCGATGCCGTCGACTCGGTGATTTCCACAACAATAGACTTCAGCGGCAACCCATATGACTCAATGACCTCCCAGATAGGAGGAAGGCCATGACTGCCAATGAACTCTTTCACAGAGCGGTTAATACTCATTGTCACATCAGAAAACCCGGCTTGGTGTAACTGCTTTAGGTCGCGGCAGACCTGATGCAGGACAAATGCTCCCAACGGTCTTATCAAACCATAACGCTCGGCAACAGGAATAAACTCAGCGGGAGAAATGTGTCCTTCTACTTCGTCATGCCACCTGATCAAAGCTTCGAATCGACTAATTTTCCCAGTGCGGGCATCAACAACTGGCTGGTAATAGACCATCAGCAATTCGTCGGAAATCGCCTTTTTGAGCCGATCGCGCATTCTCAGTTTTTCAATATAATCAGACTGTAATGCGCTGTCATATTGGCAGATCCCATTTCGCCCCTGCCCTTTCATATTATACATGGCATAGTCAGCGTTCTTGAGCAGTTCGCTATGGGTTTCTCCACTCTCGGGATAAGTCGAGATCCCTATACTGACAGTAGTATTCACTTCAATGTCATCGAGTACAAAGGCTTCCGCCACACGGTCAACGACCTGCTGTCCCCATATCCTCGCCGCCCCGGAGGTCGTTTTAGGCAAGAGAACGCAAAATTCATCGCCACCATATCGACAGATATTGTCTGCAACCGGGAAAACACGTTTAAGACAGTTGGCAATGTGTACCAAGACTTTATCACCAAAGTCATGACCATAGAGATCATTGAGTGATTTGAAGTCATCCATATCGATAAACAACAATGAGAAGGTTTGACCCCGGATGTCATCAATAGAAGCGATATGCTTTTTCACACGTTGAATAAAACTGCGACGATTGACTAGGCTGGTAAGCGGATCTTTATAAGCAAAAAAAGTCAGCTGCTCTTCTGCTTTTTTCCAATGGCTTATATCACGAAACACTGCCACGAAATTAACAATCTCATCACTGTCATCACGGATCACATTGATCGAAATCTCTTCTGGATAAATCTCACCATTTTTGCGTCGATTCCAGACCTCGCCTTTCCAATGCCCGTTGCTGTTTAAGTTATGCCACAGGGAATGATAATACTGGGCATCATGAATCCCCGATGACAGCACACTAGGTGACAGGCCAAGCAGTTCTTTCTCGCGATAACCCGTTATTTCCTCGAATGAACGATTGACTGAAATGATCTTGTTATTTTTATCGGTGATCAATATACACTCAGAAGTGTTATCAAACACCACCTGAGCTCGATCCAGCTGACGTTTTGCTTCGATGGTATGGGTGATATCGCGTTGAATACCCGCGACTTTGATCGGTTTGCCGTTGTCATCCCGAGCGACAACACTGCCCTTTATGGTTAGCCAACATTCATTGCCATCTAGCGCGACGCGACTACTGGCTTTGAGGCGAAATTCAAACTGAAACACTGAGGCATGCTGCTGCTGAATAAAGCGACAAAAATAATCAACACCTTCGCCTCTGTCTTCTTCAACAATACACGATAACCACACGTCAAGGCCGTCACCCTCTTTGGGCTTTTCACGGCCTAATAAATGCCAGAACTTGGCCGAGGTTGCAAACTCCCTACGTTCAAGATCAAACTCCCAAATCCCTTCTTCCACCGAATTAAACGTCGTTGTCAGCTGGCGTGAGGTTTTATTCAGTTTGGCCGAAATTTGATAAACATCGGTGACATCGTGGATAGTACCACGCATTTCAACAGGCTGACCTTGGCTATTCCGTATCACTTCTGCCCGCTTACGTACATACTTGATAGTACCATCCCAAAGCTGGACTCGATGAACCAAATTGTAATTGACGCTATCACTTTCAATCGATCGGTATAGCGTATCTAGCACCCACTCTCGGTCTTCTGGGTGAATCAAAGCCGAGAGCAAAGACAACGTCGGCAATAACGACTCATCTTTAATGCCATATATCCGATAAACCTCTTTGCTCCATTCAAAGTACTTATCTTGAAGGTTCCAATTCCAGCTACCCACTTTTGCAACTTTTTGGCCTTCTTCTAGCTGCCATTGCAACTGTGACTGACGCATCAGTAGAGCTTCGTAACCAACTTCGTAGCCAAGGTACGTTGCAAACGCATTGCAATACTCAAGCAACGCATCAACTGAATGGAAAGATCGTTTGAATAAACAGGAAAGCACACCAACTAACTGATGGTTACGAGCAAAAAGAGGAATACCAATGAAGGTTTCTGCTGATTTCGAATGTTTATAGGAGTAGAGAGGGTACTTCTTATCAAAGTCACTTGAGATAATGAGCGGCTCCTCAGTCTCGACGACCTCAGTTTCAGGCACTTCGATTAATGGAAAATAATGCTCTTCCCCTCTTTCACCCTGAAAGCAACTCGAGAGTATATGTACTCCTTCCCGATCTTCGCTTATAGAACCAATGAGGACAGCATCCACCGCATAGGCCTCGTACAAACTCTGGCCAATTGTCTCAAAGAGCGGGCTTCCGCTAAGTTGGTTAAAGGTATTTATTTTATTGTAATCCATTAGCTTTTTTAGTTATCACCAAGGCTACTCATTCAGCCTCCTTAGTAACAACACTATCATTTCACCCGCTTTGGACTTTACCTTATGGGCATATGAGATAAAAGCCGAGCTGCGCACTCATAAAAGGGATATTAACAAAATATTGATTAGCATCACCTTAATGTACTTCTGTCGTTTATATAACATGCGAGTTAGAATGTTGACTCTGTAATAAAGCCACTAGTTACTGCAATATCTGCCTTGATAACAACGATTTTTCCAGTGCAAATACTTGATCAACGACTTATCCAGATTGGTATTATCTATCTCGTGAAGTGGGCAATAAAAACCGGAGTATCAATGACACTCCGGTTCTTCTACAAAATACCTATTTGGGTACTACGACATTACAACTAAGGACAGAGGTTATTAGATATGTAGCTATCTAAATCCCTCGCCAAGCGTTTTGCTTTTCTGCGCTCTTTAGCACTGAAATTGTGGCCTTCACCACTATACCCATGGTCTTCAAGCATTTTATGTGACTGACTCATGGCATTATAGGCCGAGTCACAACTTGCTTGCCCAAAAGCGTGATGCAGCTTCGCCTTGTAGAGTTTTGACGCTAAATAGCCCGAGTTATTCTTCGATACTTTCTTCTTCAATAGAGTGGATGCTTTTTCACAATCATCAACATGATAGTACCCAACCCAATCATCAGAAGACTGGAAGTAATCATAACTTAGGTATTGGCCGTAGATAGGCTCATTATGACACTTATCTTTCGGTGGCTCTTGTTTCGGTTCATCGGGCTTTTTAAACTGAACATTATCGACTTTAAAGTTCAACGTCTGCCCTGGTTTAACTTTGAAATTGACACAGAATGTCATGTCTCCCTTTAAGTCCATTTTCTGACCAGCGTACGGATTAAAGACGTTACTGGTTGCCAAGCTCTTAATGATGGATGCCTTAGGCGATTTCACATCCATATCCAGTTTTTGGTCAGCGTAACCATCCTTATCGCTGTCTACAAACCAGACAGGAACCCAACCGAATGGCACATCAACTTCGCACAGAGTGTACTTCTTATTTGGGGTAAGCTTAGCGCCATCAAAATCAACCACATTAGGAGGGGTTAAGGCATAGGTATCGATACCAGGCCCAGATAGGGTAAACTTCCACTCATCTTCTGTTGCATGTCCATTTGTCAGCTTATTGATAACCACCATACCGTTTTCACGGTTTATGAAAGTACATTCCACTACCTCACCCGGATCGAGTTCGATACTGGCGGTTCTCGTATTCGTATCAGTTTGGCTGTTATCTGCCACTGACTCGGTACAAGTCAATTTCTTAAGCTCAAAGTCAGGAGCGGGATCTGCCTCTTTGACTTGATAGCTTCCCGGTACCACATCATAGAAGATCTGGCTCTGGCCGTGATCGAGTGTAAACTCATTGGTATAGTCGATATCATGAAGGAAGGTAAAGCCAGTACCGTATTTCGGCTTAGTTTCCTTATGGATAATGATTTTACCCAGTATCTTATTGGTGAATGTACATTGCTTCGTTGTACCGGCATCATCTGGAAGCGTAACCGTAAACTCACAGCCTGTACTCGCTGTTTGTACCCAGCCATCTTTAAGTGTTTCAGTGATAGTATAGGTTCCTTCACCTAACTCTAAGTCACCACTATCACCTTGAAAACGTTCAAAAGCAGTATTATCTGAATCACTTGTTTCCAAGATCACAGGTGCTTGAAGATTTCCACCCTCCAACGTCATGATCCAACCATCTTCCTGACCTACAGGATGAGTTACCTTATTCACTTCAACGAGGACCGGTAATTCAGGCTCCGGAGAAGTGAACTCAAATGCAAGCGTATCGGAACAATCTTCGTTTGATAATGACTCACCTGAGAGTGTTAAATCAGCAATCATGGTTGTCATTCCAATGAGATCACCACACTCAAGAACTGTTGCCGTATAAGTGTCCGGCTCTTGTCCGGTCAGGCTTTCCGTTCGTGTATTGGTCGTGTTGAAGTCATAAATCAGTGTACCGACAACCTCTTCTATTGCATTTGTAACTTCAACACGACATACCAAAGCTTCTGCAGGGGCCGGTACGGTTAAAGTGACATTAAGATCAACCAATGGCGCACCAGTAATGTTTACCGTAAATGGTGCTTCTTCTGTCCCGCTCGTTAAGGAAAGTGGAAGTGATTGTTCGTTATCATTAATGCTTGATGTGAGTGTTGCCCAGTCCTTTAATGTGCCACTGACGGTAGAGAAAGGCTGTGCTGAAACTGTTTTGGTAATTTCGACAGAACAAATATTACTCTCCCCAGCACTACAACTATCAGGTGATTGATTGAGCGCTTTCCAAACTAACTCGACTCCAGGGCCAATTGGATTATTTGAATCAGGCTGGGTGATTGGGTTCTCATCCCCATCAAAAAATGAACCCGATATTCCCTGTACATCTGAAACAAAATAACTTATCCCTGAACCTGTAAGAACTTCTGTTTCTGAGATATTTACATTTGGAAGCCCTTCGCCCACTACCTGAATGCCGTCACCGTTGGGAATGGGAATAAGTACAAAATTTGCCACTAATGGAAGAATATCAAACTCTTCAGGGGACTCAGGAATATCTGAAATCGGGTCTTTAAACGTCGCAGTTGCCTGATCTCTTAACCCAAGAACATCGTCTGGCGATGTATTTAGCTGGATATAGGTATGTGTTACTGAGACTTCTTTTCCCGCAGGGACATCTATATCAGTAAAAGGCTTTGTTTCTAATAGGAATTCTTCATTACTATTAATACCATCGATAACACCATAAATCTTATCTTCTATATCTACCAACACATTTCGGTTAAGGTTATTTTTCGCATAAATGTTTGTTTCAATGGTAATAGCATTATCAGTGCCTTCAATGGGTTTCACGCTCCACTCAACCCTGATCGTAACATCACCTGTTTGTGGCGTTGTACTACAAGTGTCACCTAAGTTTAGCTCCTCGGAAACTAAACTTTTTTCAATATCCCAAACCTGACCAGTGCCAGAAGTTGCTGACATATCTTTTCTAAGAGAAAACAACTCCATCTGTTCAACATTAATTGATATTACTTGCCTGCCGCTTCTAATGTCGTTAGGTGGCGTATCCTCACTATTAAGGTCTACTTTAAATATATAAGCTTGGAGCGAAGAACCCGGAAATTGACTGGCTCCTACGGCAAGTCGATTGGTCCAATCAATAACACATGTTCCTCCTGCAGGGTGTGTCACTTCAATTTCCTGATAAATGACTTTATTCGCTCCACCAGGAATTGTATCTGAAATTACAGGCGTACCAATAGGTGTAACTAAGCATCCAGCAGTAGAAAACCCATTGCTCTCGTCACTGGGAATAACTTGGATATTATTTATTTTGTCATACCCTAAATATGGTGCACCGTTCCCCGTACTATCTTCATAGTCAGCAGCAAGGTGAACATTGTAAACTTCTTGCTGATTACTTGAGCTTGTCAGAATTAGACGAAATGGCACTAAATCTAGCTCTTTCCAAAGCGTACCTAAGTTCCCATCAGTATATGGGAACTCATTTACTTCAATGCCGTTAGGGTTTTGACAAGTATAATTATCGTCGGCATTTGGCAGAAAATCTCCATTTGGTAATATTTCAGTATTGGTGTCATTTCGGCATCCTTGTAGCCTAAGGTTTATATCATTATCATCAGGTGGAACAAAAGCCCATAAAGGTGTTACCCACCCCAGACCTAAAAGAAAAATAATTGGTATTATGTTGAAATAATTTAAAAATTTCATTTAACCTAGCCTCTTCAACCATAATATATAGGGTCAAATCATTTAATAAAGCTGCTGAATAGCAGTCACTTTAAAAAGTAGTTGGCTAGATGATGCTGATGTGACTAAATCTGAGATAATTTCAGCCTTAAGTTCAATACTCAATTCTGAGAATATTTAATTATAAATCAACGAAGTCAATATATATAAAATTTAAAATTCATTATTAAAAATCCCGACAAAAATGCCGGGATATCATTAGTATAATGGAAGAAATCGTTAACTCGCTGGCTCAATAGTCCCATTAAAGGTTTCCTGCATGAAATCCTTAACTTGCTGGGACTGGAAGATACTGGCAATTTTTTGGTAAGTGCTGTTAGCTTTATCTTCTTCACGAGCTGCTATCACCATCACCGCCAATGGCGCGTCTTTCACTTCGAGGAATAAGCCTTGCTCTTAATTCAAACTGTTAATCAATGAACACACAAAACCATATAGAATAATTTATGCCAATAACGAATAACTTGAACACTAGTGGTTCATATGCTTAAACTGCAGATCGACTAAGCGCTGATATAACTCACTGCTTTGCATTAATGATGAGTGATTACCTATATCGGCCAGTCGCCCCTGATCAAAAACGGCAATTTGATCAGCATGCTGAATCGTCGAAAGACGATGGGCAATAATAAGGGTGGTTCTCCCGCGCATGAGTTCTTCGAGGGCTTGCTGAACATGGTATTCGCTTTCGCTGTCCAGTGCGCTGGTCGCCTCATCAAGAAGCAGTATTTTAGGGTCTTTTAAAATAGCTCTGGCAATGGCAATTCGCTGTCGTTGTCCACCTGACAACCTGACTCCACGCTCTCCGAGGAAGCTATCGTAACCATCAGGCAAATTTATAATGAAGTCATGGGCATGAGCTTTTTTGGCGGCCTCAATAACCTGCTCATCGGTTGCCTGCGGGTTGCCATAACGAATATTGTGGAAGACATTATGGCTGAATAACGCAGGTTGCTGTGGTACCAAGGCCATTTGGTGACGTAGCTCGCTAGGATCAAACTGACGAATATCCACGCCGCCTAGCGTCACTTTGCCTGATTGCGGATCGTAGAAGCGCTGCAATAATTCGAACAAGGTTGTTTTACCTGCACCTGACGGCCCAACAAGGGCCAATACCTTCCCTTCCTCAGCCTTGAGCTTCAACTGTTTGATGGCTGCCTGATCCGGCCTTGAGGGATAACAAAATGTGACGTTGTCAAACTCCACTTCTGCAGACAACGTCAGAGGAGAAACCACACTCTGGTTTGGCGCAACAATATGGCTGTCGACATGAAGTAACTCTATCAACCTTTCAGTGGCTCCAGCCGCACGTTGAAGCTCGCCCATCACCTCGGAAATGGTAGCCAGCGATGAAGCAACCATAATGGCATAGAACACAAAAGCCCCTAAATCTCCCGCCGACATCACACCATGGATGACATCACTGCCACCTACCCAAAGCATGCCTGCAATCGCACTGAAAACGATAACAATCACACCGGAGATCAAAATCGCACGCTGCATAACCCGTTGGCGACCGATGTCGAATGCCTTTTCAACTTCAGCCGCAAATGAAGCTCTTTCTTGCTCTTCGTGGCTATAACTTTGCACTGTCTTGATGTGCTCTATCGCCTCGCCGGCATAACTCCCTACATCGGCCATGGAGTCTTGACTCTGGCGCGATAATGCTCTGACACGACGACCGTAAATAAGGATCGGGACAAGTACAAACGGCACCGAAGCCAGCACAATCAACGTCAGTTTTACGTTAGTTGCAAACAGCATGATAATCGCACCGATACACATCAATGTACTACGCATCGCCATCGAAAAAGACGAGCCGATAATACTTTGCAACAAGGTGGTATCAGTAGTGAGTCGAGACATGATCTCGCCACTGCCATTGGTTTCAAAATAACTGGGGTGCAAAGTGATGACATGATTGAACACCGCAAGCCGAATATCTGCGCTGACCCGCTCCCCCACCGAAGAGACCAAATAAAAACGAAAGAAGGTGCCAATAGAGATAAGCACTGTAACCACAAGAATAAACTGAATGGCATTGGCAAGCTCGCTGGTCGACTGCTGGGAAAAGCCTTCATCAATCAAAATTCGCACACCATGACCAACAGATAGGGTCAAAGAGGCTGTGAAGATCAGCGCCACCAGCGCAGCCAGTACCCGTCCTCGATATGGACGAATGAACTTAACGAGCTCCAACAAAATACTGAGGCTCTTGCGCTGCCCTTTTGGGTCCAACGTCTTGTTTTGAATATTACTGCTTGGTGATGTTTGACTAGACGATTCCATAGGTGTGCCTTTCGTTTTCCATTTAGCAAGCTTATCACTAAGCGCCCTAGGAATTCCTAACGGATGCAATTTCAGAAAAAAAGCCCCAGTATTTCTGCTGAGGCTTTCCTTTTCGTCACTGTTACTCTATTTCGACCGGTGGCCGGAATACCATTTCATGCATAACGACGTCTTGTGGTAAATCCAACAACAGTGCAATAGTCTTGGCAACACTTTCAGGGTGCATGTATTGCGGGCGGTCAGCTTCTCTAAAATTGGTATCGGTACCACCAGGGAATAATGAGGTTACCTTAATACCATGTGGCTGCGCCTCTTTCATAAGGATTGCACTAAAACCAGCTAACCCTTGCTTCATCGCCGTATACACACTCATTGTTTCATTTGAGCGTTTGGCAACCGTGCTGAGAATATTGATAATTTGACCACTCTTGGTCGGCTTCATCACTTTGAATGCCTCTCGACTGAGCAAAGCTGGCGCTCTCAGGTTCACGGCATACTGGTGGTCAAACTCTTCTAATGTAAATTCATCAATACCGCACTTACGCGAATTCATTCCGGCATTGTTAACCAATACATCCAACCCACCGAGTTTCTCGACCGCAACCTCGAAAAGTTCAATCGCTTGCTTCGGATCACTCAGATCAGCTTGGCTCGTGTGGCAACCAGTTAGCTTACTAAGCTCTGCCAACTTGTCACTATTTCGCACTGACGCAACAACAAAATGCCCTTGTTCACACAGTGTTTTGGTAAGCTCATAGCCAATACCACTGGTCGCCCCTGTTATTAGTACACGCTTCATTCTTATCCCTATTAAGTAACCCTTAACAATGACTGTTTACCAGTTTGTCATATTAATAGGGATAAAAGAATACGAGAGTTTTTAAACGTAATTACGCACCCCCTTAAACAGGTTTAAGCATTTGCATGTCAGCGCCGATATCGTTAGATAAATATTCCATATTATGCAATCGATATGAAGCCCAATATCCCCGCCAACGAACATCAGAACTCAATACATTGGCCATTTGAGCAACAAGTTCTGACCGCATAGCTTCCCCGACATCTTCATAGAACTGATTTACTTGCATATCGGCGTCAACATCATACAACTCTTGATAACCGGTAGATGCGTTGTAACCATAAAACCACTCCTTCCCAAACAACTCTAGCCTTATAGCTGCGCCTAAATTCATCCCCACATGCATCCCTGTCTGAAAAACTTGGACAAGTGGCTCCCTTTCTTCACCTCTGGCAACTTTTCTCAAATCGCCACCTTCCATATGGCTGGGTTTTTCAATACCAGCAAAAGCCAGCAATGTAGGACCAATATCCAGTGCCGAGCAAACCGTTTCTACCGTCTTCAATACGGGTAAACAAACCTTCGGTGGTTTGATATAAAGTGGAATTGAAAAAATATCAGGTTGAAAATAGACGCCTTTATCAGCCATTCCCAAGCGGCCATTCATATCTCCATGATCGGCTGAAAATACAATGGCGCAATCGTCCCACAGCCCTTCCGATTTCAGGTAGTCAATCAAACGACCAACAGCAAAGTCGATCACTTCCACTTGGAGTAGATGGCCGGCAATATAATCAATCACCGTTTCTTCATCATACATACCCCAATATTTTCTGTATAACGCGTAGATTGGATTATCTGGCAGTGTGTCTTTATCCTGCAGTTCAGCATAACTTGTCGGTAGTTGCACTGAACGCTTTATTTCTGCATAACGAGACTCAAACCCACTAGGGATAGAGTACGGCTGATGAGGGTCAAAGAAGTCCAATTGAGCAAAGAAGGGACGATTAGGCTCCTGCCTCCTAGCAGCTTTTATCTGACGGACAGTTAGATCTGCAAGAAACGTCGAATAATGGGCTTCTTTGGGAAAATCAGTACCATCGGATTGCTCTATCCAGCCGCCAAAAGAATTAGCTGGCGTTTGTTTATCTGCCCTCAGTCCACGAAGCTCCCTGCGGTAACGCGGAAGTTGTACATTCAATGCGTCAAGGTATTCAAGATATCTGTCATCGTCGGCTACAGGTGGTCCCCACCGGTCCCAGGCATGTAAGTTTTCACCAAAAGTACGAATAAATTTATCCACGCCGACATGACACTTCCCTGAGTGTTTGAGTACATACCCTTCTGATTTCAAATAATCTTGAAATATAACATCATCTACACCCAAATCGACCTGTGAACCACAGGGCGCACGCTCACCGTTGGTCAAATAAGGGGGATGCATACCGGTAAACATAGCAGCTCGTGCAGGGCCACATAAAGGACTTGTGGTATACGTTCGATCAAATCGCGTGCCCTCAGCCGCAATCAAATCAAGATTAGGCGTGTTGATGACCTTAGAAAGTGGTCTTGTATCAAAGTAACAATCTGGCGATATCATATCGACAGTGATGAAAACGATATTAGGCTTTCTAACTGCGGAGTCGACACAATAACTCCCTTGACGTAACTTCGGGTTAAGGAATTTATGATTGAGTCCAGTATCTTCAAATAACGACATCTTTTTCTCTCACATTGCAGATGATTGCATCAGGAAGTAGGCAGGGTAAACCCTGCCTTTATCAAGCCGAGGTTATACCTCTTTGGCCACGCCAACGGTGGTGGATTGCTTTGAGGAATGGCGGTTTAACAGGCGATGAATAACAAAGCACAACACTGCCACTAACGACAAAGCCGCGATGACTTTTCCAGCACTTCCCTGCTCACCGAGTATGCCAATTCCAGAAAATACGGTGTAGAGCAAAGCCAACAAGCCAACAATCATCCAGCTAGCATGAACTGCATATTTCCACGGTTTTACTTCAACTTGGTTGGTGTAGACTTGTTCGTAAGGTTTAGACATCGGCTTAAGGTATCGAACCGTCATCATAATACTGACCATCCATAGGAAATTCAGTCCAACAAGGTGTAGCCAGTGGATTTGAACAATACCAAAGTCGCCTTTAAGTACGAAGTGGGCGATATAGAAAGACACCATACCAACGGGTAAAGCGATGTAGGCAGCTAAGGCCGGGGTTCGCTTAGAGACAATGCCAACCAAAATCACCGTTAAAATTGGCACATTGATAACCGCCATGATGGTTCTCATCAAAGTGTAAAGCCCGTCAGCCTGGGCAATAAATGGGGCGATACACACACAGATTACAATAGTAACAGCCCCAAACATTTTGCCCATTCTCACGACTTTTAAATCATCAGCTTTCGCTATGTTCCTTTTAACTGTTGCTGAAGACTTAACATCCTGTTTTCGTTAAGTTCTTCAGTCACATCCATGTATC
>NZ_JANEYT010000109.1 GCF_024357955.1 Photobacterium pectinilyticum
CAGAAAAGCCATCGCTAAACATCACTAGCACTGAGCAATCAGGGTTGATGGCGATGGCTTAAACCGATCTGAGGTTAAAAAGGCTTGCCAATTGGCAAGCCTTTTTAATCCGATCGCTACTGGGTTGGTTAGCGCTCCAAAATCACAAACCGCATATCATGGGCATTTTTCTCGTCTGCCGTATACGATTCGCAGTGCACTTCCTGCCAGTTTTCTCCCCAGTCAGGAAACTGGGTATCACCTTCAACATCTAAATCAATAAAGGTCAGGTAAAGGCGGTCGGCCTCTTCCAAGCAAGCAGCGTAAATACTGCCGCCACCGATCACCATCAGTTCATCGACATCGCCGGCAGCTTGTTTGGCCGCATTGATATCAGCAACCACAGTGACCCCTTCGGCTTGGTAATCAGCATTGCGGCTGATCACGATATTGTGCCGGCCCGGCAAAGGGCGGCCAATGGACTCGAAGGTTTTGCGGCCCATCACCACCGGCTTGCCCATCGTGACTTTCTTGAACCAAGTAAAGTCGGCAGGTAGATGCCACGGCATGGCATTATCTTTACCGATGATCCGCGCCTTAGCCATCGCGGCAACCATACTGATCTTCATTGCTTTCTCCTCTATTCCTGTCGGCAAGAGTTATACCACAGGACGACGGCGATAAAACAGCAAGCCGGGCATCGCCAGGCCGATTGCGAGAGATGCCACGATAAATACCGCCTTAAGCATGTTTTCAACTAACAATCCCCACAGCTCAGGGGTAAATCCCCGGTGGTTGATTTCAACCAAGGCAATCATCGCTTTAAAGGCGAACACCCCCGGTACCATAGGGATCATCGCCGCAACGGTAAACACCTTGGGGTGGGCCAGAAAACGGTGTGACCAATGAACACCTATCACCCCGACCAACGTCGCTGCACACAAGGTCGCCCACTCAATCGGCAGCCCCCCGTGCATTAAAGCAAAACGACAGCCATGGCCCAGTGCGCCACCAATGGCACAATACTTCAGTGCCTTCGGCGGCACATTGAACACCAACGCAAAGCCGACCGCTGGGATCATGGCAAAAAACATATCATTGAGCAGAGCGAGCAAAAATGTGGTGGAAATCATGATAGCCATCCCCATACACCCAGTACATTCATGGCCGCTACGATTCCCATACTGGTCGACAAGGTCAGCAAGCTGGCCATGGTCCAGCGGGCGATCCCCATATTGGAATATCCTTTGACCATGTCTGAAATCGCGTTAATAAGCGGGAAACCTGGCACCAACATCAATACCGATGAGGCCATAGCCAAAAACGGAGCTTCGCCGATTTGATACACTTGCCCGACCCCGGAAATCAGAGTGGTCACAAAAGCGGTAACACCGAAGTTGAGCAGTGGATTGAAATGGCAGTGAGCAATCTCCTGACGGACAAACATGCCCACCGCCGATGCCACGAAGGTCAAAGCGAACACTGGCCAATCCCCGCCCGCTAGGCGGCTGAAAGAAGCACACGACAGACCGATCATCACGATCACCAGATACCGGTTATAGCGCATGGGCTTGATCTTCTCTAGCCGTTGGTGTACTCCGTTGACATCCAGCACCCCTCGTTCGGCCATGATGCACACCCGCTGGATTTCGGTCACCACCTGCATGTTGATACCGCGGTCTTGGCATCGGCGAGTGGTCGTGATGCAACGCCCATGGCTAAGGGTCGTCAGCACCATGGAACTGGCAGACAAGGAGACCTCAACACTGTCGACACCCAAAGCTAACCCCAAGCGCCTGGCTACATCCATCACCAAAGTACTTTCCGCTCCATGTTGCAACAACCGCTGTCCCGCCAATACCGCAAGGCGAGAAATCTCCCGCTGTACCGGCTCGGTCAATGCCCCGCTTGACTCTTCCATTGTGTCTTCTGCCTCAAATCTGTGAACTGGATGATGAATTATCATACAATTTTACGAATATCAGCTTGATTCGGCACAAAAAAACCGCCCTTGCAGGCGGTTTTTCATCGTACTGAGTACTTATTGGTTACGGCTTGTAGATGATCTCTACATCGTAATCGTCTTCGTTCCAATCATCCCAGTCGTCATCATCATCGTCATCACTCTTCTCAGCGTTTTTAATTTGCTGTTCGTGATAATCATCCCACTTGAACTCAACTTTCTTCTCTTCAGACTCTTCGTCATTATCTTCAAAGTCAACAGCAGGCATTGATTCTATCTGACGCATAAGATCGTAGGTAAGCTCTTTGGTTCCCGTACGATTTAGTGCCGAGATACAATAGTAATCATCGTCCCATGCCAGAGCGTCTAAGATCTCTTCGATCTTCTCTTGCGCTTCTTCTTCTGGCATCAGATCAGCTTTGTTAAATACCAGCCAACGCGGTTTATTGGTTAGCTTTTCACTGTACTGGTTAAGCTCGTTGATGATTGTAAATGCATTTTCAATCGGGTCTGAGCCATCAGCTGGTAGCAGATCGATCATGTGCAAGAGTACACGACAGCGCTCAAGGTGCTTCAAGAAACGAATACCCAAGCCGGCACCGTCAGCAGCACCCTCAATCAAACCCGGAATATCGGCAACAACAAAGCTACGCTCGCTATCAACACGAACCACACCTAAGCTTGGCACCAGAGTGGTGAACGGATAATCAGCCACTTTTGGTTTTGCCGCTGATACAGAACGGATGAATGTCGATTTACCTGCATTTGGCAGACCAAGCATCCCCACATCAGCCAATAACAATAGCTCTAGTCGAAGGTGACGAACCTCGCCCTTGGTACCCATTGTTTTCTTACGCGGAGCACGGTTTACAGAAGACTTAAAACGGGTGTTACCCAAACCATGGAAACCACCTTTAGATACCATGATCTTCATGCCATGCTGCGTCAAATCGGCAATGACTTCACCGGTCTCTTCATCGACAGCACGGGTACCAACTGGAACGCTTAAGACCTTGTCGGCACCACGTTTACCAGTACAGTTACCACCGCGACCATTTTCGCCACGTTCAGCGGCATAAAATTTTACAAAGCGATAGTCAATCAATGTATTGAGGTTTTCATCGGCCAGTAGGTAAACATCACCACCGTCACCGCCGTCACCACCGTCAGGTCCGCCTTTCGGTACATACTTTTCGGTACGGAAACTAACGGTACCATTACCACCGTCACCAGCATCGGCTCGAATCACCGCTTCATCTACAAACTTCATCTCTTTCTCCGCACTGTGGCGTTAAAACTCTTCAACCCGGATCGCTCTGTCCAAGTAGCTATTAACCTATTGTACAACCAAATGTCATGCTTATCTGACCTTTTGACACGCACAACCGCGGGCAACGCTGGTGCCCAGTATTACTTTCGCTTCAGCAAGCGATGACCGATAGCACTGAACATCGCACCACCGACAACGACCATAGCTCCGGCATAACCCCATTGGTTCAGGGCTGCTGGCGCGACATAGTCAGGCCAAATTAAGCTGGCCAGATCCACAAACAGGATCGTGAACAAAGGCGCCAAAGTGATCACCGCACTAACCTGTGATGCCTGCCAGCGTGCCATCGCTTCGGCGAACGCCCCGTATCCCACTAGCGTGTTGAGGCAGCAAAAAATCAGCATACCCAACTGGCGGGGATCCATTATCTGGATCTGGCTTGGTGTGGCGACCGGCGTCAGGATCAAGGCGCAGATCACGTAGATCATTAACAAGATCTGCGACGACGAAAACTGACGTAGCATTCGCTTTTGGGCCAAGGCATAAACCACCCACACCATCGCAGCAGCGACCGCCAGCAACACACCGGTGGTATACGCGCTCATGCTGGTAAACAGCTCAGCCAGACGCTCGTTAAAAAACAGTAGCAACCCGGTCAATAGGGCTATCACGCCCACAACCTGGTGCTTGCCTAGCGTTTCTTTAAACAACCAGACGCTGGACAACAGCAACATCATTGGTGCCAGCTGCATAATCACCTGGACAACAGCCGGGTTTAGGTACGACAACGAACTGTTGAACAGTACAAAGTTACCTGCAAGCCCCAAGCTTGCCAGCAACATAAGAATAGCTCCCTGACGCCCTAGCCTACTAAGGCTTGGCAGATTACGTCGGTAAGCTAGCCACAGGCCTAATCCAGTGGCCGCTGTCATGAATCGATACCAGACGATGGTAAAGGGATCCATCACCTCGACAGCCTGCTTCATTGCAATGGGCAGCGCTCCCCAAAATACGGCGGTCAACAACGCCAGGGACATCCCAACAAAGGGATTTTGCTGTGGCATAAAGCCCCCCATAAACAAAAAGCCCCGCCAGTAGGCAGGGCTTTATCATTCGTGTCGAGACTGAAATTATTCAGCTTCGATAGAAACGAATTTACGGTTCTTAGGACCTTTAACTTCGAACTTCACTTTACCATCAGATAGAGCGAATAGAGTGTGGTCTTTACCTAGGCCTACGTTGTTACCTGCGTGGAACTTAGTACCACGCTGACGTACGATGATGTTACCTGCTAGTACAGATTCGCCACCGAAACGCTTAACACCAAGACGTTTACTTTCTGAATCGCGGCCGTTACGAGTAGAACCGCCAGCTTTTTTGTGTGCCATCTTTAAATTCTCCTGTTATTAAGCGCTGATGCCAGTAATTTTGACTTCAGTGAACCACTGACGGTGGCCCGCTTGCTTACGAGAGTGCTTACGACGACGGAACTTAACGATTTTTACTTTATCGCCACGACCGTGTGTAACTACTTCTGCAGTTACTTTACCGCCAGCTACAAAAGGTGCGCCTACAGTCACTTCTTCGCCGTTAGCGACTAGAAGAACTGAGTCGAATTCAATGCTAGCGCCAGTTTCAGCGTCTAGTTTTTCTAAGCGTAAGGTCTGGCCTTCGCTTACACGGTGTTGTTTACCACCACTTTGGAAAACAGCGTACATGTCTTACTCCGCTTGTCCGCATAGGCCATTTGCCACGTATAACTTGGGCAATGGGTATGCGCTTAATCTTGTCATCAATAGGGCGCGAATGTTACGCGAAATCAGGGCTACTGGCAAGCGCTTGTGCAAAGAAAATTGGCGAAAAGCTGGTCAGTAATAAAAGTCATTGATTTAAACGCAATCGAGGTTATGAAGATTGCAGCATTTTAGTGTAATATTCGATAATTAATTTATATCGGTTGATGAACAAATCTTAACTATGCAACCCCTTTGAACCTTACTGTGAGCCACTTCCCATCCTAATTGGGCTGGTTTTTCAGCTTGGGTCAAAACCCGTTAAGCCATCAACCGACACGCATAACAATCCGCCGGGTGCGGCACATTATTTTGCTGGATGTACAATGGATTTCAAAGCTATCCAAGCGCTCACTGCCAATGATATGGCACAAGTCGACGCGAAGATACTGGCTCAACTGAACTCAGATGTAGCCCTCATTAATCAACTAGGTTTTTACATTGTCAGCGGCGGCGGCAAACGCATACGCCCGATGCTTGCTGTACTGGCAGCCCGTGCCCTTGGTTACCAAGGTGAACAGCACACAACCGCTGCGGCATTTGTGGAATTTATCCATACTGCGACTCTGCTACATGACGACGTCGTCGATGAGTCGGATATGCGCCGTGGTAAAGCCACCGCCAATGCTATGTTCGGTAATGCGGCCAGTGTCTTGGTGGGCGATTACATCTACACCCGCTCATTCCAGATGATGACTAGCCTACGATCGTTGCGGATCCTTGACGTCATGAGCGAAGCAACCAATGTCATCGCTGAAGGGGAAGTACAGCAGTTAATGAACTGCAACGATCCCGACACTACCGAAGACAGCTATATGCAGGTCATCTACTCCAAGACAGCCCGTCTGTTCGAAGCCGCAACCCAGATCTCCGCCATCTTGGTAGACGCACCAGAAGAGATTGAGCGGGCCCTGCAAGACTACGGGCGCTACCTCGGCACCGCCTTCCAACTGATCGACGATGTACTGGACTACAATGCCGACGGTGATGAGATGGGTAAAAACGTCGGTGACGACCTGGCCGAAGGCAAACCGACCCTTCCTCTGCTTCACGCGATGCAACATGGTAATACAGAGCAATCTGCGATGATCCGAGAGGCGATTGAGAAAGGCAATGGCCTTGATAAGCTAGAGCCGATCCTTGCGTGTATGAAGCAGGCCGGATCGCTTGACTATACCCAACAACGAGCGGAAGAAGAGGCCGAGAAAGCGATTGCCAGCCTAGCTCCGATTGGCGATAGCGAATACAAAGTCGCCTTGATTGAACTGGCCCACCTAGCGGTCCACCGCAACAAGTAACGCTATCATATTGCTTAATTAAGCCTGCCAATCGGCAGGCTTTTTTTATGACCAGATCCCAGCCAAAGACCGTCATCACTCATTGCAATCACAATATTCTATAGTTATATCAATAAAGGCTGGATCATTGATGATCATGTCAGGAGGCCATTATGCAAGCAAAAGAGCTCAAGTCTGGTATGTGGGTGGAGTTTCAAAATGGGGTCGCCGAAGTCATCGACGTGGATCAAGAACACAACACCGTGATCATTGAGAGCATGAAAGATCATCGCCGGATCAATATCAACTGTAATGATCTTGTCGACCAGCCTCAACTGCACACCGGCTGTGATCATTATTATTAATTAATGACGACGATCTTCCCTCATTTTCACTCTGTGTAGATAAAAAAGAAGCGGCCCATTGGCCGCTTCTTTTAATTCGCTTACAGATTACTTCGCAGCAAACTCTTCGCCTTTGGCGATGTCACCATGAAGCGTATCCATCATACCTTCCAGCGCTTCTTGCTCGAATGCACTCAGCGTACCGTAATCCATCACTTCTTCGACGCCTTCTTTGCCTAGCAAGATAGGTTGTGCGAAGAAACGTGCATGCTTGCCATCACCTTCGACATAAGCACACTCAACCTGGCCAGTCTCACCTTGCAGTGCACGAACCAAAGAAAGACCAAAGCGACAAGCCGCCTGACCCATAGAAAGAGTTGCAGAGCCACCGCCCGCTTTTGCCTCTACCACTTCGGTACCGGCATTCTGGATACGTGGTGTCAGCGCCTTAATTTCTTCTTCTGTGAACTCAACACCTTCTACCTGTGAAAGTAGCGGTAGAATTGTCACACCAGAGTGACCGCCGATTACCGGTACACGGATCTCACCTGGGTCGACATTTTTCAGCTCAGCGACAAATGTCTCAGAGCGAATAACATCCAGTGTGGTCACACCAAACAGCTTGCGCTTGTCATAAACACCCGCTTTTTTCAACACATCAGCGGCGATAGCAACAGTGGTGTTTACAGGGTTAGTGATAATACCCACGCACGCTTTTGGACAAACCACGGCAATTTTTTCAGCCAATGACTTCACGATACCTGCGTTCACATTGAACAAGTCGGCACGATCCATTCCTGGTTTACGGGCAACCCCCGCAGAGATAAGAACAACATCAGCACCTTCGAGTGCAGGCGTTGGATCTTCACCGGCATACCCCTTGATAGAAACAGGAGTTGGGATATGGCTCAAATCAGCCGCAACACCTGGTGTTACAGGGGCAATATCATACAAAGCCAGATCCGAACCCGCTGGCAGACGATTTTTAAGCAACAGGGCAAGAGCCTGACCGATACCACCGGCCGCACCAATTACAGCAACTTTCATGTTCGTTCTCCTTACGATAGAAGTATATAATTTCAGACCTAATCATATGAAATCACAGTTGATTTAAAACACTGATTTCATATCACAAGCAGAACTGACGTTATAGTAACCGATAAAGAAATTCAATCAGATGCCACCAGCTTTGCGATATCACGCATAGGCAAGAACAAAATGTGCTACATCCCTATAACATCCCCTCTTGAATCATTGACGTTCACATAGAGTAGAGCCTGCATATTCATCAATAACTATTCACTTTCTACGTCTAGAATGGTGATGCATGCACCAGTTTACTTGAACACTGTTTGCTTGAATCCAAAAAATTGTGCCAGAATACAGCACCTCGTCCCTGGACATGATATTTACTTATGCGAAATTCAGATAAACAGGAGCGCTTAGTCAAAGCGTTCAAATTAATTCTAAAAGAAGAGAAATTCAGCTCTCAAGGCGAAATCGTCGACGCATTGAAAGCTCAGGGGTTCGACAATATCAACCAATCCAAAGTCTCTCGCATGTTGACGAAGTTCGGTGCAGTGCGTACCCGTAATGCGAAGATGGAAATGGTCTACTGCCTGCCAATCGAGCTTGGCGTACCCACAACAAGTAGCCCTCTCAAAGAGTTAGTGATGGAAGTTGGCTATAACAGCGCTTTAGTTGTTATCCATACCGGCCCGGGTGCAGCCCAAGTTATTGCCCGCTTACTAGACTCTCTTGGCAAAGCTGAAGGGATCTTAGGAGTGGTTGCTGGCGACGATACCATCTTTATCACCCCAACCAATACCATCTCAACAGAAGAGCTTTACGACTCTGTCTGCGATCTGTTCGACTACAGCAAGTAATTGCTTATCCATACCACGATACTAGGCAGCAAACGATGCGATTGACTGCCTAGTATAGTGAGAGTTATGTCACAATAAGACAAACTTTCACCGAATCGCCACGCCTAGCACAAGCCATTGATTGCTTTAAATAATTATTCCATCCCCTCTTACTGTCAGTAACTATTTCCACGTTGTAATCGCCCCACTCTCATTAACATAGTTTTAAACTTATTACTTTGTTTTGATATCATTAACCAGATTCAGCGATGAATTACCCTCAGGTAGGCACGCCTTACCACAGATGGAAAAGGCTTTTCTCTGGAAATAACAACAATTAGGAAGGGACAAACATGGCATTTAAGCGATTCGTCAAAGTCAGTGCACTTGCTGCTGCAGTAATGACCACTGGCATGGCCAATGCCCAAGACTTCATCACTATAGGAACCGGCTCTGTAACGGGTGTTTACTACCCGACTGGTGGTGCAATTTGTAAGCTCGTCAACAAAGACCGTAAAGAACACAATGTTCGCTGTTCAGTCGAGTCTACTGGTGGCTCGATCTATAACGTCAACACCATGCGTGCTGGCGAGCTAGACTTCGGTATCGTCCAGTCTGACTGGCAGTACCATGGCTATAACGGTACCAGCAAGTTCGAAGAACAAGGGCCATACAAGAAACTACGCGCAGTGTTCTCACTGCACACCGAACCGTTCAACATCATTGCCCGTACCGACGCTGGCATCAACGGTGTCGAAGATCTGAAAGGTAAGCGTGTGAACATCGGTAACCCTGGCTCAGGCGACCGCGCCACCATGGGTGTTGTCATGGACGCGATGGGCTGGACCAACAAAGACTTCAAACTGGCTTCCGAGCTAAAAGGCTCCGAGCGTTCACAGGCGCTTTGCGACAACAAGATTGACGCCTTTGTTTATGTCGTCGGTCATCCAAACGGTTCGATCAAAGAAGCCACCACATCTTGTGATGCCAAGCTGATCCCAGCAACGGGTCCTAAAATTGACCAAATCGTGGCAGACAATCCGTACTACGCCAAGAGCACCGTACCGGGTGGTATGTATAAAGGAACAGATGGTGACGTCAATAGCTTCGGTGTTGCAGCAACACTGGTGTCTTCTAGCGACGTATCAGATGACGTTGTCTACGCTGTCGTGAAGTCAGTGTTCGAAAACTTCGATACCTTCAAACGTCTGCACCCGGCTTTTGCCAACCTCAAGCCTGAAGATATGGTCAAAGATGGCTTGTCTATCCCGCTACACCCTGGTGCCGTGAAATACTACAAAGAAGCAGGCTACCTGAAGTAAGCCAGCTGATAGGCAACACTGTCCAGCAAGTGCCGCATCATGGCGCTTGCTGTTTCTCGTATTTATCCCAAGAAATTCTAATCACACCCTAGCCCATCGAAGAAGGATTATGCATGACGAAGACAACGCAATCGTCGACAGATGTGCAAGATATGGTGGCTCAGGCGGATACCGGGGCACGGAGCCCGATTGGACTGGCTGGACGTATCCTGTGGTTTGTTCCACTCTGTTGGTCTCTGTTCCAACTTTGGTACGCTTCACCGTTACCGTTTATTTTCAATTTTGCCGTCCTGAACGACACCGAAGCCCGTTCTATTCACTTGGCCTTTGCCATCTTTCTGGCATTTACTGCCTACCCAGCACTGAAACGCTCACCACGTGACCGGATCCCACTGGTCGACTGGATCCTTGCTCTTGCAGGGAGTTTTGCCGCTGCCTATATCTATTTGTTCTACACCCAGCTAGCCGGCCGCTCCGGTGCACCGACCCAAATGGATATCGTGGTCGCGGTCATCGGTATGGTGCTGTTGCTTGAGGCAACCCGACGCGCACTGGGGCCACCTCTGATGGTCGTCGCAGCCGTATTCTTGCTTTACACCTTCGGCGGCCCGCACATGCCGGATGTCATTGCCCATAAAGGGGCCAGCCTCAATAAGGCAATGTCGCACCTTTGGCTAACCACTGAAGGGGTGTTCGGTATCGCGGTCGGCGTATCGACCTCGTTTGTCTTCCTCTTTGTATTGTTCGGGGCCATGCTCGAGCGAGCAGGTGCTGGAGCCTACTTTATCAAAGTCGCCTTTTCGCTACTGGGTCACATGCGGGGCGGTCCAGCCAAAGCAGCGGTTGTCGCCTCCGGGCTATCAGGTTTGGTCTCTGGCTCATCGATTGCCAACGTAGTAACGACCGGTACCTTCACAATCCCGCTAATGAAAAAAGTCGGTTTCCCGGGCACCAAAGCCGGTGCCGTAGAAGTCGCGGCCTCAACCAATGGCCAGTTGACTCCACCGATCATGGGGGCAGCAGCCTTCCTGATGGTTGAGTATGTGGGGATCTCGTATGTCGAGGTCATCAAGGCTGCCTTGCTGCCGGCACTCATTTCCTACATCGCTCTGATCTACATTGTTCACCTAGAAGCCTGCAAAGCAGGGATGTCTGGTCTGGAACGTCGTTACAAGCCGACACTTGCCCAGAGCCTGTTGTCTTTCTGCGGCACCATTCTCGCCTTGGTCGTTCTTAGTGCGCTGGTATATTACGGGGTCGGTTGGACCAAAGATGTATTTGGAGCCGCAGCAACACCGATGATTGCCATGGTGGTCCTGATCGCTTATGTGGCACTAATCAAAGTCGCTGCTGACTATCAAGATCACACGCTAGAAGATCCAAACGCTGAGATCACCGAAGTCCCGGATCCGGGGCCGACGATGAAGTCCGGTCTTTACTTCCTGCTGCCTATTGTCGTCTTGGTATGGTGCTTAACGGTTGAACGCTTCTCGCCGGGGCTATCCGCTTTCTGGGCGACCGTGTTTATGATCTTTATTCTATTAACTCAACGCCCGTTACTGGCGATGTTCAATAAGGAAAAGACGCTAGCTGAAGCTGGGAAGGAAGGGGTGGTCGACTTGCTTGAAAGCTTGGTATCCGGTGCCCGCAACATGATTGGGATCGGTGTGGCAACAGCGGCAGCCGGTATCGTGGTTGGCGTGGTTACCCTAACCGGGATTGGGCTGGTAATGACCGAGTTTGTCGAGTTTATCTCGGGTGGTAACATCATATTGATGCTGCTTTTCACCGCGTTGATCAGCTTGATCCTCGGAATGGGTCTGCCGACTACCGCCAACTATATCGTGGTCTCAACCTTGATGGCACCGGTTATCGTCACCCTTGGGGCTCAGAACGGCCTGATCATCCCATTGATCGCCGTCCACTTGTTCGTGTTTTATTTCGGAATCCTTGCCGATGACACTCCTCCGGTAGGCTTGGCAGCCTTTGCGGCAGCCGCCATCGCCAAGAGCGACCCTATCCGGACCGGTATCCAAGGCTTTACCTACGATATCCGAACCGCCATCTTGCCGTTCATGTTTATCTTCAACACCCAACTGTTGATGATGAATATCGACTCTTGGTGGCACCTAATGCTGACAGTCACTTCGGCAATAATAGCGATGCTGACCTTCTCCGCGGCGACACAAGGATGGTGGTTTACCAAAACGAAATGGTGGGAGGTCGTGGCATTGCTGCTGATCACCTTCACTTTGTTCCGGCCGGGATTCTGGTGGGATATGGTCTACCCGCCGAAGCATGAGATGCCAGGCACCTTGATCGCGGATGCGGCGGATAAGCTCGCTATTGGTCAACCGTTAGAACTGCAAGTTAGCGGGGAAAACCTGGAAGGAAAGTTTGTCACCAAACACGTGCTACTGCCGTTTGATGAAGAAGCGGTATCTCCCGATGATCGTATCGACTCCACCGGCCTGATGCTGCGTCAGGATGACGATAAAATGATCGTCGACATGGTTGAGTTTGGTAGCCCAGCCGAGCAGGCTGGCATCGACTTCGACTGGGAGATCACTACTGTTAGCCTTCCGGCTGCTCGTCCAATGAAAGAGTGGGTATTTATACCTACGTTACTGCTATTGGGGACACTAGGCTGGAATCAACGCAGGCGGGCTAAAACCTTAAGCCACATCAAGTAAACCGCAAATCTGGCCCTTTCATCACGAAAGGGCCAGCCTTATTTGGTATACACTAAAAGAAGCCTCTCCCTTCGAGAACAAAGAGAATAGTATGTATAAGCAAATCTTGGTTCCGGTCGACCTTAATGATAAAGGATTCGCAGACAAAGCGGTTGAATTGGCTGTCTGGCATGCCCAGCACTCCAATGCCACCATCCACTTGCTTAACGTGCTTCCCGGCATTCATATGGCTATGGTATCCAGCTATTTTCCCAAGGATGCAGCCCGCAAAATGATGCAGGACACCCAGCAGCAACTCAAAGCTTTTGCCGAAACCTACATTCCGCCGGAAATTGTCCATCACCAGCATGTCTCTGAAGGGAAAACATGGACGACGATTTTGGATCATGCCGAGCGGGTTGGAGCTGATTTGATCATCATGCCTAGCCACAAAAGATCTGGGCTGGACAAAGTGATGCTGGGTTCGGTCGCTGCTAAAGTGGTAGAAAACTCCCCGATCAATGTGCTGGTTCTCAAACCGCAGGCCCATCTGGCCGAATCTGGCGGGAGTTATACCAATCTAAGTAAAAATATGATCTAATTGAGGTTACTCTTTCAGACAGTCACATCGCTATGGATAGCCTCA
>NZ_JANEYT010000010.1 GCF_024357955.1 Photobacterium pectinilyticum
AAACCTGCCTCGATAGCCCTTATTGCCTTGAACCTAGTGTCGATGGCGGCTTTACCACCACCTCCGGGTCCAGCCGCTTGATATAAGGCTGGGAGTCATTGACGTTACCTGCGGTCGCATAGGTATCGACGATAATCCCATGCATGCCATCGACGGTGCGGTGGTCAAGGTAAAAGAACCCTTGCGGCTTGTTATCCCGCGTCATAAAGCCGCTTTCAGAATCAGTCGTGCTCACTTTGGTATTTTTGAGCTTAGGCTCTGATTTTCGCTCAGCTAAAGGTTTTTTCCCTTCGGCTTCCCGCTCCTTGGCCACATCTTCGTTGAGCATCTCAAGGTAGGCACTGGTGCGGACAGCTTGCTGTTCATTGGTAAATTTCTTCTTGTTAGCATTGGCTTTGAGGTGGGTGCTGTCAGTGAATAATTCATTCCCGGCGACAAGCCCTTTATCCATGGCCTGGAGTACGATATTGGTAAAGATGCGTTCAAAAATATCCGTACCGTTGAAGCGGCGGATGCGGTTTTGGCTGAGCGTCGAGGCATGGATAACTTTCTCTGTCAGTGACATGCGAAGGAACCACCGATAGGCCACATTGACCTCGATTTCTTTGACTAGCTGACGCTCGCTCTTGATGCCAAAGATGTAGCCCAGCAGGATGATTTTAAACAAGCGGACGGGGTCAACAGGAGGTCGGCCATTGTCTTGGCAATATAGGTGAGCGACTTCGTCTCTAATAAATTCGAAATCTATAACTTGGTCAATTTTACGCACGAGATGATGCTTCGGAACCAGCTGTTCCATTGTGACCATTTCGAGTTCGTACTGTTGGGGTAAGGGTTCTTTTAACATGTCGAGATATCCATATTTCGATACCTCTATTAGATCAAAGGCCTAGCTTAAAAGCCAGGCCTTTGTCATCAATCTGAAGCAGCCTATGGCTGCTTTTTTGTTCGTCGCTTACCAGAATTAAGGGTCGTCTATGAGCTAATCACTCATAGCTGGAGGTAAATGGCCCATATAGGGCCATTATTAAAGGCGTGATACGTTTATTTTATAGGGAAAAGGATGAAATTTGGTATTTAGCCTAAGCTTCGGTTGCTGCTGCAATCCCACCGAGAACCACTTCAAACTCACCTTGCTCGAGTCCCTCAAGGGTAAACTTAGCATGAACACCACTATCATCATGCCAGTTAGATGCAGAATCTTGTGGATTCAGCACTAAGTAGTACTCAACGCCGTACTCTAAGTTGGTGTTGTTCGTGTGCAAAGGGACGCCTTCAAAGCGTTGACGGGTACCCACAAATTGGGTGTCAGAAAGTATGCTTTGTGCGAATACGCGGTCGCCTTCGTTACCTTCACTATTTACTTTAGATACTCGAATATAATACATCTGAGGGGCTGTAATATGGCCGCGTACATTATTAAACCACAGCCTTGCCACACCGTCGCTCGCTGTAAGATTGATATTGTGCTCGAATGGGAACTTGGTGTTTTTGAAAACATCCAGGCGTGCCTGATTATATTTATCTAGTTCAACGGTTTGTTGTAGCCCCTCGTTACGATACTGAAATGTCCACGCCTCACCTAATAGTGCGCCAGCGGAGCGGAACGATAATGGAGACAACTCGTTGTCACTATAGTCTGCATCAGGACGACCAACATCAACCATAAAATAAGGGTCTGCAGCCATTGCAATACGGTCGAACTCAACGCGGTCTTCGTATATCTCAACCAAGAGTAAAGACCAGATTGGATGATAGTTGTAACCACGAAGATGATCATCTTTGTGGATACCCCCTGAGCCGTCAAGCCAGTTATAAGTGGATGGGGATGCACAATTTACATGGGTAAATGTATCTTGGAAGATGGAGCGATCATCGGTCAGTGGGTAGTGTGAGTGACCAGAGAAGTGAATGACTTCAGGGTGCTTACTCAAAATGTCTCTGATTATGCTGTTTCCGCCATTCCAAGCGCCACCGCAGACGCCACCTGGCAATGGGTGGTGTGCTTGGACGATAATTGGCTCGCCGTTATAATCTGCTGAGTTTTTAATGTCCTGCAACGCTTGCTCGACAAAGCTGTTCTGAGCCTCATGCGTATTGCTGAGGTTTGAGTCATAGCCAATCACATGAATATTCTTAACCATTGTATGATAGAAGCCACCATTTTCACTTTCATCCTCAATAGGGAACCATGATTTAGGGTAGTTATTAACCATATCCATTGTGTAAGCATCATGATTTCCTCGAGCCAAGAGCACTTGTGTATCGATCATGCCAACACGATTCATGTTTTGCTCAAATACGTTGCGAAGCAGTGAGTGGGTCCAACCGGTTGTCTTGTCATTATCGGCAATTAAATCACCCGCATTGATGATTAAGTCTGGGTTAGGCATATAGTGTTGCAGTACGTCAAAATGGGAGTTCCAGCCAGTAACGACGCCAGGCTCATAAAGATTACGAAACTCAGTATCCGACATCGCTATCATACGAAAAAGCGGCTCTTCCTCTGTTTTGACGAGGTAATTATGAACAACCATCTCGCTCTCTTCTTCATCACGGAATGCGCGAGCACAGATAGTTTTTGATTCGGTAAGGGTAATCCCTTCTGCAGGATTATAAAGCTTGTCGCTACGACTTGGCTCAAAACGATCTAGGGTGTAACGAATCTCGACATTCTCAGGTACATCTTCAAAGTAAATTGTTTGCGCACCAATGTAGCGACCGCTTAGCTGTTTTACTTTAGGGGTAAGTAACGGAGTGTTGTCGCCGGTGTCACCGTCATCATTGTCGCTTGAGCTACTTCCGCAACCAACTAATGTTGTAGCACTGGCTCCCAATATGATCGCGCCACTTGCTGTGCGAAAAAAATTACGTCGGGAATTATTGAAGTTTTTATTTTTCATCGAAAAGCCTGATTAAATAAGCAGAATAAATAACAAGCGCATCAAATAAACGTTTGTCGCTTGCGATTATATTAATCACTATTGTTTACAATTTAGAGTTTTTGCCTCTCAGTGTTTGTATACATTTGGTTAAGAAAAACTAATGCTCAGGCTGTCATAACTCTTTTATGTATAAGAAAAAGAGTACGTATTACTATTTTATAATCAGATGGTTTTCTTTGCTTGTGTGTTAATACTTGGCTGTTACTGGTTGTTGTTATTGTAGTTTTAGTCTCCGTAATCACGCGAGTGAGAAGTATGGGCTGTGATATAGGTACCGAGATACGTGATTAAGGAAAGGAGGTCAACGTAGACGAAAACGGTGATTAAAAAGCAATCGAAATAATTAATTGCTAGCGTACAAGGATGTCAATTTTTAACCGTCAAGTTTAAGTGTGGAATATTTATCACGGCTTTTATCAGTGAGCCTGACATTATTATTAAAACATCAGGCTTGAAAGTGTTTAATGGCTCACACTGCTAGAAAAGGCATTAATAATTACCGTCCCCACTAAAATAAAGCTAATACCGATTATTGCTGGTATGTCGAGCCGTTGGTCGTAGACGCGCCAAGCGATACCGGCGATCAGGACGATTCCAGCCCCGCACCAGATGGCATAGGCAATGCCGATAGGCATAAACTTGACGACTTGGGCCAGGCAAGAAAATGCCAGTGCGTAGAAGCCAAGACAAAGCAGCGTGGGCAGAGGCTTGGTAAAACCAGCGGTTTTTGCCAGGGCACTGGTCGCTGCAACTTCGGCGATAATAGCAACAGCCAAAAATAAGTAGTGCATATCATTTTCTCCTGCACATTGAATAAAGATTTAGCGCTGCAGCGCATCGATTAGTGCTTTTTCAGGTTGTAGCGCCAAAAAGCGTTGTTGTAGCCAACCAGTAAACAGGGTGACTTTCGGTGGTGCATGGTTGCGCTCATATTGCAGATAGTGACAATCAGTGGATGAAATAGTGCTGTCATTAAATACAACGATGCGTTTGTTCTGCAGCAGCGGCAAGGCATTGAGTGAGCGACAAAGCATTATACCCGCTCCTTGTGCCGCGAGTTCCAAACCCATCATAGTACTATCTACTTCGTATTGTTGTAATGGCGGGGAGCTAGAAAGTGTGTTGCTGCTTAGCCATTCATGCCAGCCTTCGGTGTAGCCACGTACATAAATCCCTGGTAATTGCTCTAAAGCGCATTGCGTCAGTTCTTCGTTGTGTTGCGCTTTAAATTCAGGGCTGCATACCGCTATCCAATACTCTTTGCAAAGTAGCTCAGAATGAAGCTCTTTGCTGGGTTGCCCGTTAACGATTTCGATATCGACTTTGGTTTGGTTGGCTTGTAATTGTGGCCAATCTTCAGTGTGTAACTTCACCTGGATAAATGGATAGCGTTGGCAGAAGTCTTGCAGTTGTGGTAACAGCCAGTAGTAGCAGAATGAAGTATTAACCTTCACCGTAAGCTGTTGAGGTTCATTACGGTGGGTTAGCGCTTTGGTCTGGTGACTGATCGCGCGTAGCGACTGGTGAACAGTAGGGTAGTACTGTTGACCACGAATAGAGAGTTTTAGCCGACGGTTTTCACGGTTAAACAATGCAAACCCCAAATATTGCTCAAGAGCCTTAATATGCTGACTGATCGCAGCTTGAGTGACGTGCAATTCTTGCGCAGCCTTGGTAATTGACTGGTGGCGAGCACAAGCTTCGAATGCAACCAGAGATTTTAGCGGGGGCAACATAGTAACAACACTCCAGAGAATAAACTGTCAGCACAGTAAGAAGAGTAAGTGTCATAAATATGACCGAATGATGAAGATAGTTTTACTTAAGTGTGTGACATGTCGATGACTCGATATTTAAGCCTAGCTTAACTAAAAAGGTCGAAATAATCATTTTACTGTCACTTTGCCTTAATTATTGATGGTTAACTTATGCATCAACTTAATTGCTTCCTAGGTTGATGGTGGCAATGAAATATTTATTTCTGGAGATTGTCATGAAAAAGATTTTGCTAGCTTCAATGGTTGCCGCGACATTTAGTGCCGCTGCATTTGCTCAAGAAGAACTGACTGTTTATACCGCTTTTGAAATTGAGCAGATCCGTGCACTGGAAACGGCATTCAATGCTGAGTACCCAGATATCAAGCTGAACTTCATGCGTGATTCGACCAGCGTTGTGACTGCCCGTTTGTTGGCAGAAAAAAACAACCCTCAGGCAGATGTTATTTGGGGGTTGGCAGCAACGTCCATGATGGTGCTTGATAAAGACGAATTGCTGGCTCCTTATGCGCCACAAGGTCTGGAAAAGCTGGACGAGAAATTCCGTGATAGCCGTGAAGTACCGCACTGGATTGGTATGGACGCATGGATTGCTGGTGTTTGTTTTAACACGATAGAAGCAGAAAAACATGGTCTAGAGATGCCACAAACTTGGGCTGATCTGACTAAGCCAGAGTACAAAGGTCACATTGTAATGCCTAACCCGGCTTCTTCTGGTACGGGGTTCCTTGATGTTTCAGGTTGGCTGCAGCAGTTCGGTGAAGAAAAGGGCTGGGAATTCATGGAAGGCCTTCATGACAATATCGCTCGCTACACGCACTCAGGATCTGCGCCATGTAATTTGGCAGCAACTGGCGAAGCAACAATGGGGATCTCGTTTGCATTCCGCGGTGCGACGTTGAAACAACAAGGCGCGCCAATTGAGATGATTTTCCCAACCGAAGGCGTGGGCTGGGATATGGAAGCAGCAGCGATTGTTGATGGTACGCCAAAAGTGGCGGCCGCACAGAAGTTGATTGATTTTGCAGCTTCTGCAGAAGCTAACCGTCAGTACAACAAGTTCTACCCAGTTATTGCTAAGCCGCATCTAGCAGAAGCGGTTGCGTTTTACCCTGATAACGCCACTGAGATCATGATTGAGAATGACTTTGCTTGGGCATCTGACAACTACGAGCGAATTATCGGCGAGTGGGTTAAGCGCTTCGATGGGAAGTCTGACGCCAAATAAACCTTAAATTCCATGAAACAATTTCAAGGCCGCTGTTTTTGATGGCGGTCTACTCTGTGTCCGACTGTAGGGTCGGATGCAGTATTTAAAGAGAGTTTAATACCGAAATGACTAGTAGTTACCTGCATATTGACCGTCTAATAAAACGCTTTGACGACTTCACCGCCCTTAAAGGGATCTCTCTAGATATCAAAGAGGGTGAGTTTGTTTGTTTCCTCGGCCCATCAGGGTGTGGCAAAACCACCTTACTGCGCGCAATTGCTGGTTTGGAATTACCAAGTGAAGGCCAAATCGTGCAAAACGGTCGGGACGTGACAGTGCTGCCTCCTGAGCAGCGTGATTTCGGTATTGTATTCCAGTCTTATGCCTTATTTCCAAACCTGACCGTGGCCGACAATATAGCCTTTGGCTTAATTAACCGTGGCATGAAAAAAAACCATGCAATGGAAAAAGTGCGCGAATGGCTTTGCCTTGTCGACCTTGACGGCTATGAAGACAAATTCCCGGCCCAGTTGTCAGGCGGTCAACAACAGCGTGTTGCTCTGGCGCGTGCCTTGGCGCTTTCTCCCGGTCTACTGTTGCTTGATGAGCCGTTATCAGCACTGGATGCCAAAGTACGTATCCACCTGCGCCACGAAATTTGCCAGTTGCAGCGTAAGCTAGGGATCACCACCATAATGGTGACCCATGATCAGGAAGAAGCCTTGACGATGGCTGACCGTATTGTGGTGATGAACCACGGCGTGGTTGAGCAAGTTGGCACCCCGGAAGAGATATACAACAACCCGGCGTCTGAGTTTGTTGCTCAGTTTGTCGGAACCATGAACTTCCTGCCAGCAAATGTGGTCGATGGCGACCAACTTAAGATCGAGGGGATTACTGTACCTTCTCCACAGGATGTTAAAGGCCGTCATGCAACACTGGCATTGCGCCCAGAGCAAATCCGTATAGGTAAGCCGTCTGAGCCAGGATTAGGTGCGACAGTAAAGACGATAGAATTTATGGGCTCTTTCGTGCGTCTAGAGTGTCAACTGCGTGATAACTCATCGTTATTACAGGTTGATATATCGGCAGAACGGGCCAAGCAAGGCTTGCCTGCGCGAGGCGAAATGTGCACGTTGAGTTGGGATGTCGTAAATAGTCAGGTATTTGAGGGGGAAGTAGCATGAGTGTCGAAAGTGTCATAAGTGTTGAGTCCGACCTAATTACACCGACATCCACGCCTCTGTTTGAGCGGGTTAAAGGGATTTTTAACCGCATGAGTACTGACCAATGGGTGATGGGGGGCGTGTTGATATTGGCAGCCTTACTGATGATCATTGGTCTTATCGCCCCGTTAGGTGCGATGTTTGTCAAAAGTGTGCAGGATCGCAGTGGTGAGTACATTGGTTTTGCGAACTACGTAAACTATTTGAATAATCCGGCGCTGACCCAGTCTATTTATAACACCTTATTTATCGGCATCGTGGTTTCGGCGGTTGTTGGACTGCTGGCGTTTTGCTACGCCTATGCGTTGACTCGGACCTGTATGCCGGCGAAACGTTTGTTCAAGTTAGTCGGTAGCTTGCCGATATTGGCTCCGTCACTGTTGCCGGCCATCTCCCTGGTTTACCTGTTCGGTAATCAGGGGATCTGGAAGTCGTGGCTGATGGGCAGCAGCATATATGGTCCTATCGGGATAGTGCTTGGCTTGGTTTTCTGGTGTTTTCCGCATGCGTTGTTGATCATGAGTACTGGGTTGTCTACTGCTGATGCCCGCCTGTATGAAGCGGCAAGAGTGATGCGCACCTCACCGATCCGCACCTTCTTTACCATTACTTTACCGGGCGCGAAATACGGTTTGATGAGTGCCATGGTGGTGATTTTCACTTTGGTGGTATGTGATTTTGGTGTAGCTAAAGTGATTGGTGGACAATACAACGTCTTAGCGACCGATATTTACAAGCAGGTGATTGGCCAGCATAACTTTGCTATGGGGGCGGTAACCTCGGTGGTTCTGCTGTTACCTGCACTGTTATCTTTTGCTCTTGAAACGCGTATTCGTAAAAAGCAGCAGAGCATGATGAGTGCCAACTCAGTGATCTACCAGCCAACGCCAAATAAAGTCCGAGATAGAGGTGCATTTGTGTTCTGCCTGATTGTTGCTACCGCCATTATGGTAGTGATCGGGATGGCGTTTTATGGCTCTCTGATTAGTTTTTGGCCTTACAACAAGGCGTTGACTTTGGGTAACTATGATTTCGGCCGGTTTATTAGCTATGGTTGGGCGCCGTTCTACAACTCAGTGAAAATGGCTCTGCTGGTGGCTTTGATTGGTACCTTGTTTACTTTTTTGGTCGCATACTGTGTCGAAAAAGGACGTGAAATGCGGTCGGTGCGTAGTGCTCTACACCTTATGGCAATGATGCCGATGGCGGTACCAGGTATGGTACTGGGGTTGGGGTATATTTTCTTCTTCAACTCGCCGACTAATCCAATGAACAATTTATACGGCACCATGACTATTTTGGTGGTGTGTACCGTCGTTCACCTTTATACAGTCGGTCATATGACCGCACTAACAGCGTTGCGACAGATCCCAGCGGAAATCGAAGCGGTGGCGGCTTCACTAAAAATCCCGCAGTACAAGGCATTCTTGAAGATCTCTATTCCGGTCGGTCTACCTGCTCTGCTAGATATAGGTAGCTACCTGTTTGTTAATGCGATGACTACCACTTCTGGAGTGATATTCCTGTACACCACAGATAATGTACTGGCGTCGATTGCTGTGATGCACCTCGATGAGATGGGGTATACTGCGGCCGCAGCAGCCATGGCGGTGATGATCATGCTGACTTCAGCTATCGCTCGATTGATCCATGGCGCCTTTAGCCATCTGCTACTTAAGCGCACCCAGCGCTGGCGTACACGCTAAACACTCCCCCCGTTAGCGTATTGTATCAATGCGCTAATAACCCTCTAATTTTAGATACCGAGGCAGGTAAAATAGCTGCCTCCGGTTAGGTATACCCTTATGAATATGAAAACCCCTGAAGCGGCGACGGAGCTTGTTGTCTTTGATATGGACGAAACCTTAATCGGCAACGATCTCACGGTATTGTGGCATGCCTTTGTGGTTAGTGAGCTGGGATTGGCTGATGACCGCTTTTTGGCTCAGGACAAGCAGATGATGGATCTTTATTATCAAGGGAAAATGGATCTCGATGCTTACATGGCATTTAGTCTGTCACCGCTGATGTCACTGACGGCTGAGCAGGTTGATGCGTTGGCTGACCGTTATGTGAGTGAACAGGCTGCGCAGTACATTTTCCCGCAAGCCAAAACCTTGTTGGCGGATCTACGAACGCGAAATGTTACCTGCATGATTATTTCAGCGAGTGCGTCGTTTTTAGTCAAGGCGATGGGGCGTTATCTAGGTATTCCATATGCAGAAGGTGTCGATCTTGTTGTTGATAATGGTTATTACACTGGAAAAATTGATGGCATTCCGAGTTATCAACACGGTAAGGTCATTCGCCTGCAACGCTGGTTAGAAGCGAATGACGGTAGTTATACTCCGATCCATTTCTATTCCGATTCAATAAACGATCTGCCACTGTTGCTCGAAGTGGATTACCCTGTGGTTGTTAATGGTTGTCCCAAGTTACAGTCCGAAGCGATAACACGAGGATGGCCTCAGCTTAGATGGCAGCTCTAAAATGTAGGCTAAAGTATGAGTGCTTACACGGCTTTGATTAATGGCTTACTAGCAATGCTTCACGCCAGCTAAGTTTCCTATTGGGTTCGTGTCTATCACCTGAGGTAACGGCATGAATATGGTGTGGGGTTAGCAAGCTCCAGGTAGGAGCTTGCTGTTATTAGTCGCAATGGATAATTAACTTGCGGCGCCCGGTTTGCGCTTGGGCTGAGCATCAATACACTGGCCGTTGACGTCTTTGCTTTCAGGGCCCATTAGGTAGAGGTACAGCGGCATGATTTGCTCTGGCGTTTTCAACAATGACGGGTCTTCTGCCGGGAAGGCTTTGGCACGCATACCGGTACGAGTACCGCCCGGGTTAATAGCATTGACGCGCACAGCGGTATTGGCCATTTCGTCGGCCAAAATCTGCATCATTCCTTCAGTGGCGAACTTAGACATCGAATAGGCACCCCAGAAGGAGCGGCCCTGATGGCCAACGGTCGATGAGGTGAATACAATGCGGCCGTCTTCGGCTTTCTTGACCAGTGGCATAATGGCTTGGGTCAACAGGAACTGGGCTTTGACGTTGACCTGCATGACATCATCAAAAGAATCTTCACCAAGCTGATCGAATGGGCTGAGCACGCCCAGCAGGGAGGCATTGTGCAACACACCGTCCAAGCGGCCGAACTGGCCCTCGATCGTTTCGGCCATATCGAGATAGTTCTGCTTGGTGGCCCCCATCATGTCCATTGGGATGATCGCGGGTTGCGGATAGCCTTGCGATTCGATTTCATCGTAAACGGCTTCTAATTTGGCTACGGTGCGTCCGAGCAAGATAACGGTTGCACCGTGGGCAGCATAGCTGATGGCAGCTTGGCGGCCTATTCCATCACCCGCTCCGGTTACCAGAATAACTCTATCTTTCAGTGAGTTTTCAGCGACTTGATAATCCACTGTGTACTTCCTTATTGGTTTTTTCGTCAGCTCATTGTATACCCAAATTATTCTCGCTTAAACGCACATATACCCAAGTTACCTCAAGGTGCAGGATTCAGAGGGTTGTCAGTGCATTCAATCCAAGAAGAAGGTTTACAGTAATGATGCTCCCTTTCAAAAAGTGTCTATATTGCAGCTGTTTGGCTATATTGCGATAGCGGTATGGGTGACAACTTGGTTACAATGGTTGAATGCCAATAAATGAGGACTCGACATTGGATTTTTTGTTTGATTATGGATTGTTCCTAGCCAAGATTGCCACAGTGGTTGTCGCATTCATCGCGATTCTGGTGGTGGCTAAAAGTGTGAAAGGCCATCATAGTAGCCAGAAAGGTGAGCTAGAGGTTACTGATCTGACTGAGCAGTACAAGCACACGGTGCATCAACTGGAGTCTCACTTATTTGATAAGCCGTTGCTCAAAGCTCGCGACAAGGCTGAAAAGAAAGCAGATAAAGAAAAGCACAAGGCAAGGCAGAATGAAGTGAAGAAAGCGGCCAAAGAAGGCGACTTGTCGCACTCACGTGAACCTCGCCTGTTCGTTTTGGATTTCCATGGCAGCATTGATGCCCGCGAAGTGACCTCACTACGCGAAGAGGTTACCGCTATTCTGGCTGTGGCAATGGAAGGCGATGAAGTCTTGCTGCGCCTGGAGACCGGCGGCGGTATGGTACATGGTTACGGCCTTGCTTCTTCTCAGCTTGATCGTCTAAAAGCTGCCGGGATTAAACTTACTATTTCTGTCGATAAAGTCGCTGCCAGCGGTGGCTATATGATGGCGTGTATTGCCGACAAAATTATCTCGGCACCGTTTGCGATTGTTGGTTCTATCGGGGTGATAGCCCAGCTACCAAACTTCAATAAAATATTGAAGAAGAACGATATTGAATTTGAGCAGATCACCGCAGGCGAGTTCAAGCGTACCTTGACAATGTTTGGAGAAAACACGGATAAAGCGCGCGAAAAGTTCCAGAGCGAGATTGAAGAGACCCATGGGCTGTTCAAAGCATTCGTGTCTGAGCACCGCCCTGCGCTAGATTTGGCTAAAGTGGCCACCGGGGAACACTGGTTCGGTAAGCAGGCATTTGAGCTGGGCTTGGTGGACGAGATTGGCACTAGCGATGACTACATCAGCCTATCGTGTAAAGATCGCGAAGTGCTGCAGGTTCGTTATGTTCAGCGCAAGAAACTGGCTGAAAAACTGGCTGGTGCAACAGGCGACGCCGCTGATAATGTATTGCTGAAATGGATCAGCCGTGGTCAGCGTCCAATTGTTTAAACGTCCAATTGTATAAAGAGGTTACGATGGGTCAAAAGTGGGCCTTGTTTTCATTTCAGGGACGGATGCGTCGTCGGGATTATTGGTTGTATAGCATTCCCGTGCTGCTGGTATCGCTGCCGGTGTTTCTCTATACCACACCGGAGAACGCGGATAATCCGCTGCTTAATATTCTGTCGATTATTGTCTTGGTCTTTGTGTTCTGGGCCTCAGCGGCGTTGAATGTAAAGCGTCTACATGATCGCAATAAAAGCGCGTGGTGGATCATTCTGACCTTCTTGCCGTTGATAGGGCCGATCTTTGTGATTGTTGAACTGGGTATCTTAGATGGCACTATAGGTGATAATCAGTTTGGTGCCGACCCTAAGGGCCGCGGTGCTCCGCCGTCGGGGCCGGACAACGAGTCCAAGGATGACAAAGATACGATGACCATTGATATGTAATCGTTTTACATCACTAGAAATGTTGTATTGCTAAAATAAATCAGCCCCGTTTGACGGGGCTGATTTTTTGTTTTGGACCATTACTTGCCGAGGGTGAATTTCGGCGAAAGCTGGTGGGCAAGGTATTTGAACATATTGAATACTGCCGTGGTCTTTTCTGTCGGCAGACCGTTGTCATCGAGGAAATACTCGCCTTTGAAAATCAATACTCCGGCACGCTCTTCAACGGAGTCGGCGCGCATACCGTCAATGTAGGCTTCATGATCTTGGATTAGCTGGTTGGCAATCATCAGCAGCTCATCATTTGCAATGGATTCTTTGGTGCTCATTGTGTCTCTCTCATCTCATAGCAGTTCGCCGGTTTGAGTCTCCGGCCAAGGTGGCTAAGTGTATTTGAGTTGATTCGGGATGACAAATTTTGCAGGCTATATCGGATGCCATTTTCGTGGTGTTATTGATTTTTCGCGGTGACTGGCTATATCTTGAAAGAAAGGCCGTGATGGTTTTTGTGCGCTTAAAGGGTAAATTTGTAGGGTATAAAGATTAGGCATTAACCTTATGAATTGCCGAAAAATTGTGAGCGATGGCAAAAAATAGTGGTTTTTTATAGTCAAACCGGTGCTGAGGTGGTAATGATTAGCGCCCATTGTGGTAGATGTTTTTCAGTCTTACGGCATAAATGAGAGGAATATCGCGTGGCAACCGAACTTGTCGGCACGTTTTTTTCCTATTCATTTAGTGGTGTAACTATCTGTTAACAAGTGGGGAAGGGACAACCAAACGGTCTCGTTTTGTTAAAAAGCAGTTGACCTTCTCCGATTGTAGCCCAATATGTAAATACCAATCACATTACGTAACTAGTTATCCGGAGCTGTCCTCAACCGGTTGGATTTCGCGATTTAAATAGTTACTTAATCAGTTTGGTGTACCAGCGTTGCCGTGCTAGCTCTAGTTTTTTTAGCGTGCAACTAGTTGTTTTAATTTTAAGTTTTGTGAGCACGAGGACGTAATAGAATTATTATGGGTAAATCACTCGTTATTGTGGAGTCCCCAGCCAAGGCGAAGACGATCAATAAGTACTTGGGTAAGGACTTTGTGGTTAAGTCAAGCGTCGGTCACGTTCGTGATTTGCCGACTGGTGCTCGTAGCACCGGTAAGAAAGCGGCGGCTACTTCAACCAAGGGCTTGAGCGCCGAAGAAAAAGCGCGCATCAAAAAAGAAAAAGACCGCAAATCGCTGATCAATAAAATGGGCGTGGACCCATACAATGACTGGGAGGCTCAATATGAAGTGCTTCCTGGTAAGGAAAAAGTGGTCAACGAACTACAGAAGCTAGCGGAAGATGCTGACTTTGTTTATCTCGCAACCGATTTGGACCGCGAAGGAGAAGCTATTGCGTGGCACCTTCGTGAGATCATCGGCGGCGATGATGCACGTTACAAGCGAGTGGTTTTTAACGAAATCACCAAAAATGCTATCCAGCAGGCTTTTGAGCAGCCGGGTGAGCTGAACATGGATGGTGTGAATGCCCAGCAGGCACGCCGATTCCTCGATCGTGTGGTCGGCTTTATGGTTTCCCCTCTGTTGTGGAAGAAAGTCGCACGTGGTCTTTCTGCGGGCCGCGTACAGTCGGTTGCGGTTAAGCTGATTGTTGAGCGTGAACGCGAAATCAAAGCGTTCGACCCTGAAGAATACTGGGATATGCATGCCAACACCCAAACAGCAGGCAACGATGCACTGCGTTTGATGGTGGCACAACAGGCAGGCAAGGCATTCCGTCCGGAAAACGAAGCTGACACCATGGCGGCAAAATCGCTGCTGGAGAAGGCTGCCTTTACGGTTAAAGACCGCGAAGACCGACCAACCAGCAGCAAGCCGTCAGCGCCGTACATCACTTCAACGTTGCAGCAGGCGGCCAGTACCCGTCTAGGCTACGGTGTTAAACGTACCATGGGCTTGGCCCAGCGCTTGTATGAAGCCGGTTACATTACCTATATGCGTACCGACTCGACCAACCTGTCTAAGGAAGCGGTTGAAGCGGCACGTGAGTTTATTGCTGGCGAGTACGGCGATAACTATTTACCGTCATCACCGAATGTCTACGGTAGCAAGGGTAATGCTCAGGAAGCGCACGAAGCGATCCGTCCTTCTAGTGTTGACGTGAAAGCGGAAAACCTTGAAGGCATGGAGCAAGATGCCATCAAGTTGTACGATTTGATCTGGCGCCAGTTCGTGTCCTGTCAGATGGTTCCGGCGAAGTACGACTCCACCACGATTACAGTGGAAGCGGGTGACTTTACCCTGAAAGCCAAGGGCCGTACCCTGCGCTTTGCGGGTTGGACACAAGTTCAGCGTCCGTCTGGTAAAAATGAAGATACGACGCTGCCAATGGTTCATGTGGGCGATACGCTCAAGGTTGAGTCGTTGGAGCCGAAACAGCACTTCACCAAGCCACCGGCACGCTTTACTGAAGCGGCATTGGTTAAAGAGTTAGAAAAACGAGGCATTGGCCGTCCTTCAACTTACGCATCGATCATCTCGACGATCCAAGATCGTGGTTATGTGCGTGTTGACCAACGCCGTTTCTATGCCGAGAAAATGGGTGAGATTGTTTCCGATCGCCTTGATCAAAGTTTTGCCGATTTGATGGATTACGACTTTACTGCCCGTATGGAAGGTAATCTCGACAAAATCGCCGAAGGTGATGCGAGTTGGAAATCAGTACTCGATAAATTTTTCAGCGACTTCACTGGTGAGCTTGAGAAAGCTGAGCTGGATGAAACTGAAGGCGGCATGAAGCCGAACAATATCGTACTGACCGATATCAAGTGTCCGACCTGTGAACGCCCGATGGGGATCCGTACCGCGTCGACTGGTGTATTCCTTGGCTGTTCAGGGTATGCACTACCGCCTAAGGAACGTTGTAAGACAACGATCAACCTGGGTGATGAAGACGGTATCATCAACGTGTTGGAAGAGGACGTTGAAACGGCCGCCCTGCGTGCCAAGAAGCGTTGTCCGAAATGTAGCACGGCGATGGATGCCTACCTGATTGATGCCGAGCGCAAGTTGCATGTGTGCGGTAACAACCCAAGCTGTGATGGCTATGTGGTTGAGAAAGGTGAGTTCCAGCTAAAAGGCTACGACGGTCCGGTTATCGAATGTGACAAGTGTGGCTCTGATATGGAGCTAAAGAACGGTCGCTTTGGTAAGTACATGGGCTGTACCAGTGAAACCTGTAAGAACACCCGCAAGATTCTGAAGAACGGCGAGATTGCGCCACCGAAGGAAGATCCGGTACATCTACCAGAGCTACCTTGTTCACAGGATCCAGACGCTTACTTTGTATTGCGTGATGGTGCTTCCGGTCTGTTTATGGCGGCAAGTACTTTCCCTAAATCGCGCGAGACACGTGCGCCGTTGGTAGAAGAGTTGGTTCGCTTCAAAGACCGTCTGTCGCCGAAGTTCACGTATTTGGCTGATGCACCGACAGAAGATCCGGATGGTCGCCCGACAGTGGTTCGCTTTAGCCGTAAGACTAAGGAAAACTACATTCGCTCGGAAGTTGATGGTAAACCATCAGGCTGGACGGGGCTGTTCATTGACGGTAAGTGGGAAATTACCGACAAGCGTAAAAAGCCGAAGAAAGAAAAGGCTGATGAATAACAGATAAAAAAACCGCCGAAAGGCGGTTTTTTGTTTTTCTGGCTAGAGGCCATCGCCTTATACCAATCGCCTTAAGCGGTAGCGAAAGCCGGCACACCACTGTGGAAGCGGAAGGTATCATCAGGGGTGTTGATGAGCAGAGCTTCTCGGGCGCCAATGGTACGGATGCGCTCGCTGATATCTTCACCGGCGATTTGCTCGGCCAGTTTAAGGTAATCTTGGTAATGGCGGGCTTCGGAGCGTAGCAGGGAAATATAGAATTTCTTCAATTCATCATCGAGGAAAGGGGCAAGCTTGGCAAATCGCTCGCACGATCGTGCTTCGATATAGGCACCGATGATCAGCTTGTCAATTAAGGTACTCGGCTCATGGGTACGAACAATCTTCATCAGCCCTTTGGCATAACGTCCCGCATGCAGGTTGGAGTAGGGGATCCCCCGGCTTTTCATGATCTCCAGTACCTGCTCGAAGTGATGGAACTCTTCTTTGATCAGGCGAACCATCTTGTCGATCAGCTCTTCGCCGTGGGCAAAACCGGCTTTGGGTGTCAGTTCGGCAGCAAGGCCGTTTTTTTTGCCGTGGAAGCTACGGGCATCCCGTTCGATGCCATAGACGAACTCTTCATAAGGCTTGGCCCAGGCAAGCAACGCCTTGCCGCTTTCTGCGTCAATGGCATATTTGCGGATCAGAAACATGGCGGTTTGGCTGGCTTTTAGCTCGCAGTTACAATGGTCAACCAACAGCGCCGTCAGGTTTTCTGGTTTTTTGGCTTCGGTGATCCAGGCGTCAGGCGTATCGCATTGCAGGAACTGTTTGATCGGCTCAAGCAAGGTATCGATCATGTACTGGGTTGTATTCATGGGCTAGGTTTGTTGAGTCTTATTGTTTATTTTTGCCCAGTATACCAATGCTCGTGGGTAAAGTGAGTGGTAATGGCAGAAAAAACAAAGGCCACCGTATGGTGACCTTGGAAGAGGAGACAGAACTATATACAGGGGCCTGATAAGCGCTTACCATTTCCGCTTCGGCTGGAACAGCACATCGAGCTCGTCTTGATCTTTTTCTAGCATCTGCTGGCGCTGTTGTTCATTGGTCATATTCTGGCTGCTATCAATGTCTTTGAGCATTTTATGAAGTTTTTCACGGGCCTGGTTTGCATAGTCATCATTTTTGCTGGCCAAGACATCAATCCCTTTTTTCAGCAACTGCTTTGCCGTACCCAATTGCCTTTTGACACAGGCTTCATTAGCTCGCTTGATCACGTTCTCAATGTTGATTCTGAGCTGGATACCTTCCAGGCGGGCATTCTCGGTTACAAAGGCCTGAGTGGGCATACGCCCTTTGCTGTGCTCGCTTTTGACAACGTTTTTTAGGCGTTTAACAAGCTGCAGCATGCCGAGCGCTTGCTTGTCGGTGCTTGGGACTTTGAAGCTTGCTACATCAGCTTGCGAATAATTGGCTTGAAGTTGGTTGATCTGCTCGGCGACATTACTAATACGTTGAGGCAGTGACTTATCTGTTGGATCCGTTGCCTTCATTGTTTCCAATGAGAACAGTACTCGTTTGTTGAGACAAACCAACAGTTCTTTGCTGTAAGGAAGGTGATGGGCGTTACTGATCAATTCTTCAGTTGCATCAATAATCGCGATGAATTTGGCTAATTCCTGCTGCTTCGCGCTTTCCAGTTTTTGTCGGTACTGAATAATGATGTTGTAACCAACAATCAAGATCAGCAACAGGCTTACCAGGCCAATAATTAGAGGCATGCTCATGGGGTAGTGGACCATCCGTGCTTACATGAAGCCCTATAAGATACACCATATCGATAATGGGTCATAGCCGCGAGAGCGGTTTCTATCACATCCCTGCCGTGTCGGAGTATGAAAATGCTACCAATGAGCTGCTTAAGTGGCATTTTGTGGTAAAAGTCGCTTAACTGTCGGAAATTAGACACCTAAGACTGGGAAACTAGGTCTATAAGTTATATAACATTATGTTATAAAGCCCTGCAGAAAACAGCTTAGGGAAACACCCTGAGGCAGGATAAAGATGATAATGGACTATCACTAGGCGGAACCATGAAACTACAGCAATTAAGGTATATCGTCGAGGTCGTCAATCACAACCTGAATGTCTCTGCAACGGCAGAGAGCTTGTATACGTCTCAGCCCGGGATCAGTAAGCAAGTCAGGCTGCTTGAAGATGAGCTTGGTGTGCAGATTTTCGAGCGAAGTGGTAAGCACTTGACCCAGGTAACACCAGCCGGTGAGTCTATCGTTAAGATTGCACGGGATATATTGTCACGAGCTGAAAGTATCAAGTCGGTGGCGGGCGAGCATACTCATCCTGAAATGGGCACCCTGAATATTGCAACGACCCATACCCAAGCAAGATATGCACTCCCTCCAGTGATCCAGGGCTTTACTGCCCGCTATCCTAAAGTGACATTGCATATGCACCAAGGTACACCTAATCAGCTTGCTGATGCAGTGTCCAAGGGGACGACTGACTTTGCCATTGCCACTGAAGCATTGCACCTCTATCAAGATATGATCATGCTACCTTGTTATCATTGGAATCGTTCGATAGTCGTTAAAGCTGATCATCCTTTGGCGCAAAAATCAGAAATCACTATCCACGACTTGGCGGCTTATCCATTAGTCACCTATGTGTTTGGTTTTACGGGCCGCTCCGAGCTTGATAGTGCCTTTAATCGCTCAGGTCTCACCCCAAGAATCGTGTTTACGGCAACCGATGCTGATGTGATCAAGACTTATGTGCGCTTGGGCATTGGCGTTGGGGTGATCGCCAGCATGGCGATGGATCCGGCCACTGACAGTGATTTGGTCGCGATTGACGCCAGCCATATTTTTGAAGCGAGCACGACTAAGATCGGTTTCAAGAAGGGAACGTTCTTGCGCAGTTACATGTATGACTTTATCAAACGCTTTGCCCCCCATCTTACGCGCGAGGTGGTTGATCAGGCGGTAACGCTCAAAACCAATGCGGAAATCGAAGCGATGTTTGACAAAATACCGCTACCGGTTAAATGACCCTTCTCAGGCTGCCCCTTGGCAGCCTGTTTGTTTCTTGTCACATCAATCAAAATCAAGTATTAGCCCATTTGCTTTATTTGCGTTTACAATACCGATGATTTTTTTCTGATTAACTCAAGAGTACACCATGCACGCCCCGCGCTTTTCCCAACTCGATCGCTTACTGACGGATACCCGTGAATTGTGGCAGTTCATGCCCTTCTCCACTTCACAGGCGGAATGGGAGCAGCGTCACCCGGCACTGACACATTGGTTGCTTGGGTTGGATGAACCGCAATTGGCTAGCCTCCGGGAAAACCCCGATCAGCTGGCCACGGCATTGAGTCATTGGATTCCGCAGGCCGGAGCGATGCAGGCATTGTCAGCCTTAGACGCTTTGCCGCAGGTAAAGCGCATTACGCCTCGTGGTTTAGATACCGGTATTCCCGGTCGTAAGTGGCAGCAGCTGCAAGCTTTTAACGGTGTGCTGCCGGCATTGTCGTTACCATGGCTGGAGTGGTGTGCCGGGAAAGGTTTCCTTGGCCGAGTGCTAGCGGCAACCCACAAGACGCCGGTAACGAGTTTGGAATGGCAGCAGGCGTTGTGTGAAAGTGGCGAAACTGCCGCCCGTAAGTTGGCTTTACCGATGACATTTGTCCATGGTGATGCGTTTTCACCAGATAGCGGTAAATTTATTCTATCGCAGCAGCATGCAGTTGCTTTGCATGCATGTGGTGATCTTCATGTCTCGCTGTTGCAACGGGTTGCCGAACGTAAGGGACAAGCGGTGAGTGTTTCACCGTGCTGCTATCACCTGATCAGGGACAAGGTGTATCAGCCGATGTCTACCCTCGCGAAGCACAGCGGGTTAAGGCTCAGCAAGCACGATCTCCGTTTGCCTTTGCAGGAGACGGTAACGGCAGGTAATCGGGTACGCAACCTGCGTTTTGTGGAGGTGAGCTTCCGGCTGGGTTTTGACAGCCTGCAGCGCAGTGTGACCGGAGAGAATGTGTACTTGCCAGTGCCTAATGTTCAAAAGGCTTTGCTCAACGACGGTTTTGCGGCTTTCAGCCGATGGGCGGCGAAGCAAAAGGGATTGGCATTACCGGACAATATCGATTTTTCCCATTGGCAGCATGTCGGTGAGCAGCGGTTTGATTGGGTGGAGCGGCTAGAATTGTTGCGTCAGTTATTCCGTCGACCGTTGGAGATGTGGCTGGTTTATGACCGGGCCTGTTTTATGGAAGAGTCCGGCTATGATGTCACCGTTGGGACATTTTGCGATAAGCCGATCACTCCTCGCAATATTATGATTCATGCGCAGTTAAAGGATTAAAGTGAAATCAGCACCGAAGTTAATCTAGAAGCGTGTATTTATACCAACCTAGATAAATATTTGATCAACGACTTATCCAGATTGGTATTATCCAGGTTGGTGTTACATCTCAGGCTTAATATAAAGGCCAGTCATTTGCCGTGACTGGCCTTTTTTGTTTTCTTGCGCGAGTTATCCCTGAGAGAGTGATTAGACGATTTCGGGGCTGAGTTCCGGGATCTCGTTGAGCAGGGAGAAATTACGTTCCTCATGCTCGTGAGCGGGCAGCGGCCGGCCGAGATAATACCCTTGGCAGAAGTCGAAACCGCATTGCTGTAAATAGCGCAGTTGCGCCTTGGTTTCGACGCCTTCAGCCACGACTTTAAGCGCCAGCTTCTCACAGATAGCCTGAGTTGCTTCGATAATAGCCTGGCTCCCTTTGTGTTCACCCTGAACAAAGCTTTGATCAAGCTTGACGGTACTGATAGGCAGGTCCTGTAGCTGTGATAAGGATGAGTAACCGGTACCAAAATCGTCTAGGTAAAGTTCAAGGCCTAACGAGGCAAGATCATCGAGACACTGTTTTGCTTCATCGTACTCTTGCAGCATAGTGGACTCGGTGAGCTCAAGCGCAAGTTGTGATGATGGGATCTGGTATTGGTTCAGAAGCCCCTCGATGGTCGGTGCCAAGCTTGACTGCAGCTGGGCACGCGATAGGTTGACACTCATGATGAACGACTTGCCGTACTTTTTCTCCCACAGTGCAAGCTGCTTACAGGCCGTTTTTAGGATCCATTTACCTAGCGGTACGATCTGACCGGTTTCTTCAGCCAGTGGGATGAACTCGCCCGGGGAAACTTGTCCCAGCTCTTCATCATGCCAGCGGATCAGCGCTTCAAAGCCTTTGAGAGACTTCGAGTTCATGTCAACAATCGGTTGGTAGTAAAGCTCGAATGCTTCTGCTTCCAAGGCCAGCGTCAGGTGATGACGCAGCGTCATTTTTCGATATAGCGCATCGGCCATATCTGGTGAAAAGTGATGGCTGCGATTGCGGCCGCGTAATTTGGCGCGGTGCATCGCCATATCAGCTTGGGTCACTAAGGTTTCGATATCTTTTGCATCGGTTGGGTAATCCGATGTACCGATACTGCAACCAATCGACAGTTCCCCCACTTCCTTTAGGTGGAAGGGGCGGTTTAGGGCTTTGATAAGTTGCTTGGCAAACAGAGCCGAATTATCAATGTTTCGGTGTTCGGCTTGGACAATGAATTCATCGCCGCCAAAGCGTGCTAAAAGTCCTTTGAACTTAACTTCTTCTTGCAGACGAATAGCGATAGCGCGCAGCAACTTATCACCAATTGCATGGCCATAGGTGTCATTGACTAGCTTGAAGCCGTCGATATCGAGGAACAACAAGCTATAAGGATGCTGGCTGTGCTGGTTTTCGATAATGGCATTGGTGATGCCGCGGCGGTTTAGCAACCCGGTGAGGAAGTCATGCTCGGCATTGTATTTGGCTTTGTGAAGCTGCTCTTTTTCTTGGCTGATATTGATGAGGCTCAGTAACAGCTGATGTTTATCAGACAGCCACTTACCGTCGATGTTGAGCCAGTTGTGGCTTTTTCCGGTCCAGCATAGCCGCTTGGATTTCAATACCCCCTCAGATCTGGCGGTGGCTAGCCATTTTTCAGCTAATTGGGCATCACCGAGAAAGCTAGCAAGATCGTTAAGATCTTCTCCAAAAGAGTGGGTAAAAGAGTTGTTGGCGCTGATCAGGTGACCGTCTTCTTCAAACAGCAACGCGAGGTTAGAGCTGCCAGAGAAAGCCAGCTCACGGCGCAGGCTTGCTTCTTCAGCGATCACTTCAACGAGCATGACGGTCGAGCCGTCAGGACCTGGCATGCCCGAAAAGTAACATAATGCTTTTTTGATCATGTCATTGGGGGAGAAGTACCACCAAGTTTTGATTTTTTCACCTTGATGGAATCGGCTGAGATAGCCGTCCAGAATGGCATCGACAGCCTCTGACATGTCAAGGCTGAGATCACGAGCGGTAAGCTCACTGGTCGTTTCCGCTTCCCATAGGGAAAGGGAGGCAGCGTTGGCCCAAAGAATACGTTTTTGGTGAATATCGAAAATCCAAACAGGGGTCTGCAGGAACTCAAAGAGAGAAAAATTTTGGTTCATCACCAAGGCTTTGTTATCTATTGTGATAGTTGTCAGATGCTATAATAAAAACGGCGTTTTAAATACGCATATAGGATAAAATCGTGAGCTTTATTCATGAAAACTGAAATAAAACGTATAATATCTTGAAATTATGAAAAAACGCGATCGGTGAATCGCGCTTTTATTGCTACTATTACTGGCTTTATTGCAGAGCTAGTTTGACTTCTAAGCCAACGAAAACGGGATCATAGGCGGCACCTGCATCGAGTGCAAAGCTAGCCGCGTCGGCATTACCGAACCATGGTGTGTAAGTGAAGCTAACATCGGCATCGTCATGCCACCAGTCCGTTATCCAGTAGTGGATATGCCCAACAGGGTTGAGCAGGAACAGGCTGACATCCCCCATTGTTTGCGATCCCATGACCTTACCGCGGTTGGCGGTGATTTCCATTTCTGTCTGGAACATCCATTCCCCGACAGCGGCACCAAACAGTGGGGTGACGATAATATCTTGAATCGACGGCACCTCAGCGAAGGCTTCTACACCGTATTCCCAGAAGAATGTCGACATCGTCGCAGAGTACAGAAATGACTCCCATTCGTTAAACCCTGAATGTCGGGCTGCGGTGTAGTAAACACCACCGAAGTATGGGTGCATTATATAGTTAAGGTAGTGATCGTCCTTGTCCCAAACAGGGCCTTCTTTAACATTGTCCCACCATTTTTGTCCCAGACCTTTTAGGTTTGTATCCTCTGGGTCCCAGTTGGTAACACTTTCCGGTAGCAATGTCATGAGACCAACCGTTGCCACACTTAGCCCCAAAATGGTATATGACTGCTCAATCAGGTACTCCCAGTCTTTTTCCGGTGCGACGGACAAGTGCTTGGGTAGCGTATTGGTGGTTGGCTCGGTGCTAACCGGTTGCAGCGAAAAGCCTTGATCCATGGCTGTATACTGATCTTCGCTGGTGAAAGCAAGCTGTTGGCTAGGCTGAGAAGCATAGTTGTTCAGAAACGTTGACTGTTGGTATGAACCAACATTGGCATTCTCATTCCATGCGAATGCAGGGGTGCTGACGGCAATCCCCAGAACAAGTGGTGACAGAAGTGAAGTGCGCAAGATACGCTCCGCAATAGATCAAGGTGGATAGGATAAAAAAGTGCGGGAAGTATCACTGAAATGAAAAAAAATTCCTAGTATTCATTCACCATTACTAGGCAATTTTGTGCAAAATTTTTGTAAAGATTAGCAATTTTTATGAATGATTGTTGGTATTAACAACATTGTTCAAACTTTTGTAGTGTTAGTGATGCATTCGGTTGTAGGACGAGCGGCAAGACTCGCGTGCTTGCCGCTCAGGTTTTCGTTAGCCTACAGCAGGGATCACCCCTGCCATTTGCAGAAATTGGGCGGTGATGATCAGCACACCGGCACCCGTTGCGGCGAGCATCGCGGGTTTGCCGCCTGCGACTTGATAGCCAATGTTTTGCTGACCGCTGTTTTTTTCAAACTGCTTGCGCTGTGCACTTACCATGGCGACTGGCAGGAAAATAGCGAGGATAACCAGAGCGATAGCAGCAAAACCCAATGCCATGATAAAGCCCTGCGGGTAGAACAAAGCAAAGGCCAGCGGTGGAACGAATGTTATTGCCGCTGTCTGCAGTCGACCATACTTCTTATCATGCTGTTTGAAGCTATCGGCAACAAAGTCGAACAGGCCGAGGCTGACACCCAAGAATGAGGTTGCCAATGCCAAGTCAGCAAAAATAGAAACGGACTGGCTAACCATTGGGTTATGTAGCAATTCACTCAGCGAGCCAATAAATGAGCCAAGGCTGTTGCTTGCCATCAGATCGTGCTGACTGAGTACGCCCTGGCTTGTCAATTGCCAGAAAATGTAGATGACGAGTGGCAGGGAAGAGCCGATGATCATGACTTTCTTCAGCGCTTTGATATCCAACCCGATATAGCGAACGATGGATGGGATACTGCCGTGGAAGCCAAATGACGTGAAGATGACTGGCAAGGCTGAAATGATCAGACCTTTTTCTACCGGCATGTTGACCAGGTAGCCTCCTTCAACGTTTGGTGCCAGCAAGCCGAGCATGACGATCAGGGCAATGGTTTTTAGGGTAAACAGCACCCGGTTAACCATGTCTACCGAGTGGGTACCAATGGCGACGACACTGGCAATGCAGATCGTAAACATTACCGTGCTGGTTTGTGCTGAGATGTCCAAACCGATCCAGTTAGTCAACTTGTCATTGAGTTGGCCGCCCCCGCCTGCAATGTAGGCTGCGCACAGTGAGTACATCAGAAAACACACTGCAAAATTGGCTAAGTACTGACCTTTTTTGCCCAGCAAATCACGGGCCAATGAGTTAAGTGTCGCTTGGTGATCGGCATGCTGGTGAACTTCAAGCATCAAGAATGCGGTGTAGGTCATCAATGACCAGCTCGCAATCATAATTAAAGTCGCCGTGGTAAAGCCGAGCCCGGCAGAGGCCAGTGGAAGGGCGAGCATGCCAGCGCCAATGGTTGTACCGGCGATGATCAGCATACTGCCGAAAGTCTTGTTCATAGACATGGGGTCAATTGCTCCGAGTATTCAATGTGTTGGTGCTCGGGAGGTGGTGTTTGCACCTGTGGTTACTCCCTTTCTTTTTTAAAGAGGGCCACAATGGCAATGAAGTGTCAGTAATTGTTTACACTTTATGTAGCCACTGTGGCTATCGATAGAAAATGCTTGCTTGGTGATTATTCATGGTTTGATCCATTTTTTATAGTGATAAATGGTGGCTTTTACGTGTTTGCTAACGCTTGCTTCTGGTTGTGAACAATATAGGTATTGCATTTGACTGTCAACTTTTGTGTTTTTTGGTGTAAACTTAATCTTACACTTGTTGCGGATTGATATGTCATAGAGTGATGTCTGGTTGATGATGATTGATTAAGTAAAAAATAACGTGCTGAAATAGATAGAGATATGCTTGAATGTGCAGATAGAGACTTGGTATAGAAAAAGGGTGTCGCAGGTCGGCATAATGGGGAAAAGATATGCTGAAAGTAGCAATGATAAGTACGGGTGAAGAAGTCCTTCACGGAGACATTACCGACACTAATGCAGCGTGGATGTCGGCACTGTTCTTTCAGCGGGGGTTTCCCCTGTCTCGGCGGACGACAGTCGGCGATCAGCTCGATATGTTAGCCAAAGAAATTGAGCACTGTAGCCTAACTGCCGATGTGGTGATCGTTAACGGCGGTCTAGGGCCGACAACCGATGATCTGACTGCGCAGGCGGCAGCCGTAGCTGCCGACGTAGGGTTGGAGTTGGTTGATGAGTGGGTCGTGGCAATGGAAGAAAAATATGCTCAGCTCGGCCGTGTGATGCCCGAAACCAATCTTAAACAAGCGATGCTGCCGGAAGGCGCAGAAGTGTTGGATAACCCGGTAGGGACAGCCTGTGGGTTTGCGATGCAGATTAATCGGGCTTGGATTTTCTTCACGCCGGGTGTGCCAAGTGAATTCAAGAAAATGACCCATGAGCAAATATTGCCGCGCTTGGAAAGTAGCTATGCCAATGACAGTGCTCAAGAATGTATCCGCCTTTATACGTTTGGTCTATCGGAGTCAGGGATAGGGCAGTCACTGCAATCCATTTGTCTGCCGGACGGCTTCGAGCTCGGCTATCGTTCGGAGATCCCTTTTATAGAAGTGAAAGTCTTTTGTCCGCAAGGCCATCAGCAAACACCTGTTTTGGTCGAAGCAATTGCCAGTGAACTTGGGGACAACCTGGTCGGTCACAATCAGCCTTTGCTCGCGGCTGTTGGTGAACTTGTTGAAGGCAAAGGGCATAAAATCGCCATTGCTGAGCAGTATACCGGTGGCTTCCTGACCAGTTGGCTCTATGATGACGAACGCTTAGCTGGGTTTATTTCCCAATCTTGGATACTGGGGAGTGACAGTGTTATCGAAGGTGATGCAAAGGCACCCATTGAGGCCTCGTTGTCGATGGCTCAGGTCGCGCGGGATAAAAACCGGGCGGATATTGGGCTGGCAATAGGGGCTGAACAAGACGGGTACGTGGTCGTGGCGCTGGTGACACCCGAAGGGGAATGGGCGCAGCAAGTGGCGACTAAACGCCGTTATAGCTCACGTGATTATCGTTATGTACTGGCAACGTTAGGACTAGATATGCTTCGCCGCTGGTTGGAAGACAAACCGATTTTTGGTCATTCGGAGTCGCTTCAGCGTATCGCCCAGGTGGGGAATTAATATTAGGTATTCCGACATGGATATGGAGTAATACCAACCTACATAAATACTTGATCAACTATCTATCCAGATTGGTATTAGATGCTAACGTGCTGATCTTGCAGCTGGAGTTGGTATTCAAACTCGATATCAACATTACTTTTAGGGGTTGAGCAACACGCCAAGATTTCGCTTGGGGCGATAAATGCCATGGCGTCTTGTTGGTCGACTGCACCCGATTTTAGCTTGCAACGACAAGCGCCACACATACCGTTGCGGCATTGGTACTCGGGTTGAAAGCCTGCTTTTTCTAGTTGGTCGAGCAGAGGCTCACGGCTATTGCCGTGAACCTCGATACCATTGACGCAAATGGCGACTCGACTCATAGCTCGAAGTCACCCAGGTCATCGGCACTGACATCGTTATCGATTTGGCCGACTAAGTAGGAGCTAATCTCAGCCTCCTGAGGAGCAACCTGAACATTGTCAGATGACAACCAAGAGTTGATCCATGGGATTGGATTCTGAGTCGCGCCCGGGTAGGCATGCTCAAGACCCACAGCAGCCATGCGTAGGTTGGTAATGTACTCGACGTATTGGCACAGGATATCTTTGTTCAGGCCGATCATTGAACCGTCCTTGAACAAGTACTCTGCCCACTCTTTCTCTTGCTCGGCGGCATCACGGAAAATCGCAAAGCATTCTTCTTTGCACTCTTCAGCAATTTCAGCCATTTCAGGATCGTCCTGTCCGGTGCGCAGCAGGTTCAGGATGTGCTGGGTTCCGGTTAAGTGCAAGGCTTCATCACGGGCGATCAGCTTGATGATTTTGGCGTTGCCTTCCATCAATTCACGCTCAGCAAAGGCAAATGAACAAGCGAAGCTAACGTAGAAACGGATCGCTTCTAGTGCGTTCACTGACATCATGCACAGATAGAGCTTTTTCTTGATGTTACGCAGGTTCACCGTAATAGTGCTGCCGTTGATAGTGTGAGCGCCTTCACCTAGTCGGTGGTAATCGTTGGTCGCTGCGATCAGATCATCGTAGTACTTGGAGATGTCACCAGCACGTTTGATGATCTGTTCGTTACCGACGATATCATCAAACACAATAGCAGGATCATTGGTGATATTACGGATAATGTGGGTGTACGAGCGGGAATGGATCGTTTCGGAAAACGACCACGTCTCAATCCAAGTTTCCAGCTCAGGGATCGATACGATCGGAAGCAGGGCAACGTTAGGGCTACGGCCTTGGATTGAATCAAGTAGCGTCTGGTACTTAAGATTGCTGATGAAAATGTGGCGTTCGTGATCTGGCAGGTTGTTGTAATCAATACGGTCGCCAGAGACATCCACTTCTTCTGGTCGCCAGAAGAAAGAAAGTTGTTTTTCAATCAGCTTTTCGAAAATCTCAAATTTTTGTTGGTCATAACGCGCAACGTTGACAGGCTGGCCAAAGAACATTGGCTCTTTAAGTTGGTCGTTATTTGTTTGACAGAAAGTGCTATATGCCATCTTATCCTCAACATCGATAGGAGCCGAAGCTCCCACCGTTTAAAGTCATTAAATCTTGCAGCTTGTGCAGTCGTCTGCGCCTACATCGCCCTGGCTATCAGATGCGCCGTCACGGGTGTTGTGGTAGTACAAGGTTTTCACACCGAGTTTATACGCTGTTAGCAGATCTTTTAGCAACAGTTTCATCGGCACTTTCCCGCCTTGCTGTCGGCTCGGGTCGTAATTGGTGTTTGCTGAAATCGCCTGATCGATGAATTTCTGCATAATACCAACGAGTTGTAGGTAACCGTCGTTGTTGCCAATGTTCCAAAGCAGCTCGTAGTTGTCTTTGTATTTGCTGTACTCCGGTACAACCTGCTTCAAAATACCGTCTTTCGACGCTTTAACAGAGACAAAACCACGAGGTGGCTCAATACCGTTGGTCGCGTTTGAAATCTGCGATGAGGTTTCTGATGGCATAAGGGCTGACAAGGTTGAGTTGCGCAGACCGTGGGTCTTGATTTCTTCACGCAGCGCTTCCCAGTCGTAACGTAGCTCGGTGGTGCACACTTTATCGATGTCTTTCTTGTAAGTATCGATAGGTAGAATGCCCTGTGCGTAAGTGGTTTCGTTGAATAGCGGGCAAGCACCTTGCTCTTTTGCCAAACCAACAGAGGCTTTGAGCAAGTAGTACTGAATCGCTTCGAACGCTTCGTGTGTCAGGTTGTTTGCGCTGCCGTCAGAGTAGCGTACGCCGTGCTTCGCTAAGTAGTAAGCGAAGTTAATCACACCCACACCCAGAGTACGGCGGTTCATGGTTGAACGATAAGCCGCTGGTAATGGGTAGTCTTGGTAATCCAGAAGCGCATCGAGAGCACGTACCGTTAGGTCAGCCAGTTCTTCCAGATCGTCCAGTGTATCAATGGCGCCAAGGTTGAACGCTGATAGCGTACACAGGGCGATCTCACCGTTTTCGTCTTCCACGTTGTTCAGTGGTTTGGTTGGCAGTGCGATTTCCAGACACAGGTTAGACTGGCGGATTGGCGCTACACTTGGGTCGAACGGGCTGTGGGTATTACAGTGGTCGACGTTTTGAATGTAGATACGGCCAGTTGATGCACGTTCTTGCATCAGTAGCGAGAATAGCTCGATGGCTTTAATTGTCTTACGTTTGATGCTGTTGTCCTGTTCGTATTTCACGTACAGGCGCTCGAATTCGACTTGATCGGCAAAGAATGCGTCGTACAGCCCTGGTACATCAGACGGTGAGAACAAGCTGATGTTTTCGCCTTTGATCAGGCGGGTGTACATTAATTTGTTGAGTTGTACGCCGTAGTCCATGTGGCGAACACGGTTTTCTTCAACGCCGCGGTTGTTCTTAAGTACCAGCAGTGACTCTACTTCACCATGCCACATTGGGTAGAACAAGGTGGCAGCACCACCACGAACACCACCTTGCGAACAACACTTAACGGCTGTTTGGAAGTATTTGTAGAATGGGATACAGCCTGTGTGGAAAGCTTCACCGCCACGGATTTCTGAACCTAGCGCACGGATACGGCCAGCGTTGATACCGATACCGGCACGCTGGGATACGTAACGGACAATCGCACTTGCTGTGGCATTGATTGAATCTAGGCTGTCATCACACTCAATCAGTACACATGAGCTGAACTGGCGAGTTGGTGTACGCACACCTGACATAATTGGTGTCGGCAGTGAAATCTTGAATTGAGACACAGCATCGTAGAAGCGCTTGATATAGCCCATACGGGTTTCGCGCGGGTATTTGCCGAACAGGCAAGCGGCGATCATCATGTATAGGAACTGGGCGCTTTCGAAAATTTCACCGCTAACACGGTTCTGAACCAGATACTTACCTTCCAGCTGCTTCACGGCAGCGTAAGAGAAGTTCATATCACGCCAGTGATCGATGTAGTCTTCCATCAAATCAAATTCTTCGCGGCTGTAGTCTTCAAGCAAATGCTTGTCGTACTTACCTTTACTGACAAGGTTCGTTACATGGTCAAACAGCTTTGGTGGCTCGAATTGGCCATAGGCTTTCTTACGTAAGTGGAAGATAGCTAGGCGAGCAGACAGATATTGGTAATCTGGTGTTTCTTCAGAGATCAGATCAGCTGCAGCTTTAATGATGGTCTCGTGAATGTCTTCAGTCTTGATCCCTTCATAAAACTGAATATGAGATTTGAGTTCGACCTGCGAAACCGAGACATTCTCTAAGCCTTCGGCGGCCCAAGTAATGACTCGGTGGATTTTGTCGAGGTCGATATTTTCTGTGCGTCCATCACGCTTGGTAACAGTGAGCTGTTGATTCATTTTTGGTCGTTTTCCCGGATTTCCATCAATAGCAGTGTTTTTTTGTATCTTTTAGCAATAAGGCTAGCAAAGATTGTGATCTTTGTTGGATTTCTGATTGCCTGTTAAAACACTATATATTGGGGTGTTGAGCTTATGGTGTTACAAGATAGTGGTGGGAGCGGGGTAATGCAAGGCGGTAATTTTTAACTGGCTGTGGATAACATGGGGATTCATAAATTTAAGTTAGTACCTACTAACTGATTTGCGCAGTTGTGACAATATCATAAGAAAAATCAAAATTTTTTGAGGTCAAAAAAAGCGCCTGCAAAAAAAAAATTCTTGATTTCTTGCAGGCATTATACGTACTGACAAGGTTCATATCTTTTGGTTATTTATTGGTTAGTTAGTGGCACGTTGTTAGTGGTTTGACCTCGTCGTTCTAGCTGCTGACGACCGTTAATATCTCACTTGGGTGGGTCAGTACACCAAGCGCCTGCCAGTCTGAGGGCGTGTGCTCATCGCCAATATATCCCCAACCCGCAACATAGCCTGCCATGTTGGCTGCTTTGGCGGCAATCATGTCTTTTTCAATATCACCAATGTAAATGCAGTCGCGATGATCCACACCCATTTGCTTGCTGGCATGGAGTAATGGTTCGGGGTGAGGTTTGGCGACAGCAAGAGTATCACCACAGACAACCGTTTTGGCGCGGAGCAGTTCGGGAAAAAAGGGGAGCAGCATGTCGGTCAAAAAGCCGGGTTTGTTGGTCATGATCCCCCAATTTATCTCTTTCTCATCCAGTTGCTCTAACAGGGCGACCACGCCTTGGTAGAGGGATGTATTGACACAAATGTTGTCTTGGTAATAGCGCAAAAAATCTTCTCTTAACGCCATGATATCAAGGTGTGCAGGAATGGTTCCAAACCCGGCTGTCAGCAACCCCTTGGCGCCCATGCTGGTGTTGGCCTGGATTTGTTTATGGGTCAGCGGTGGTTGGTTGTGATCGGCAAGTACTCGGTTAGCCGCATCCGCCATGTCCGGAGCCGTATCGAGTAAGGTGCCATCCAGATCGAACAATATCGCTTTTTTTGTCATCGCCATGTACATGTCCTTGTATCGAAAAAGGGGCTTCAATAAGTATATACGTGGCGATAGAGGAAAAAGCGATCAGTGCGATCTATTGCAATAAATTTCTGTTCTGTCGATAGCCAAGCGGCGTAAGGCGGGCACTGAGGTTAGTGCGTAATGAATAAAGAGTGCGGGAAATCGCAGTCGCTAGGGTGGAACCACCCTAGCGAAAAGAAGCTACAACATCGTGGTATGAACGATGTAGTTTACATCGACATTGTTGCCTAGCCAGTAGCGGTCGGTCAGCGGGTTGTAGTGCAGGCCGGTAATATGGCGGTCTTGCAACGGTGTGGCGTCAATCATGTCTAATAATTCTGACGGGCGGATAAATTTCTCGTGGTCATGGGTCCCTTTGGGAACCAGCTTCAGTAGCTGTTCGGCGCCGACAATGGCAAACAGGTATGATTTGAAGTTACGGTTGAGTGTCGAGAAAAACACGTGGCCGCCAGGTTTTACCATTTTGGCACAAGAGGCGATGACTGATGCCGGATCCGGTACGTGTTCCAGCATTTCCATGCAGGTCACCACATCGTAGGTTTCTGGATAAAGCTCGGCATGCTCTTCCGCCGTACGCTGGACATACTCAAGTTTGGTGCCCGTTTCCAGTGCGTGGAGGCGAGCCACGGTCAACGGCTCCTTACCCATATCCAACCCCGTCACTTCAGCGCCTTCAACGGCCATACTCTCGGCCAAAATACCACCGCCGCACCCGACGTCGAGTATCTTTTTGCCAAAGATCCCTTCGGCACGATCAATCACGTAGTTGAGGCGTAGAGGGTTGATTTGATGCAACGGCTTGAATTCACCTTCCAAATCCCACCAACGGGACGCCATTTCCTCGAATTTGCTAATTTCTGCTGGGTCTACATTCAACTGCTTGGTCATGAATCTTTGCCATATTCCTTTTTGATAGCGGCATTATATACCCAAGCTTATTGAAGATGCAGGTGTTAGAGGAAAATTATTGGCATGTAAAGAAAATGATGTCTAGGGGAGTGGCTGTCGCTCTGAAAGGAGGTAGAGCGACAGAATTAGCCATATGCAGTAATAAGAGAGGCGAACAGTTTTGAAAAAGGAGGAATAAAATGTGTTTCGCTGCCCTTATAAACAATTCAGGCTCAAAAGCAGTGACGCATTGTGTTGCATTACGACTTCTAAGCCTGATAAACAATCCGTGTTTGCATAGGTTTTACTCAGTTGGTTCTAGCATAGCTAACTGCATCATATCAGGCTGTACGCCACCTGATGTCATCGCAATACCTGCGATAATGAGCATGAGAAGATATTTGCCACCAATGATACACATACCTAGTGTTGTGATTACTCTGCCTAACATAATTGACCTCGCTTAACTGGTTATTTTTGAAATCTTAGTTTTTGTTCTTGCGGGTTCAATTGTACCTAATTGCTTGGACACAAAATTGATAATGATCAGTTTTCCGTTCAGCTTTTGGTCAGGATTTTGAAGAACTGGTGTAATTACGATCTTGGTCAATAATTTACAATTGGTTGCAAAATAAGCGTGCCAGAATCAAAACCAAGAAAAGTAATAAAAAACAAGCTTTGAGTAAAAAACAGGCTATCGGAAAGGTAATAGTTAGATTAGTGCTTTCGATTTTTTTTCAATCAGCTAAATTACTCACAACATAATAGTGAAAGGTGTGCCTATCTGGGCTGAAATATGCTATATTCTCGCACCTTGCACGTATGGTACCAGACGTTATAGATATCGCCTTAAATTGGCTCTCAGCCCGTTTTAGCGCTAACTATGCCGTTTGGTATACGTATACGACAGAAATTACCTGAGGGATATTGGCTCCATGAGCGATCTTGCAAAAGAGATCACGCCCGTAAACATTGAAGAGGAGCTGAAAGGCTCGTATCTCGACTACGCGATGTCAGTTATCGTGGGTCGTGCTCTTCCTGATGTGCGTGATGGCCTTAAGCCGGTACACCGTCGCGTTTTATTCGCGATGAACGTGCTGGGCAATGACTGGAATAAAGCATATAAAAAATCTGCCCGTGTGGTCGGTGACGTAATCGGTAAATATCACCCGCACGGTGATAGCGCGGTTTACGACACGATTGTACGTATGGCGCAACCTTTCTCTCTACGCTACATGCTGGTAGATGGTCAGGGTAACTTCGGTTCGATTGACGGTGACTCTGCCGCTGCAATGCGTTATACCGAAGTGCGTATGTCCAAGATCGCCCATGAATTGTTGGCGGATCTTGACAAAGAGACGGTAGATTACGTTCCTAACTATGATGGTACCGAGCAGATCCCTGCGGTACTGCCAACTAGGGTCCCGAATTTGCTGGTTAACGGCTCATCGGGTATCGCGGTTGGTATGGCGACGAATATTCCGCCTCATAACCTTGGTGAGGTCATTGATGGCTGTTTGGCTTATATCAATGATGAGAGTCTCACCATTGATCAGCTGATGGAGTATATCCCAGGTCCGGATTTCCCGACTGCAGCGATGATCAGTGGCCGTAAAGGTATTATCGACGCCTATAAGACAGGTCGTGGTAAAATCTACCTGCGCTCAAAAGCGAATATCGAAGTTGAGAAGAATGGTAAAGAAACCATTATTGTCACCGAGATCCCTTACCAGGTTAACAAAGCTCGCCTGATCGAAAAAATCGCCGAGCTGGTTAAAGACAAAAAGATTGAAGGTATCAGTGCCCTGCGTGACGAGTCTGACAAAGACGGTATGCGCATTGTTATCGAATGTAAGCGTGATGCTGTGGGCGAAGTGGTTCTAAATAACCTCTACGCGCAAACTCAGCTGCAGACCACATTCGGTATCAACATGGTGGCACTGGACAACGGCCAGCCGAAGACATTCAACCTGAAAGACATGTTGAAGTGCTTCGTCAACCACCGCCGTGAAGTGGTGACTCGCCGTACTATCTATGAGCTACGCAAAGCCCGTGAACGTGCTCACCTTCTTGAAGGTTTGGCACTGGCACTGGCCAACATCGATGAGATTATCGAACTGATCAAAAACGCGACAACACCAGCCGAAGCGAAAGCCGGCCTGGTTGCGCGCGGTTGGGAGCTTGGTAATGTTGCTGCAATGCTTGAGCGCGCAGGGACCGATGCCGCTCGTCCAGAATGGCTGGAAGAGCAGTATGGTATCCGTGATGGTCAGTACTACCTGACTGATCAGCAAGCACAAGCAATTCTTGACCTTCGTCTACACAAGTTGACTGGTCTAGAGCACGAGAAGATCCTTGGCGAATACAAGACACTACTTGAAGAAATTGCAGAGCTGCTGCATATCCTTGGTAGTTCTGAACGCCTGATGGAAGTGATTCGCGAAGAGCTAGAAGCGGTGAAAGAGCAGTTTAACGATGTCCGTCGTACTGAAATCACAGCTGCTAGCCACGATATCGACTTGGAAGATCTGATCAACCAAGAAGATGTTGTTGTGACTCTTTCTCACGAAGGTTACGTGAAATACCAGGTTCTGAGCGATTACGAAGCACAGCGTCGTGGTGGTAAAGGTAAGGCTGCAACGCGCATGAAGGATGAAGACTTCATCGAGCGTCTGCTGGTGGCCAATACCCACGATACTATCCTGTGTTTCTCAAGCCGTGGCCGTATGTACTGGCTGAAAGTGTACCAGTTGCCACTGGCTAGCCGTACCGCCCGTGGTAAGCCAATTGTGAACATCCTTCCGCTGGAAGAAGGTGAGCGTATTACTGCGATCCTTCCGGTGAAAGAATACGAGCAAGACAAGTTTGTCTTTATGGCTACCGCAGACGGTACCGTTAAGAAGACGCCGCTGACTGACTTCAGCCGTCCTCGTAGCGCGGGTATCATTGCGGTGAACCTACGTGACGGTGACTCGCTGATTGGTGTTGATATCACCAAAGGTAGCGATGACATCATGTTGTTCTCGAAAGCGGGTAAAGTGGTTCGCTTCTCGGAAGAGCAGGTACGTGGCATGGGCCGAACGGCTGCCGGTGTTCGTGGTATCAAGTTGGCTGACAGCGATAAGGTTGTCTCCTTGATCGTTCCTCATAACGATGGCGATGTGCTAACAGTAACCGAAAATGGTTACGGTAAGCGTACAGAGCTTGAGGAATACCCAGCGAAGAGCCGTGCGACTCAAGGTGTTGTGTCGATCAAGGTTTCAGACCGTAATGGTAGCGTAGTCGGTGCTGTTCAGGTTGAAGACGGCGATGAGTTCATGATGATCACCAACGGTGGTACGCTGGTTCGTACTCGTGTGGCAGAAGTGAGCCGTGTCGGTCGTAATACCCAGGGTGTTACCTTGATCCGTACCGCTGAAGGCGAGCTGGTTGTTGGCCTGCAGCGTATCGATGAGCCGGAAGAAGACGAGTTTATCGAAGACGCGGAACTGGTCGAAGGAGAAGCTCCGGCTGAGGGTGAAACGCCAGCTGCGGACACTCCTGCAGACGACTCTTCTGAACAAGAATAACTAACTAGTTAGTTAATCTGATAAAAGCGCAGCCTTTAGGCTGCGTTTTTTTATGTCTAAACATAATAGCGAAGACAAAGTATCAGTATTTTCCGATAGCCTCTTTTCAGCATCGTCATAAAGGTGTAAAAAAAGACATGGGTCACATACATGACCACAACCCTATGTTTTTCCAGCAGGAGCAAGTCTTTCACCATGGACAACGTTTATAACTTTTGTGCCGGTCCAGCGATGGTCCCGGCAGACGTATTGAAAAAGGCCCAACAAGAACTGATCAATTGGAATGGATTAGGTACGTCGGTGATGGAAGTCAGCCACCGAGGCAAAGAATTCATTGCTGTGGCCAAACAGTCCGAACAAGACTTACGTGACCTGCTTTCCATTCCTGATAACTACCATGTTCTGTTCTGCCACGGTGGTGCGCGTGCCCAATTTGCCGCAGTACCGATGAATTTGTTGGGAGTTGCTGACAGTGCCGATTATATGGATGGGGGCTATTGGGCTCACAGCGCCGCCCAGGAAGCCGCGAAGTACTGTCAACCGAATGTGGTGGATATCACTTGTGATCGCGATGGTAAAAAAGCGATTCTGCCTGCGGCAGAGTGGCCTTTGTCTGATAATGCGGCATTTGTCCATTTCTGCCCGAATGAAACCATTGATGGGCTGGAAATCCGTGATTTGCCAGTGACGGATAAGCCGATTGTGGCGGATCTGTCATCAACTATCCTCTCGCGCCCGATTGACGTATCGAAGTACGGTGTGATTTACGCCGGTGCCCAGAAAAATATCGGCCCTGCTGGACTGACTATTGTTATTGTTCGTGACGACTTGCTGGGTAAGGCCCAGTCTATTCTACCGAGTATTCTTGATTACAGCGTGCAGGTAGACAAAGAGTCGATGTTCAATACCCCGCCAACGTTCGCTTGGTATCTTGCTGGCGAAGTCTTCAAATGGCTGAAGGAGCTTGGTGGTGTGAAGGTGATGGAGCAACGTAATGTCGCCAAAGCCAATGTGCTGTATGACTACATTGACCAATCCGACTTCTACCGCAATGAGGTTCATGCCGACAACCGCTCTTTGATGAATGTCCCTTTCCAGCTTAAAAAACCTGAGCTAGATGGGTTGTTCCTAGAGCAAGCTGATGCAGCAGGCTTGAAAGCGCTCAAAGGTCACCGCGCTGTTGGTGGTATGCGTGCATCTATTTATAATGCGATGCCGCTTGAAGGCGTGCAAGCACTGGTCGATTTTATGAAAAAATTCGAGCACGAAAATGCCTAAGCGGCAGGGAATGATCACCGCCGCTAATTAAAACGAAAAAGCCGCTTTGATGAAGCGGCTTTTTCATAGGTACCTTATTTGATACCAGCCGGCATAAATATTTGATCAACTACTTATCCAGATTGGTATGAGTTGCTACATTTTCTGCAACTGGTCAGGGTATAGCAGTTTGTCTGTTGCGAACCCCGCTTGCTCAGCGATGGCAACATAGCGGTCGATTCGTGCTTCATCCATGACGGGCTCTCTGGCGAGTAGCCATAGATAATCGGTGTTATAACCGCTGACGAGGGCAATCGAATAGTCTGGTTCGAGAAAGAACACCACGTAACTGCTGTAGAAGGGGCCGAAGAAAGAGACCTTGAGGTGCGCTTTGTCGGTATCATCAACAAAGACAGCCCGGCCATCAGCTTGCTGCCATTGTTGTTCTTCTGTGTCATAGCCTCGGTTGATAACTTTTATTGAGCCGTCATCATTGAGAGTATAGACGGCACTGACATGACTTAGGCCACGCTCGAAGCTATGGTCGAGTCGGGCAATTTCGTACCAGGTGCCAAGGTACTTATCGACACTGAAGGGAGAGACAGGCTCGACCGATTGGGGCATGCCGGTACAGCCTGCAAGTAGAATAGATGATAATAACGCGAACATTGCTCGGGTAATGGTAATGAGTTTTTTCTTCATGGTTCCTCCGTCCTTGGTGGCTTTAAATAGCATAGCAAAATGGTCGCTTAGAAACTCAATTCAGTACTAGCGAACTGAGGCATTATTGGTTAATCTGCAATGACTGCGACCAAACAGGATTAATGAAATAACAGATGGAAAGTTTAACGTTACAGCCGATCAGTAAAATTAATGGCACCGTAAATTTGCCTGGTTCCAAAAGCGTCTCGAACCGAGCTTTGCTATTGGCAGCGTTAGCAAGCGGTAAGACCCGACTGACTAACCTCCTTGATAGTGATGACATCCGTCATATGCTAACAGCCTTGACCAAGCTGGGAGTAAGCTATCAACTGTCTGAAGACAAAAACGTTTGTGAAGTCACTGGCCTAGGCGGCGTGTTCAAGCCGGCCGAAGCAATGGAATTGTTCTTGGGTAATGCCGGTACCGCAATGCGTCCATTAGCGGCGGCGCTATGCTTGGGGACTGGCGAATATATCCTGACCGGCGAGCCACGGATGAAAGAGCGTCCAATTGGCCACTTGGTTGATGCTCTGCGTACCGCGGGTGCCGATATTACTTATTTGGAAAACGACAATTATCCACCACTCAAGATCAAAGGCACTGGCCTGAAAGGTGGTGAAGTCGAAATCGACGGCTCAATCTCGAGTCAGTTCCTAACGGCCTTTTTGATGTCTGCTCCGCTGGCATCGGCAGATACGGTGATCCGTATTAAAGGGGAACTGGTATCGAAACCCTATATTGATATTACTTTGCACATCATGGCCCAGTTCGGTGTTGAGGTGGAAAACCGCGATTACCAAGAATTTGTGGTGAAAGGCGGCCAGACCTATCAGGCACCGGGTGATTTCTTGGTGGAAGGCGATGCCTCTTCCGCATCATACTTTCTTGCCGCTGCGGCGATTAAAGGCGGTGAAGTCAAAGTAACAGGTATTGGTAAGAAGAGTATTCAGGGGGATGTTCAGTTTGCCGATGCACTGGCAGCGATGGGTGCTGACGTTGAGTGGGGTGATGACTATGTGATTGCCCGCCGCGGTGAACTAAAAGCGGTCGATTTGGACTTCAATCATATCCCCGATGCAGCAATGACAATCGCCACCGCGGCCTTGTTTGCAGAAGGTACGACGTCAATCCGAAACGTCTACAATTGGCGCGTGAAAGAAACGGACCGCTTGGCGGCGATGGCGACCGAACTGCGTAAAGTCGGAGCTGAGGTTCTCGAAGGTGAGGATTTTATTACCATTACCCCGCCAGCACAGCTTACTCATGCTGCGATCGATACCTATGACGATCATCGTATGGCGATGTGTTTCTCGCTGGTGGCGCTAAGTGATACACCGGTGACCATTAATGACCCGAAGTGTACCTCCAAAACCTTCCCGGATTACTTCGAAAAATTGGCTGCGTTAAGCAACTAGTTACGGTGTCTGTCAATCTATAAAGAAAACCCGCTTGCTGGCGGGTTTTTTCTTTTTCCCAAAGGGGATTTGGTTTTAAGTCTGATTACTGATTGGTATCACAACTTTTTTCTCGTATAATATGCCCCCGTTTGAGAGTGGTAATAAGTATCGGTATGTCCTTGATGGCGTGGCGATGGGTATTACTGCTTTGGTTTAAACAAGTTTGGAGATTACCTATGTCTACTCACGCACCAGTGATCACTGTCGATGGACCAAGCGGAGCCGGTAAAGGCACGCTGTGTATGCTATTGGCAGAAAAACTGGGCTGGAAGCTATTGGACTCTGGCGCTATTTACCGCGTGCTGGCCCTTGCGGCGTTGCACCATGGTGTTGATCTTGAGTCTGAAGACGCACTTGTCCCTTTGGCAGCCCACTTGGATGTGCAGTTCGTGGCCGAAGGCGAGTTGGTAAAGGTGATCCTTGAAGGGGAAGATGTGTCGGGTGAGCTTCGTAAAGAAGAAACCGGTATGGCAGCCTCTAAGGTGGCAGCGCTGCCACGTGTTCGTGAAGCGTTGCTTCGTCGCCAGCGAGCCTTCAGTGAGGCTCCGGGTTTGGTCGCGGATGGTCGCGATATGGGCACCGTTGTTTTTCCTCAGGCAGAAGTCAAGTTCTTTCTTGATGCCAGTGCTGAAGAACGTGCGAGTCGTCGCATGAAGCAGTTGCAACAGAAAGGGTTAGATGTTAACTTTGACCACCTTTTGAAAGAAATTCAGGAACGTGACGATCGAGATCGCAACCGTGCGGTCGCACCGTTACGTCCCGCGGCTGATGCTTTGGTGCTAGACTCTACAGAGATGTCTATTGACCAAGTCATTGAACTGGCATTGGCCCATATTGAAACGAAATTATCAGCCGAATAATTCGGCAGATGGAGTCGGTGTCACGGATGATAACTGACATTACTACCAACCCCATGCGGTAGGATACCCATGGTTGTTAATCACATTGAAGATTAAATAATGACTGAATCTTTTGCTCTACTTTTTGAAGAGTCTCTAAACGAACTAGAAACACGTCCAGGCGCGATCGTTAAAGGTACTGTTGTAGCTATCGAAAACGGTTACGTACTAGTTGACGCAGGCCTTAAGTCTGAGTCTTCTATCCCAGCTGAAGAATTCAAGAACGCTGCTGGCGAACTTGAAATCGAAGTTGGCGCTGAAGTTGACGTTGCACTAGATGCAGTAGAAGACGGCTTCGGTGAGACTAAGCTATCTCGTGAGAAAGCTAAGCGCCACGAAGCTTGGATCGTTCTTGAGAAAGCTTACGAAGACGCTGAAACTGTTGTTGGTATCATCAACGGTAAAGTTAAAGGCGGCTTCACAGTTGAACTTAACGGCATCCGTGCGTTCCTACCAGGTTCTCTAGTAGACGTGCGTCCAGTTCGTGACACTGCTCACCTAGAAAACAAAGAGCTAGAGTTCAAAGTAATCAAGCTAGACCAGAAGCGTAACAACGTAGTTGTTTCTCGTCGCGCAGTTATCGAATCTGAAAACAGCGTTGAGCGTGATGAGCTTCTTGCTTCTCTACAAGAAGGCATGGAAGTTAAAGGTATCGTTAAGAACCTTACTGACTACGGTGCATTCGTTGACCTTGGCGGTGTTGATGGTCTTCTACACATCACTGACATGGCTTGGAAGCGCGTTAAGCACCCATCTGAAATCGTTAATGTTGGCGACGAGATCAACGTTAAAGTTCTTAAGTTCGATCGTGAGCGTACTCGCGTATCACTAGGTCTTAAGCAGCTAGGCGAAGATCCATGGGTAGCTATCGCTAAGCGTTACCCAGAAGGCACTAAGCTTTCTGGCCGCGTAACTAACCTAACTGACTACGGCTGCTTCGTTGAAATCGAAGAAGGCGTTGAAGGTCTTGTACACGTTTCTGAGATGGATTGGACTAACAAGAACATCCACCCATCTAAAGTTGTTAACGTGGGCGACGAAGTTGAAGTTATGGTTCTTGATATCGACGAAGAACGTCGTCGTATCAGCCTAGGTCTTAAGCAGTGTAAAGCTAACCCATGGCAGTCATTCGCAGAAATGCAAGCTAAGGGCGATCGCGTAACTGGTAAGATCAAGTCTATCACTGACTTCGGTATCTTCATCGGTCTTGAAGGCGGCATCGACGGTCTAGTTCACCTATCTGACATTTCTTGGAATGTTGCTGGTGAAGACGCAGTTCGCGACTTCAAGAAAGGCGACGAGATCTCTGCTGTAGTTCTAGCGGTTGACGCTGAGCGTGAGCGTATCTCTCTAGGTGTTAAGCAGATCGAAGAAGACCCGTTCAACGGCTACGTTGCTGTTAACAAGAAAGGCGCACTAGTAACTGGTACAGTTACTGCAGTTGATGCTAAAGGCGCAACTGTTGAGCTAATCGAAGGTGTTGAAGGTTACCTACGTGCTTCTGAAGCATCTGTTGACCGTGTTGAAGACGCAACTCTAGTTCTTTCTGTTGGCGATTCTGTTGAAGCTAAATTCACAGGCGTTGACCGTAAGAACCGCGTAATCAACCTATCTGTACGCGCTAAAGACGTTGCTGAAGAGCAAGAAGCTATGGCTAACCTGAACAAGCAAGATGATGCTTCTTTCGGTAGCGCAATGGCTGACGCTTTCAAAGCGGCTAAAGGCGAATAATTGAGCGAGGGGGGATCACTTTTCCTCCCAAGCGGTTATACTATTGAGAAACATACTAAAAACGGAGTGTTTATGACAAAGTCTGAATTAATTGAAAGACTATGTAGTCAACAAACACATCTTTCTGCCAAACAGGTAGAAGATGCAATTAAGGAAATCCTTGAGCATATGGCTACGACACTTGCCGAGGGTGACCGGATCGAAATCCGTGGCTTTGGTAGCTTCTCGTTGCATTACCGCGCTCCACGTGTAGGTCGAAACCCGAAAACAGGTGACAAAGTTGAGTTGGACGGCAAGTACGTTCCTCACTTCAAGCCTGGTAAGGAATTACGCGACCGTGTTAACTTGTCAATTGCTAGTTAACCGCGTTTAGAACAAAAAAACGGCATGCTGTTAAGTATGCCGTTTTTTTATGCGTATTGATCATGGTCTGATGAGGTAAAATCTTGCATAATCAGGCCATACCCTTCTGTGTTTATACCAGATGTTTTTCTGTTTTGGGGCATTGCCTTTACCAGATAGGTATCATCTCCATTTCGTTCAAGTGAGAAGGATTCACGATGAAGATACTGACTGTACTCTTACTGGCTGCATGTTTCTTGGTTACCCTTGCACTGGGTGCCCAAAACCAGCAGTTGGTTAACTTTGACTTTCTGTTAGCCCAGGGAGAATTCCAGCTTTCTACTTTGCTGGGTATCGCCTTCGGTTCCGGGTTTGTGATCGGCTGGCTGATTTGTGGCTTGTTATACCTCAAGACCCGTTTCACCAAAAACCGCCTGAGCAAGAAAGTACAAAAGCAGAAACAAGAATTGGATCAGCTGCGAGCCGAACCAGTTAAGGAATAACATTTAATGCTAGAACTGTTGTTCCTGCTATTGCCTATCGCAGCCGCTTACGGCTGGTATATGGGTAACAGGAGCGCTAGTAATAAGCAACAAGAGCAGTCTCATCACATGTCACGTCAGTACGTGACAGGTTTGAACTTGCTGTTATCGGATCAGTCCGATAAAGCAGTCGATGTGTTTATTGAGCTGCTTCAGGTTGATAGCGAAACTATTGATACACACCTGGCTTTGGGAAATCTGTTCCGAAGCCGGGGAGAAGTTGATCGTGCGATTCGCATTCACCAGAATTTAATTGCCCGCCCAAACCTCACCATCGACCAGCGTAACCTCGCTTTGCAGCAATTAGCGCAGGACTACATGGCTGCAGGCTTTTTTGATCGCGCCGAAAAAATCTTTGAGCAGCTGCTAGACGAACCTGATCATCGCAAAGGAGCCTTGCAGCAACTTCTGACCATCTACCAGCAGACCCGTGAATGGGAAAAGGCAATCAATATTGCTACCCACCTGGTCAAAATGGGTAAGAGTAAGCTCAAGCATGATATTGCTCATTACTGGTGTGAAATGGCGATGCTTGAAATGAGTGCGCAGAATCCAGATAAAGCGAAGCAGCTGCTCAAGAAGTCTTTATCGGCTGATAAAACCTGTGTCAGGGCCAGTATCATGCTGGCGAAAATTTTTATAGCCGAAGAAGAGTTTAAAGCGGCTGCTAAACAGCTTGAGCGTGTTGCTGAGCAGGATCTCGAATTTATCGGTGAGGCGTTGCCACTTCTGTTGCAGTGCTACGAAGCGATGGACAACGAATCTGGTTGGCTTAAGTACTTGCGTTACTGTGTTGAGCAAAAAGCCGGTTCAACAGCTGAGCTGATGTTGGCCGATGAGATAGCCAAGCGGGAAGGCCCAACCATGGCCCAGACGTTCATGACCCGTCAGTTGCAGAAAAACCCGACGATGAAGGGCTTCTATCAACTGATGGACTATCATTTGGACGAAGCTGAGGACGGCAGGGCAAAAGACAGCTTGACCACGTTACGTGGATTGGTAGGGGAGCAACTTAAAATTAAGCCTCACTATCGTTGCCGTAAGTGTGGCTTTGCAACGCACTCTTTGTATTGGCAGTGTCCATCTTGCAAGGGGTGGGGCGCAATAAAACCTATCCGAGGTTTGGATGGTGAATAAGCCTAAGGGCTGTTACCTTCATTACGTGTTAAAATGATTATAAAAAGCCTGCTTGATATTCAAGTGGGCTTTTTTATAACTAAAGTCGGCTACTTTAGACTAAATATTGAAAGTTAATTTTTTTGACGCTCATTTTGACTCTGAAAATGGTGGTGAAAATTTTAGTGAGTTAAATAAACGATTGCTAAATGTATTGAGTGCATATTTTGGCTGCTTGGTGCTATTTTTCAATTAGTACTCGAAAAAAAACTATTTTGCTGTACAATCCTGAGCGCGCTCAGCAAGCTGGGCCAGTTTGACCTTATAACTAAGCAGGAGATGCCATGTTAGATCCAAAAGTAATTGTCGCTCTCGACTACCCAAGCCAAGACGAAGCATTCGCCTTTGTTGACCGGATTGAACCGGGAAGTTGCCGATTGAAAGTTGGCAAAGAGATGTTTACTTTTTTTGGCCCTGACTTTGTGCGTAAACTGCATGATCGGGGCCATTCTGTATTTCTTGATTTGAAATTCCACGATATTCCTAATACCTGCTCACGCGCAGTGGCTGCGGCTGCTGATCTGGGCGTATGGATGGTGAATGTTCATGCCAGTGGTGGTGAGCGGATGATGACAGCATCACGCGAAATTCTTGAGCCGTTTGGCAAAGATCGCCCGCTGCTTATCGGTGTGACGGTACTGACCAGTATGGAAGCCTCAGATCTGCAAGGTATCGGCATTACAGCTGAGCCAAAAGATCATGTTTTGAATCTTGCTCGTCTGACGAAGAACAGCGGCCTTGACGGTGTAGTGTGCTCTGCCCATGAATCAACTATGCTGAAAACGGAACTGGGAAGCGAGTTTAAGCTGGTTACCCCGGGTATCCGCCCTGCAGGTAGCTCAGCAGGCGATCAGCGCCGTGTCATGACCCCAGTTGAAGCGGTGCAGGCTGGCTCTGACTACTTGGTTATCGGTCGACCAATTACCAAAGCGGCTGATCCAGCAGCGGTTCTAGCTGAAATCAACAAAACACTTGCTTAACTGACAGCTGCTTATTTTGTAAAGACAGGTCCTCATGAGGGCCTGTTTTTTTATATATCAATATAAAATTCGTGATAGAGCAGACGGTTGCTCGTCGTTGCTCATCCTAAACTAGATTAAGGAAATCTAGTTTAGGTGGTCTATGGACTCGGATTTAGCGTTAACGTCCCCTTATATTCGGTTGGCTATTGCCTTGCTACTTGGTGCTATCATTGGTATCCAGCGTGGATGGGTCGATCGTAATGAAGCGGCAGGGAGCCGAATTGCCGGGATCCGTACCTATTCGCTAGTGGGTCTGCTCGGTGGTATTTGCGGGCTGCTGGCTGAGCATTTCTCTGAACTATTTCTCGGCTTGTCGTTTGTTGCACTGACCATTGTCTTGTCCGTCGCTTATTCCCAGCGTCTAAAGTGGAAAACTAACCTCAGTATCACTGGTTTGGTGGGGGCGTTAATTACCTTTCTGCTCGGGGTACTGGCGATTGTTGGTGACCCTACTTTGGCTGTCTCTGCTGCGGTGATCACCGCGATCATTCTTGATAACAAACAAGAGCTGCACGCAGCCCTGCAGCGGTTGCAGGAGTATGAGCTGGATGCCGCCCTCCGTTTGTTGCTTATCTCTGTTGTATTGCTGCCATTACTACCCAATGAACCGATGGGACCGTGGGGAGCCATCAATCCCTACGAAATTTGGTGGATGGTGGTATTGATCGCCGGTATTTCCTTTGTCGGTTACTTTGCAATGAAAATCGGCGGGACACAAAAAGGTATTTTGCTGACCTGCCTGTTTGCCGGGCTCAGTTCGTCGACCGCGCTGACATTACAGTTTTCCCACTTGTCGAAGCAGCAGCCTCAACTTAATGGCTTGCTAGGCAGTGGGATCTTGCTCAGCTGTGGGACCATGTTTCCTCGTATTCTCTTTGTATGCTCAGTGGTAAACCGGCAGCTGGTCGAGTTGCTGTGGATACCTATGTTGTTGATGATGCTTGGCTTCTACTTGCCGGCGTGGTGGATATGGCAGCGGAACAAAGTCGATAACCAGACCAACCCCGAGATGAAGCAAAACCCGCTGGCGCTGACGTCAGCACTGGGCTTTGGGCTTATATTGCTACTGATTATCTTGCTGGCTAACGGGTTGCAGGAGTGGTTTGGTAATACCGGGACTTTGTTGCTGGCGGCTATTTCAGGGATCACTGATGTCGATGCTATCACTCTGGCGTTGGGCCGGCAGAGTGCCAGTGCCGGTGGCCAGATGTTAGCAACAGCATCGATGGGGATTTTTATCGCAGCTGCTGTGAACAGCTTGGTAAAAATGGGGATGGCGTGGTTTGTCGGCGAGCCTGGATTACGAAAATATGTTGCTTTGCCTGTGATCAGTGCAGTGATGCTTGGTGGCTTGGCGGTGATGTTGGCTTAGCCAATATCAGACCAAGTAGAGATAAAAACGGGCGAGAGGCCCGTTTTTGATCGCCCAGTGCAGTGCCCCGTTTGATAGCACAGAATTAGCATTCTATTTTCGGGGTTGACCGGCTAATACGGTTGCTCCTGTCATGGGATGGGGCGGAAAAGTGACTGTCGAGCAGCTTTTGGGTCAGTGCGTGTTGCGGGTTGTCGAACACCTCATTGGTTTTGCCTTCCTCAACAATCATACCGTGTTGCATCACGATAACCCTATCTGAGAAATGCTTGATCACCCCCATATGCTGCGACACATAAATGTATGACAGACCCATTTCTTCCTGAAGCTCAAGCAGCAGGTTGATGATCTGAGAGCGCATCGACATATCGAGGCCGTTAAGTGCTTCATCCGCCACTATAATACAAGGCTGCAGAATCAAGGCTCGTGCCAGTGATACGCGCTGCTTTTGGCCTGTCGCCAGCATTTGCGGGTAAAAATAAGCATGTTCAGGCAGCAAACCCACACGCTTTAGGGTTTCCATGATCCGGCGCTCACGGGCTTGCGGTGTCATGTTGGTATTTCGTTTCAGCGGCCCTTCGAGGATTTTACCGATCTGGATCCGCGGATTGAGCGATGTGTTGGGATCTTGGAAGATCATCCTGATCAGCTTGCAGCGGGTCTGATAATCTCGGTGCGTTAGCGGCTCGCCATTCACCCGGATCACTCCCTCGGTAGGCTCGACCACCCCAGAGAGCATACGCGCTAAGGTGGACTTACCTGAGCCATTTTCTCCCATAAAAGCGATGGTTTCCCCGGCTTCCAAGCTAAACGAGACCGGTTTTACTGCTTCTATGGTGCGGCGGCGAAACAAGCCTGAGCGGTAATGGTAGTCTTTTTTGAGATTCTCGACTTCAAGTAACGCACTCATTTGGTATTTCTCTCCATGTTCAGCGGAAAATGACAGCTGAACTTGTGGTTTTTGATCTTCCTGCGTTTTGGCACTTCAACACACTTACGTTGTGCATGCGGGCAGCGGGGCCCAAGTCGGCAACCAATAGGAAGGTGCTGAAGCGGAGGAATCGATCCCGGTAGGGTTTCCAGCTTACTTTTATGGGCCAGCTTATCGAGGTTGAAATCCGGCATGGCCCGCAGCAAAGCTTCGGTATAGGGATGATGCGGCGATTCCAATAGTTGTTGTCGATTGGCGGATTCGACAGATTGACCACAGTACATAACAGTGATCCGGTCTGCCCATTGGGTCACGGTGGTCAGATCATGGCTGACCAGTAAGATGGTGGTATTACCCAGCTGATTCATTCGGCTTAATAAGCGGAAAATTTGTGCTTGGGTGATCGGATCCAGATCATTGGTTGGTTCATCGGCGATCAGCAAGCGTGGACGGTTGGCGATAGCCATGGCAATCATTACCTTTTGGCATTCCCCATCGGTCAGCTCGTAAGGGTAACTCCGCATCACTCGACGATGATCTTTGATCCCGACTTTGTGCAGCAGGGCGATAGCCTGTTTCTGACGCCAGTAGAACCGCTGCCAGAAATAGCCATCGAATGACGCAGAGGGAATCGCTTCTTCCAACTGCGCACCGACTTTCTCAGACGGATCAAGGCATGAGGACGGCTCTTGGAATATCATCGCGATTTCCCGGCCGACAACGCGACGACGCTCGCGCGCAGATAGGGTCAGCAAGTCAACATCACCGAGGCGTAGGCGGTCGGCACTGACCCGCCAGTTGCTCTTGGCCACACCAGCGATGGCTTTGGCAACCAAGCTTTTACCCGAGCCAGATTCGCCTACTAAGCCACGGATCTCGCCTTCATTAATGGTTAAGCTCATCCGTTCAACGGCTTTGACCATGCCTTGCGGCGTATCGATCTCAATGGTCAGGTTACGAATATCTAAGAGTGGCATCAGTCAATCCCCGCATTGATGGCTTGGCGGAGTCCTTCTCCTACTAAGTTTACAACCAAAACACTGAATGTAATGGCCAGTCCTGGCAAGGTAACCGTCCATGGAGCAAGATAGATCAGCTCGATGGAGTCACCCAGCATTGCACCCCATTCCGGCATCGGTGCCTGAGCGCCAAGGCCAAGAAAACCCAGTGCAGCTATATCTAGAATTGCAATCGAAATTGCCCGGGTGAACTCATTGGTCAGCACGGTCAGGATATTGGGCAAAATAGAGTTGTACAGCAGGTAGAAGTTGTTGGCACCATCAAGGCGTGCCGCCATGATGTAGTCTTTTTCTACCTCGTTGTGTACTGCTGTATACACGGCACGGATAAAGCGCGGGATGAGTGCCAGCCAAATAGCCAGCAGGATATTGATCTCGCCCGGGCCCATGTATGCGACAACGATGATTGCCAGCAGCAGAGAAGGGATAGACAGTACGGTATCAAGAACGTGGTTGAGGAAGCTTGATTTTAAGCCTCGGGTCATACCGGCCAATACGCCGATCAATATCCCAATCGTCGCGGAGCAAATCGCCACCAACACGGCGTAGCCAAAAGTCAGACGCGAACCGAGCAGTAAGCGGCTCAGCATATCACGGCCAAGGTCGTCGGTACCGAAGAAGTACTCGACTTTACCTGTGGTATCCCATGACGGTGGCATGAGCAGCTCACCGACCTGACTGAAGGCATCGTAGGGCGTGAGCCAAGATGCCAGCAATGTAATGACACTGAGGAGAGCCAAGCACCATAGACCAAACATCGCCAAGGAGTTGTTTTTGAAATTTTGCCAAGCCCGCTCACGCTGGGTTGGGATCTTGGTCTCCTGATAGATGTTATTTGATAGCATACCATTCCTTCCGTACGAGGGGATTGACAAGGGCACCGGTCAAGTCAGACAGGATATTGGCAATCAGGATAAAGGTACCCACGGTGATCACACCGGCTTGAATGGCGACATAGTTCTGAGTTGAAATGGCATCAAGTAACCAGCGGCCGATCCCCGGCCAGTTGAAGATGGATTCGGTTAGCATTGCAAAGGTCATCATGGTCGAAAATTGCATACCCAGTTTCGGGATGATCGGTGGAATGGCATTTCTCAGCACATGCCGGATAATGATTTCAAACATCGACAGGCCCTTGGTCTGGGCAACTTTGATAAAGTTCTGATCCATGACATCTGACACCGATGCACGGGTCAGCCTGATCACCTCGGTGGTCGGTGCCATTGCTAACACCACAGTGGGCAGTACAAGGTGTCTGATGGTATCCATCAGGGCTTCAGCACGGTAAGGCTTGTCAGATAGCATCACATCGATTAGGGCAACACCGGTGACATGGTCAATCTCGTACAGCAAACTGTAGCGGCCAGAGACGGGGAGCCAGCCTAATTTCAAAGAAAACAGCATAATAAGCAACATCGCCAACCAAAATAGTGGAATTGAGTAACCCACAAGAGTGATGGATGAGATGGTGGTGTCTATGAATTTTCCGCGCTTGACTCCTGCAAGGGTACCCACAGGGATACCAATGATCAGTGAAAGCACAAAAGCAAAGAAACTCAGTTCTAGTGTGGCAGGGAAAACCGCCATCACTTCGTTGACGATTGGCTCGCCTTGGAGGTTCATGCCTAAGTGGCCGGCCATTAGGTTCTCGAGGTATATCACCCAACCAGACCAGAATGACCCGGTGCTCCACAGTGGCGCATTGTCTAGCCGCAAAATGCTGTAGCCGATCAAGGTTAGGATCAGCAGGGTGATCAGAAAGAGGTTTAGCCTACGAATGGTATAGATAAACATATTAGATCTCGCTCCGGAAGACTGTCGAGAAGGAGCGGGTGCCAAACGGACTCATCTGCAAGCCTTCCAGGGACTTGTGGTGAACTTGGAAATGGACGCCATGGGCCAATGGGACAATCGGTACCTCGGTATCCAAGATATCTTGGGCAAGGTGATAATAATTAAGCCGCTGGTTCAGTTTAGGGGTTCTGGATGCCAGCTCGAGTAGATTATCAAAGCTGAGGTTACACCAGTTGGCCACGTTCAGGCCGGCTTTTTTGGCATCGCAAGATAGCAGCGGACGCAGAAAATTATCCGGATCGCCGTTATCGGCAACCCAGCCCGTTAAGATCAAATCACTGTTGTACTTATCAATCGCACTAAAGCGGTTGACGGTATCTTGGGTGATGATGTCTACCTTGATCCCGACAGCATTGAGATCCGCTTGGATTAATTCTGCCGTTTTGCGAGGGCTTGGATTATACGGGCGTGGCTCAAGCGGCACCCATAAAGTCAGTGCTAAGTTTTTGTCATAACCGGCTTCTTTAAGTAGGTCAAGTGCTTTTGCTGGGTCATAATCCAGCGCCTGGCTACCATGGTTGTAAGCCCAAGACATTGGCGGCAAGAGGCTGCGGGCCTTGGTGCCAGTACCGTAGTAGACTGAATTGAGCAGATTTTCACGGTTGATGGCATGGTTGATGGCTTTACGAACCCGAATATCACTCAGCTCTGGCTGGTTGCTATCCAAGGCCAGAAACGCCACGTTCATACCTGTTTGGGCATCAAGGCTAAAATTATCGTCAGCACTGATAACGGGCAGTTGGCTAGCAACGGGTGATGACAGTACGTCACATTCGTTGCTCAGCAGTTTGGCCAGTGTGCCTGTACCACGGCTGGCAATGTCGAACACCACTTGCTCCATCGCCGCTTTACCCTGCCAGTAGTTTTCGTGGCGGTTAAGCCTAACAAAATCATTGGCTTGGTAGCTATCGAGGAAAAACGGCCCGGTACCAACGGGTAAGGAGTCCAGTTGGTCGGGCTTGCCTGCGCGAAGCGTTTGCTGGGCATATTCCTGCGAGTGGATCACCGCATAGGTCGTTGCCAAATTGGACAAAAAAGCGTTATCAGGCCGGCTTAGGGTAAACCTTACTGTGAGAGGGGCAACAACCTCAATATCTTCAATCAGGTTGGCAAACCCCTGGCTGTCGAACCAAGGGTAGCGACCGCCGGAGATCGCATGGAAAGGGTGATCCGGTTGAATGACTCGCTTAAAGCTAAACACCACATCCTGAGCGTTGAACTGGCGTGTAGGTTTGAACCAATCAGTGGTTTGAAACTCAACACCTTGTCTTAAGTTAAAGGTATAGACTAAGCCATCATCACTGCTACTCCAGCCATCGGCGAGCGATGGAAGAGGCTGGTGACTAACAGGATCGAGGAGTAACAAACGGTCGAAAAGTTGCGCAGCCAAGGTATCAGCCGTCAATCCACCATCGATTAGCTGTGGATTAAAGGTTGTTGGCTTATCTTGTCCGCAATAGACGAAACCACGGCTGCGAATATTGCTATCCTGCTGCGGGTCATCACTACAGCCAATCAGGCCGGCAAGGCTGACGCACAAAAGCAAAAGACGAGTATAGGCGCTCATAGGATAAGAAATTTTTTGGAAACAAGATTATAAATTTACCATTAACCCAGCCTGCCACCAAGTCACCTCATTAAAATACCTGTTATTTCTAGGTTCTTTATGGCCAGAAAGTGTACAGATCATTGCTTTAGTCATTTCCGACCAACTGGTACTTGCGCAGCAGTCCCCTCAGTTGATGGTAGCTCAAGCTGAGTAAGTCAGCGGCTTTACGCTGATTATACTGTGCTTGCTCGAGAGCCTGTTGAAGAATGGCAACCTCCTGATCTTGTTGCCACTGGCGAAAATCAATGGGGAGTTCCCACATGCCGTTGCCGTTGCCGTTGCCGTTGCTGGTCGCTAGCTCTTGAGTGGAAGAGCTGGGTTCGGTATGGTTTTTATTGCTGCTCTCATTGTCTTTCTCTTGTTGCCAAGGTGGCGTGAACGGGTCAAAAATAATGGTATTGACCGGCTCATTCTCGAGGCTGTGGCGAAAGACGGAGCGTTCAGTCACATTTTTAAGTTCACGGATGTTGCCGGGCCAGGGGTAGGTTTGCAGTTGCTGCTGGGCTTGCTGACTGAACCCGGCGAAAAAGCTGAAGTTGAGCTCGCGGCACATTTTCACGGCGTAGTATTCGGCAAGGGGTAAAATATCTTCTTGTCGTTCGCGCAATGGCGGTAAGTGAATGATGTCGAAGGCAAGGCGGTCGAGCAAATCGGAACGGAACTTACCCTCTGCGGCCAGTTGCGGCAGGTTTTCATTGGTAGCGCAGATCAACCGGACATTGGCCTGGCAAGTTTTGCTGCCCCCCACTCGTTCATATTCGCCGTATTCAATCACCCTGAGCAGTTTTTCTTGTACTCCCATCGGTGCTGTTGCTAGCTCGTCGAGGAACAAGGACCCGTTCTCGGCGCGTTCGAACCGCCCCTGGTGTCGGCCTTTAGCGCCGGTAAATGAGCCGGCCTCGTGGCCGAACAGCTCGGAGTCAATTACGCCTTCACTCAGCGCGGCGCAGTTTAGCGAGACGAGGGGCTGGTCCCACCGGCGCGACAGATAATGCAGGCGTTGAGCGATGAGCTCCTTACCGGTTCCTCGTTCGCCGATGATCAGGATAGGGCGATCAAGCGGTGCAAGACGTGACGTTTGATCCAGTACCGTGAGGAACGCCTCGGATTCGCCGATGAGGTTATCTGTCTTTCGCATGGTAAATCTCACTAATAGTTAGCGTAATTACTTATACCTTAGCAGGGCGACTGTTGAGGTGCAAAGCTAAGTGTATGATATATAAAAGACATAAAGTTGGCATGTTTGTTGTAATAGTCAACATAGTTACTGTTTTGGAACAGAACGCAAATATATTTAGGAGATGTAATTATGGGTATTTTTTCTCGTTTTGCCGATATTGTGAATGCCAACGTCAACTCACTGTTGGATAAGGCTGAAGATCCGCAGAAAATGATCCGTCTTATCATTCAGGAAATGGAAGATACGCTGGTTGAAGTGCGTACCTCTTCTGCGCGTGCATTGGCTGACAAGAAAGAACTTCAGCGCCGTATTCAGGCGATTGAGGCTCAGAGCCGTGACTGGCAAGATAAAGCTAGCCTGGCCATTCAGAAAGGCCGTGAAGATCTCGCTCGTGCTGCACTGATTGAAAAGCAGAAGCTTAACGATGTCGCGCTGACATTAAATGAAGAGTACAAACTGGTGGAAGCGACCATCGAGAAGCTAGCAACGGAAGTGGCTGAGTTAGAGCGTAAGCTGCAAGAGACCCGCGCCCGCCAGCAGGCGTTAGTGATGCGTCATAAAGCGGCCGATACTCGTCGTGATGTGCGCCGTCAATTGGATACCGGTAAGGTTGATGAAGCGTTGTCGAAATTCGAGCAGTACGAACGCCGTATCGATGAGATGGAAGCAGAAGCTGACAGTTACAGCATTGGACGCGGCAAGAACTTGAATGATGAGTTTGCTGATCTGCAGGCGCAAGATGAAATCGAAAAAGAGCTTGAGCGCATGAAAGCCAACCTCAAGGACAAAGAGTAATTCACCTTAACAGAAATTGGTTGTTATGATGGCAGTGGCTATTATGACAATCTAATGAATTGAATCTGCGCGGATAAAAGGAGAAAAGTAATGTCTATGGGGTTTATTGTAGGGCCGTTAGTCGTATTCATGATCTTTGTTGCCCCACTGTGGTTGATCCTCCACTATCGTAGCAAGAAGCACGCAAGTGAAGGGTTGTCTGGTGATGATCAGCAGAAACTACAGGAGCTGGTGGCTCGCGCAGAGCAGATGCAAGATCGTATTGTGACTTTGGAGCGTATCTTGGATTCGGAAGTTCCGCAGTGGAGGCGCAAGTCATGAATAAGACCCTTTTTCGCGACCCGAAAAACGGCAAGCTAGGTGGCGTTTGTGCCGGAGTTGCCGAATACTTTGGTATGGAAATCTGGTTAGTGAGGATCCTCACTGTGTCAGCTTTTTTACTCGGGGTGGGATTCATCGTCACCCTGGCCTATGTTGCCGCTTGGCTGATCCTCGACAAAATGCCCGAGGAGCGCATTCAGCAACAGACGGTTTTTCGCGAGCATCAGGTTAAGCAAAAACCATGGCAAGCAGGAAAACCAGCAGGCCAAATCTTACAGAATGTCGAGAATGAGCTCGACAATATGGAACATGAGTTGCGCGATATGGAGGCCTATGTGACCTCTTCGGCGTTCAAAGTCGACCGAGAGTTTCGCAACCTATAACTAATGAGTAACCAGAAAAGCAGGCAATGGCCTGCTTTTCTTGTCTCCAGCAAACCATTTCCAACCAAGGCGGAGGGCACGAGGTTGACTTGGTTCGATGATGTTAACTTGGTGTCTATGTGGTTAACAAGCCAATTCATCAGAGGTTAATAAGCCGGGGTTTATAGTCAGGGTTATCGTTTCCCACTCTGTGCTGTGTTTGACATTTTCAGGAAAGTTTATGAATCGATTTAGCAATGAGTTGAATAAATTGGTGAACCGGAGTCTAGACCGCCATGTCCGTTTGGCGGTGACGGGCCTGTCCCGGGCGGGCAAGACCGCTTTCATTACTTCACTGGTTAATCAGCTTATGCATGTGAGTACTAACCCGCGATTGCCGCTGTTCACCGCCGTTAGGGATGATCAACTTCTGGGCGCCAAGCGGGTGCCACAAATTGATATGCATGTGCCTAAATTTGCTTACGAAGAAGGGATGGGCGCACTGCTCTCGGCACCGCCAAGTTGGCCCGAGCCGACGCGCGATGTTAGCCAGACCCGTTTGGCACTGCGTTACAAGCCCCAGCGTGGGCCGATGAAGCTGTTGCAAGAGACGGCAACATTGTATTTGGATATTGTCGATTATCCAGGTGAATGGTTATTGGACTTACCGTTGTTAGAGCTGGATTTTATGGCGTGGTCACGTCAGCAGGCCCAGATCCTGAAAGGTAAGCGTGCCGAGTTGGCATCGGATTGGTTGGCGATGGCCGAATCTTTCGACCCATTGGCGCCGGCAGACGAGACGTTGATTGAACAGGTCTCGGCGCGTTTTACCGAATATTTGTATAAGTGCAAAGCAGAAGGTGGATTACATTGGGTGCAACCGGGCCGATTTGTTCTACCGGGTGAGCTGGCGGGTGCACCGGTATTGCAGTTCTTCCCGATGGTCTGGCTCGAAAAAATCACCGAGCAGCAATGGGCTGATGCCAATGAAGAGACCAATCTCGGTATGCTTAAAAGCCGCTACCGTTATTATCAGCAGCATGTTGTGAAGGCGTTCTATAAGGAGCACTTCTCCAAATTCGACCGCCAGATCATCTTGGTTGACTGTTTGCAGCCGCTCAATGCTGGGCCTGAGTCATTCAATGATATGCGCCAGGCGCTAGACCAGCTGATGCAGAGCTTTCGTTACGGTCGTAGCTCAATGCTAAAACGTTTGTTCTCACCCAGAATCGATAAGGTACTGTTTGCGGCAACTAAAGCCGATCATGTCACGCCTGAGCAACATCCTAACTTGGTGAGTTTGCTACAGCAGCTTGTCAATGAAGCATGGCAAACCGCATCATTTGAGGGGATCAAGATGGATTGTGTCAGCCTGTCTTCGATTCAGGCCACCGAGCCGGGCTTCGTCGATTATCACGGTCGACAGGTGCCAGCCCTGCGAGGGCACCAAATTGACGGTGATGCCAAGACCTTATTTCCTGGTGAAGTGCCACGCCGTTTGCCAAACGACACTTTCTGGCAGCAATCGGGCTTTGATTTTATTAATTTCCGTCCGCTTGAAATGCAAAGCGACGAACCATTGCCACATATCCGGATGGATAAAGCAATGGAATACCTGCTGGGAGATAAATTGCGATGAGTGAGTCGTTAAAAAGCAAGATCGTTTTTGATGAGCCATCAAAGCCAAAGGCGGATACCGTCGAGGTTGAGTTGACGTCACAGTTGCAGTTTGCCGAGCAGGACAAGAGTTTCTTACCCGAGGCAATGGATACCGAACAACCGGATGTTGAAGCAGAGCTCGACCGAGCCCTGCGCAGTAAGCCCAAGCGCCGTTCTGGTTGGCTAAAAGGCTTAATGGTTGGCGGTGCAGCCATGGTGGGTTGGCAAACGGTGGATTATGTCGTGACGGCCTATCAGGGCGGTGATTGGCTTGCCTTGGGCTGGAGTGTCATTGTTGCCGGTATTGCCAGTGCGGGGATCACGGCACTGGGACGTGAGCTAATGAGCTTGCGTCGCCTTAAGCGTCGTCAGAGTGAGCGAGAGCAGGCGCAAGCCTTGCTTGAGGCCGATGGTATCGGTCAAGCCAAAGCGTTTTGTACCCGGCTAGCCAAGCAGGGCAAGGTGATGGAAGAGCATGCTGGCTATGACAAATGGTTGCAGTCATTGGCGGCCACCCATAATGACCGTGAGGTGATGCAGCTTTATGATCGTATGGTACTGGGGCAACAAGATAAGCTGGCACGTAAACTGGTGGCGAAATATGCCAGTGAAGCCGCCGTTATGGTGGCGGTCAGTCCGTTGGCCTTGGCGGATATGTTGCTGGTGGCATGGAGAAATTTCCGATTGATTGACCAAGTCTCTAAGGTCTATGGCGTCGAGTTGGGGTATTGGTCGCGGATCAAGTTGGTAAAGTTAGTGCTTGCCAATATGGCGGTAGCTGGTGCCAGTGAAGTCATTGCTGATAGCGGTATGGATATGCTCTCGATGGACTTGGCGGGCAGAATGTCGACCCGCGTTGCCCAAGGTGTCGGTGTTGGTCTGCTGACTGGCAGGTTAGGACTCAAGGCAATTAACCTGATGCGTCCGCTGCCATGGCAACCCGAGCAGCAGCCTAAGCTGAGTGAAATTCGTAAAGATCTGCTTAGCCAGTTGACCCATAAAGAACGCTAATACCAATCTGGATAAGTAGTTGATCAAGTATTTGCACTGGAAAAGTCGTTGTTATCAAGGCAGATATTGCAGTCACTAGTGGCTCTAATTACAAAATATCTAACGCAGAGAACAGCGATTTTAACCAGCAAGACTGATCAAATATTTATGTAGGTTGGTATAAAGACCAAGCTTATCGTAAGGGAAATTTTTCATTACTAAATGAAGGCCCATAGCGGCCTTCTTTCCACTCTTTCCACCCCTTCATCCCTCTTCGATTTTTTTATTCATTAGGCCGATATTGATTCGGTAATGGATTGATAGTGCGCAACCTCTCAGCTACGAACGCCAATGACTTGACTCCATTACAGGGAAGGCGCAAACTTCTTGTGTCAACAATTCCTGACACCTTGGAAGATAATTAATATGAGGCTACAAGTCTTTTGTGAAGACCGACTTGGCATGACCCGAGAGCTGCTGGATATCCTTGCGAGCCGGCAGATTGACTTACGGGGCATTGAAATTGACCGGGTTGGGATCATTTATTTAAATTGCCCCGAAGTTGAATTTGAGCAGTTTAGCCAGTTGATGTCACAGATCCGCCAGTTGGATGGGGTGACTGATGTTAGAAAGATCCAGTTCATGCCAAGCGAACGTGAACACAAAGAGCTTAAAGCGTTACTGGAAGCCTTACCCGATCCGTTTTTTTCTATTAGCTTGCAGGGCAAAATCGATCTTGCCAATGACGCAGCAGAAGTCTTGCTTGGCAAACCCCGTGAGGAGATTGTCGGCGAACATATCCAAACTTTCGTCGGCTTTAATATCCATAACTGGCTTGAAAATGATAATGCCAGCCGCCGGAGCGAGCTGGTGGTGCAGTCAGGCCTCGACTACATGATGGAAATCATGCCGGTCTATGTGACCGACGAAACGGAAGAACAGGTACTGGCCAGTGCGGTTATCCTGCTCAAATCCCTCTCGGAAGCCAAGATGCCATTGGCGATGCGCCAGCTTAGTGGTGACAATGGATTCGAGCATCTTGTCGGCCAATCATCCCGTTTCAAGCAGCTGGTATCGCAGTCGAAGAAGCTGGCTATGCTGGATGCACCATTATTGATCCAGGGTGAAACGGGGACTGGTAAAGAGATGCTGGCAAGGGCTTGTCATCAACGCTCACTGCGTCGTGATAACCCGTTCCTGCTGGTCAATTGCATGTCTATGCCAGACAACGCTGCCGAAACGGAGTTGTTCGGTATGGCGGCAACTGCGACCGAGCCGGGCAAGAAAGGTATTTTCGAACAAGCCGATGGCGGTATTGCCTTCTTGTATGAAGTCGGCGAGATGTCAGAGCACCTGCAAATCAAACTGTTGCGTTTCCTACAGGATGGGACGTTCCGTCGTGTTGGTGAAGAGCAGGAGATGAAGGTGGATGTCCGTGTTATTTGTTCGACCCAGAAGAAGCTGCCTGAACTTGTCGCGACCGGGAAATTTAGGGAAGACTTGTACTATCGCTTGAATGTATTGGCTTTGACCGTCCCGCCGCTGCGTGAAAGAACAGCGGATATTGTTCCGTTGGCCGATTTGTTCCTGAGTCAGTTTGCTCAAGAGCTGCAACAGCAGAAGCCAGCGATTTCTGCCGAAGTTGCCCAATATCTTAGCCAATATGCATGGCCGGGTAATATTCGCCAGCTGCGCAATGTACTGTTCCGGGCCATGACCCAACTCGAAGGGACGGAAATCAAAGTCGATGATATCCAGTTGCCAGAAAACGAGTCAGCGACAGTGCTTAGCGAGGAGATCCTTGATGGCTCGCTTGACGAAATTATGAAGCGCTATGAGTCGGGTATCTTGAATAGCTTGTACCGCAGCTATCCGTCGACACGCAAACTGGCGAAAAGGCTGGGGGTTTCACATACCGCAGTCGCTAACAAGTTACGTGAATACGGGATCGGTAAGCATTAAGCTGATCTATCCAGTTATAATCGTTTATTCAAACGCCCGATGAACATCATCGGGCGTTTTGTTTCTACAGCCCTTGGCAAGAGCGGTTATAGGCGATAGCCTGCTTACTTCAACAACGTCAGCTTACCTTGTTCGAGTTCTCTGAGCTGGCAGATCAGTCCTTGCCCGTAGCGACAGCTTTGCTGGGCCTCGATTTCGGAGGCGACGCGGTGGCAAGGGATGATAATAGGGATTGGGTTGACGTTCTTGGCCATACCGATAGCGAGAAGAGCGGTGGAATGTTCAATCTGTGTGGCGATTTGTTGGTATGAGCGATGGCTGTTATAGGGGATTTCACAAATGGCTTGCCATACTTGTTGCTGGAACTCTGAGCCGGGAGGAGCTAGGGGGAGGGTAAACTGCTTTCTTTTTCCATCGAGATACTCAGCGAGCTGGGTGATGTAAGGCGCCATGAAGTCCGGGTCGTGATCCCAGTGGCTGTCTGGGGCAAATCCGCCACTGGCAATGGTCAGTTGCCGTAGTCCTTGCTCGTCTGCCAATAAATATATTTTGCCCAATTCCGTATCAAGGTGGTCGTAATACATAATCTTCACTGTGTTGGTTAGCGTCAAACGCGGCGCGGCTATCACAATGATAGTTCAAACATACGGCCAATTCTTTGTCATGAAATAAGTTTATAGCGAAGGTGTATTCATCATCCACGGGCTGTGCTAACGTTTCAACATAGTGTAAGGCATAAGGATAAGGTGCTGTTGTTTCATTCGATTATCAGCCGAACAACATCAATCGATATAGGTGATGCGACGGTTAGGCTTGTTACTCCTAAAGATGTTGCGGCTATTACTGCCTATTATCAGCGAAACCGGGTTTTCCTACAGCCCTGGGAGCCGTTGCGTGAAGAAGCCTTTTTTACCGAAACAGGTTGGCAGCGACGGCTGGAACAGCTTATGCAATTGCATAAGCACAAAATGGCTTACTACTTTGTTATCCAGCAAAAAGGCAGCGATGAGATTTGTGGTGTGGTGAATTACAGCAATCTTGTCCGTCACCCTTTCCATGCTTGCCATGTCGGATATTCATTGGAGCAGGACTGCCAAGGGCAAGGGTTGATGAGTAGGGCACTGGCTGCCGCCAATTGCTGGATGTTCGAAGATCAAGGCTTCCACCGTATTATGGCCGCGTATATGCCCCGTAATGCGAAGAGTGAGGCAGTCTTGAAAAAATGCGGTTTTGAATTTGAAGGCAAAGCGAAAGACTACCTGCTGATTAACGGTAAGTGGGAAGATCATATCTTGACGGCCTGTATCAATAATAATTGGACGATGCCGCTGTAGTACCAATATTTTCAAATAAAAAAACGGGAGCCATGTGGCTCCCGTTTTCGTTATGGATTATTCCGTGTGGCATTATACCAACCGAGATAAATACTTGATCAACTACTTATCCAGATTGGTATTAGATACGTTGCCAAAGCTCGGTGTATCGACCATTTTGGTTCAGCAGTGCGTGGTGCTTGCCTTGCTCGATAATTTCACCTTCATCCATCAAACAGATATGATCCATGTGCTCCAAACCAACCAATCGGTGGGTAATGAACAGCACGGTCTTGTCTTTGGCGTGTTCCAATAGCAAAGCTATGATCTGCTGCTCAGTACGGCGGTCAAGGCCTTCGGTCGGTTCATCCATAAGTAGGATTGGTGCGTCGTGCAGCAGGGCACGGGCGATACCGATACGGCGACGTTCACCACCAGAGATCTGACGTCCGCCTTCACCAAGCCATGTATCCAGCCCTTTACCTTCCAGCAAAGCGTCTAGGCCAACGTTGGTAAGCACGTTGCAGAACTCTTCGTCAGTTCCTTGCGGTTTGGCAAGCAGCAGGTTCTCGCGCAGCGAACCGTTGAAAACATCAACACGCTGGCTAACAACAGTAATTGCTTGGCGCAGCGGCGCTTCTTGCCATTGGGGCAGCGGTACTTCATCGAGGGTGATTTGCCCCTGCTGCGGATCCCAGTTGCGGGTGATCAGCTGCAACAGGGTCGATTTACCGCAACCAGTTCGACCTAGCAGTGCGACTTTCTCGCCTTTGCCTATGGTCAATGAGATATTTTTCAGTACTGGTTCGTCACTGCCGTAATAGGTGTAGCTGATATTCTGGAGATCCAGCGCACCCTCAACCTCTGCGGTATGGCCGTTAGGATCAAACGGTGTATCTGGGGTCGCTTCAATGATCTCATTAAGTCGACGGGCAGATGTCAGGGTCTGCCCCAAGTACTGGAACGCGCCAGCCACGGGCATCATTAGCTCGAAGCTGGCCATGGTGGCAAAGGCGACCATGGCTACAAACGGGTCTGGTGCTTGTCCGGCAATGCCATCAGCTGCTATCCAGGTGATCAGTACCAGTGTCCAGCCCGTTGCCGCCATCAGGATCGCATTGGCAAGGCCGGTAAGGTTGGCCATTTTCCGTTGTGCATCTAATAACGCTTGTTGCTCATTAAGGGCGGCCTGATAGTAACGCTCCTCGGCATTAAACAATAGCAACTCGGCATTGCCCTGGATCCAGTCCAGCATTTTCACCCGATAATTGGCTTTGGCCATCGTCAGGGTTTCACCGTTGGATTTACCTAGACGGTAGAAGATAACCGGCAAGATCAGCATCAGGCTGAGTAAAATGGCACCAAGGGTCAGGCCTATAGTGACATCAAACCAAGCAAGGAAGCCTGTGATAGCCAGTAACCCAATGACACCGATAAGTAATGGATTAACCAAGCGCAGGTAGACGTGGTCCATCGCATCGACATCGGCGACCAAGCGGTTGAGCAAGTCAGCATCGCGTAGGTTGGTCTGTCGACCCGGGATCAACGGAGTCAGCTTTCGGAAAAAGAACAAACGCAAGTCAGCCAGCAGTTTGAAGGTTGCGTTGTGGCTGACCACTCGCTCGCCCCAGCGGCCCGCCGTACGGGCAATAGAGAAGCCTCGTACACCCGCACCCGGTAGCATGTAGTTGAAGGTTTCACGGGCAATGGTGAGGCCTGCAACGGCTGAGGCCGTAATAAACCAGCCCGATAGGGTCAACAGGCTCATGGCAGCCAAAAGAGTGCCTAGGCCAAGCAACATGCCAAGTGTCATGCCGAACCAGTGTTTACGATAGAGTTTGAGGTAAGGGATTAAATCACGCATCGAGATCCCTCTTGTCAGTGTGGGCTAGCATGTCTGCAAGCAGACCTTGCTGGCGGATGTGTTCGAAAGAACCATTTTGGACCAGTTTACCGTTTTCCATCACCAGAACGCGGTCCATTGCGGCCAGTTGATCGAGACGGTGGCTCACCATCAGAGTGGTTTGACCGCTCACTGCATTTTTCAGGCTTTCCAAGACTAAGTGTTCGCTGTTGGCGTCTAGGCTTGCCGTTGGTTCATCCAATATCCAGAAGGCACCGCTTTGCAGCATGGCCCGAGCCACGGCAATACGCTGGGCTTGGCCGACAGACAGGCCACCAGAGCGATCACCGACCTGATGGTGGTAACCTTTCTCTAGGCGCTGGATGAACTCATCAGCATTGGCTTGTTGAGAGACCTGCTTGATGTGTTCTTCGGTGGCCAATGGGTTACCCAGCGTAATGTTGTCGCGGACGGTACCGTGTAACAGTAGTGGGTTTTGGCCGACCCAGCTTATGGCCTGTCGCCACTGGCTGTGATCGAGTTCTTTGAGCTCGGTTCCGTTGATTTTCAAGCTACCGCGGTAGGGTAGGAAGCCCAACAAGGCATTGAGCAGGCTGGTTTTGCCAGCGCCGCTTGGGCCGACAAGTGCAACCTGCTCGTGCGGATGGATGGTAAAGCTCAGCGGGCCTGCCAGTACTTGGCTTTGCGGGCTCAGTACTTCCAGTTGATCGGCTGTAATCGAAATGGTCTCTGGTGATTCCAGGTTCGTTTGCCCTTGGCTCATGCCATCAGCATCGCTGTTAAGAAATTCAACAATTGACTCTGCTGCACCGATAGCCTGTGCTTTGGCATGGTAGAAAGTGCCCAGATCACGCAGTGGTTGGTAGAACTCCGGCGCCAGTACCAAAATGAACAGACCGGTAAACAGGCTGATAGGCACGCCGTAGTGACCAAAGTTGAGTTCACCGATAAACGAGAAGCCAAAGTATACTGCGGTAATGGCGACTGAGAGTGCCGAGAAAAATTCCAGCACAGCCGATGACAGGAAAGCCATTCTCAATACTTCCATGGTCCGCTTACGCAGGACATGGGATGCAGCATGTAAGTTTTCGGCTTCAGCTTCAGCGCGATTGAATAAGCGCAGGGTCGATAAGCCTTGTAATCGGTCATAGAAGTGACCGGACAGGCGTTGCAGTGCTTTGAAGTTTCGGCGGTTGGCATCAGCAGCCCCCAAACCAACCAGAGCCATGAACATTGGCACTAGCGGTGCGGTGATGAGGAAAATCAGGCCTGCTGCCCAGTTGAGCGGGAAGACTGCAAATAAAATCACCATAGGAACCAATACTGCGATCGACATCTGCGGAATGTAGCGGGAGAAGAAGTCTTGCATCTCTTCTACCTGCTCAAGTACCAAGCTGGCCCAGACGCCGGCAGGTTTGCCTTTGATATAGGCGGGACCCAATTGTTGCAGGCGTAGCAGGATCAACTGCCGGATATGCAGCCGGATCTGTTCGCCGCAGCGGTAGCCGTAGATCTCGCGCCCCCAGCTGCAGGCAGCCCTGAGACCGACAATGGCAAACAGCCCACCGAAGCTTGAAACGAGCTGGTATTTATCTGTGTGTTCAATAATGAGTTGGTGCAGGATATGGGCAAGCAAAGCTGCTTGGCCAACGAGTAGCAACCCCGACAAGAACCCCAGGCCGACACTGAGCATGAGCCAGCGCTTTGCCAGCTTACTCTGTGATTTCAACCATTTGGTTAAATCGCGTTGTAATTGTTTATCCATATTAAATTCTTGCGCTGCTCAGAAGAGCAGGCTTAAAGGTGAAGGCTAAAAAGGCCACCTTGAGCGGTGGCCGAGAGTATTATTTTTGTTCTTCTAACGCGTCGAGGTAACGCTCTGCATCAAGTGCAGCCATACAGCCAGTACCGGCTGATGTGATGGCTTGACGGTAAGTGTGGTCCATTACATCACCAGCGGCAAAGATACCTTCTACGCTGGTTTGGGTTGCGTTCCCCTCAGTACCTGACTGTACTTTGATGTAACCGTTGTTCATTGCTAACTGGCCTTCAAAAATAGCCGTATTTGGCTGGTGGCCGATAGCAATGAAGGCACCCATCACCTCAAGGGTTTCAGTCGCTTCTGACTGGGTATCTTTGATACGGACAGCTGTTACGCCCATCTCGTCACCCAATACTTCATCCAGCACACGGTCGGTGTGTAGGATGATGTTGCCGTTCTCGACCTTGTCCATCAGTCGTTTGATCAGGATTTTCTCTGAACGGAACGTATCACGGCGGTGGATAAGGTGAACTTCCGAAGCGATGTTAGATAAGTAAAGAGCTTCCTCGACAGCGGTATTACCACCACCCACAACGGCAACCTTTTGGTTACGGTAGAAGAAACCGTCACAGGTAGCACAAGCTGAAACCCCTCGACCCTTGAAGGCTTCTTCTGATTCCATGCCGAGGTATTTGGCTGATGCACCCGTTGAGATAATCAATGCGTCACAGGTGTACTCGCCACTGTCGCCTTTAAGACGGAAAGGACGCTGACTAAAATCAGTTTCACTAATATGATCAAAAATGATTTCTGTTTCGAATCGCTCTGCGTGTTCTTTCATGCGATCCATCAGCCCTGGGCCTGTTAGACCTTCGGCGTCACCTGGCCAGTTTTCAACTTCTGTGGTGGTGGTAAGCTGACCACCTTGCTGCATGCCCGTAATCATGACTGGGTTAAGATTGGCACGAGCAGCATACACTGCGGCAGTATAGCCAGCAGGACCAGAACCAAGGATGAGCAGTTTACAATGTCTTACGTTACTCATTACTTCTCCAGGCTGAATGAGGTTTTTGATCTTATGATGAGTGATTGTAGGTAAATTGAGGCGCTATGGAAAGAGGGGATTGTAGCGTGGTTTTTTCCCTGTAAAATCAGGCTGCCGAGTTTAATACCCGGCAGCAGGGATAAGTTGTTTTAGATTATTTTCGCATAATCTATAATTATTAGTTATAACTATTCAAGGTCAGTGCATGCTGATAGCGACAGTCGGATCAGTGAAATGCAAGTCAAAACTGTCGGCAACTTCTTTACAAGTAACTTTACCATATATCACATTCATGCCAGCAAGGAATCCGGGATCAGCGAGCAGGGCTTTTTTGTAACCGAGGTTCGCGAGCTTTATTACATAGGGTAGCGTTGCATTATTTAGCGCAAAAGTAGACGTTCTTGCGACGGCTCCAGGCATATTGGCTACACAATAATGCACCACACCATCGACGATATAGGTGGGGTCTGTATGGGTGGTCGGGTGAGAGGTTTCAAAGCAACCTCCTTGATCAATAGCGACGTCTACTAGTGCCGATCCGGCCTTCATTTTCTTGACGTGATCAGCGGTGATCAGCTTAGGTGCTGCAGCCCCGGGGATCAGCACCGCACCAATGATAATGTCGGCTTCAGGCACCAATCGGTCGATGGTCTCAGTGGTTGAGTAGGTGAGATTTACCGCTCCTTTGAACTCGCAATCGAGTGCTCTGAGGGTATCGAGATTACGGTCAAGAAGGGTGACATTAGCACGCATCCCCACCGCCATGCGCGCGGCATTGGAGCCGACAACCCCGCCCCCTAAAATCAACACGTTGGCTGGCTCGACGCCTGGAACGCCACTGAGCAGCAATCCACGGCCACCGTTAGAATTCTCTAGTGTTTGGGCTCCTGCTTGGATAGACATTCTGCCCGCCACCTCAGACATAGGGGCTAGCAGCGGTAATTTTCCTGAGGAATCGGTGACGGTTTCGTAAGCAATACAGACAGCTTTGCTATCAATCAGGTCTTTTGTTTGCGGAAAATCTGGTGCAAGATGGAGATACGTGAATAAAATCTGCCCTTTATTCAGCATGGCTCTTTCTTCTGCTTGAGGCTCTTTTACTTTGACAATCATCTCTGATCTGGTAAAAACTTCTTTAGCGTTAGAAATAATTGTAGCGCCAGCGTTTTCATAGTCTACGTCTGACAGCCCGATCCCGACTCCGGCCAGGGTTTCGACCAAGACTTGATGACCGAGTGATGTGAGCTCACGGACACTGCTGGTAACGAGGCCAACACGGTATTCGTGGTTTTTGATTTCTTTTGGAACTCCAATAATCATGCTGCTCCTCCCTTGGCATCCAGTATGATTGGCTATTGACAAGGATGTAAATGCAGATCTAATGGCAGTATAGTTTGACTAACACAGTATTTGATTCTAAAAAATAGAAATCTGTAGTATATTTTTTTGCAAGGAAGTAAGAAGGTGGAATAAAAAATGGTAGATACCAAGAAGAAACCATCCAAGGAATTGGATCGTATTGACCGCAACATTTTGAATGAGCTTCAAAAAGATGGTCGTATTTCAAATGTAGAGTTATCCAAGCGTGTTGGCTTGTCTCCAACACCATGTCTTGAGCGTGTACGCCGTCTAGAGCGTCAGGGCTACATCAGTGGCTATACCGCGCTTCTAAACCCGCAGTATCTTGATGCCTCTCTGTTAGTTTTTGTAGAGATCACGCTAAACCGTGGTGCGCCAGATGTGTTTGAGCTGTTTAATGCGTCGGTACAGGAACTGGAAGATATTCAGGAATGCCATTTGGTATCCGGTGATTTCGACTATTTGCTGAAAACCCGTGTGGCAGACATGTCAGCTTACCGTAAGCTGTTAGGTGAAACTCTACTGCGTCTTCCTGGTGTGAACGACACCCGCACTTATGTGGTGATGGAAGAAGTGAAGCAGACCAACAACCTTGTGATCAAAACTCGTTAAGCTTCACTGTTGAGGTCTATACCTAAGGTTTTTGGGTATATCAATCAAGCGGCGTTCAGCCGCTTGATTTGTTTCTGTGGTCTGATAAATGAAAAGTAAACAATGACCACGCAACACTTTGTTAGCCACTGCTAACGCAAGGTGCTTGTATTTTCAACACTTCCTGTGAAAACTTCGTTGTCTCTTCCTATATTCACCTTTTCAAAATGGCAAAAACTGACGCTATTTAGTATAAGATATGCGTTAGGTCATCAGGCCCTATTTTTACTGGCGCCTGACACGCTATCAGCTATTGGTATAATAATAACACCGAGCAGGGATGTCCTTGTTCTGATAGTTAAAAAGATTCAACGCATCTGTCCGCAGGCAGAATGGGTTGGGCATTAAGCAATTTGTTACATCGGAGTGTTTTTTTGAGGAAAGTAAAGGGCAAGAAGCAGCCTAAAATGCGTCTTTCCGGGGGACAGCGCTTACTGGAAAGCTTTCTTATCATCGGCATCTTGTCGGCGATTTTCATCATGGTTGCGCTGTTAAGTTTTGATCCTGCCGATCCCTCCTGGTCCCAAACAGCTTGGGAAGGGCCAGTGCAAAATAAAGCAGGGGCCTTCGGCGCTTTGGTTGCCGATACCTTGTTGTTTGTATTTGGTTCGCTTGCCTACCCACTTCCTGCAGTGATCATCCTCGCAGCTTGGATATTGTTCCGCAGGCGGCAACAGCCTCTCAAGTTGGATTACATGATATATGGTACCCGCCTGCTTGGTTTGTTGTGCATTTTTGTCGCCAGCTGCGGGCTAGCTGATCTTAATTTTGATGATATCTGGTATTTCTCCTCTGGCGGTGTGATTGGCGATGTGGTGTCAAATATGGCGCTGCCAATGTTCAATTTACTGGGCGCGACGCTGATCCTGATGTTTGCTTGGGCGGTGGGCTTTACCCTGTTTACTGGTATCTCTTGGTTGACCATTGTCGATATCATTGGGGAGACGGTACTCGGCTCTATGGCATGGCTACTTAACAAAGTACGCTCAGATAAATCAGAGACGCTGACTCCTTTTGCGGCTGATATCCCGGATGAGCATCAGACTGAATTCGGCCGCCAACTGGCGATGCAACAAACGGAATCAGAGCCTGATGCGGACGATGTTTTGCTGGCTTCGAGTAGCCGTACAACGCCACCGCAGGTTGAGGAAAGAAATCGCTTTGCCCGTAAGGAGCCAAGTTTTGAACAGTCAGCTCAGCATGCTGCCGATCCGCTGTTGAATACCAACGAACCGAAAATTGTAATGCCTGAGCGTCAACGTCAGGCTCGAGTTCATGCTAACAGCGTGGTTGCCACAGCCGCTGCGGCAACTGCTGTTGCTGCCAATGCGGAGGCTAACGCTGAAACCGTCGCTAATGTGGCGATGGCTGAGCCGATACAGCCAGTATCGGTGGCTACATCGGTTGAACCTGTTTTGTCTAGTGTGTCGGACACCCCGACAACAGAAAGTACGACACCAGAAAGTACAGCCACATCGAGTGCTGAAGAGGTTGTTGAGGTGAATTCGACCCAGCAAGCCAAGGGGATGTCAATCGCCGAGCTTGAAAGGCAGCTGGATATCGATGAGAACTTTTCTGTATATATCGATGAAGGTAAATTAGCACCGCAAGAAGGTGATGTTTCGTCTAGTACGGCCTCTTCCGCGGTGATGGATACAGAGCATACGGCTACTGAACGAGCCCCTGTTGCAGCTCCTGCGTTTGAACCAGCAGTCGATACGGTTGCTGACGTTACGACGATGTCGTCAGTCGCACAAGCTGAACATGTACAACGGCAGGGCGAAGCAACGCCCTCTGCGAGCATGTCATTTAACAATGATGAGTTCATTCCTGACGTGGCAGAGGATAATTCATCACCGGTTCACGTTGAGCCTGTTACAACAAAACCTCATGTTGCTCAAACTGGTATGTATGAACCAGTTCAACAGGAGGTGACGGGTATGGTAGAAAGCAGACAAGAAGTACCGGTTGATAGCATTGAGCCAAACGATATCGAGTTAGCTCATGATATTGAAATTGGTGTTCAGGATGGTATGTCTGAGCTGGAACGGGCTGAGCGTGAAATGGCCCCTGTCGATAGCGAGGACCACATCGAAAACAGCAGCGATCAAGACTTGAATGATGAAGAAGCCTTCCTCAAGAAGATCCGCGACGCCCAGAAAGCCCAAGCCCAAGCTGCAGGTTTGGATAATCCGTTCTTGATGAAGCGGGAAGCGGATTTGCCAAAACCAACGTCGCCGATGCCAACCATCGATCTATTGGCCCCGCCGAAACAAAACGTTCAATCGACGACCGAGGAAGAGCTAAAGCAGACCGCTATGCTGGTTGAATCGAAACTCGCCGATTATAAGATCAAAGCCAAGGTCGTTGGGGTATACCCTGGCCCAGTTATTACCCGTTATGAGCTCGATCTTGCGCCGGGTGTGAAAGTGAGCCGTATTTCCGGTCTTGCCAAAGACTTGGCGCGCGCCTTGTCAGCATCTGCCGTTCGTGTGGTTGAAGTGATCCCGGGTAAGCCATACATAGGTCTTGAACTGCCGAATGTGAACCGCGAAACGGTGTATATGTCTGAAGTCGTCGACAGTGATAACTTCCAGCACAAGAAAGGAGCGCTGCCGATTGTATTAGGTTACGACATCGCTGGTGAAGCCGTGGTGGCGGACCTGTGTAAGATGCCACACTTGCTGGTAGCCGGTACAACGGGGTCGGGTAAGTCGGTCGGGGTGAACGTCATGATCTTGAGCTTGCTGTATAAGTGCAAGCCGGAAGATTGTCGCTTCATTATGATTGACCCGAAAATGCTGGAATTGTCGATTTATGAGGGTATTCCGCATTTATTGACCGAAGTGGTCACAGACATGAAAGACGCCAGCAATGCCTTGCGCTGGTGTGTGGGTGAGATGGAACGCCGGTACAAGCTAATGGCGGCATGCGGTGTACGTAACCTGGCTGGTTACAATGCCAAACTGGAAGAAGCCGCTGCAGCGGGGCATCCTATTCATGACCCACTCTGGAAGCCAGGCGATAGTATGGACGAGTACCCGCCGTTATTGGACAAAATGCCAAGCATTGTTGTTATTGTCGACGAGTTTGCTGACTTGATGATGGTGGTGGGTAAGAAGGTTGAAGAGTTGATTGCCCGCCTTGCGCAGAAGGCGCGCGCGGCAGGAATCCACTTGGTGCTGGCGACACAGCGTCCATCGGTGGATGTGATCACCGGTCTTATCAAGGCTAATATCCCGAGCCGTATGGCCTTTACCGTATCGACCAAAACTGACTCCCGAACCATTCTCGATCAAGGTGGCGCTGAGTCGTTGCTGGGTATGGGTGACATGCTGTACTTGCCAGCTGGGAGTAACCATCCCGTCCGTGTCCACGGTGCGTTTGCCTCGGATGAAGATGTCCACAACGTGGTGAATGACTGGAAAGCTCGTGGTAAACCACAGTATATCGAGGGGATCTTGGAAGCTGACCAAGGAAGTGAAGGCCTGCTACCGGGAGAGACCCCGGTCGCTGGAGAGGATGATCTCGATCAGCTGTTTGATGAAGTGGCTGCATTTGTTTCAGAGTCACGTCGTGGTTCAGTTTCTGGTGTCCAACGTCGGTTTAAGATTGGCTACAACCGTGCTGCCCGCATTGTCGAACAGCTTGAGGCGCATGGCATCGTTAGTGCACCAGGCCATAACGGTAATCGTGAGGTTTTGGCACCACCGCCAGCCCCTCGTGATTAACCGTTGATAAAACACAAGACAACCCGTAATTACCATGCCTGCTACGATCAAATAGCAGGCATCTGAAAAGGTTTAACAGAATGATTAAAAAAGTGCTTTTGAGTATGTTGGTTGCCAGCCCGTTGTTGTTGGCGGGTCAAGCACTGGCGAATCCACAGCAGGAACTGAGTAGTCGTTTGGGCAAAGTGAATGCTTTTAGTGCTGACTTTACCCAAACCGTTGTAAGCCCAGAGGGAAGCTTGCTGGTGGAAGGCACTGGTGATGTATCCATCAAACGACCAAACCTGTTCCGTTGGAATACGGAAACGCCAGACGAGAATATTTTGATCTCTGATGGCAAGACACTGTGGTATTACAGCCCGTTTATCGAGCAAGTAACCGCGATGTGGCTTAATGACGCGACGGATCAAACGCCATTCGTACTGCTGACCCGCAATAGCGCTTCAGACTGGGCTAATTACAATGTGTCGCAAACGGCTGACACTTTTACCCTGACCCCGAAAAGTGGTGCGTCCTCTATGGGGCAGTTTGTTGTAACCGTGGCCCAGTCGGGTGTGGTGCGTAGTTTCTCTGTGGTTGAACAAGATGGTCAGCGCAGTAATTTCAAACTGACGAAGTTCCAGAAGCAAACACCAGCCTCGAGCCTGTTCTCCTTTACCCCGCCGAAAGGGGTTGAGCTGGATGACCAGCGTAATTAAGCTAGAGCGAATCGCCCAGGTTTATGTCCCGAGGCGATAGCAAACAGTGAACCAGATTGATTTAGGTGGTACGGCAGTACCACCTAATTTTGTTTAAGGAGCGGTGATTTTGAGTAATTTCAGCCTGGATTTTTCATCGGACTTCCGTCCGTTGGCAGCCAGAATGCGCCCACGAACCGTGCAGGAATACATTGGTCAGAAACATATTCTGGCCCAAGGCAAGCCCCTAAGGCGTGCGTTGGAGGCCGGACACCTGCATTCGATGATTTTGTGGGGACCGCCGGGTACAGGTAAAACCACGCTGGCAGAGGTGGCCGCCCATTATGCCAATGCTGAAGTTGAACGTGTATCGGCTGTAACATCGGGTGTTAAAGATATCCGTGCAGCTATCGATAAAGCCCGTGATAATAAGATGGCCGGCCGCCGTACCATTTTGTTTGTGGATGAGGTCCATCGCTTTAACAAAAGCCAGCAGGATGCCTTTTTGCCTCATATCGAAGACGGCACTGTGACCTTTATTGGCGCAACGACTGAAAATCCATCTTTTGAACTAAATAACGCATTGTTGTCACGCGCCCGGGTCTACAAGCTTAAGTCTCTGGAGAACGAAGACATCCTTGAAGTCATCGAGCAAGCCCTAGTAGACAAGGAACGTGGCGTGTCGGAGAGCAATCTGGTCTTTGTCGATGAAGTGAAAGAACGCCTTGCCGAATTGGTTGGGGGTGATGCCCGGATGTCACTAAATTACCTTGAGCAGTTGATTGATATGGCAGATGAGGATAAGCAGGGCAACAAGCTGATCACTCTTGCCTTGCTGGCCGAGGTGGCGGGTGAGAAGATCGCTCGTTTCGATAACAAGGGTGATCTGTGGTACGACATGATCTCTGCCGTGCACAAGTCGATTCGTGGATCGAGCCCGGATGGCGGTCTGTACTGGTTTGCACGTATGCTGCAGGCCGGGTGCGATCCCTTGTATGTTGCCCGCCGTCTGCTGGCAATAGCCTCGGAAGATATTGGCAATGCTGATCCACGTGCAATGCAGGTAGCCGTATCGGCCTGGGATTGTTTTACCCGGGTCGGGGCCTATGAGGGCGAACGCGCAATAGCCCAGGCGATTGTATATTTGGCTTGTGCACCGAAAAGTAATGCGGTGTATACCGCATTTAAACAAGCCAAGTTAGATGCTGCTAACTATCCTGACTATGAAGTGCCGCACCATTTGCGTAACGCGCCGACCAAACTGATGAAAGAGATGGGATATGGTCAGGAGTATCGTTATGCCCATGACGAGCCGGGCGCCTATGCTGCAGGCGAGAGCTATTTTCCGCAGGAGTTGGCGGGTACTCGCTATTATCAGCCGACAAATCGGGGCTTAGAGACCAAAATTTCCGAAAAGTTAGATTATCTTGCTTCTTTAGATGCAAAAAGCACTTCAAAGCGCTATCAATAATAGGGCTTTTTGGGTATTGTTGAGGGATCCGCGTTAGGTTGCCTAACGCCTTATGAATTAAAAATTATTTGGCCATCAATTTGGCTAAATAATGTGCACTTTAGAGCCATTTGAGCACAGGATTAGCATGCTAGATTCTAAATTACTTCGAACTGAGCTGGACGCAACAGCCGAAAAATTAGCGCGCCGTGGTTATACTCTTGATGTAGAACTACTACGTTCCCTAGAAGAAAAACGTAAGTCACTTCAGGTGAAAACTGAAGAGCTTCAGGCATTGCGTAACTCCCGATCGAAGTCCATTGGCCAAGCGAAAGCGAAGGGCGATCACGAAGAAGCTGAGCGTATCCTGGCTGAAGTTGGTAACCTTGGCTCTGAGCTGGATGACGCGAAAAAAGCACTTGCAGTGCTTCAGGCTGAGCTAGATGCCATTGTACAAACGATCCCTAACCTGCCAGACGACTCTGTTCCTGCAGGTAAAGATGAAAACGAAAACGTTGAAATCTCTCGTTGGGGCCAACCACAGTCTTATGACTTTGAAGTTAAAGACCACGTTGACCTAGGCGAAATGGCTGACGGCCTTGATTTCGCAAGTGCTGTTAAATTGTCTGGTGCACGTTTCATCGTGATGAAAGGCCAGTTTGCTCGCCTACACCGTGCGATTGCTCAGTTCATGCTGAACCTTCACACTGACGAGCACGGCTACACAGAGATGTATGTTCCTTACCTAGTAAACTCTGACAGCCTATTCGGTACTGGTCAGCTGCCTAAGTTCGGTGCTGATTTGTTCCACACTCAGCCACTGACTGAGAAAGTGAATGATGAAGAGCCTCGTACTCTCTCTTTGATCCCGACAGCAGAGGTTCCTGTAACCAACATGCTGCGTGATACTATCTCTGATGAAGCGGATCTGCCTGTTAAAATGACAGCGCACACGCCTTGTTTCCGTTCAGAAGCCGGTTCTTACGGTCGTGATACTCGCGGCCTGATCCGTATGCACCAGTTTGATAAAGTTGAGCTTGTACAGGTCACTCGTCCAGAAGATTCAATGGACGCGCTAGAAGAGCTAACGGGCCACGCCGAGAAAGTACTTCAGCTACTTGAGCTGCCATACCGTAAGGTGATCCTATGTACAGGCGACATGGGCTTCGGCGCTGTGAAGACCTACGATCTAGAAGTATGGGTTCCTGCACAAGAAACTTACCGTGAGATCTCTTCTTGTTCTAACTGTGGTGACTTCCAGGCTCGCCGTATGCAAGCGCGCTTCCGCCGTAAAGGTGAGAAGAAGCCTGAGCTAGTTCATACTCTGAACGGTTCTGGCCTAGCGGTTGGTCGTACTATGGTTGCTATCCTTGAGAACAATCAGGAAGCAGACGGTCGTATCCGTATTCCTGAAGCTCTTCGCAAGTACATGAACAACGCTACACACATCGGTTAATTTATACCGCTGTTGCAAACTACAAAACCCAGCCAATTGGCTGGGTTTTTTTATAGCTATCATCAATGGTTTTCAACAGAAATAGCTGCCATTGAAGATATTGAGTGGTTTTTTATGCGATAAATATGATTATTTTGTCAGTTTGCGCTTGTGTCGTCATTGATATTCGATATAATCGCGTTATTGATGAGTTATGCATTTTTATTGAAAATTTAATCATTCAGGAAGCAGTAGAATGACAGATACCCTTTTAGCCCAAAGCAACTACAAAACCAGCCGGAACGTGCTGATGTTCGCCATTCCCTCGATACTGGGGTTGTTCTTTTTTTTAGCTCCGCTTACCGTCAACGGTGACTTTACGTTTCCATTAGCCCTGATGGCCAAAGGTTTCAAAGCTTTGCTGGGTGATGCTATTCTACCTACGGTAACGGCGGTTATCTGTTTGTCTGCTGTTCTTTCAATATTGGCCAGTGTGGCAAAGCCTACTTTTGTGACTCAATCTCCGTTGCTAACTCGCCTTTTTGTATTGAGCCCAACTTGGTTAGTTATTCGTAGCCTAGGTGCTGCTTTTACATTGATTGCCTTGTATCAAGTCGGCCCAGAAATGTTCTGGAATGGTAATACCGGCGGGCTGGTACTGCATGATTTGCTACCGTCGTTGTTCGTGACTTTTATCTTTGCCGGATTGCTGCTGCCTCTGTTGTTAAACTTCGGGCTGCTTGAGCTATTGGGTACGTTACTTAGCAAGTTCATGCGTCCGGTATTTAGGCTGCCGGGGCGTGCAGCGATTGACTGTATATCATCTTGGCTGGGTGATGGCACTGTCGGCGTGATTTTGACCAGCAAGCAGTACGAACAGAAAAAATACACTGCCCGTGAAGCGGCAGTGGTTGCTACCATGTTCTCACCGGTTGGTATCTCGTTCTCGCTGGTGGTATTGACCCAGGTTGGCCTACAGAACTATTTTGTCCCTTTCTATGCGGCGATTTGTTTGTCTGGTGTGGTCGCTGCCATGGTGATTCAGTTTCTGCCACCTCTGTGTTACAAAAAAGACCTCTACATAGATGGAACCGCTCCAAATCGTGATGACGAATTAGTACCGGAAGGTCAGTCGGCAATGAGCTTCGGCATGGACATGGCCCTGCAGCGTGCTGATAAAGTAAAAAGCCTCGGTTCGGTGGCTAAAGAAGGTGTTCATAACGCACTAGATATGGTGATTGGTGTTCTTCCTGTTGTGATGGCAATCGGTACTTTAGGTCTGGTGGTCGCAGAAACCACTCCGCTATTCTCCCTACTGGGCGCCCCCTTTGTCCCGCTGCTTGAGTTACTGAATGTTGCAGAGGCGCAGGCCGCAGCACAAACGATGCTGGTGGGTTTTACTGATATGTATGTACCGTCAATCATTGCAGCATCAAGCATCGATGCTGAATTAACCAAATTTGTTGTCGCTGCACTGTCTGTTACCCAGCTTATCTTTATGTCTGAAACCGGCTCTGTGATCCTCAGCAGTAAGGTGCCAATTAACTTCCTAGAGTTGGCGGCTATATTCATTCTGCGTACGCTGGTGACATTGCCACTTATCGTCGCGATAGCCCATTTGATTTTCTAATCAATACTAAGCTCTAAACACTGCTCCTTATCCCCTTCAATTGCCCGGCCTCAAGACCGGGCAATTATTTGAACCACCTTCTTGTCTTCCCTTACCGTCAGTTCTGGCAGTTTAATCGATAATTCATTACCAATATGGGCGAGCACCAAATCAAACAGGTGAAATAGGGTATCTGAGGTTTCCAAAGAGAATTGGTAGAGTTGGTATTTAACCAACTCCTTGTCATGAGCATTCAAATCGATGCTTTCATAATGGCTAAAAAGATTTTCGATGATCAATGGCGGCACTGAAGGTTCATTAGGTAAATGTAACTGTGCCATTCTGCGCTTGAGAATTTGTATATGAAGTCCTAGCTCCCTAGCCATTACGTCGCTGCCCAACTTGTAGTTTTCAATGGCATAACGGAAACGGCTCAAGCTGTCGATGGCATTGAGCATGATGGGCCAAGTGCCTTGGTAGTGTTTGAATAGCTCTTCTTTTTCTGAAGTGATCAAACATTGGGTTAGGGTATCGTCAATGAGGTACAGCACATGACGAATCGCTTTTCCGTGCGTGGATTGATTACGCTGAACGGAATACTTGGGCCATTCATCCAAAATCGTATCGAGCTGTTTATTGAGAATGCGATACATCGGTTTATTGGAGGTTTCCGCTTGGTTGATCAGGCTGTGGGTTAAGGTCTTAATAGCAATGGACTCACTCAGGTTTTGAGTGATTTGTGGTGTTTTTTTCAATGCCTGATGAGATTGGCGTCGATGGAAGCGCAGCAGGTGAATTAACTGACGTAGACCAATGATTTGGTTGAAGCGTCTTTGCAACATATCTCGTTGTTGTTGGGAGCGGATAGTGATAACGCCTAGCACTATGCCAATAAGACAGAGGGTAAGAATAAAATAAAGCATACAGTCTCCCTTCCAATCGCATAAGTTTGATTATGATGAGTAATGCTGCAAACATTATTCCATTGTGGAGCAAATGAAATAAATAATTAATCTATATTATTCATTTATTTATATCTTGATGATGATTCGGTCGTTCTGGCGAGTGCGAAAATGGTGCAGGGCTGATACGTTATGGTGCAAAAAAGCTCCCGATGGGAGCTTTTGATATAGAGGAAAGCTATCTTATTGTCATCGCGTGACTACGAGTTAGAGATAGGGTGCAGGTGGACCTCTTCTTCTTTTTCGCCCGCGTGCGGGTCGTTGAAGCACTCTTCATCTAGTTCGCCTTCCGTTTTAGCTACAATACAGGTTACACAGCTGTCGCCGGTAATATTGACTGCAGTACGGATCATATCAAGCAGGCGGTCAACACCCATGATAATTGCGATACCTTCAACCGGTAAGCCAACTTGATTTAGAACCATTGCAAGCATGATTAGGCCAACGCCTGGTACACCTGCTGTACCTACAGAAGCCAGAGTTGCTGTTGCGATGACCATCAAGTAATCACCCATGGTAAGGTCAATATTGAAAGCCTGTGCAATAAAGGCAGTCGCCACACCTTGCATGATCGCAGTACCATCCATATTGATGGTTGCGCCAAGTGGTACGGTGAATGATGCAATACGGTTTTTAACACCAAGACGTTTGGTTGCCGTTTCCATCGTTACAGGAATGGTCGCATTTGAAGAAGCGGTTGAGAAAGCGAACATGATTGCATCTTCCATTTTCTTCAGGAAGATCTTAGGGCTCAAACCTGTAAACACTTTGAATAGTGTGCCGTATACCACAAAGCCATGCAGCAATAGAGTACAAGATAGAACCAAGAAATAACCAAATAGGTTAAAGATTGCATCAAGGCCAAGACCGGTGAACAATCGCGCCATTAAGAAGAACACACCGAATGGGGCAATGTTCATCAGCAAAGCAACCAGCTTCATGATGACGTCGTTTAAATCAGCAAACACACTTGCAATGCGTTCACCCGGTTTACCCGCGGCACTGATCGCAATACCAAACAAGATTGCAAAGACGATAATTTGCAATGTGTTCCCTTGCGCCATTGAGTTGATTGGGTTGGTTGGGAACATGTTGATGATAACTTGACCCAGAGATGGTGCTTCTTTAGATGCAAAGTTAGAAGCTGCTGCTAGGTCAGCCCCCGCACCTGGCTGGAAGACATTACCCATGACCAGTGCAAGTGTGATGGCTATTGCTGTGGTTGTAATATAGAAAGCAAGTGTCTTACCACCTAAACGACCCAGCGTACTGATATCTTTTAGCGTACTTGTACCACATACCAGCGAAACAAAGACAAGCGGTACAACTAGCATTTGTAAGCTAGCAATAAAAATTGAGCCACCGACATTAAACAGGCCATTCACTATGTATTCGTATACAAATGAAGTTTCAGCAAAAAGTGATCGAATAGCGAAACCTGTCAGGATGCCCATTACCATGCCGAGTACGATGCGGCCGGTCAGGGACATTTTTTTCTTTTGTGCTTGCATGAATAAAACACTCCTTATATTTATTCACTCTGTAAATCTTTCATCAGAGCGCGGAGCAGGTTAACAGCACTTCACGTGTTAAAGCGAAGTAAAATGCTGTTCAATAATCAAAGATCTGTTTTAGATCACACTTTTTCGGGCAGAATGATATTCTGAAAACATGTTTATTAACTGAATTTTAACGCACGGGCTGTTTTTTGAGCGTTTTTTGTGCTGATAAATCGTTTTGACCGAAACGATGCTGAGGTTTGAGCGAGTTTAGCTCTGCTTTTAAAGGGTAGAAAAAGCTCCTATTAACATTCACTTTGGTAGGATTTCGTAGTGTTAGATGCGTGTAAAGCATACGGTGTGAAATTTAAGTTAAACCATCTGCTTTAGAGTGATCATATGGTGATTGATTCTGTCATACGGCGTGTTAGTTGGTGTGATGTATCTGCATGCTGGGCGAATTTGTATTTTTATACCGAAATTATTTTATTGTCACGAGATAGTCGGTATAGCAAACCAGCACTGCTTGCTTACAAATATGCTGGCTGCCATACTTAACTTTTTGTTTTTAATGATTATACTGCCGTGCTGACTGTATCTTCCAACAGCATATCAATACGGGATATATAGTCGTGGTATTCCGCGGTATTGTCTTTTGCGTAATGGAAGTTTCGGAAGTAACGAGTCATGGATGTAAAGTACTTACGTGCTTCCGCTTTGTCAGTGAAGTCGTAATGGGTTCGGATGACATTAACGACTTTGCCGAAGATAAACTGCTGGCGTTCGAAGCTGCATGATGCGTCGACCTCATCAAAGGCATCTTGCTGCAGATAAACCATATCGAGAAACAAGGCTTTCTGATAAACCACGTAGTCCTCCAACGAGATACCTTCCTCACCCGTTACCTGCATCATTTGACCAATGCTGTCTCCGGTAGAGAGTAGTGCTTTCATCTCTTTAACCGTCGGTACCCACTCGGGGCCAAGTTTATCTGCATACCAACCTTCAAGCTGATCAAGATAGCGAGACCAAGAAATTAGGGGATCGATAGCCGGATAGAAGCGTTTATAGGCACGTTCATAGGATAGGCCTAGGAAGGTCTTGACTGTACCCAGTGTCGACTGGGTTACCGGCTCTTCGAAGTTACCGCCAGCCGGGGAAACCGAGCCAATCATAGTCAGCGAGCCATCAGTGCCGTTTTCGTTATCGACGACACCACAACGTTCGTAGACCCCTTTGATAGCCGAGTCCATATAAGCCGGGAACCCTTCTTCACCGGGGATCTCTTCCAATCGGTTGGATGTTTCGCGCATCGCTTGCGCCCAGCGGGACGTGGAGTCAGCCAGCAACAGCACGTTATAGCCCATTTGGCGGTAATACTCACCCAGAGTAAGACCGGTATAAATAGAGGCTTCACGGGCAGCAACCGGCATGGATGAGGTATTACAGATGATCACGGTGCGATCAATCAGGGTGCCGCCGTGCTTAGGATCGGGTAGGTGAGGGAATTCCTCGATGGTTTCTACTACTTCCCCGGCGCGCTCACCACAGGCCACCACGATAACGATATCTGCATCACAGTGGCGGGAAATCCCGTGCTGAAGGACGGTTTTCCCCGATCCAAATGGTCCTGGCACACAACCGGTTCCTCCACGGGCAATAGGGAAGAAGGTATCAATGGTTCGAGTGGTGGTAACCAGTGGCTCGTTAGGGAATTTACGTTGAGTTTTTCCACCATTTTTAGTCAAGGTGTTGGCAATAGATTGACGCACCGGCCATTTCTGTACCATGGTTAGGTTGTGCTCTTTACCACGGTTGTCGGTGATGTGGGCTATAACCGTATCAATGGTAAAGCTACCTTCTTGGATCCAGGTTACTTCGACCTCCCCTTTAATATAGAAGGGCACCATAATCTGGTGGGTAAAGCGGCCTTCCTGAACGGTCCCCAGTGATTGGCCGGCGCGGAGTTTGTCGCCTTTTTTGGCGACGGCATTGAAGGCCCAGGTGTCGGCTTTATCTAGGGCATCAACCTGAACACCGCGTTTGAGGAATTTGCCATGGATTTGGGCCAGACGCTCGAGCGGGTTCTGCAACCCATCATATATTTGGGCCAAGATCCCCGGCCCTAAATCCACACTCAGCATTTCTCCGGTCTGGATAATACTGTCACCCACAGCAACACCACGGGTATCTTCGTAAACTTGAATATCGGCAGAGTCGCCTCGCACGCGCAATACTTCGGCCATTAACAGTTCATCAAGGCCATCGGTTTGCTTACGGCTAGGCAGTACATATACCACTTCGTTTTTTATTAACTGGCCGTTATCGCCAACGTTAAGGCGGATGGTCAGTGTGTCGCCAATGACTGCCGTAACGTGGGCAGTCGGCGTTTTATTGATTAATTCCGTGCTCATTGAACAACCTGTTGTCAAAATTAATGCGGTAGCTCACTGGCAAATTCACCCAGTGCACTTTCTACGAGTTGGTCGAATCGCTCGATGGCTATCTCACTGTTGTAAGTTGTCCAGCGAGAAACCAGATTCCAGCGCAATAGGTAAATCACCACGGCTTCAAAGCTAAAGCGCTCTTTGGTACTGATGCGGTCAAGCTGCTCCCAAACGGCTTCGAGCAGGGCCTTTTCAACGTCGAGGCTCTGGTCGTGCTCCATGTAACGAGCAACATCTGGTAGCCACGGAAAGGTGAAATGCAGATTGAAGTAGGGTGCACTCCAGTTGCGGCGGATAAATTCGTAACGGGTGCCGAAACTCCAGCGTGCTCCGGCTGGTGCTTTTTCACCGGCTTTTTTGCGTCGAAGTGCTGCAACCACACTTCGCATATCCAAACGCCAATCAATGAGCTCCCGAAGTACTTGGCTCTTTACTTCGCTTCGTACCCAAGTGGCAAACTTGATCAGCTCGGCATCATCGGCATCATTGTTGGTGCGATCCCAGTGCATGATTTGCTCAATCATGTTGAGATGCTTGCGTTCATCAAATGACAAGGCGCTTAGCCGTCGCTCTAGCTGGTAACGTGAAATCGGCGTGATTTTACTGTCAAACAGAGAGTCGATATGCGGCAGTGACGTCAACAAGCCATGATATGCTTTATCAGACATATACGTTCCTTGTTAAAGCAGAGACAGGGCAAACCTGCCTCTTGCACTTATTTGACGATACCTTCCAACAACGCGCGGAAACGTGGTTGGAGGTGGTTAAGCATCATCTGAGTGACGGTTTCATCCGACAGTGCCACTTCGATATCTTTGTCTTTCAGGCGGAACACAACGGCATTTTTGTTATCTTCGCTGACATTGAAAGTGACACCTTCGCGAAGCATTTCAGCGGCTTGCGCCACAGCAAAGTGGATCAATGTCCCTTCCTTGAGCTCTTCAGGGTTGGCACTGAGATCATTTACACCCACTACTCGGGTTGGCAAGATAACCTCAACCGGTTCATCGGAATTGACGGCATTGCGACCTGCAACTTCAAGGATCATCTGCTGCAACAGCTTTTCATCTGTCAACTGGGTACCAACTGTCGCTTGGATCTGCTTGGAAAACTCATCTTGTAGGAAAGCTTTTAGCTCCAAAATGGCATTACGATTTGCCATTTCAAAGGCTTGTTTTCCCGCAGTTGAGATGAAGTCCGCTTCTTTACGCGCATTGCCCAGAATAAGGCCTGCCTTGTCGCGCGCTTCGGCGACAATTGTCGATGCTTCTTCACGCGCCTCGGCAATGATTTGATCTGCTGCTTTTTTTCCGGCCTCCACACCTTCTTGGCGTAGGGTGTCGACCAGTTGCTTGATCCCTGTCGAAACAGGTGTTGTATTTTGATTTTCTACTGGCATGGTCTGTTCCTTATGCACCGATGTTGGCACCCATCACTAGCGCAAAGACGAAAGCAAAGACTGAGAACCCTTCAACAATTGCTGCTGGAGCAATAGACAGGCCGAATACTTCAGGCTTGTTTTTTGACGCGTTAATTGCGGCTGAAACCGCTTGTCCCTGATAAACAGCTGAGAAAAGCAAAGCGAAACCTGTCATCAGACCGACACCGAATAAGCCGCCTGCTGTCTCAGCGTTAACACCAATCGCTGACAGGGAGAACATGATTACGATACCGTAGATAACCTGTGAGGAAGGCATCGCTGATAGGCCAATGTATTTACCATAGCCAGACTCGACATCTAACATGGCGCCACATGCGGCCTGACCGGCTACCGAACAGCCGATCGCTGAACCGATAGCACCTAGAGCAACAGGGGCGAATGCGCCTAACCAACCAAGTGCAATAACAAATTGTTCCATGTTTTAATCCTCTTTCTTCCGAAAAGCTCTGAATGGGTATCCTTCGTCGGATAGACCCCAGTTAACAAATTCAATTACATTCAAGCGCATACCGTGTACCACGCCGCTCATGACACAGAGCGCGAAGTTCAGGATATGGCCAAGCAGTAAGATCAGGCCGGCAAAAAGCACCCCTGAAACGGGTTGTGCTTCAACAACTTGACCTGCTAGTGAGTTAAATGTCATTGCCAGCGAAGCACCGGATAAGCCCAGTGCAAACAAGCGCATGTAGCTTAAGATGTCACCGAAGGCACTGGTGATGTTGTAAATCGCCTTGGCACCGTCGAGAACGCGAAGGGCCAGATCTTTGCGGCTGTTGATGGGGCGGTCACTGCTGTAAACACAAACAAGACCGGCACCACCTAGCATCAGTAATCCGCCCAAACCTTTACCGAACCAGCTCCAGATGGCACCGGTAACGCCAAACCAGAGCAACATGCCACCGAACATCAGGGCCGCCCAGCCAAGTGGTGCAAAGGCCCGTTTTTGTGAGCGGTTGATGTAGGCGGTCATCGTGTTGGCAATGATCAGGTGCATAACACCGATAAAGACTGAAAGTCTCATCATGGCGCCATAATCGTTCATGTCTATGATGTTGAAAAATCCCCAGAAACTGCCTTCACTTGGTGACATACCAAAGTAGCTGCCAGCGAGTACACCCCAGAAAATCCCCAATCCAGACATGAATAGGCCCATATTCTTCAGTCGTTTGCCTTCTTCAGAGGCATCGAACTTGTCACGGAAGAACAAGATGATCAGGCCGAGAATGGCGCTGTACATGGCATCATTCATGATCATGGCGAAGAACAATGAGAACGAATAGAACACCAGGTTGCCCGGATCCCAGGCGCGATAGTTAGGGGTTTGGAAAAAGCCCATCGCCTCTGCGCCACCACCGGTTAACTCGGAGTTTTCCAGTAGGGTAGGTGGTTGGTCATCGGCTTTGGGATCTTCAAACAGCACCGCGGAGCCATAAACGTTGGCCAGTTCGATAACTGCATCTTGGGTATCGGCAGGCATCCAACCTTGGATCAGGAAGAATTCACCTTCATCTTGCACCCCTGACGAGGCCAATAGTAATTCAGCGTGATCCTGACTGGCAGCCAGTGATTGGCTCAGCGGGTAGATCCAGCGGGTTAATGCTTCGCGCTCTGCCAGTAAGTCCTCTAGATGCTGCTCGGCAATCTCAAGGTGCTCTTCAACGAGAGAAAGGCTATTCCCCCCGATGTGCGAACGATCAACAGGTAGCAAGGCCGGGTCGGGTTCAGACTCAGACACAATCACCACGTAAGCGTTTTTCTGATCACGGTGTACCTCTTGCCAAGGTAGGTCTACGGCTGACATCGCGGTGAGTTTTTTCAGTGGCAATAGGTAAAACCAGAATCGCAAGTTGTTGATTGTACATATATCTGGTAGTTCGAATTCCCCCCATGGGCGTAACAGTTGCAGGCGTTCCTTGAGCAAGTCACGTTTGTCTTGCTGCTGGCGGATATGCCGTTTGTTCTCGAGAATTTGCGCAACCAATTCATCGACATCAACCAGATCCTTGTCCCTGACCGGACGGCGCCTGCGCTCGACACGACTCAACCATGCCAACGCTTCGCTGGCATCAGTGGGTTGCTGCATGGCGATAGCATGGTTGCTGTCGCCATCGCTCTGACTTAACGGAATAAGGTGCATGCAGCCCAAAGCCTGCAGCGCCATCAGGATTTCGTCTCGGCGAGAGGCTTGGCCACCGAGCGTTAAGCGTTTTAACTGTTTGATACTCATGATTGGCCTCCCTGCGTTTTATCTTGTTGCGCCAACACTTTTTGTTTCGATAGTTTGGCGTTCATTACCGCAGCACGCTCTTGATCCGATAGATAGATACCAATCCGCTTGATACTTTCTTGGGTATCAGGGATCAGGACCTTCGAGAACAGGTTTACGCGCTGGCTTGTAATTCGCGTGGCTTCACTGATTAATTCGTAGCGTTGCTGGTACACGGCCAGTTCAATACGCAGGCGAACCATTTCTTTCAGTTGACGTACCACACTATCGACCCAGTGTGGGCGCGCGAGATAACTGTATGGGGTCAGTTCGACATCGACTGATTCGACGATCGGGACCCGGCAGCCAACAATATTCTGGGTGGCAAGCTTAACGTCTGTCACCTTGACCAGGTTATTGACGTTAATTTCTTTGCAAGCAAGCATGGGAATGGCTTCCTCAACCAGTGCACGTAATTCTACGACACGCTGCTTGGCTTGCTCCAAGGCCTGCTCGGCTTTATTTCGCTCCAGCATCAGTTGTTGACGTTTCAGTTCCAACGCAGGCAGGTAGCGGTTGTAGGTTTTTAAACTCCGCTTTTGCTTGTTCAGCGAGCTTTTGTTAAGTGCTACCTTTGCCATGAATTACCCCTCTGTAGTTTCTGCTTCCAGATCCAACTGCTCTGGGAAAGGCCAGTACATTTCCAGTAAGCTGTCTTTGATCAGGGTTTCTTCTGGGTCAAAACACTCAGCAAGGATCTTCCAGCTGAAGTCCAAAGCATCTTCCAAGCTCATATCAACATCCAGTGTCATGAAGTTGTCTTTGAAGTACTTGCCAAATTTCAAGGTTTTCTTGTCGTACTCCGACAGTTCAAATGCCATTGCTTGTTTCTGCTGGGCTTCCACAGAATCGGAGTAGAAACGGATCATTACACTCATGATGGCGCTATGATCTTCACGGGTTTCTTTACCTACCACCATTTGCTTTAGACGTGACAGGGAGCCGAATGGGTCAAGTACACCTTCGTGAAGGTAGAACTGACCTTCGGTGATATAGCCAGTGTTATCCGGTACTGGGTGGGTAACATCATTGCCCGGCATGGTCGTAACAGCGAGTAAGGTGACTGAGCCTGCCCCTTTGTAATCACAGGCTTTTTCGTATCGCTTGGCAAGTTGCGAGTACAGATCCCCCATGTAGCCGCGGTTGGCTGGTATCTTGTCCATTGCGACACCAATTTCCTTCATCGCATCGGCGTAGGAGGTCATGTCGGTCAGCAGTACCAATACTTTCTTACTTTCATCGACGGCGAAGTGCTCGGCAACAGATAGTGCCATGTCCGGAGCCAGCAAACGCTCAACGGTAGGATCCGAGGCTTGGTTGACAAACATCACGGTACGCGATGATACGCCCGCTTCCTCAAATTGGGTTTTGAAGAAATGGTAGTCATCATAAATGAGACCCATTCCCGCAAAGACCACCACATCAGCTTCGGCTTGAATAGCTATACGGGCAAGGAATTTGTTGTACGGCTCACCGGCAACCGAGAAGATTGGGATCTTCTGTGATTCAACCAAAGTGTTGAATACATCGATCATCGGGACATTGGTACGCACCATGCGTGAAGCAAGTGTTCTACGAACCGGGTTAACCGAAGGGCCATCTATTTCGACCTTGGGATCGGTTTCTAGCTCTGGGCCGTGGTCAATTGGTTGTCCAGCACCGTCAAAGATACGGCCAAGGATATTGGGCGAATAAGTGACCTGCATCGGCTGGTCAAGAAAGCAAACGGCGGCATTGGTTGATAAACCTTTACAGCCAGCAAAGACTTGAAGGGACACTTCTTCGTTGTCGATTTTGATGATTTGAGCAAGCGAGTAGTTTTCACCGTTTTGCTCAATCATCGCAAGATCGCCGTATTTGGCCTTCGAATTGTTTGAGGAGAGGTTGGGTACTTCGACCCTGATCAAATCACCAACAATGCTGAGTATGTTGGTATAACGTAATAGACTCTGTGGCATCACAATACCTTGATAACTGCCTGAGGGATGAGTGTTTAAATGATGAGGGTTAGCCCTGCTCATTTTCGACCCGCTTTTGAACAGCTTGCCTATTCAAGACAAGGATTCATTCAAAGCACAATTCCTAAGGTTATGCGGATGTAGTCTATTTGGTACTAATGTGTTGTTTCAGTTGGTTTCTGATTGTAACAAATGATTTCCATCACATCGGGAAAATCGAATTCATGCATCGGATTTATCGTTGGTATAATCGTAGAAATAATTAGTTGATGATATGGTTTTAATTGTTAATTGGTTGATTTTTAATTGTTTCTACATTAAAGCGCAGAAAGGTGCGATATTGAGTTTATTTTATTTCTGCGAGTTGTCCGGCAAACTTAAAAATTGAAAAATAAGTTATCGTCAATATTGTGCCCTTTAACACATGTAAAAAAAGTAAATGAAATGGATGTAAATGAAACCATGTATCTGGCGGTTTTTTGAACAAGGTGGCGTGAGTTTATTAGTGCAGTGTTTGATAATTGCTTTGAGAAGTGATTAATACCAACCTACATAAGTATTTGATCAATCTTGCTGGTTAAAATCGCTGTTAGCTGCGTTAGAGGTTTTGTAATTAGAGCCACTAGTTACTGCAACCTCCGCCTTGATAACAACAATTTTTCCTGTGCAATCTATAGATAACTACTTATCCAGATTGGTATAAGGAGTAGAGAGCCCGTCAGCGAATAAAAAAACCAGCTCAATTGAGCTGGTTTCGTTTTTGGTTTCCACCAAGGCTGGCGTATTACATTACGCGCATGCCTGGCTGTGCACCTTCGTGTGGTTCAAGGATCCAGAGATCTTGTCCACCAGGGCCCGCTGCCAGCACCATACCTTCAGACATGCCGAACTTCATCTTGCGCGGCTTCAGGTTGGCCACCATTACGGTGTGCTTGCCAATCAGATCTTCTGGGCTGTAAGCCGATTTGATACCTGCAAATACCTGGCGAGTTTCACCGCCTAGGTCAAGCTCAAGTTTCAGCAGTTTGTTAGCCTTAGGTACAGCTTCACACGAAACGATCTTAGCAATACGCAGGTCAACTTTAGCAAAATCATCGAATTCGATTTCGTCTGCAATTGGCTCTTTGCTTAGTTCGGTTTCAGTCTTTGCTGCTTCTGCTTCTGCTTCTGCTTCTGCTTCAGCTTTCTCTTTTGCTGCCGCTTCTGCTGCTGCATCCGCTTTTGAAGATTCAACCATAGCTTCAACTTTTTTAGCATCGATACGGTTGAATAGCGCCTTGAACTTAGTCACTTCGTGACCAGTCAGTGGCTGGGCAATACCTTCCCAAGTCAGGGTTTCGTTTAGGAAGCCCTCTGTACGTTCAGCAAGCTGAGGCATAACCGGCTTCAGGTAAGCCATCAGAACGCGGAACAGGTTGATACCGACAGAGCAGATTTCCTGTAGTTCCTGATCTTTACCTTCCTGCTTAGCGACAACCCAAGGGGCTTTTTCGTCAACGTACTGGTTCGCTTTGTCAGCCAGGGCTGTGATTTCACGAATAGCACGGCTAAATTCACGGGTTTCGTATAGCTCGGCGATACGATCTGCTGCAGCAACGAACTCGGCGTATAGCTCAGGCTCAGCGAAATTGTCAGACAGCTTGCCTTCGAAGCGCTTAGCGATGAAGCCAGCGTTACGAGATGCGAGGTTAACAATCTTGTTCACCACATCGCTGTTTACGCGCTGGGTGAAGTCTTCAAGGTTAAGATCCAAGTCATCGATACGGCTGTTTAGCTTCGCTGCGTAGTAGTAGCGTAGGCATTCAGGGTCTAGGTGCTCTAGGTAAGTACCTGCTTTGATGAAGGTACCTTTAGACTTAGACATCTTCGCGCCGTTTACTGTTACGTAGCCGTGGACGAATACGTTATCAGGTTTACGGAAACCTGCACCTTCCAGCATGGCTGGCCAGAATAGGCTGTGGAAGTATACGATGTCTTTACCGATGAAGTGGTAAAGCTCGGTTGAGCTGTCTTTGTTCCAGAACTCATCGAAGTCTAGATCGTCACGCTTGTCACATAGGTTCTTGAATGAGCCCATGTAACCAATAGGTGCGTCTAGCCATACATAGAAGTATTTACCAGTCTCGCCAGGGATCTCAAAGCCGAAGTAAGGCGCGTCACGTGAGATGTCCCACTGCTGCAGGCCAGACTCGAACCATTCCTGCATCTTGTTGGCCGTTTCATCCTGAAGGGCACCAGACTTAGTCCACGCTTTCAGCATGTCTTCGAACTGAGGCAGGTCGAAGAAGAAGTGCTCAGAGTCCTTCATAACCGGTGTTGCACCAGAAACCGCAGATTTCGGATTGATCAACTCTGTCGGGCTGTAGGTTTCACCACAGTTGTCACAGTTGTCGCCGTACTGATCTTCAGACTTACATTTAGGACAAGTACCTTTTACGAAACGGTCCGGCAGGAACATTTCTTTCTCAGGGTCAAACAGCTGGGAAATCGTACGGTTGGTGATGTAGCCATTGTCTTTCAACTGGGTGTAGACGAACGACGCCAGCTCACGGTTCTCTTCTGAGTGTGTGCTGTGGTAGTTGTCGAAGCTGATATCGAAGCCAGCAAAGTCAGCCTGGTGCTCTTTGCTCACTTCGGCAATCATCTGCTCAGGATCCATACCCATCTGCTGGGCCTTAAGCATGATTGGAGTACCGTGTGCATCGTCTGCACAGATGAAATGAACTTCGTTGCCGCGAAGGCGCTGATAGCGCACCCAAATATCCGCTTGCACATGCTCAAGCATGTGGCCCAAGTGGATAGAACCGTTAGCGTACGGTAGGGCGCAGGTCACCAGAATTTTTCTTGGATTTGCAGCCATAATGTCTTATTTCGCTCATGATGGGTAATAAAAAACGTAGCTGTAAATACTACCTGATGGATAGCACCTTGCCTAGGAGGATCTGCTGTAAATCACGGTAAAATGGAGCGCTAAATAGGCATAGGTGTTAGGATGTAAAGAAACAATAAATGTGGAGCGCTAAAAGATCATGAGCAGTGACTCAGTAACCCGTTTTGAAAGCGTGGCAGATATTTGCCGTTGGTTGAACCAGTTTGAGCATCCTTGGTTGCATGACGAATGGGCCGAGACGACGAATGTCGTATCGGTGTCGGCTGACGGTAAAATTTCAGTGACTTTTCCGTTTGCTGCTAACCAAGTGGCTGAACTTTTAGAGCAGTGGATCATCAGCCAGCAACAGCTCCACCACCACCATATCGCCAGCGACATCAAATTTGATATTGGGTGTCGTATCGCGCCATTGGCTTCTGGTGACAAGCCGCCGTTAAATGGTGTGAAGAACATTATCGTAGTCAGCTCTGCCAAAGGCGGGGTGGGTAAATCGACCACTTCAGTGAATCTGGCTCTGGGTCTGCAGGCCCAAGGTGCCAAAGTCGGTTTATTGGATGCCGATATTTACGGCCCATCAGTGCCGATGATGCTGGGTACGGTTGATGAGAAGCCTCAGTCATCGGATGGCAAGATGATGATGCCGATTGAGTCTTGTGGCTTGTATACCAACTCGGTGGGGTATTTGGTGCCTGCTGACAGCGCGACCATCTGGCGTGGTCCAATGGCGTCGAAAGCCTTGTCTCAAATCATCGCCGAGACCTGGTGGCCGGATTTGGATTACTTGGTGATTGATATGCCACCGGGTACCGGTGATATCCAATTGACATTGGCCCAACAAATTCCGGTGACGGGTGCGGTAGTGGTGACCACCCCGCAAGACTTGGCGTTGGCTGATGCAATAAAGGGTGTCAGTATGTTTAACAAGGTTGATGTGCCGGTGTTAGGTGTGGTTGAGAACATGAGTTACCACATTTGTAGTCATTGTGGTCATCATGAGCCGATCTTCGGTACCGGTGGTGCTGAACGCATGGCACAGGAATATGCCGTACCGCTGCTGGCACAATTGCCTTTGCATATCAAAATCCGTGAAGATATCGATAATGGTAAGCCTACAGTAGCTGCGTCACCTGATTCAGAGCAGGCTCAGGCTTACATTCAGTTGGCCGGCTCTGTTGCCAGCCGTTTGTATTGGCAAGGTACGCCAGTAGCCGAGCAGATCACAATTCGTACAATGTAAACCATTGCTTTTGTCAAAGCTGCAGAGTTTCTGAGCAAACGTGGCAGATGCCGCTTTTTTTCTGGCATCTGCCCTTACATCTGCCTATAATCATGCGGTTTATTTATGCCTATTTAAGCCATTTCCCGACACAGTGAGTGATGGGTGATGGTCTGTTTATTACGGTTTGTCCACTACGCCACGTTGTTTTACAGGTGCTTTCTGATATGTCTGAACACTCTCACCAATGCGTTATTATCGGTATTGCAGGTGCCTCTGCATCCGGTAAAAGTCTGATTGCCAGCACAGTTTATAAAGAGCTAAAAGAAAAAGTAGGCGATCATCAGATCGGTGTTATTACGGAAGATTGCTATTACAACGATCAAAGCCACCTAAGCATGGATGAAAGGGTAAAGACCAACTACGACCACCCAAATGCCTTGGATCACGATCTACTTTGTGATCACCTTGAGCAGTTGATCCGCGGTGAAGCGGTGGAAGTTCCTCAGTACAGCTACAGCGAACATACGCGTATGACTGAAACCACGTCGTTGACACCTAAAAAGGTGATCATCCTGGAAGGTATTCTGCTGCTGACTGACCCACGCCTGCGTGACATTATGCATGCAAGTGTCTTCATGGACACACCGCTTGATATCTGTTTGCTTCGCCGTCTACAACGCGATGTTGCTGAGCGCGACCGTACGATGGAATCTGTGCTTGCGCAGTACCAAAAGACGGTACGTCCGATGTTCATGCAGTTCATCGAACCATCGAAGCAATACGCAGACATTATTGTTCCTCGTGGCGGTAAGAACCGTATCGCGATTGACGTACTGAAAGCACACATTGCCAAGTTGCTACGTGCTTAATAGTTCGTTCTGATACTTGATTAGCAATAGGCAGCATTACGCTGCCTATTTTTTTACCTGGAAAAAACATAGCGGCTGTAGGTTGGGTATAGACTTCAATCACTTGAAGTCGTTGGGCTATATGCCACAATGGGATCAGGTAACTTTGGCGCTAGGCTCGTTTGATGAGCATGGATGAAAAGATGGGGATGTAATGAAAAAAATAATAATGGCTTTGCTCGCTGTTGTGGTGATTGCCGTTGTCGGTATTGCTGCCTTGGTGGCACTGGTTGATCCGAATCAGTTTAAGCCGATGATTGCCGAGCAGGTAAAAAAAGCGACTGGACGTGACCTCGTGATTGAAGGCGACATTAGCTGGCGCTTTTTTCCGAGTATCGGATTTGATATTGGCAAGACAGAATTCAAAAACCCGCAAGGATTTGCCGAGCCGAATTTGGCCCAGTTCGATCAAGCTGAACTGTCAGTTTCGGTGATGCCGCTATTTTCCCAGCAGCTAGAAATTGGCAATGTCAGTTTGCTGGGCGGGCGAGTCTTTATTCAAACTCTCGAAAATGGTGTCAGTAACCTTGATGGTTTATCGGGTCAAGAAGCTACCGAGCCTGCTGCAGAGTCAACAGGAACACCGGCAGAGCCGCCATCTGTAAGCGAACCGGCACCGGCAGCTGAACAGCAAGCTTGGCAGATCAGCTTGGCGGGGGTTGAAATCAGCAATGCCAGTGCGCTTATCATTGATGATAAAGCGGGCAGCCAAACGGAAGTCGATCGACTTGATTTCACTTTGGATCAATTTGCCCCAGGAGAATGGACGGCAGCCCAGTTTAATATCGCAGGTAGTGCCGCAGAATTGGGCTTCAGTGCTGAAGGACAAACGGAGCTACTGATTGCCGAGAAGCTAGATGGTGCCGAGATTAAAGCGCTGTCGTTAAAAGCAAGTGCCAAAGATGCGGTTAATGATATCCGCAATGCGACGATTTCGCTTGATAGCTTTAAGCTGGGTGATTGGTCAACGATTGAGTTCGCTATTGACGGTGAAATACCAGATCTGAGTTTCAGTACTAAAGGCTCTACGCAGTTGATGGTCGATGATGCGATCAAGCTTATTAGCTTGAAAGGTGCCAAGCTTAATGCCGATCTTAAAGGGGCCAGTTTGCCACGGCCTGAAATGAAGGTTGGCCTAGAAGCTGATGCTAAATACAACCTGGAGAAAGGGTTGGCTGAATTAACGACGCTGAAAGCCGCCATTGATGAGCTGGCTTTGAAAGGTAATGCCTCTTTCCAATCGGCTGATACTCCGGTGATCCGCTTTGATTTGTCGTCTGACAATATAGATGTCGATGCTTTCCTTGGTACAGGGAATGAGAGTGCCTCATCTAAGCAAGGTGACGATTCGAACCAAGCTGGCACTGCCGGAGCGAATACGGGTGCGGCGAGTGAGAAGGAAACAGACCAAGAGCCTGATCTGAGTGTGCTGAAAACACTCGATCTGGCCGGTAAACTTGCTGTTGGCCAGTTCAAAGCCGCTAATGCTCATATGAGTGATGTGACGCTGGCGATGACGGTGAAAAATGGTGTGTTTGATCTGAGCGGTCTTGATGCCAAGCTTTATCAAGGTACAATTCATACCACAGCCAAAATCGATGCTAACGGTAAGCTGCCAACCTACCGTGTAACCAAGAAGATCAAAGGCGTACAAGTTCAACCTTTGCTGGTGGATGTAGCGCAAAATGATACCCTGGCAGGGAGTGGCGATATCACTGTTAATGTATCGGGTACCGGCCTGGCTGAGAAGCGTATCCGCGAGAATATTACCGGTACAATCGATATCCGTTTTGCCGACGGGGCAATTTACGGCGTCAATATTCCAGAAATGATCCGTGAAGCCCGTGCGACGCTTAAAGGCCAGAAAGCAGAATACGTTAAGGAAGAGAAGAAAACGGACTTCTCGGCGATGACTGCAACCATCAAACTGGGTAATGGTGTTGCTTCAACCAGCAACCTTGATATCGACTCACCACTGATCCGTATCAATGGTGACGGCTCGACCAGCTTGGTTAATGAAACGATTGATTTTTCGGTAAACACTTCCGTTGTTGCCACCAGTAAAGGGCAGGGGGGGAAAGAGATTGATGAGGTTGCTGATCTCACCGTGCCTATTGATGTTAAAGGCAACTGGAGTGAGCCGACATTCTCGCTCAATATTGCCCAGTTGCTTAAGCAGAACAATGAGCTTGAGCAGAAGGCGCAGCGCGAAGTTGAACGTGGGCTAGAGAAGTTGCTAGGTGATAAGGCCAAGGACGACGATATCAAGAAGGCAGCGGATAAGCTGCTGAAGGGCCTGTTTAATTAACACTTAATGTCGCAAGTGACAATGTTACTAAGTAAGAAGGAGGGCAATAGCTCTCCTTCTTTCATTTTATGGCAAGTTATACTGCTCCTAGTTGCTGAAGCATGCCCATTTGATCCCATTGCTCCCACCGCTCAATAACCTGGCCATCAACAACATGGTCTAGAATTAGCCCTTCAAACTGCACTTTTTCACCGGATGGACTTATATCGCCAAGCGAGCCGGTATGCGTCCCAGTGGCTGTCCAGCGCGTTGCTACTTTGTCACCAGATACAATCTGATCATCAACGGTCAGGTGCAAATCTGGAAAAGCTCGTAATAATCCACTGACCAACTCTTTGAATTCTGTTACTGATAGGCTGGGGCTTGGCGCACCCGCCATGTGAATAACACTGTTGGCAGCGAAGGCTTCATCAGCGCCTGAGACATCACCTCTGTTTAGCCCATCAATCCATACTTGCTCGTACTTGGTAATTGCTAAGGTCATCGCTATATACTCATGAAGGAGTTCATAGGTAAAGATAGACGATATATCTGAGTAGGCTTTGTTAGGCAGGGTTAAATGTTTATCAGTAGCCCTACAGTTGGGTAGGGCTATGATTATTTAGTTTAAGCTAACTGCTTCTTCTTTTTTGAGGATTTCTGGCTCTCCAGAATATCCTGGAAGGCTTTTAGCAGATCGATGGCCGACAGCATCCCGACCAATTGTCCCGTTTTATCCAGCACCGGTGCGGCGCCAACCTGGAAATCCAATACTGTTCCGATGGCTTTGGTGAGGGTGTCGTAGGTTCGTACATGCACAATATCTCGGATCATGACATCGTTGATATGCCATTCATCCGTTAGGTGATATTCATGACCGATCTCTGGGGATTCATCAACCCAGCCCGGGCGGCGTAATTCTCTGTCACTCACGATACCGACGAGCGCTCCTTCATCATTTACAACGGGTAAGTGACGGATATTTTCATCGCGCATCAAGAAGAAGGCTTCTCTTAGGCCAGTGTCAGGTGAGATTGTGATGACTTTGCGGGTCATGTATTCAGAGACTTTTGTTGGCATTGCATCTTCCTTTTATTCAAAGTTGATGGGTGTTGCCTGATTTACCGTAGCGAATATTGCGCAGCTGATCTGCGAGCCATCCCCAGTTTTTTATCAGAGATGTTTCAATAAAAAAACATAATAGTAATAAATTGCGTGTCGAATATTAGCTCTGTTAAGGTAGCAACTTCAAAAATGAAGAAGGAATAGTTGTGGATTCAGTAACACAAGCGGCACTGGGTGCAGCGGTCGCCGGTGCGGTGGCTGGTAGAAGGTGTTCCCCGAAGATTTTGTTGGCAGGTGCCGCTTTGGGCACGCTGCCGGATCTTGATGTCATAATCAGCTATGGTGATCCTGTATCGGATATGGTGAAGCATCGTGGTTTTAGCCATTCGTTGTTTGTTCTCATCCCGTTCTCGTTGCTACTAAGTTGGGGCTGGCAAAAGATGCGGCCAACCCGTTTTAGTCTCGGTCATCTTTGGCTATTGGTGGCAGTTTGTTTGGTGACCCACCCGCTGCTTGACTCTTTTACCGCCTACGGTACCCAGCTGTTTTGGCCAATTAATACTCCAATTGCAACTCCGAGCTTATTCATCATCGATCCGCTCTATACCGTGCCATTACTGTTAGCTGTATTGGCAAGCGTGATATGGCGTGACCGGATGGCAAAACTTTGTAGTGCTGGCTTGGCTGTTTCATCGCTGTATATTGTCTGGTCACTCGTCGCAATGAATACGATTGAAAGTCGGGTTGAACAGCAGTTGGCAGGCACGCCTTTCGCGGGGCAGCCAACGTTTATTACTCCGACCCCGTTGAACACTTTACTATGGCGAGTCGTGGTCAAAGGTGAGCATAGCTACCTCGAAGGCCTGTCATCGATACTTGACGCTGATGTTGAAATTGATTTTTTAGATAAACCGCTAGGCACATGGCCTAAAGGGGTCGTTTCCGAGCACCAACGGATGCTTGAGCATTTCACTGGCGGGTTTATCCGCTATGATCAGCGTCAATCTGAATTAGTTGTATCTGATCTGCGTCTGGGAATGGGGGAGCAGCTCGCTTTCCAATTTGCCCTAGCAGAAAAGAGTAACGAGTGGGTAGCTATCGAGCCTGTACGAGTTGAAAGCCCGAGGGCGAGATTGGCTCAGATCCCGAACCTATGGCTTCGCTTGCTAGGCAGTCAAGATATTGATGCTAACTTATGCCATATTTCTGAATGCCCGCAGCAAGCTGTACCGCTGGTAAGCCGATCAGGGTTACTGCGACCAGTCTTCCCCTGTTAGCCTTTACTGAGAGCTAAGCCAGTGACTAAGGTCGCTGGTTTTTATATATTTATACCAACCTACAAAAATATTTGATCAGTATTGCAAGTTAAAATCGCTGTTCTCTGCGTTAGATATTTTGTAATTAGAGCCACTAGTTACTGCAATGTCTGCCTTGATAACAACGATTTTTCCAGTGCAAATACTTGATCAACTACTTATCCAGGTTGGTATAACTTACGTTTGAATAATTAAATTTATGTAAATTCGGATAAAAAACATTCAACCAAGCATTTAATTGAGTATATAATTATTAAAAAGTGCCTTTATTGGTTGAAGATTAACGGTTTTGATGGTTGATATAACCTAGAGAATGAGAGAAGTAGCAATTAACAGTTTAAAGCGGGTTTTGACGGCGACAGACGTTGAGTCACTTAGGGCAAAAATGCACACTAAGATCGTCAAAAAAGCAGAGGCTTACTATAAGAATAAGCTGGGAAAATCCAAGAAGCCTCAATCACATCAAGAATAATATCGGTATTTAAAAAAAGGAAGTGAATATCACTCCCTTTTTACCTTTTACCGAGCCTATTTAGTCGTGCGAATTACGATAGCCGGGCTCTTTCGCATCTTCGTATGGCCAGTAATGGTGACCAACACGGATAAGCAAGGTTGATGCCGCCAAGATAAAGGCGGCAACGGATAGCCAGACTATGTAGGCGCCGTCGAGCTCTTTCATGCCGAGGGTGATATAGCGGGCTATTGCCATAATAGCAATGTAGATTGGGTAGCGAACCGGGATCTTACCGTTGGTGACAAACTGCTGAACCATGGCCAGCACTTCAAGGTAAATGAACATGAGCAAGATATCAGTTAGTGCTATTTGGCGGTTGGTATAGATGACAATGAATTCATTGATCATGGCTGCCAAGGTTGCCAAGGTGATAGCTACCAGCAAGATAGCTTCGAGAAGATGAAACAGTTTTAGGAAAATAGCACTGAATTTCTTTGGTAAATGTGAAGGCATTTGTGTCCCTTGTAAGACTTGTAATCGATCTTTCATCAAAGACCTGTTATGAGCCAAATATTGGCTTTTTCCCACCAAGGGTCAAGTAAAAAATGTGACAAAGGTCGAGATTGAAAAGTAGCCACTGCTGCAATTCGAGTGGCTACCCTGGGGAAGCATTGTTTATTGGCGGCTTACCAATCAACCCCCCTGCGGGCTTTGACTCCACATTCAAATGCATGTTTCACGTTGCGAACTTCGGAGACAGTATCAGCTATTTCAATAAGTTCCCGATGTGCACCACGGCCAGTCACGATAACTGATTGGGTCTTCGGACGATTAGTGATAGCTTCAATAACCTCGTCAAGCTCAACATAGCCATAGGTCACCATATAAGTCAGCTCATCAAGAAGAATGACATCATAGCTATCATTTCCCAACATTTTTTTACACTCCGCCCACGTTGCTTGGGCAGCTTCTGTATCCGCTTCTTTATTTTGGGTTTCCCAAGTAAAGCCGGTGGCCATAACGGCAAAATCGACATCGTGCTGCTCGAGCAGGGCACGTTCACCGCAGTCCCATGTCCCTTTGATAAACTGGCCGACACCACATTTCTGGCCATGGCCGACAGCGCGGGCAATGGTGCCAAAACCTGAAGTAGATTTTCCCTTGCCATTGCCGGTAATGATCAGAAAGAGCCCTTTTTCTTCTTGGGCTGAAGCGACACGCGCATCAATTTCATCTTTTACTTTTTGCTGACGTGCTTTGTAGCGGCTGTCTTTCTGGGTTTGATCTACCATGATGATCCTTATTATTGTTAGGCTACCATTGCCAATATGACTAGATAGCCGGTTACTTCAGCAAGTTGCTGACATGCACCAAGGCAATCTCCAGTATAGCCCCCCAATTGTTGGGTAAACCAGCGGCCACAGACATAACGAATCAGTAGCTGGGCTGCTGCGAGTAAAAGTGCCATTGGCAGTGGTAATAACAGTAATATAAAGAAACTGGTGATAATTAAAACCCACAAATCTTGTTGGCTTTGCTGATTAGCCAGTGGTTTGACTTTGCTTTGCTCATCGAGGCGAACGTATGGGTAGCTGAATATGAGGCTGGCAGCAGCGGCACGGCTCAAACCATGCAGGCACAACAGTGCTAACGTGGTCAACGCCGGCGATATATCAGCCAAGGCTGTTAGGCTGGACCATTTGATTGCCAGTACCACAAACAGTGCTGAGGCCCCATAAGTACCTAGTCGGGAGTCTTTCATGATCTCGAGTTTTTGCTCAGGTTGCCACCCGCCACCAAAACCATCGAACACATCGGCCAAGCCATCTTCATGAAAAGCACCAGTCAGCAGCAGGCTTACCGCCATAGCAATGATCACAGCGACAGAAACCGGTAATACCAGTTGTGACAGCCAGAAACTTATCGCACTTGCCAACCCGACAACCAAGCCAACTAAGGCAAAATAGCGGTTTGCTTTGTTTAATAACTCTGGAGAATAGGGTGTATCGGCAGGGATGGGAATACGGGTAAAGAAGGCGAGTGCGATTAGGAATATCTGCACCTGCTGTTTAAATGCCTGGTAATGCACCTTCATGGTATGCAGCCTTGCTGTAAGAGTCTGAAAACGAATACGTTACTTCAATCAGACAGAAGATACCAGTTATCGATGAGGCTGGCCAAGGACGGCAATACTGAGGTGGAGATAAGGCGTGCCAACACGGATATGGACGATTTTAAAATGATCGAGAAGTGTTACGCTTAGAGCAAATTCAGTAATACAAGCCTTGATAAAGGAGTGACGATGACACAACGGATTTTAGTGGTATGCATGGGCAATATCTGTCGTTCACCAACGGCTGAAGCCGTTCTTCGGGCTAAAGTGGCCGAGCGTGGGCTGGATATTGACGTCGATTCTGCTGGTACTATTGGTTTTCATCAAGGCGAACAGCCTGATCACCGTGCCCGAGCCGCCGCTGAGGCGCGCGGATACTGCTTTGACGGGATCCGTGCCAGACAGGTTACCCAAGGGGACTTCGAAGCCTTTGATCTGATTTTGGCGGCAGATAACGATAATCTACGCGATTTGAAACGTGCTTGCCCAACCCATTTGCAGCGTAAACTGGCACTCTTTCTTGAGTATGGCCGTCCTGATGTCGAGGAGATCCCTGACCCTTATTATGGCGGTAAACGTGGCTTTGACTATGTACTCGATTTGGTCGAGGAAGCTTCTGAGGAGTTACTTGATAGGTTATACCAACCTACATAAATATTTGATCAGTCTTGCACTGGAAAATACTTGATCAACGACTTATCCAGATTGGTATTATAAATGCGGTCACTTTGACTAAAAAACGCCCGCATCTATTTTAAATAGATGCGGGCGCTTTTATTTCTAATGCTAACTGAGCACGTGGTTAATACAGCAGATTAACCTAGGGTATCGGTCGCGACCTTGTAGGTTGGGTCTTCCATCATGTTAACCTCAACCAAGTTACCCGCTTTCTTAAGCAGAGATCGACATTCCGGGCTCAAGTGGCGGATATGCAGGGTCTTGCCTTGGGATGCGTAACGTTCAGCGATGGTATCAATAGCTTCAATTGCTGAGTGGTCAGCAACGCGTGATTTGGCAAAATCAATGATCACATCTGCTGGATCGTTCTTGGCATCAAACAGTTCTAGGAAGTTTGCTACTGAGCCGAAGAAGAGTGGGCCGTCAAGTGCGTATACCTTTGAGCCGTTGTTATCGAGGTAACTAGACGCATAGATGTGCTTAGCGTGTTTCCAGGCAAAGACGAGTGCTGAGTAAATCACACCGACAATAACTGCCAAGGCAAGGTCGAATGCGACCGTAACACCAGTAACCAAAATGATGGCAAAGAAATCGTGTTTTGGTACTTTGCGTGCCATTTTGAAGCTAGCCCACTCAAAGGTGCCGATCACGACCATGAACATTACGCCAACCAGAGCTGCTAGCGGGATGACTTCAATCAGTGACGAGCCGAACAGAATGAACAACAGCAGGCCGACAGCACCGGTGATACCGGATAGGCGTCCACGGCCACCTGAATTAATGTTAATCATCGATTGGCCAATCATCGCACAGCCACCCATAGCGCCGAACACAGAGCAGGTGACGTTTGCCACACCTTGGCCCACACATTCGCGGTTACCTTGACCACGGGTACCCGTCATTTCATCAATCACAGTCAGTGTTAGTAGAGACTCAATCAGGCCAACCGCTGCCAGAATCAAAGAGTATGGCAGGATGATACGCAGGGTATCCATGTTGAAACCTACTTCAGGAATCGCGAAGGTTGGTAGCGAGCCTGCTAGTGTTGCGTTGCCATCACCACTCATGGTGCGAACGAAATCAATGACGGTACGGGTATCTAGGCCAAGACCGTGTACCAGTACCGTTACTGTGATGATCGCCACCAGTGAAGAGGGTACTGCTTTGGTCAGCTTTGGCAGGAAGTGGATAATAAACATGGTCAGGCCAACTAGTCCCAGCATGATGTAAAGCTGAGAGCCTTGCATCCACTGCAGAGCACCTGAAGCATCTGGTACTTTAAATTGACCAAGTTGTGCCAGGAAAATAACGATAGCTAAGCCGTTAACAAAGCCAATCATTACCGGGTGCGGTACCATGCGAATAAACTTACCGAGCTTGAACACACCGGCAAGGATTTGTAAAACACCGGCAAGCATGACGGCAGCAAAGAGGTATTGGATACCGTGTTCGGCCACAAGGCTGACCATAACAACAGCCATGGCGCCGGTAGCGCCAGAAATCATTCCCGGACGCCCTCCAAGCACGGCCGTGATCAAGCCGACGATGAAGGCTGCGTACAAGCCAACCATTGGATCAACGCCTGCTACGAAGGCAAAGGCAACCGCTTCAGGTATTAGGGCAAGGGCAACAGTTAGCCCCGAAAGAACGTCATTCTTGACGGATTGTCTCGAAAATTGTGGGAATTCAAACATGCTTATAGGTTTGTTCTGACTATGGTCGTTGATTGGAGCCGCTAGGCGACTAAGGCACTACAAAGTCGCTTATCCTACAGAAAAGTGTGACTAGGTTCAATTTTCAAGCTGAGTTGTTCGTCTTTCCTGTTACTTAGTGTAAGAAAGTTTGATGCTGGTAATGTTGTGAGTGAAAATTGCAGCGGTTGCAAAGCAATATTAATGGCAAAAAAAAAGCCATGCAATTATGTGCGTGGCTTTTTGTTAGGTTGCAAGCGTTAACTTATTCAGCGTTTGGCATTGTTGATTTAGCACCCGCTGTCGCGTGATTGGTTGCCGTTTGGCTACCGGCCTGGCGAGCAGCAAAGCGTTCGTCACGAAGTGGTGCAATAGCAACCATAATCGGTTCTGCGGCTTCTACTGGAGCTGGTGCTTTAGCCATCGCAGCTGTTGCATGTAGCCCCTTCGGAGACGTTGCACAAACCTGAGCTGTTGATTCAACGTTAGAAACAACCGTTTCCGCATGAGTTACAACAACTTCTGGCGCTTTGGTTTCAGCTTCTGCTACCTGAACCTCAGGCTCAGTAACCGCTGCAGCAGGTGCTGCTTCAGTCGCTTTAACCTCAACCGGTTGTTGAGTCTGCATTCCCAGCATTGCAGCTTGAGCGGCAGCGATAGCGGCGGCTACGTCTGATTCTGCAGATTGTGGCTCTGCAGGTTCAGCAGCAACAGGTGCTTCTACCTTTGGCTCTTCAGCAACTGGTGTTTCAACGACTGTCTCTTCAACAGCTGGTGTATCAACAACAGGTGCTTGCTCAGCTGTTTCCTCTGCAACATCTGCACGTAGCGGGAAGGCTTTGCCCATCGCTAGCTCTGGCATAGCAACACCACCCAGTACTGCAGCGGTTTCAGCGGTTGTTTGCTCAGCAACAACAGCTGGTGCCTCAGTTGCTTTAACAACATCTGCTACCGGCGCTTCAAGAGAGGCAACGGCTGGTTTCGTTGCAGAAGGCCATACTTTGCCCATTGCCATTTCAGGCGATGCGACACCGCTCTTCAGGCGGACAACGGCTTTAGGCTTCTCGACGATAGAAACAACATTTTCGATATCGTTCAGGGTTTCGGTAACTTCTTCAACAGCGTGACCGACAGCTTCTGTTACCATCTGCTCCATTTCTTCACCCTTTTCTGGGCGGGTATCACGGATACGACGACGACGCTGGCCGCTTGCACGAAGATGGCGAGGAGAGCGACGGTTACGGCGTTGGCCTTCTTGCTCACCGTTCTTCTCTTCAGCATTATCAGTAACAGCTTTAGCTTCCTGAGCCATGGCGGTGCCAAGCTCTTGGAGCTCAGACTTAGCAACAGGCACTTCAGCGACAGCAGGTTGAGTTGTTTCAACTGCTTTCACTTCTGCATTGTCGGTAATACGTACTGTTTTACGCATTTCACGACGTTGGCGACGTTGCTTCACCTTCGCCGTCTTTTCCTGCTCCTGACGCTGCTCTTCGACAACCGGTTTTTCTACTTTAGCTTTGGCTTCCTGATCGCGCTCGCGACGAGGTTTTTGAGCTTGGGTATCATCACGGTCACGACGCTGGCGTTTCTGATCTTTGTCTTTACGCTGCTGCTGGGTTGGCTTCTCATCGTTTTGCTCAGGCTTGTCTTTCGCTTTTTCATTGCGACGACGAGCTTGGCGTTGTTCACGTTGTTCAGCAACCTGCTGCTTTTTCTTGTTGTTGTCAGTCTCTTGGCGATCAGGGCGCTCCTGACGACCACGGCGGTTATCTTTGCTACCACGACGGTTGTCTTGCTGGCGATCACCACGGCGGCCTTCCTGACGTTCACCGCGACGGTTGTCTTGGTTACGGCGGTTGTCCTTGCGGTCACGGCGGTTACGCTGGTTGTCTTCTTTCTTCTCTTTTGGTTGCTCTTCCTGCTCAGGGCTTGAGAAGAAGTTCGCAATTGCAGAGAAAATACGGCTGAAGAAACCTGCCTTTTCCTCGACAGCTTGAGCCGGCGCAGCTGCTTTCTTCGCTGGCTGAGGCTTAGCTTTCGGGGTAGTAGGTGCTTGCGTAGGCGCACTGAAGCCCTGTAGAACAGGCTCTTCACGTTTCTTCGTCACACGCTCTTGCGGTGCAGAAGACTCCGCCGCTTCAGCTTCACGCAGTGCTTCTAGTGCGCTTGGCAGGTTGTAAGACAACGCATCGTGCTCATCACCAGAACGGACACGGACCACTTCGAAATGAGGTGTTTCCATGCTGGCGTTAGGTACGATGATTGCACGTACATTGTGAGATTTCTCAATGTACTGTACAGATCGACGTTTCTCGTTGAGCAGGTAAGAGGCAATCGCCACTGGCACTATTGCCAACACCTGAGAGGTGTTGTCTTTCAGCGCTTCTTCTTCAATAAGACGAAGGATTGAAAGTGATAGCGATTCGCTGTCACGAATGACACCTGTACCCGTACAGCGAGGACACACATGGTGGCTGGCTTCAGCTAGTGATGGGCTTAGGCGCTGGCGCGACATTTCCAATAGACCAAAGCGAGAAATACGACCGATTTGAACGCGTGCACGGTCCATGCGAACGGCTTCGCGTAGTCGGTTTTCAACTTCACGCTGGTGGCGTACTGGTGTCATATCGATGAAATCGATAACCACTAGACCGCCAAGGTCACGTAGGCGAAGCTGGCGTGCGATTTCGTCAGCGGCTTCAAGGTTGGTCTGTAGTGCTGTTTCTTCGATATCACCACCCTTGGTTGCACGGGCAGAGTTGATATCAATAGACGTCAGTGCTTCAGTCGGGTCGATAACAATAGAACCACCAGAAGGCAGACGAACTTCACGCTGGAACGCTGATTCAATCTGGTTTTCGATCTGGTAATGGTTGAACAGTGGTGTTTCACTGTTTTCGTAGAGTTTTACCCGTGACAGGAAGTCTGGACGAACCTGTTGGATATGATCGCGGGCACGGTCAAAGATTTTTTTGCTGTCGATAACGATTTCACCGATGTCACGGCGAAGGTAGTCACGAATAGCTCGGGCGATGACGTTACTTTCCTGGTGGATAAGGAAAGGCGCAGCCGCCGAGTCAGCAGCGTCTTTTACACGCTCCCAGTGGCTAAGTAGGTAGTTAAGATCATATTCCAGATCTTCAGCTGATTTACCAACACCGGCAGTACGTACAATCAGGCCCATGCCCTGAGGCAATTCCAGCGTGCTAAGTGCCGCTTTTAGCTGTGTACGTTCTTCACCCTCGATACGACGGGAAATACCGCCTGCACGTGGGTTGTTCGGCATCAGTACCAGGTAGCTACCTGCTAGAGAGATGAAGGTAGTAAGGGCGGCGCCTTTGTTGCCTCGCTCTTCTTTATCAACCTGAACAATTACTTCCTGACCTTCTTTCAGCACTTCCTTAATGTTCGGTCGGCCTTGGTAAGAGTAGTCAGAAGGGAAATAGTCACGGGCGATTTCTTTAAGAGGGAGAAAACCGTGGCGTTCAGCACCATAGTCAACAAACGCTGCTTCCAGACTTGGTTCGATGCGTGTGATGCGTCCTTTGTAGATATTTGCTTTTTTAGATTCGTGGCCAGGGCTTTCGATATCAAGATCGAACAGCTTCTGCCCATCAACTAATGCGACGCGCAACTCTTCCTTCTGAGTTGCGTTAATCAACATTCTTTTCATTATATTGTACTCGTTTTTTTTCATGTGCTAGTGCACTTAGTTACGTGTCTTTACTGGTGGTGCCGGACCCCAAGTCTGATCTTAAATGCAACCTCACGGCTGGAATTCAGGGGTGCTATGTGGCAACACGTATCATCCAACTGTACCAAGATGTTTAGATCTGAAAATGCACAGCTGGTTCACCGATGGTTACGGCGGTATCTGTCACACCAGTAATTTTTTCGTTGCTAAAGGGCACTAAAAAAACACTCCGAAGAATTAAACGTCTTACGCCACATGCTGCGTTTTTCATCAGAGCGGTATATATAGTCATCAATCGGGTGTTATTCTGTTCACCCTGTCGGCAAAGTAGGCAAATTTTCCTACCTGTGCACGCCAATGATAGCAGGGTGACTTTTTTGCGGCAATCTGCTTTGCATGCATGTTAGAATGAAACCCATGAAAGATGATAAACCAAAAGTGCACTTCATCGAAATATCTGATGACTTTGCAGGCCAGCGGATCGATAACTTTCTCCGTGCACGGCTAAAAAATGTACCAAAAAGTATGATTTACCGCATTCTGCGTAAAGGCGAAGTGCGAGTGAACAAAAAACGTATAAAACCAGAATACAAATTGCAGGACGGTGACCTGGTTCGGGTTCCTCCGGTAAAGATACCGGAAAAAGAAGACCAAGCACCGATCAGCACCAAGTTAGATAAAGTGGCAGAGCTTGAAGCGTGCATTATCTATGAAGATGACCACATGCTGATCCTCAACAAGCCATCCGGTACGGCAGTACACGGCGGCAGTGGCCTGAAGTTCGGTGCTATTGAAGCATTGCGTGCATTGCGGCCTGATGCACGCTTCCTCGAGCTGGTCCACCGCATCGACCGCGATACGTCGGGCATTCTGCTTGTGGCAAAAAAACGCTCCGCGTTGCGCAAGCTGCAAGAGCAGTTCCGTAATAAGACAGTACAGAAGTACTACTTTGCCTTGGTAATGGGGGAGTGGAAGGCGAGCTGCAAGAAAGTGACTGCGCCGCTTCTCAAAAATGAGGTGAATAGTATCGTCCGGGTTAACCCGAATGGTAAGCCGTGCGATACTCGCTTCAAGGTACTGGAGCGACTTGACCAAGCGACGTTGGTGCAGGCCAGCCCGGTAACGGGCCGCACCCACCAAATTCGCGTGCACTGCCAATATACCGGCCACCCAATTGCATGGGATGATCGCTATGGCGACCCACGCTTTGATGCCTTTACTAAAAAGGTAGGTTTGAATCGTTTGTTCCTGCACGCGGCGAACATCAAGTTCACCCACCCGCAAAGCGAAGAGCTGATGGACATCAGTGCGCCGATGGAGCGAAAGCTTCAGCTGGCAGTGGAGAAGTTACGCAGTAGTAAGGTGCAATAATAAAGGTGTAACCTTTTCTATAACGCGCGTTCAATTCAGTAAAACGGCAGGGTTTCCTGCCGTTTTTTGTTCGGGTGATGGTGGGGCTACAACATTGCCTTTATCAAACTGTGCTTACAATACGCTGATACCTTGTTTGGCGAGCATTTCTCGCAGCGCAATCAGTGGCAAGCCGACAAGGGTATTAGGATCGCGGCCTTCGAGGCGGTCAAACAGCGCTATACCCAGTCCTTCACACATGAAGCTCCCCGCACAGTTGAGTGGCTGCTCACGTTCAACATAATGGCGGATTTCGGTATCAGTGAGCTGGCGGAAGTGGACATGGAAGGGTTCGCAGATCACCTCGCTCTCGCCTGTTTTGGCGTTGTGTAGACACAGGCCAGTATAAAAGGTGGTGGTTTTACCGCTGGCTGCTTTTAGTTGGCGACAGGCATTCTCAACCGTATGGGGCTTGCCGATGATCGCGCCATCAATCACGCAGACCTGATCGGAGCCAATAATGAGATGCTCGCTGTACTCGCTGGCACATGCCATGGCTTTGCTCTGGGCTAAGCGAGTGACAAGTTGTTGCGCTTGTTCGCCGGGTAGTGGTGTTTCATCGGTTTCAGGCTTGGCTGTCGTAAAAGGAAGGCCGAGTTTTTGCAATAGTGATTGGCGAAAAGGGGAGGTTGAAGCCAAGAGTAAAGGTTGGCACATGACTATTACCGGGTTAATGCTAGGTTGTGGTAGTCTACGCACCTTACTTTGCGATGGCTACGTTATAATGATAGGTAAAGTTGGTCTATCGGTTGGGTTTTCGCCAGTTTTTGTGTGTTATTTGAGCTGATATTGACTGCCATACAAGTTATTGGTGGATAGGCAGATAACAGACAAAATGGTGGAAGTGGCAGTGCTGCAGTGCTTGTATCTAACACTGAGTATACGAATTGACTAAATGGTGTTAATTCACGCACATTTCCTTTGACTCAAACTGATTACAAGGCTAATATTCGCGCCCTATGCAAAAGGTAAAATTGCCGCTTACGGTTGACCCGGTTCGCGCTGCTCAAAAAAAACTCGACTATGATGGCATCATCAAAGCCGAACTACTTGAGCGTCTGACCGAATCAACGCAGAGCGTAACACGTGATGCAAACGTCACCTTGTCATTTGACTTGGACCAGCGTCGAATCGCATTTATGCGCGGTAGCGCAGATGTTGAAGTGATGCTGACCTGTCAGAGATGTCAGGAAGGGTTCAAACACGAATATCGTGTTGAGTTCTGTTACAGTCCGCTCCTCAAACCAGAGGCAGCAGACGATTTACCGGAAGCTTATGAGCCGGCTGATGTCGACGAAAATGGTGAGATCAATCTGGTTCAAATCGTCGAAGACGAATTGATTCTGGAATTACCTCAAGTCGCTATGCATGAGGAAGCTGACTGCAAAGCCAGCGGAAACATGACTTTTGGTGAGATCCCCGTTGCTGATGAGCGTCCGAATCCGTTTGCAGTATTGAAAAATCTAAGTAAGTAATTTAACAGGAGTAGGGTTAATGGCCGTACAAAAGAGCAAAAAATCACGTGCAGCACGTGGCATGCGTCGTTCACACGATGCACTAACAACTGCAGCTGTGTCTGTAGATTCTGCAAGTGGTGAAACTCACCTACGTCACCACGTGACAGCTGACGGTTTCTACCGTGGCCGCAAGGTTATCAACAAGTAAGGTTGAGCCTTGAGTGGTCTAACCGTTGCACTTGATGCAATGGGTGGGGATTTCGGTCCTCAAGTAACAGTGCCTGCCTCCGTGCAGGCACTGTTGCAATTCCCTGAGCTCAAAGTCATATTATTTGGTGATCAAAGTGCGATCACTACCGAACTATCCCTCCTGAATCAAACGAATCACCCTCGTCTTCGCATTGTCCATTGCGATCACGTCATTGCAAACGATACCCGTCCTTCTCAGGCTTTGCGCCGGAGTCAAGGGTCATCTATGCGCGCCGCTCTGGAAGCCGTTTCCGAAGGTACTGCTAATGCCTGTGTCAGTGCTGGTAATACCGGAGCTTTAATGGCTTTGTCTCGTTATATCCTCAAGCAATTACCCGGGGTGGATCGTCCCGCGCTGGTGTCTGCTATTCCAACTCAAAACGAGACCAAGACCTGGCTGCTAGACTTAGGGGCCAATGTGTCATGTGATGCCGATACCTTGTTCCAGTTCGCAGTAATGGGGGCGGTGCTGGCTGAGCAAGGACATGTGACGCCACCTCGGGTTGCGTTGCTCAATATCGGTGAAGAGGAGATCAAAGGTAACGATCTCGTCAAGCGCTGCGCTGAGATGCTGACCGAGTCACCGGATATCAATTACATCGGTTATATCGAAGGGGATCAGCTCTACAGTGGTAAAGCCGATGTTATTGTCTGTGATGGTTTTGTAGGCAATGTCAGCCTTAAAACCAGTGAAGGGGTGGCAAATCTGTTTATTGGTGCGATTAAACGTGCTATTTACGGTAATCCACTGAAACGGCTGATAGCGAGGTGGCTATTTAGTGACCTATTTAACAGCTTGAAACAGTTGAACCCCGACCAGTATAACGGCGCGAGTCTGTTAGGATTGCGCGGTATTGTGGTGAAAAGCCACGGAAGTGCTGATACAACCGCCTTTACTAATGCGATTGGTGAAGCGGTACACGAGGTCAAACGACAAATACCGACAAAAATCAGTGATCGTTTGGAAGAAGTCTTACTCGAGAGGCATTATTAGTCTTCATGTATAGCAAAATTTTAGGTACTGGCAGCTATCTGCCAGAGCAAGTTCGTTCTAATGCCGACTTAGAACATATGGTTGAAACCAATGACGAGTGGATTGTCGCTCGTACCGGTATTCGAGAGCGTCGCATTGCTGCCGAAGACGAAACTGTCGCGGTAATGGGTTATCAGGCTTCATTGAATGCTATTGAGATGGCAGGCATTGAGAAAGATGACATTGACCTGATCATCGTCGCGACGACCAGTGCGAGCCACGCGTTCCCATCGGCGGCTTGTCAGGTTCAGGGTATGCTGGATATCAAAGGCTGTCCGGCGTTTGATATTGCTGCAGCTTGTTCTGGTTTCGTCTATGCGTTGAGTATTGCCGATCAGCATATCAAAACAGGTATGGCGAAAAACGTCCTAGTGATTGGTGCCGATGCGCTCTCGCACCGTTGTGACCCAAATGATCGTTCGACGATCATCCTGTTTGGTGATGCTGCTGGTGCTGTTGTTGTCGGAGTGAGCGAAGAGCCGGGTATCATCTCGACCCACCTGCACGCAGATGGCCACTTTGGTGGGCTATTAAGCCTTGGTGTGCCTGAGCATGGTCAGGACTTCAGCGATGACAAGTGGCTATACATGGCCGGTAACGAAGTGTTTAAGGTAGCAGTAACCCAACTGTCTAACTTAGTTAAAAACACGTTAGCCGCCAATAACATGGACAAGTCAGAGCTTGATTGGCTGGTACCGCATCAAGCAAACCTGCGCATTATCAAAGCAACAGCGAAGAAGCTTTCTATGTCTATGGATCAGGTAGTTGTTACCCTTGATCGCCACGGTAATACCTCGGCGGCAACCGTGCCAACGGCGCTGGACGAAGCGGTACGTGATGGCCGTATTCAGCGTGGCCAGAGATTGCTGCTTGAAGCCTTTGGTGGTGGTTTCACCTGGGGTTCGGCGCTGGTGAAGTTCTAAACATCTTCTTTATATTTAGTTTGGGTGGGTTGGCGTTGCCATCTCGCCCGATTTAGCAAAACTGAGTTTTCAGTTACATAGAATAAGGATTCTCGAATGTCTAAGTTCGCGATTGTATTTCCGGGTCAAGGCTCTCAAGCCGTAGGTATGCTGGCCGAATTGGCTGAGCAGTATGATGTGGTTAAGCAAACTTTTGCTGAGGCATCTGACGTATTAGGTTATGACCTGTGGGCACTGGTACAAAACGGCCCAGCTGAAGACCTGAACCAAACTCACCGCACTCAGCCTGCACTTCTGACGTCTTCAGTTGCGATTTGGCGTGTATGGCAAGAAGTTGGTGGTGCAAAGCCTGAAGTAGTTGCAGGCCACAGCCTAGGCGAATATTCAGCACTAGTTTGTGCGGGTGTTATTGATTTCAAAGATGCGGTTAAGCTGGTTGAGCTACGTGGTCAGCTAATGCAAGCAGCCGTGCCGGCAGGTGTTGGCGCAATGTCTGCCATTATCGGTTTGGACAACGACGCTATTGCCAAGGCGTGTGCAGAAGCCGCGCAAGATCAGGTGTGCTCACCGGTAAACTTTAACTCTCCAGGCCAAGTTGTTATCGCAGGTAACAAAGACGCTGTCGAACGTGCGAATGTACTTTGTAAAGAAGCCGGTGCTAAGCGTGCTTTGCCGCTGCCTGTGTCTGTGCCTTCACACTGTGCACTGATGCAGCCTGCTGCTGATAAGCTGGCAGAAGCGCTCGAGAGCATTACTTTCTCAGCGCCAGTAGTATCCGTTATCAATAACGCTGACGTGGCGACCGAGACGGATCCTGCGGCAATTAAGGCTGCGCTAGTTAAGCAGCTGCACAGCCCAGTACGCTGGACCGAGTCTGTGGAGCGCATGGCTGCTGAAGGTATCGAGTCTCTGCTTGAGTTCGGCCCGGGTAAAGTATTGACTGGCCTAACAAAACGAATAAATCGTTCACTGAGCAGCGCAGCGGTTAACGACACCGCCAGCCTTGACGCTGCTAAGTAACCAATTTCATCAAAGAGGATTAACAATGAGCCTGGAAGGAAAAATTGCGCTGGTAACAGGTGCGAGCCGTGGTATCGGTCGTGCGATTGCCGAGATTCTGGTTGAACGTGGTGCAACCGTTATCGGTACTGCAACCTCTGAGAACGGCGCAGAAGCTATCAGCGCTTATCTGGGTGACAATGGTAAGGGCCTTGCGCTGAATGTCACTTCTCCTGAATCTATTGAAGCAGTGCTTAAGCAGATCAAAGAAGAATTTGGTGATGTTGACATCCTAGTTAACAACGCAGGTATTACCCGTGATAACTTGCTAATGCGTATGAAAGATGACGAATGGCAGGACATCATGGACACTAACCTGACCTCTATCTTCCGTTTGTCGAAAGCGGTATTGCGCGCGATGATGAAAAAACGTCATGGCCGTATTATCAGCATTGGCTCGGTTGTGGGCACTATGGGTAACGCAGGCCAGACTAACTATGCAGCCGCTAAAGCGGGCTTGATTGGCTTTACCAAGTCGATGGCACGTGAAGTGGCTTCTCGTGGCATTACAGTAAATGCTGTGGCTCCGGGCTTCATTGAAACGGACATGACCAAGGCTCTGACAGACGATCAGCGCGCCGCGACACTGTCTGGTGTTCCGGCTGGCCGTCTTGGCGATCCGCGTGAAATTGCAGCCGCTGTGGCTTTCCTAGCCTCTGAAGATGCTGGTTATGTGACCGGTGAAACATTGCACGTCAATGGCGGCATGTACATGATTTAATCAAAAAAGTTGCATAACTTGATGATGCAAGTCAAACTCAACTTGTTTTCACTGAAAATCGTGGTTTGACCAGCATCTTGAGTATTGCAACTTTTGCAGTATTGAATAAACTACAGCAAATCGCATTAGCGAATTCTTGTTTTAAGGAAATAGATTAATGAGCAACATCGAAGAACGCGTAAAAAAAATCATCATCGAGCAACTAGGTGTAGACGAAGCTGAAGTTAAGAACGAAGCATCTTTCGTTGACGATCTAGGCGCTGACTCTCTAGATACAGTTGAACTAGTAATGGCTCTTGAAGAAGAATTCGACACTGAGATTCCAGACGAAGAAGCTGAAAAAATTACTACAGTACAAGCTGCAATCGACTACGTTGTTGGCGCTTCTGAGTAATTAAAGAACTCCCCCCAGGCGGTCACCATGACCGCCTGAATTTTTCTTTTGAAATCTGTTTTATCCTCAATTCCCGGAGAAATAAATCGTGTCTAAGCGTCGCGTAGTTGTTACTGGCATGGGTATGCTATCACCGGTAGGTAATTCTGTTGAATCATCTTGGAAAGCACTTCTAGCCGGTACTAGCGGTATCAGCACTATTGAACATTTTGATGCTAGTGCATTCGCTACTCGTTTTGCTGGTATGGTCAAAGACTTCAACTGTGAAGAATACATGACGAAGAAAGATGCCCGTAAAATGGATTTGTTTATCCAATACGGCATTGCAGCAGGCGTACAAGCGTTAAAAGACTCTGGTATTGAAGTTACTGAAGAAAATGCAGCCCGCGTGGGCGTAGCTATCGGTTCTGGTATTGGTGGTCTTGGCTTAATTGAAGCTAACCATCAATCTTTGATGGAAAAGGGTCCGCGCAAAATCAGCCCATTCTTTGTTCCATCGACAATTGTCAATATGATTGCTGGCCACCTGTCGATCATGCATGGTCTACGTGGTCCAAACATCGCAATCTCTACAGCGTGTACAACTGGCCTTCACAACATTGGTCATGCTGCACGCATGATCGCATACGGTGATGCCGATGCGATGCTAGCAGGTGGTGCTGAGAAAGCATCAACACCTCTAGGCATGGGCGGTTTTTCCGCTGCGAAAGCACTATCTACCCGTAACGATGATCCTCAGGGCGCATCTCGCCCATGGGACAAAGACCGTGACGGTTTCGTACTTGGCGACGGTGCCGGTATGATGATGCTAGAAGAGTACGAGCACGCAAAAGCACGTGGTGCAAAAATCTATGCTGAGCTTGTTGGCTTTGGCATGAGTGGCGATGCTTACCACATGACATCACCAAGCGCTGACGGCTCTGGTGGCGCATTGGCAATGGAAGCATGTATCCGTGATGCGGGTATCAATGCTGATAAAATCGGCTACATCAATGCACACGGTACATCAACCCCTGCTGGTGACGTTGCTGAAACCCTTGGCATTAAGCGTGCGATGGGTGCTGCTGCTGATAACGTCATGGTATCTTCGACTAAGTCTATGACTGGCCACCTATTAGGTGCTGCTGGTTCTGTTGAAGCCATCATCACGGCGATGACTCTGATTGATCAAGTGGTGCCGCCAACAATTAACCTAGAAAACCCTGATGAAGGCTGTGATCTGGACTACGTACCAGGCGAAGCGCGTCAGGTAAATCTTGAGTACGCACTGTGTAACTCGTTTGGTTTCGGTGGTACAAACGGCTCGTTGCTGTTCAAGAAAATCTAACGATAACCTGTTATCATTGAGCGGCCCGGTGTTATGCACCGGGCCGTTTTTTTATCTATCTTTTGAAAATATCGAGCAGGAAGCAAGATGATCCTGATCAACGGAAAACCTGACAACCAGATAACAGTGACCGACAGAGCCATGCAGTACGGCGATGGGTGTTTTACGACTATGCTGGTAGAAAGTGGTGAGATCCGGCTTTGGCCTTTTCACCTTGAGCGTTTAAAAGAAACGCTCTCGCTACTGGATATAGCCGAGCCGAACTGGGATGAATTAGCGACAACTGTCAGTAAGCTTGCTACTCGTTACCCTGACAAAGGTGGGCTCAAGGTACTGATCAGCCGTGGGAGCGGTGGCCGGGGGTACAGTGCTTCCGGTTGCAGCGATACGCAGGTGGTAGTGTCGGAGTTTGCTTGGCCCGAACATTACCTGCAGTGGCAACAAGACGGTATTACCTTAGGGGTGTGCCAGCAACGTTTGTCACATTCACCGATGCTGGCCGGATACAAGCACCTCAATCGCCTTGAGCAAGTGCTGCTGAAGCGGGAAGCCGAGCAGCACCAGTGGTTGGATGCCGTGGTACTGGATGTTGTCGGTAACGTGGTGGAGTCCATCGCTTCGAACATCTTTTGGCGCCGGGGGAATACGTTATACACTCCAAGCCTACAATTGTCCGGTGTGAGGGGGGTAATGCGGCGGCATATATTTCAGTTGGTAACCGAACTGGATTATTGTTTAGAAATTGTCAATTCGACTCTCGATTGCTTGCTTTGTGCTGATGAAGTCTTTATTACTAATGCCCTTATGGCGTTAGTGCCAGTAAATGAAATAAATGGAATAACATTCACTCAGCAGACCTTGCTGAATGAGCTGAACAAGAGGTTGTATTCGTGCTAAAGAAATTGGCGATTGCTGTAATCCTGCTGGGCCTGGCGGCTGCCGGTGGACTGGGTTGGTCGTATCAGCAAGTGAAGTCATCACTTGATGTACAAGTGGAAAACCAACAAGAAGTCTTATTGACGGTAAGGGCCGGGACATCATACCGCGGATTGCTCAATCAGTTGGCTAGCCAAGACATCATAGTAGAGTCGCCATGGACGCGATGGATCCCAAGGCTAGAACCGCAACTGGCAAACCTGAAGTCGGGTACGTACCAAGTGACCCCGGCGATGACGCTAAAGGACGTATTGGCGCTGGTTGCCTCTGGCCGTGAACACCAGTTTGCCATCACGTTGGTTGAAGGTGAGCGCTTTGTTGACTGGTTGGCACTGCTCCAACAAGCCCCGCACGTGACCCATGCAACAGACGGGATGAGCGAAGCGGAAATTGCTCAAGCTCTGGGTGCCGATGTCGAAAAGCTGGAAGGCTACCTGCTGCCTGAAACCTACCATTACACAGCTGGTACGTCAGATTTGGAACTGCTTCGCCGCGCTTACAGTGACATGCAGAACCTGTTGGGCACGGCATGGGATGAGCGTGATGCTGAAATTCCACTGAAAACCCCGTACGAAGCCCTGATTATGGCATCAATCATCGAGAAAGAAACGGCGGTGGATAACGAACGCGGCTTGGTGTCATCGGTATTTATGAACCGTCTGCATAAAGGTATGCGCTTACAGACGGATCCAACCGTGATCTACGGTATGGGTGATAAGTACGAAGGCAGGATCCGCAAACGCGATCTGCAAACACCGACACCATATAACACCTATACCATTTTCGGCCTGCCGCCGACGCCGATTGCAATGCCAAGCGAGGCATCGGTTCTCGCCGCGGTCAACCCGGATGACAGCATTTATTACTACTTTGTGGCTGATGGCAAAGGCGGCCATAAATTTTCGAGAACACTGACAGAACATAACCGTGCTGTACGTGAATATTTAAGAATACTAAGACAACAATAATGACTGGTAAATTTATCGTAATTGAAGGGCTGGAAGGCGCAGGGAAAAGCACTGCCATCCAGCAAGTAACTCAAGTGTTGGCTGAGCAGGGGATCGAAGAGTTTACGTCGACCCGCGAACCGGGCGGTACACCGCTGGCCGAGCAAATGCGTGCCTTGGTTAAGGAAGGCCACCCTGACGAACCTTTGACAGACATGGCTGAACTGTTACTGCTTTACGCTGCTCGCTCGCAGCTGGTTGAAAACGTCATCAAGCCTGCCTTGAACCAAGGACGTTGGGTGGTCGGTGATCGTCATGATATGTCTTCTCAAGCCTACCAAGGTGGTGGCCGTGGTTTCGACCGTGCGGTAATGGAGCGGCTTCGCGATACAGTACTGGGTGACTTTCGTCCTGATTTTACGATCTATATGGATATCGATCCGGTGCTAGGCCTTGAGCGTGCCCGTGGCCGAGGTGAGTTGGATCGTATCGAAAAAATGAATATCGATTTTTTCCACCGTGCTCGAGCACGTTTTTTGGAATTGTCTAAAGCCGATTCAAGTGTTGTCATTATTGACGCGAGTCAGTCGCTAGAAGATGTAACGGCTGATATTCGCGGTGCGGTTAAACACTGGTTGGAGCAGCAGTAACATGCTATATCCGTGGCAGGAAAATCTATGGCAAGGTTGGCAACAGCTGCTGGTTCAGGGGCGGATGCATCATGCTATTCTTCTTGTGGCGCCTCATGGCAGCGGACGAGAAGCGCTCGCTAGGCACCTGGCAAAAACCGTGCTGTGTCAGAACGGGGCTGCAGGTGCTGGTGGTGAGCCTTGTGGAGTATGCCATAGTTGTAAGTTGTTTGACGCTGGCACCCACCCTGATTTTCACGTAATAGCCCCTGTGCAAGATGGTAAGCAGATCGGGGTTGATGCGATCAGGCAATGTAACCGTTGGGCTGTTGAAACCTCACAGCTTGGTGGTGAGCGCATACTTCTGATTGATGGTGCGGATAGCATGGGAGAAGCGGCGGCAAATGCGTTGCTGAAAACCTTGGAAGAGCCACCGTCCGGCTGCCAGTTTGTCTTGTTGGCGTCGTCACTGGATAACTTGCTGCCGACTATCAACAGTCGCTGTAACAAGTGGCGGTTGGCGATGCCACAAGAGCAGGAAACCAAGCGCTGGGTGGAAAAGCAGTTGATGCAAAGTATCAAGTTGGAAACGGTCAGGCTTAATGGTTCCGCACCGATCGCAACCCAGCAGTTCATTGAGCAGGGCCAAGATATTCGTTACACCAAATTATTGGCTGTTTTTGGTGATTTTTTGCGGCCGCCGAATTTCGGCTTATATGATGTTGCTGGGTTATGTACCAAAGAAGGCCACAACAGTCTCAAGTGGTTGAGCTACTTCCTTGTCGATTGCATGAAGTGGCAACAAGGCGTGACGACGCACTTGGTCCATAGTGAGTCACTGCCTTTGGTTGAGCAGGCTGCAGCGGTTATTGCACCCATGACCTTGCTTGAGCAAATCAGAGAGGCCAACAGCCTATATCAGAAGCTGGAACGTCATCCGGGGCTGAATGCAGAGCTGTTGATTGTCGAGTGGTTAATAGGTTTCATGAACCACCCATAGTGCCTCAATGAACGAGGCTCCGTTAATGTACAGAATACTGAGGAAAGAAACGTGCTAGTTGATTCGCATTGTCACCTGGATAAATTAGATTACGAGCAACTTCATACAGGGATTGATGATGTGTTGGCCAAGGCAAAAGCCCGTGGCATTGATTACTGCCTGTCGGTTGGTGTAACGCTGAAAAGCTTTCCGACTATGATGGAGATGATTGCACCGCATGACAATGTATTTGCTTCATGCGGTGTCCATCCCTTGGATATTGAAGAAGGCTTTGATTTCGATACGCTGAAAGAATTTGCTCGACATGATCGTGTCGTTGCCATCGGTGAAACCGGCCTTGATTACCATTATCAACCGGAGCTTGCCGAGCAGCAAAAAGAGATTTTCCGCCAGCATGTGCGTTTGGCGGTTGAACTCAATAAGCCTCTTATTATTCATACCCGCATGGCGCGTGAAGATACTTTGCAGATCTTGCGCGAAGAAGGCGCCGAAAAGTGTGGCGGTGTGCTGCATTGTTTTACCGAGAGCCTTGAAATGGCACAGGCTGCTATCGAGTTAGGTTTCTATATTTCTATCTCGGGTATTGTTACTTTCAACAAAGCGTCGGAACTCAAGCATGTGGTTAGCCAGTTGCCATTGGAGCGCCTACTGGTCGAAACCGATTCACCGTATCTTGCCCCGATCCCTTACCGTGGTAAACAGAACCAGCCAGCTTATGTACGTGAAGTTGCAGAACATATTGGCCTGTTGAAAGGGGTGTCGGTCGAAGAAGTCGAACGGGTAACCACTGACAACTTCTTTACCCTTTTTTCGCACGCAAAACGAAGTTGAGGTCGAGTAGGAGGAAAAAAGGAGCTAAGGCTCCTTTTTTTTATACTATTTGTCTTTTAATTATTCACTATTCAAGATGTTTAAATTAATCCTGCAAATAGCATCAAAAAACACCAAGAAAAGTTGATAGTTAACTTCGTAACGTAAAGTAACACAGCTTACATTACTGAAAGATAATTACAGGTCGTTGTAAGTGTGCATTAATGATTTATTATTTATATTTTTCATTGTCTTATGATTATTTTGTCTCTTTGGTAGTCGAAATTTCAACTGTGATCTATATTGAGTTTTGAAATTATATTTCATGACCTATTGGTAATTTTGATGGTTATCAAGTTATATTTAACACTACATTTTATACTTAACCTGTATTAAAAATGATGGTCTTATCGGCAGATGGCTACGGGGGTAGGCCGCTGATAAAACTGAAAATCTAAATAAAACACTCACTCAGGAGCACATTATGTTCAAGAACCTTTTTGCAAACCTGCAAAAAGTTGGTAAGTCGCTGATGCTTCCAGTATCAGTACTACCGGTTGCTGGTATTCTGTTAGGCGTTGGTGCCGCTAATTTTAGTTGGCTACCAGAAGTTGTTTCACAAACCATGGAATCCGCTGGTGGTTCTGTATTCGGCCAAATGCCACTACTATTTGCAGTAGGTGTAGCACTAGGTTTCACTAACAATGATGGTGTAGCAGGTCTTGCTGCTATCGTTGGTTACGGCATTATGGCGGCGACGCTAGGTGTTATGGCTAGCGTTATGGGCGTCGAAGCAATCGACACAGGTGTACTTGGTGGTATCCTTGTCGGTGGTGTTGCTGCTTGGGCATTTAACCGTTTCTTCCGTATCCAACTTCCGGAATACCTAGGTTTCTTTGCTGGTAAGCGTTTTGTACCAATCATGACAGGTTTCTGTTCAATTGGTCTTGCGATTCTACTATCGATCATTTGGCCACCAGTTGGCGGTGCAATTGCAGCGTTCTCTGAGTGGGCTGCTCACCAGAACCCAACAGTAGCATTCGGTATCTACGGTATTGTTGAGCGTTCTCTGATCCCATTTGGTCTACACCACGTTTGGAACGTACCTTTCTTCTTCGAAGCAGGTTCTTGTATTAACGCTGCTGGCGAAACACAGAACGGTGTTCTTACTTGTTACCTTGTTGCTGATGAAGCATCTCGTATTGCTGGTAATGGCTTCGGTCAGCTAGCAGGCGGTTACATGTTTAAGATGTTCGGTCTACCAGCTGCAGCTATTGCTATTGCTCAGTGTGCTAAGCCTGAAAACCGTGCAAAAGTAATGGGTATCATGGTTTCTGCTGCACTAACGTCGTTCCTAACAGGTATTACTGAACCAATCGAATTCGCTTTCCTATTTGTTGCTCCAGTACTGTACGGAATCCACGCTCTACTAGCAGGTTCTGCATACGTTGTTGCAAACACCCTTGGTTTTGTACACGGTACTTCTTTCTCACACGGTCTAATCGACTTCCTAGTTCTGTCTGGTAACGCACAGAAGATGGGTCTAATGATTGGTGTTGGTCTAATTTACGCTGCAATCTACTACGTAGTATTCCGCGCTGTAATCACCAAGCTTGACCTGAAAACACCAGGTCGTGAAGAAGAAGATGCAGGCGAAGGCGTTGCAGCTGAAGGCTCTGAGCTAGCGAAAGATCTAGTGATGGCATTCGGTGGTAAAGACAACATCACAGGCCTTGACGCATGTATCACTCGTCTACGTGTTGCTGTAGCAAGCGTTGATAATGTTGACCAAGATCGCTTGAAGAAACTAGGCGCAGCCGGTGTGGTTGTTGCTGGTGGTGGTGTTCAGGCTATCTTCGGTACTAAGTCTGACAACCTGAAATCAGACATGGATGAGTGGATTCGTAACAACTAATACGAACCATTAAATCTATAACAAAGGGAAGCTTCGGCTTCCCTTTTTGCTTTTAATACCAATCTGGATAAGTCGTTGATAAAGTAATTGCACTGGAAAAATCGTTGTTATCAAGGCAGATATTGCAGTAACTAGTGGCTCTAATTACAAAATATCTAACGTAG
>NZ_JANEYT010000110.1 GCF_024357955.1 Photobacterium pectinilyticum
ATTAGGCATGCATCGCCTTGATCATCTATGTGAAATGCCGCCTACGGGCTTCTGAGGGGCTGGAAAGGCCAAAATCAAGGGCTAATTGGGCTATTTACCATAATGGGCACTTAGCGCACCGACAATTCTGGTATTTGATACCAGAATTCATCAGCCAAGGTGTCCAATGTTTTTTGGGGGAGCGTGCTAGGGTTGAATTGCCATGTTATACCCACCTGTTATTGGTGGGAGCTTTGTGAACGTTTGTATAAGACGTTTAAGGGCATAAAAAAAGCCTCCGCTAGCCAGAAGCGGATAACTTACCAAATGTGATTATTAGCCTTACACTCTTGCCTGAAAAAACCAACTGATATATAGTAACGAAATCGCCATCAAACATCTTTATATCAATTACTTACGATAACAGTATCACGATTCACACCTCCCCTTTAAAGCGAATTTCTTAGCTACGCTTGCAAAACGTGGCGTTGTTATATCCTGATTCTGCAGGGACGTATTTGTGCTGCTTGCACTTATCTCAATCAACATCTTCTCAGTTGATTGCTCCAGATGGAGTTCGAAGAACCACTAAACAGACTATCTGTAGCTCGACCAAATTGAGCTGTTAATTAAAAGGATATGAACATGAAAAAATTACTACCCTTGACAGCTCTTGCAACGAGCATGGCCTTTGCAAATGCAGCAGAGATAACCCCATTCGTCACCGGCGGCAGCGATGCGACTCAGGAAGATTACAAAGATTACCTGGTCGGGTTCACTGTTGATGGTGTCGCTACCTGTGGTGGCGCACTTATTAACGGAAAATGGATTCTTACAGCAAAACACTGTACGCCAATTTGGTACCAAACAAACGGCGACTTAAATGCAACCGTTCGTGTTTATCAAGGTTTAGCAGCCTACGATAGCGAAGACCTTGTATATGAAGGACCAGCTGTTAGTTATCGCGAGTGGAATATAGCTGACCAACATGCGTACCGCGAGGACGTTTCAAAATACGTTGTAGCTCCTATCTTACGAGAGCTATTGAAAGTTGATGAACTAGACAATTACATCGAGAAATTTTTCAACTTCGGTGAATCCGAACTCTATGACGATGTTGTACTGATAGAATTGTCAGAATCTATTGCGCATAACGATACTGTCTCATTACCAACCCCTAAGATCCTATCTGAAGACTTCATGCCTCAAACCTGGGAAGAGTTCAAAGCGAGCTTAAACCATGATGCAGGAGATGAGTTTACATTCATGGGGTGGGGGCTTGATCGTGAAGATGGTTCTACGCCTGAGACTTTGCAAAAGGTAAAACTAACAGTTAAAGCACCTGAACTTGATGTGGATTGCTACATTACCACCAACATTTATGATGAGTGGGAAGGAACGCAACACGAATGCGACTTCGACATTAATGATCCAGAACATTCCTATGACCGAATTTCGGCTACTTACACCATTATTGCTGACGCCTTTACTACAACTCGCGGTGTAGGTGCGTATACAGGTACAGGTCCGGGAGATAGTGGTACAGGCTTGTTCGGTCCTAATGGTGAGTTATACGGTGTGGTATCTCGTGGCGACATCGTACCTGACGACGACGGTGAGTACCGGACGATGTTCGCATCAACTCTTTGGTATGCTCAGTGGTTTAAAGAGCAAATTAACGGCTTAAGTACACCATCTAAGCTCTCAGCCATTGAAGAGGAAGAAGGCGTTCATGCTCCGATATTTAATGTTAGAGTTCAAAACCTATCAAGCGATGAGCAGTTGATTGCTCCGTACCTAGATGACAATGAGTTCTTCTGGATTGAAGAAAATAATTGTCCGTCATTACTATCAGGTTATGAATCGTGCGAACTTACAATCGGTTCTAACCCTAACAATGAAATTTTGGAGCGCGGTGATGCACATAGCTCTTCTCTATCTTTAAATTCTGAATCGGAAATCCCGGTACTGATTGAAGTTAAAGGAGATGATGATAATGGCACACCACCTAGCAACGGATCAGGCAAGAGCGGCGGTTCGATGTCTATCATGTGGCTATTTGGCCTAATGTCGGTCCTTTGGTACCGTCGTAGAAAATAACCACCTCCAAACCTAAATAAAAACCACCTATTTGATGATTGGTTTCTTGCGGTGGTTATAATTTAATTTAATGCAAATGTATTTGAGTCACGATAGAACAATAACGGTAAGTAGGTTCATGGCTATCTGATTTAACATCCGTTCTCTGCACCACAACAAAAGGTCAGCCATTAGCTGACTTTTTGTTGCATATCACTAAAGTGGCCGAGATAAGAAAATGTATAATGAAGCAGCATTTACAGCCAGTGAATGAGCTTTCGCTCTAAATGAAAGTGAGGCACTTCCGAGTTACGAAGTGCCAACTGTGAATGTTCTGTCGGATAGGCGGCACCTGTTGCCAGGTGCCTCCCTCCTCAGAACCGTACGTGCAACTTTCACTGCATACGGCTCAAGCCTCCACAAAGGCACCGTTAAGCACCCAGTAATAAATTACCTTTGCGATACACACTTAAAGCTTTAAAACTGCCCCAATGGTCACTCAGTGAATAAGAAACCACGTTCGTTGTCAGAAGACGCACTAATTTCATTCGAAATCATCATTTGCTTTTCTTCTTTAATAAAGTTCTTCAAGCTATCTCGCAACGGGAGACCAGTTAGAAGTCAGCACGCTTTCGCGCCAGATATAAACCTGTATCCACTTCATTACAAAACGGCATTCGCTTTCTCTAACCTCCTTTACCTACATATCTATCAATGTACGGAGAAGAAGAGCAATGTCAGAAACGGCTAGTAGTCATATAACTCGCATATTCGTTCCATCACTAGAGATAATGGTCTGTCATGTGACGAAACACTCCGACTGTGGGTATGGAACTGTCGGCATCGCTATGAGGGATGGGTTGGTGGTTGAATTTGGTCTGCCAGAAGAACATATCCACTACCAAACGATAGAACCCATTTTAAGCCAACTTTCAGCAGGCGCTTCTGTACTACACACACCTAAAAACTGAATGTCAAATCGAGTTCCCTTCATCACGGAACTCACACTGAATAGAGCTTTGCTAGAATATACAGTCAACCAGCCTTGATTCGCATTGTCAATTTGGTAAGAGATAGTGATGACAATTATCGAAAACGAACTAAAAAAAATTATCAAACTCGACAGATATGATGGACCTGCCGAACTCAGCGACGGCAAAGGACTCATTGCTCGTATTTCACATACAGCCTCGGTAACGTTTATGTACCGCTGCCGGTTTGAAGGTAGAAGCCTGAGAGTCAAGATCGGCACATACCCAACAACATCACTCAAGCAAGCGCGTCGAACACATGAAATCATGCGTCAATTGCGAAGGTCTGGTGAGCACCCCCGTTACGCTATTAATGCCAAGCCCCGAAAAGTCACACTAAAATGCTGTGTTCAATACTGGTTGACGCATTATGTCCCAAACTTGAAACCCGGAACGCAGGTTCATTATCGTTCATTTGCTAGGACATATTTCACTAATGTATTCAATGACCGTGACATTGAAAAGATCCACGCGCGCGAATGGATGAGTTGGTTTGACTCAATAAGCGCTAAGAAACCAAAAACAGCGCGGTCGGTATTCACCATTATTCGGTCCTGCTTGAATTTCTGCAAAAGCAAATTTTTTATTGAAAGAACCGATCTAGAGCGTATAAAAAAACAACATGTCGGGGTTGGGTCCAGCGTGGGTAGCCGCGTATTAACAATGCGGGAACTATCAATTATTTGGCAAGCTATTGATGACAGCCACGCATCTGCCTCTAACAAAGCATTACATCAACTTACCATATTGTTCGGGAACCGAGTCTCTGAAATGAGGCTTGCCCGCAGATCACATTTCAATCTAGAAGATGGCATATGGACTGTACCGGCTGAAATCAGCAAAACGAATAGAACAATACGCAGACCGATACCATCAAAAGCGCGATCGATCTTGCTTCAACTCATGCGTGAAAATGACGAAATCTTATTCCCTGGTCATAACACAGACACTCCAATTACTATCTCAGCAGCCAATAGATACATCCGAAGTATACGTAACCGCTTACCAATCGATGACTGGAGGACTCATGATTTTAGACGCTCACTGTCAACAGAATCAGCCAAATTTGGCACTTTACCCCATATCATTGAAAAAATGCTGGGGCATGAACTCGGCGGTGTGTTCACGATATACAATAAGCATGACTGGCTAGATGAACAGCTGGCAGCTTATGAACGCTATAGTCAGAATTTATTTGAGCTTTTATGCAATTGAGATATTTAAGATGATCGCACTAGTTAACAGCGTCCGCTTCGCTTTGTGCCGCAAGGGGAAACATACTCGCTGATTCGTGGGATGACTACCCATCAAGCTGTAGCAAATTGGCCAAATGCTGGAAAAACAACTCGCGTCGTAACGGTAAGGACAAAGCCTGGCTCCCCGCTAGGCTTTTTTATATATATGAGGTTAAGACTTTGATTTATTTTTTTCGCGCTTGTATCGCAAGACGTTTAGCTTTAACGATATTCAGTTTTTCCCGGGCGTAGGCGAGGTGTTCTGTAGTGGCCTTTGATGCTTGTCCATTCAAGTCGTAGCGCAGTCCATCCTTGACCAGTTTGCGAAGTATAACTTCTTTGCTGGTGTATGCGCCTAGCACATTACGTACTGCTTTGACCGTAATGCCTTCCATTAATGCCTCATCATTGATGATAATTTTACCTAGCCCAACAGCGAGTGGAAGGTTTGAAGAAAACGGCTCTATTGCCATTAACCGTTTGTTAGCTATACGTTTAATTCGCCTTTTTTCGTGATTTATCTGATCCATGCTGCACCTTGAGAAACTTAGATACTGGTTAGGCATACAGTATGCTCATGGTTTTTTAGAATTGGCAATACCTTGCTTAACGGTTTGATGAGTTCTCCACCAATAGTTTACGCATTGAAAGATGCTAAATACTGTTTATGCGTGGCTCTGTTGTTACGTGTTGCTAGCTCGCAGTATAGCTAGAGCTTCTAGCAATTTGCAGTCTGAATTAGGGTACGGACTGGCGAATTGCTCAATACTAACCCACTGATTTTCTTGCCCATCAGCAACATACCAAAAATAACGCCTCCACATCATCAACTAAGACGGTACTATCTATTTTGGCATCAGGAATAAAGGAAAGATCTTTTTTGTGACCGCACCAGTGGATGTACTCCATCGATGCAAACCAATCGGGCGCAGCGGTGACCTGCCCCCCGACGCCTCGCGGGCGAGAGTGGAATTCTTAAGGGCAAAGCCCTTGAGGCTCCCTAGCGGGGGGAGTGGTGTCCTGGCCAGTCAGGTAAGCATTGTCTGGAGATTGGCTGGTAGATTGAATAGCTCTCTGTCGGACGCCTCACCATTGAACGGCGCGATCTTCACCCACTGCTCGTGTTGCTCCGGCATCATGTACTCTTCAGGTAGATCATCGACCATGATCACTCGTTGCCAGTCCTGATCTACGAAGCGCAAATCCTTGTGCCCACGTCGTGGCCACTCGACGCATTCGAGTGAAGCAAACTGCGGCGTGACATCGCCCAAGTCGAGCAGTACTTGTTGGATTTCACTAACGCGGTGCGCGGGCACTGTGGAGTAAATCACGATACGCTCAAAGCGGCTCTCAGCCCATTCCAAGAACTCTTGTAAGCCAGGCCGCACCCAACAGGTGACCGCGCTGGTGATTACGGTAAACTCCAAGTCGATGGCAAGGATCATCATTGCTCCTCCATGATCAGGCGATATGAACGCTATTTTTTTGTAAGGCAGTTTTGAGTGTATTGCCAGATTCCGTGTCTTGCAAGGGGGCATATGGCGGGCATAGCTTAACACTATGCCTGACAAAAATTTGTGGTGTAGGACAGAAACCCTTACTAAACGAGGGACAGACCCACCCACCTACCGCCTGGAAAAAGTCTCGACTTACCCTTCAAAATCAAGTGCGATAACGTTGATTGTGTTTAACATAACGTGTCCATTCTTTGTTTGTTCCAGTGCTCTATTACTAGGTTAAGGGACACCAACACATAAGTACAGCGTACATATGCAACAGGGGTTGTCATGAATGGTAAACTGGCTGTCTTGTTAGATTGTAACAACTCGAAAATGAACTTTGAGCATCCGCTTGCGCAACCCCGCTCCCTTCAGGGGCGGGTCTAGCAAGTTGTAACTAGGCTTTTTTATTTGCAATAAGGCATGCAACTAAACATGCCTTGCGGTGGGATGGGGGAGTTAACTTTGCCCAGGGGGCTGATTTTGAACTTCAAGCTCTTTAAGCATGGCTTCAACTTTAGTTATCCGCTCCATGCAGTTCTTATACGCCTGCGTGCCCTGTTGAACAAGCGGGATAATACGGTCTACGTCGGTAACATTGTTTTGCGATAACTCGTTTGCAGCGCTTTGAAGAAGGTTAAAGCTTTCCATATAGCTTTGTGTAGGTTGATTTCCGCTCATTTCTCACTTTCCTTTGCTTTGATAGCTTTTGCTTTTATATCACCATCACTGAAGTTGACGGTAAACGGCTTATCGGTAATTTGATTGACACTCTTTAATACTTTACCGCTTTCATCGACAGTATATGAGTAGCCTCGCGCTAGAACACTTTTGGGATTGTATGCATCAATCATTCGCTTTGATTGAGTAACAGCATCCTGTCTTGAGGTTAACGTTAGCCGAGCACCCGTTAGCGTTAACCCTAAAATTGAAGATAGCTCTTGTTTGTACCGGTCGGTTGTAAGGGCGGCCGCTCGCGCAAAACTATCACAACAAAATTGCACGCTTTGCCTAGCCATTTTTGTATTCGAGAGAGCTGCTGCTACCGTCGCGTGATATGCCGACTGAACGTTATTCCTAGCCTGGGTTATCAGATTATACGGAGTGTTGACCATATACTGCCTGAACTCTGTCAGTTGCATTTGTTGTTGATGAATCTGCTGCCGCGAGGCTGACAATAATCGTTGTTGTGAGGCAGCAACGGTTTCCCTGTTACTATAGAGTTGCCGGCTAGCGCTGGTGGCAACAAGCTGATTCAAACGCTCCACTTCTTTCGACCAAGCATCAAGTGAACTAGTCTTGTAATAATCAATTTTCTGTAATTGGTGTTCAAGTTGCTGTCGTTGGTTACTAATGAGTAAAGCGGCGCTGTGTTTTAATTTGGTCACGTCTCGACTTGCGTTCTGTGTGTTAGTAACCACCTGATTAACGATGTGATTGATCAACATACTTGGCGTGGCAAATGACTGCTTAGCATACTCATCGAGCAAGCAACTGTCTTTATGGTGACCAATTCCAGTGAAAACCGGGTAATGGCATCTGCAAACAGAGCGAGCCAGCTTGAGTTCATCAAGCTCGGACAAATCGGCGCTAGAACCACCACCTCTAATAATGCATACCGCATCATAGATATGCTCATTCTGGACTAACTCAGCCATTGCGCCAACAATGGAATTGATACGGTTCGGCCCTTGAAAAACGGCATGAAAAATATCGAAGTGGCAGAGGCCATATTTTTGTAGCAGAGTCGATTTCGTCTCAAAATCTTGGAAACCAGCAGCATTTTTAGGGGCAATCACTGCAACTCTGGTAAAGTCAGCTGGGGCCGGCTTGTTCTTGTTCAGCTTATCCTCATTAAGGCTGATTAAGTGTCGTCGTATTTGGTTGAGCTTCAATTCGTGGGCGCCAATCGTGTAGCTGGCATTGATACCAAAAATTGTCAGCTTAAACCCATAAGTTCGGTTGAAAGATGCATTGACTAGCACCATGACCTTGATGCCAGGGCCAAAGCGGGTACCAGTATCCTCCTCAAACCGTTGTACCATACTGGCACTTTGAGACCATATGACGGCACTCACTTTCGATGTTTGGCCTTGATCTTGTTCGGCGGCATCGGTTAATACGAGATAGATGTGGCCGTGGCTTTGCTTTACATCAGATATTTCCGCGGTGATCCACATTTTCTGTTCAAACTGATTTTTGATGGCAGCCTCAACCGCACCAAGATAGTTTGTCAGGCTAAGGCTCTGTTCGACATCGGGTACCTGAGGGGATTCAATTGTTTGTGTGGCCATTCACCGATCACCATATGCATTATGTTACTTAGCCTAACTCTGATCGATAAAACGTATAAAATCAATAAAATCATTATTACAGTTAGTGTAATCATCTTCGTTCACCTGTTGATCTAAATAAGAGAATACTTTTTGGGTACACCGTGATGCATTGAAATAATGATACGTTGGTCACAATATGTACAAATTGTTGTTCGAAACAAGGTGTAATAAATTTTAAAAAGCCAACTAATTCAATGATCTTGATGTTCTAATCCCCATTTTGAAAAGCTGTCCAAACGATTCCTCTAGCTTATAATTGACATAAGCAAGCAGGTGTATTTTCCACACCAGGCCGAACAGTATGGCAGAAGTCCGAAAACCTTTTTAAAGGCTCTGTCATTCCAGAAAAAATGGGTATACACATCGACCAGATTACCAACATTATCACTGACTTTAACAAGCATTGCTCTAAGCATCGTCTCTTCTACGCAAGCCAATGGATAGTTGTTTGGGACCAAGCAAAGCAAAGATTTAAAGACAAAAAGAAAGCCGGTTTGCAGTAGGTGTAACGATATGTTAGGAGATGAAAGGATCTATTCTTGTAATACTTATTAGAGTGACACTCTTCATATAATAGAACATATTGAATTGATTGAGAATTCGATTTTTGTAGATTACAATCAACACCATTAAAATAGCAACTACCTAAACACTCCTCTGGGTGTTTTGGTAATGTCTCGCATAAAAGGATTTTCTGTGCTTATTAAGAGTTACTCCAAATTTTCTAAAAGAAACCCGAAGGTACATTTCGGTTTGATCACTCTTAACTTCGCCATTGTGGCATTATCTTTAGCTCACACCGTCAGAACTGAAAGCCTAACTGGTTTAGCTATCACCTTTCCATTTATTCCGATTATGTTTTTTTTCTCGAAAGTCAGTGAATACCGAAGGGCGTATGGCTAATAACGTCATGCTTTTGCTAGCTTTAAGTACCAATTACGAACATAATGCTCATGAATTATTAAACAAGGTTTACAAAAATGTCTGAAGAACTATTCCCGCTGCTCCTCAACCTACGCTCATTGCGATCACAAGCTCGTGAAATGGAATTGAGCCAACTTCAAGATGGTCTGGAAAAATTATCACAAGTTGTGGCAGAGCGTGAAGAACACGATGCAAAAATTCAAGCTGAACAATCAGAGAAAAACAGCTTACTAAATAAATATCGGGAGTTGCTTGCAGCAGATGGTATCTTACCAGAAGAACTACTAGCAATTACGAAAGGAAATAAACCGTCTAAACGAGCACCACGACCAGCCAAATATGAGTTCAACGACGGCGCATTTGTCAGGACTTGGACGGGCCAAGGGCGGACACCATCAGCGCTTAAAGCGTTACTTGACCAAGGCGCGTCACTTGAAGACTTCGAGATAAAGTAAGTTCGCACCATAGAGAAAGGCGTCAGACTTTTTTTGGGCGCCTTGATACCTTTTTTATATAGACCTCAAGACCATTCACAGCAGTACTCAGCTTTATTCCAGACGTCGATAAGCCATGATCGTGAAACAAAATGGCTGGTATACGCTTTATCCCGTATTGTTTTAGGTTGGTATCTGCGCCCACGAGTACAACGTCAACATCAATATTTAAATCATTCACCCATGCCAATTGCCGCTCATGGCAAATTATCGAAACGTTACCCACAAACGCAAAATGGCATAGGTCAGAAAGCGCCAGCACCATTTGACTGCCTATTAGAAATTCTGATTTTCACGAATAATACCTTCTTTAAATATCGATCATCAATCAAAAACTGTAAAGATTACTAATAAGAGGAAAGCGCTTGTTGCCTTAGGTGATTAAGGCTTTTGGGTCAGTGGACTTTGAGGGGATATATCTTATTAGATAACATGATAATCCCCACACGAGCGATGCGCGGGGACCTCACCATTAAGTACTACCATTCGCAGATTGAATACGCCTTCTCTAGTTCCGGTGCATGCAGCATTATCTTTCTTCCTTCTTTTTCATCGTTACAGAACCATCCTCGTGTATAGACCAAACTAGCCTATCACCGATGTGCAGGCCAAGATCCTCAATGAGTTGTTGAGGAAGCTCGAAAAAGCAATCACCTGCTGTATCCTCTTGAACAGTCACAATGTATTGTTCTGGCATTCAACCTCCATAGTTTTTATGACCAACATAGCACGAGAAGTGCAAGTAGCTTCATTCGACATCATGTTTCGTGATAGACAAAATTAATTCAGCTGGATTCTCTTCAGACACAGTATCGTCAGATACAATTTTCCAAGCCAGAGCTGCCTTAACGTCATCAGTGCTCACGCCTAATTGCCTAGCTTTAGCTCTCAATAACAGTTCTATATCTTGCATGATATTACTCATCGGAATACTGGATATACATACAGATTAGCTTATAATAACAATCATTCTTGGCTATGTGATAAAAAGCATGATTAAACCAGTTCTAAGCGCTTATGAGATTTGCAGCCGATGTAGGCGTCACCAGCAGACGATCACTAGTGATGATGGTAAGCCTGTCTGCCCTAAATGTAGTTACCTTAAGCATCTGGTTGATCAGTATGTTATCTGCCACAGCAATAACCGCTGGTGGTTGATCGCTTTCGACGGTAGGTCAGAGATATATGTCGAGGCCAGTGCAGATACCTACGATGGTATTGTGCAGTTAAATGGAAACGAAGATGCAATTGCGTTAGTACTATAAGGCAACGTGTAAAACAGAGACCGTTATTCGGGAGGAACATGAAAATCTTACACCTAAGTGACCTGCACCTCGAATTTGGAAATATGGACTTACCCTCGACGGAAGGGGTCGATGTGGTCGTGCTTAGCGGAGACATCCATATTGGCTCTCGCGGTATAGACTTTGCCGCTCAATTTGATGTACCTGTTGTCATCACTCTCGGAAATCACGAAGGGTATTGCCTTGAAGATTTGGACTCTATTATTGAAGAATGCAGAACGAAAGCGAGCCAGTTAGACAATGTATTCTTTCTAGAGAATGATTGTGTGGTGATCAACTCCGTTAGATTTCACGGCTGCCTATTTTGGACTGACTTTGACCTATACAGCACACCAGACTTATCAATGAATTATGCCCACAAAATGATGAACGATTTCCGTAAAATCAGTTACTACGGGCAACATTTCACGCCAAGTATGGCCGCTGAGATCCATAAGCGATCACGCAAGTGGTTGTTTGATAGTATCAGCCAGTCACCAGAAGAGCGGAACGTCATCGTTACACACCATTTACCGACGCCCACCGCCATCGCTGATCAATACAAAGGTTCAGAACTGTCTCCGGCATTTGCATCAGACTGCAGCGAGTTTACCAAATTGGCCGATAAGGTAGCTCTCTGGCTTTATGGACATAATCATGAGTGCAGAACATTTACCGAGAATGGCATTATGTTTTCGACGAACCAGCGTGGCTATGCTGGCATAGACCCAGTGCCGGGCTTTGATCCGCAAAAAGTCATCAAGATTTGAATTCAGTTTTCAGTGGCTTGGTACATGACTTTAGCACCACCGCTCAACGCTTTGATTACCTTATCAATAACATTGAGTGTGGCGATAGTTTCAGAGCTTGGCCCCCAACCTCGTTCTTTTTCTTCACAGAAACAGGCTATTTCTCGAAGCAGGACTTCAGAGAGAAAGACTTGCGTGGTTTCCTTGAAGCGGAACGCCCCCACACGATCAGTGACTTGCTCATGCCAGAACATGTTATCGGTCTGATTCTCGATGATTAGCTGATCATTGCCTTGAAGAGCAATCCATTTCTGTTGAAGTATCATAATACACCTTTGAAATCATTTGTACGGCAACTGAAAAAGCGGTTTGTTGAACCCAGCATAACAAGATAACGCCATATCTAATTGATCTAACGTTAGTGAGATAAGGGGAGTTTCGGCATAGGTAATGAGGCCAAGGAACATATGTGTCGGCATAAAAAACAAATAGGTAAATATACTTATCAGACAGTAACTTATCTTTCAAAAATCACAAGATAGCCTGTTATTTGATTGGATAGTTGTATACCTTGGATAGAGAAATTCTGACAATGGGTGGTGATTGATGGCTATTACAAAGAACGAAAATCAACTAGTGCATTGTGCACATTGCAACTCTGCTCGACTGCATCAGAGAACAGTCGATATCTACAACCGAGTCGAAGGTGATAGAGCCGGCTATAGAACGACTGTTGATTTTGATCGAGTAAATACGGTGAACAGCCAAGCAGGCAACCCTAGCCCTCGCAGGCAAGGCCTTGTGATCGCCTTAATCTGTGAAGACTGCTCTCAAGTATCCGTTATGACAGTGGCTCAGCAGAAGGGCTGTACTTTCTTGAATGTTGATAAGGCACCAGAGCAATATCGACACCTATCTGACAGCCAAATGTTAGATTACCCGCTAGAAAGGACATAGTGATGCGTGTGCTGTATATCAATATCAAGTCGCTGTTATTTTCCGAGCGTTTTTTAGAAAACAACGAGCAGGCCCAGAGTATTTACGATGCCGGCTTAATCAGGACTGAGAGTGATATTGTCAACCACATGCCCGTTGATCGCGTTGCCGCAAAAACCCTAGAAAGGGCAGCAATTGATGCCGGCTTCAAAATTTATCCGCTTGTGCCGAAGCATTGCTACAGCATTGTAAGGCAGCGAAGGATATTTAGTGAGACCGTACTTGCACCAGATATAAACTGGAATGAGCGACTGAGGATGGGTGACGGTGAGATAAAAGCGCTTAAAGTGCATGCGAGTGAATCTGGTGTTCGAGATTGGTATTGCTATGGTAACCTCTGTTGGTTTCACCTGCAACATGAAAAATGCAAGTATTTAAAAAGCCCACCGGGTCTTGGTGTGAAGTGGTCAAGTGAAATTGGCCACGGTCTTAGAGTCATTCCAGAATAACCGTTCTGACTCATTTGGCGTCAGGCC
>NZ_JANEYT010000111.1 GCF_024357955.1 Photobacterium pectinilyticum
GACGAGTCCCCAAAGGGTATCAAAAATGTGTTCAAGAGAGTGGATCAACCTGACCAGTTAATTTTCCAGTTTGGTATCACAAGCAATAATATAACCAAATGGAAACTTCTTTGCCCATAGTTGTGGTTGATCGGTTGTCTGAGGGCATTATGAGAGCGTATTGCTAGGGAGCTGGCTCTTGGGGTAGATGAGGCGGTTGTGATTTAAATCAAAGGCCTAGCTAATAGCTAGGCCTTGTTCATTCTTAATAAACCTAATTTGCTGTTGGCAAACTAAGCAGGTGATCGGGTGAAGTTGCTACTTAGCTAATTCACTGATCTGGTTGTTGGCCAGGTTGTACTGGAAACGGCGCGTAAGGTTTGAATGGGTTAGGCTGAACTCCACTTGCGCATCGTTCCAAATGACTTTTTCTAGCTGATACGCTTGCTTTTCAGACAAATCGTGCAACAGCACAGTTTTCAACTCAGGTTGGTTTGAGCGTACCAAACTATAAGCGATTTCAGAGGTTGCAGGGTTATCAGGTGCATAACCAGTAATAACATCTACTTCACGATCAGCTGCAAAGTGCTGGTTGAATTCAGGCTGTCCTTCAATGGCATAGCCCTGAGTGAATTCAGTCTGGCTTTCTATTAACTGGACATCACGCATGCGCTCCAAAGCACCGCTTAACGGGTTAACGATTGATTTACGTTGTTCATTGGCAAGGTGTGTGCCGCGCACGTGGTAAGTTAAATCTAATTGTTGCTGATGTGGGTTAATAACCGTATTCAGCTCAACTGCTGCATCTCCTAACCAAAGAATAGCTCGGCGGAAACAGACATCACGGTATGCCTCTTCATCCCACTGTACGAGAGTGTGGCTGTCGACTTCAGCTGGTTCGTTTGCCCAGTTCGCTTCGCTTGCGACCAGAGTATATTTATCATTCTGCTGGTAGTTGAGTAGTGTCGGATTGATCGGAGACTGGTTTTGCTGGTTAACGACCAAGGTATTGTGGGTGGCAGTGTTTTTGTAATAACCGTAGTGGAGCTCTGCGCCGTAACCTGTGGTACCTAGATCCGGTAGGATCTCTTTACCGTTTCGGTTCAAGATCAAGCCAAGGCGGTCATAGTGATCGTGTTCACCACCATAAGGAGCGTGCTTAAGTAGCATTGAATTGTTGCGAGCTTCGTCATAGCAGATAGTCAGGCCCGCTTGCTCAGCGTGCATTGATTGACATTTTATCGGCTCAGCATTTGGCAGCTCATCGACACCATACAGCAACGCATCGATATTATCGCGGCTGATATTTTGGTAGATGCTCGTCAATACTTGTGCAAATTCCTCACACGGTGTTTGCTTGTAGGCAAACTCAAATAGGTGTGCATGAGTTAGCTTTTCTTGCCCGGCAATACTGTCGTTCAAGCGAGGGAAATCACCATTATTCATCACCAGTTTGAGTGGGAACTTCATCATCTTGAGGTAGTTCGGGTTGCTGCTCACAGAATATGGTGTGCTATGGGCGATCTTTTCAAAGTTCAGCAGAGCTTGCAGGGCGTAATAGTGATAATGCACTGAGCCTTCAAACCACATACCTTCACCAAGGCAACCATGGTTTAGCTGGTAGTGGATTCCGTAGTCGGTATTTAGCGCGAAGTCGATATAGCGGTGGTCATCGAGAATCAGTCCAATCACACCGATAGTCGCATTGATTTTCATTTCATGGTTATGCAGCTGAGCGGAACGATGCTCCATTAAGAACTCGGCCCCTTCACGTAGCAAGCGCTTTTCAATTTTGTCCTGCTCTTGCTCTGTCAGTGCTTGCTTAATGAAATCATAGCCACGCGCTAAATCAATATGGCAGTTTGCTTCACATAAGGTTTGTGCGTTTGCTTTCCCTGGCCCATTGTAAGGAATACCACCGTGAACTTCGTAATCAGGGTAGTAAGTTGCATATGCTAGTAAGATTTCGCGAACTTTTTCTAGATATATCGGCTCCTCGGTAATTTGCCACAGCAAGCCCAAATCGTAACAGGCTTTGGCGTTCAACCCATTTAGCCAGCGCCACCAAGCACCGTCATACGGTTCACCGGTAAACTCTTTACCATCAACAGGGCAGATGTGTGACAGGGGCTTATCGCGATCCCATGTTAGGCGTACTCCGTGTTCCGGGCAAAAGTAATAAAGATTCCATGTTGCGCGGCCATCTTCAGGAACCAACACCGGATTGTTCAGCACTACTTCATTGTCGTTTTTCAGCGCATCAATCATAGATTGAGTGGCTTTGTTTTTAATCGCGACCATCTGTTGTGATGAGAACTGCAGCATACTCACTTACTCCCCTGAGAAGCTATTAGATTAAATTTTTGCGGCTTGGTGTAAGCAAATTTTTGGCCTAATGCAAGATCAGGCTGATGCTATGGTAACCCAAGCTGTTTTTGAAACAATGGTTCATTATTCACTTAAAAGCTATCGTGATCGATAATAAAATTCTTGTTTTGTGATACGTGAAACATTGTTTTAATTATTTTGGGTTGGGTTGGGTTGGGTTGGGTTGGGTTGGGCTGTGTGTGGTAGGGCGCGTAAAGGGATAGATGTTTGCTGGGGGGGGGAATATAACAAAAGCCAGCAGGGATACCCTACTGGCTTTTCCGGGTTCAATCTCTAAGTGAGAAGGTTACATGCCGTAGCCAAATAGGTTTGGCAGCCACATAGTAACCCATGGTACGTAGGTGATTAGCATAAGTACCGCTATCTGCGCGACCCAAAGTGGGATTAGCGGTTTAATTACACTGGCTACTGGCACGTCACCAATTTTACAGCCGGCAAACAGAGCCGTACCTACTGGCGGAGTACATAGGCCAATACATAGGTTAAAGGTGATTAGGATACCGAACTGGATTGGATCCATACCAAACTGAGTCACAATTGGCAGTAAGATAGGGATAAAGATCAGCTTGGCTGGTGCGCCATCCATAAACACACCAATAAACAGCAGCATGATGTTTATAAGGAATAGAACGATGATTGGGTTTTCAGAAATGCCTAGCATTGTGCTACCAACCATGTATGGGATATCAGCAATCGACATAGTCCAAGACATTGAGCTAGAGATACCGATTAGGACAAGGATAACCGTAGCCGATAGCATTGCCTCACCGAATACGCGAGGAATATCACGCAACCCCATTTGCTTGTAGTAGAACATCGCTAGCGCCAGTGAGTACACAACCGCAATTGCAGATGCTTCTGTGGCGGTAAACACGCCACCGATGATACCGCCAAGGATAATCACTACCAAGCCAAGTGCCGGAATTGCTTCCAAAAGTGTCTTTTTAACAATAGCCCAAGTAATGCGGTCTTCTTTCGGGTAGCCCTTACGCTTAGTCCAGAAGTAGGTCACAAACATTAGCGATAGGGCAATCAGTAGGCCAGGGATGTAACCTGCTAGGAATAAACCGGCAATTGATGTACCACCACTTAGTAGAGAGTATGTGATCAACGCGCCCGATGGCGGGATAATCATACCAATTGGACATGAAGCGATGTTTACCGCAGTAGCAAAAGCGGGATCATAACCTTTTGCTTTCTGCGCGGGTACCATAACACCACCAACTGCAGCTGCAGAACCAATTGCTGAACCAGAAACCGTACCAAACATCGTGTTAGCTACGATATTTGTGTGTGATAGTGCGCCTGGCAGACGGCCAACTAGTAGTAATGCAACGTTGATTAGCTTATCGGCAATCCCCCCAACGCGCATAATGTTACCTGCCAGCATGAAGAATGGCAGTGCAAGGAATGCGAAGTTATCTACGCCGGTGATCATTTTCTGCGCCACAATCAGGATTGATTGTTCCAGTGGGAACATCATCATGGTTGCAGCAATAGTTGAAAGGCCAATAGAAAACGCGACCGGAACGCCCAGGCCGAATGAGGTTATTACAAAGGTGACTAGCATCACCAGCATCATCTGAATTTCAAGACTCATATTTCCTCTCCCTATACTTCAGACAGCTTTAAATTTTGCTTTCGTTTTTCTTCGGCGATCTCATTCGCGTAATCCGCGATATTTAGCATGTTGTACAACAAAATGATCAACCCAGAGATAGGTACCACAATATAAATGTAAGACATAGGCATACCGAGAGAAGGCGTAAGCTGGCCTGTCATAGAGATATTGTTGTACTGCACGATACCTCCGTAAATCATAACCATCATGGCAAACTTAGCGATAAACAGCTGTACAATTATATTCAGTACCAGCTTCTTAATTCCTGTCAAACGTGTACCTAGCATTTCAATTGCAAGGTGTTGGTTTTGGCCGACCATATAGGCTGAACCAGTCAGGCCGCACCACATTAATAGAAAGCGCGCAATCTCATCGGTTGATGTACTTGGTGAATGCAAGACAAAGCGGGAAAACACTTGCCATACCACGCACGTCACCAAACTAATGGTGAGAATACTGACCCCGGTCCCAATGACCCGATCAAATAGCTTTCGAACAAAGTTCAACATGAAAACATGCTCCTGTAAAAATCCTGGTGTCATTCTGTCCATCTGAAGCGCTATTTCAATGGATTAATTTCAAAAATAAGATCGATGTAACAATAAAAATAAAATATCGTTTCAATAAAAAGGAATTGTGATTTCTATCTATTTCCATTTGTGAGGTTTAGATTTATATTGATTTCAACTCAAAACGTTTAATTGGATAGAACCATGAAACTAAACAAACTCAATGCTGCCCTTATCGCTGGTTTAACTTTTAGTGCATTTGCTGCTAACGCAGCTACATTACGCCTTGGCCATAACACTCATCCAGACGGTCCAACTGGCCAGTATTTTGAAATGTTTGCCCAAGCAGTTGCTGAAAAGTCAGATGGAGACATTCGTGTTCGAATTTTCCCTAACTCGCAGCTTGGTACCCAGCGTGAAATGCTTGAGCAGGTTACTAATGGCCTGCTAGATATGACTAAAGTTGATAGTTCAATGCTTGAGAACATTGAACCTAAATACAAAGCGCTTAACTACCCATACGTTTTTGAAAGCACAGAAAAAATGCACGAAGTTGTGTCTGGTGAGCTTGGCCAAGAACTACTTGAGTCGACAGAAAAGCGTGGCTTTATCGGTTTGGGTTACATCATGATGACACCTCGTGGTTATTACTCTCCAAAGCCAATCAACGGCCCAGAAGATTTGAAGGGGATGAAACTGCGTGTTCAAGAGTCGAACACAATGATTCGTTTAGTTGAGAACATCGGTGGTATCCCAACTCCAACACCATACGGAGAAGTATTCTCTGCACTACAGCAAGGTATGGTTGATGGTGTGGAAGGTGCTGGCCCATCGTTATACACAGCACGTCATGGTGAAATTGCTAAATATTTCTTTGAAGACAACCATGTACAGATGGCAAACGTTATTGCAATCAGCAACCGTGCATGGAACCGCCTATCAGAAGATCAGCAAGCGATCGTTCGCGAAGCGGCGGTAGATGCGATGAACTATAGCTACACCACTGGTTGGGATATGGAGATGGCGCTGCAACAAAAAGCGGTTGATCAAATGGGGGTAACTATTGTTCAGCCAACAGAAGAGCAGCGTCAGCAAATGATTCAATCGATTCAGCCTATGTATCAAGATCTGGAAAAAAATGAGCCAGAAGTTTACGAGTTCCTAAATCAAATCAAACTAGCTCAGCAATAATAAGGTCAACCTGCACGCTACCTGGAAGCAACTTCAGGTAGCGTGTTTGTCTGTCTTTCAAAGGTAATACAATGAATAAAAAATTTCTCGACGATAACTTTTTACTTAGTAACGAAATCGCACAGCATCTTTACCATGACTACGCGAAGTCACTGCCGATCATCGACTACCATAACCACTTGAGTCCTAAAGAGATCTATGACGATGTTCAGTTCTCTTCTATTGCAGAAGCTTGGTTGGGGCATGACCATTATAAGTGGCGTGCGATGCGTGCTAATGGTATTGACGAGTCCTTTATTACTGGTGATGCAGACTCTCGCGATAAGTTTGATAAGTGGTGCCAAAGCGTACCTTACCTAATTGGTAACCCGCTATACCACTGGAACCACCTTGAGCTGCAACGCTACTTTGATATTGATCTGATTATCAACGAGCAAAATGCGGCTCAGATTTGGGAAACCTGTAACGAGCAGCTTAAACGGCCTAGTCACAGTGCACGTAACTTGCTTCGTATGATGAACGTTGAATCACTATGCACCACTGATGATCCACTTAGCGATCTTGAGTACCACAAAGCGTTGGCTGACGAAGGCTTTGAGGTCAAAGTGCTGCCTACCTTCCGCTCAGACGATTTGTTCTACATCGAGAACACGAACAAGTTCCTAAGCTGGGTTTCAGGCTTAGCTGAAAAAACGGACATCAATATTACCTCGCTTGATGAGTTGTTCTCTGCCCTAGACCAGCGGTTTACCTATTTCCATGAAGTGGGCTGCCGTCTATCAGATATGGGCATCAAGGTAGTGCCTTACGCTGCTTCTACTGTGGAAGACGCGGATTTGGTATTCAAAAAAGTGTTGGCTGGTGTAGCGATCAATGCTCATGAAGTAGAGGTCTTTAAGACTCAGATCTTCCATTTTATTGGGCAGAAAAACCATCAGCTTGGTTGGACTATGCAGCTTCATATTGGCGTTCTTCAGGATCCAAACGCTCGCCGCTTTGAAGAATTGGGTGGAGCGACTGGCTTTAGTTCAATGGATGATCAGATTTTTGCTGCAAACCTAGGCAACCTGCTTAGCGACCTAGACTATAAACATCAGCTTACCAAGACCATTGTCTACTGCCTAAACCCACGCGACAATGCGATGGTTGCCACCCTTATTGGTGCTTTCCAAGACAGTGACTTTGGCCCAGGTAAGATCCAATTCGGTTCCGGCTGGTGGTTCAACGACCAGAAACTTGGCATGATCGACCAGCTTACAACACTGGGTAACCTAGGTATGCTAGGACGTTTTGTTGGTATGCTAACTGACTCGCGAAGCTTGTTGTCTATGCCTCGCCATGAGTACTTCCGACGTATCTTGTGTAACTTGATCGGCCAATGGGTTAAAGACGGTGAGTTACCGAACGATGAAGCGTTACTTAAGCAAACTGTCGAAGGTATTTGTTACTACAATGCCAAGCAGTATTTTGATTTGTAATATAAACTAAATGCAACAGATTATGCTTATATAGACTGCGCTGTGTGTGCCCTGAATTTAGGCCGCCAGTTGATGGCTTTGGAGCCAGAACTAAGCATGATCTAAAGATAATTTGGTTTTAGTGTTGATCATCTATTTTGTTGCAAGTCGCTTTAGATAAAGCTTATTGTATTTTGCTCCCGGTTCGGTTTTTTTTTCATTTAGGGCGCATACTTACCAGGCGCCAGATAACCCAGCGACCAGTAACCTGTTATATATGTTGCTGCGAAGCCTGGATGAGGTGTGATTTACCAATCAAAGTCAGCACATAAGTGCTGGCTTTTTTTTGCCCGGCGAAACTGACAAATCCGTCAGACGGAGGAAAACCATTGATAGGAGTCATCGATCTAGCCATACCCTGAAGGTCGGCGTAAGCCATTTGAATACCGTGCCACCTTCACGATTAGTGAAGAAGCCGATATAGCTTCCATTATGCGCAGGCAGTGGCATAAAGAGATGGTAGCCAGAGGGCTATCCGCTCATAAACCTGATATCGTTTTCATGTTTTTCAGCCAGGGCTATTGACGAAATAGCCCGTTATTCCGATCAATTTATGGTATTTGACAGTGATACTAAACATAGGATGTTGAAAGTAGGCATGAAAGCTCAGTTGAAAGTTGTCAATGCAAAGCCAGCGAAAGCCATCGAAGCGTGGTTTGCTAATTTTTCAAATCACGACAATGTTGATTATCGATTGATTTGTTTTCCTTTTTCGGGTGGTGGTGCCAATATCTACCGTCAGTGGCCAGCGCACCTGTCACAGGCGGAAGTGTGGGCGTTGAAGCTACCGGGCCGGGAGGTCAGGTTCTCCGAGCCGGTGATAACTGACCTTGAGCTGTTGGTTGAAACGCTGGCACCGATAGTAAAGGCTTTGATGGATAAGCCATGCGTGTTCTTCGGTCATAGCATGGGGGCTTTGATTGCTTTTGAGTTGGCCCGTTATATGGAAAAACAATATGGTTGCACACCTGAACTCCTAATCGTATCAGGTTTTCGTTCACCAGAAAGGAAGAGTAAGAAGCGACAACTGCATGCCCTACCTGAGTCTGAGCTTGTCAGTGAACTACGTGAATACGGTGGGACAGTACCTCAGATCCTTGAGCATCGAGAAACTATGCTGCTACTGCTGCCGATGCTTCGCGGCGACTTCAAAATACACGAAACCCATTATTTTGACCCCTCACAATCGGTTAGTTGCCCAATTCGTGCGCTCTATGGTCGCGCCGATGACGTTGCCGATAGGGACGATATCGAAGGTTGGCAAAAATATACTCAAGGGGCATTTGCTATCACGGCGTTCGATGGCGAGCATTTCTTCCTCAATACCGAGTATCCCCGGATTTGTAGTTTGATAGAAACGCAGATGGGTAGTTTGACTTCAGGCCGGAGAAGGTTTAGTGCCTAGGGGGGAGAGTAACGTCGATGACATATCGGCTCGCGATATCATCTATATCATGGGCAATAACGTTGAAAACTGGCCTCGGCTTTACCGCGATCTTGCAAAGTGCGAACAGGAGCAAGTTGATCGGTTTGTGTTCGAGAAGGACAAAGCGAGGTATACGGTCAGCCACAGGTTTATGCGCAGGATCCTCGTCGACAACCTTGGCTGCACTGGGAGCGAGTTGGCATTTTCTCAAGGCCGCTACGGCAAGCCATACCTAAGCGGACAGACAGGTTTGTTTTTCAACTTAAGCCACAGTGACGACTGCAGCGCCTTGATGGTCAGCCGCTATGGCGAAGTGGGGATCGATGTCGAATCGCCGAGCCGTATGTCCGTGAGTGAGATTGAATCATTGAAGTTTGCCGTGCTGACGAATGCTGAGCGCAAAAGTTTAGCGCGTTTGCCTGCAGACCAAAAGAGTGAAGGTTTTATGCGGTACTGGACTCTGAAGGAAGCCTATTTGAAGCAGAAAGGATGGGGATTGTATTACGATTTGGCCAAGTTGAGTATTTCAATTGATGAGCCGATAGCTGTGGAGGTCGCCGGAGAAAAGGATCGGGACATTAAGCTCGGTTGCACTCAGCCGCTGGGACATACAGTGTCTTGGGCTACACTTAATAATGCAGCTCCGCTGTTCAGGCATCTTGAATGGCCAATGTAGGTTAAATTTTGTGTATAACCTAGGGGTGATATGATGCTTTGACTCCATCTCAGGAGTAAAATCAAATAAAACAGCAATTACTCAAATATTTTTTGTAATTGTAAAATTATATGATAAATTGCTTTCAAGATTTGAGAGCATCAAATTGCGAATAAAAGATCATTCTCCTTAGAACGGGGGAGAGTGGTTTAAAGTTCTACTACTGCACTTGTGTGATTGAGACCGACTGGGGAAGCCCAGTTGATATCCTGATTGGAACCCTGGATATTAGGAACGGGAAACGGCCCTGAGCGAAAGCTCAGGGCTGTTTTTTCTTGTCTGGTCAAATATCAGAGCAATGTGTAGGTACGGCTTATACCAAAAATACTAAACAAATTTTTTGCAGATTGGTATTAAGTATTAGCAGTATTGTAACGGCGGTTTCGTCCAGACCAAACCGTCGTGTCTGCCAAATCTTCAATTGGGTTTTCTTCCCTAACTCGACTTCTTCTTCGGCGGTGAAGACTGCCCTGCGTATTCTTTTGGTAGTGGCTGCTAAGCTGCCGGAGGCTCTTGATATCAGATAATTTCATCGTTCTCTCCATAAACAGATACTGATACCAGCATAGTGTTTTTACCTGAATAGAAGTTGACGTAAATGCTCAATTAGTTGCATTTACCGATTAAGATCTGACACTTTGTTCATTTGTGTGATGTATGCAGTATGTTCGGGTACATTGAATGTTGAAAAGCTCTTTTTCGTGCAAGAGTAAAATATTTTGTTTTGCCTGTGCTGGTGGTTTTTCTATTGGATGAAAATGTTTCCGGTTGTTGACGTCACCACTTTTTATTGTTTTATTACATGAAAACATTAAATTAATTTGAACCGGGTCACACTTAAGGGTAGTGTTTGGTCGTTCCTTGGCAATGAATTACACAGTGTGATGGCAAAATGATTGAAATGTTAGCAATCCCCCAAATTTTACTGGCTCGCCTAAAAGCGGATGAGCAGAAGGCAAAGCAACAGCAGGACGCCAAACAGCAGGAAGCTAAGCAATAAGACGACAATAAATCGCAGGCCCTTCAGTGGGGTGGCTGTCGAGACAGAGTTAAATAAAAAAGCGGGTCATGAAAATGAGCCGCTTTTTTATTGTGTTATTCGTTATTTAACAAGAGTAAATCTAGTTCGGAAACATACTCACGGTAACCAGCCTTCCACCTTTGGGTGGCCAAGTTTTCATGCTTGGTATTGAGACACTGGCCTGTGTAGTGCTCCCCTTGCTTACCATGTTTATAGGTTTTGTAGGGTAGGCAGTAATCTTCAATACCTTGTTGGTAACCCAGGCGATAATCGTTGATAGCGCCTTCAGGCATTTCACTGAGTCTATTCAGTTCGGCCTCGGTGCGAACCAAGCGGCCATTTTTACCGTCTTTAACACCAATCATTTTCCATTGGTTTTCTTGAGCCAGTTCTGTGTCATAAGACTGACCGGTGCAGGCCGCTAAGCCGAGGACAGCTACAAGTAAAACTAGGTGTTTCATCGTCTACCTCCGCAAGCAAGTGTGAAAGTGATCCCGCTAGCGCAAATAGATAGGCTATCTGACTGCTGGGCAGGTCTTACACTTCAAGTATAAATCCTTATGAAAAAACGGGCATAAAAGCCCGTTTTTTATTGTGGTCTAACTGTTAGATAGCAACCGGGAGGGGGCTGTGCGAGGCCAGTAATAGCCGAGGTAGTTCCAACCAACCCAAAGTACGAGACCTGTCGCAACGATCATTTCAAAAATACCCAATCGTTCGAGCCATGACCAATGTGGATAATAGATGGCAAACCAGTCCGTAAGGCGCTCAAGTGCAACGGCGCTGATCACCGAAGGGAAGGTGACTGCGGCCAATGACGGTTGAAAGCGTTGCTTAAGTAAATTGAAATAGCACAGGTAAACCAAGATAGTCATGGTGATACCTATTCCCGCTAACGCACCGGTCAAGACTGGGTCCGGCTCACTGACATTCAACAGATAAGCGGTCAACGAAAGGTTGACAGGGGCTGCCATGATAGCGAGCGTCGGTCGGGCTGGTCTTGGCAGTCGTCCAGCAAAGCATAAACGGTAGAGCACGACAGGTAACATAAGGAAGTAAATGGCGATACAGGCATCTGTCATGGCCAAAGCGAAATCGTGGTGACCAAGCTGTGGGCCAGCCAAGGTACCGCTAATTGCCCCTACAGGGTAGAGGAACCAGCTTGGGTACATATTAGTTAATCGAAAGTTTTTGATTTGGCAGAAAAAGAAGAACCCCATCATAAACATATGCAAGGCCAGTGCGGGGTACCAAAGAAAGCGAGCGACTTCAACATGGAGCGAAGATAGGTAGTCGGATAAGACCAGCAAGGTCATCGACATCGGCGCCATTAAGCTCCCATAGAGTGGGTGGCGGAGGTCCTGGATAAAACGCTTAGGGTTGAACAAGTACTTAAGAACCACGGGGATCAGCAGCATAGCACCGATCAGAGCACCTATACCGCGATACCAATCGGCATGCTCAGGGAAGTACAGTGACCAGGCAAGGCCCGTTCCCATTGAGGCTAAAGCCAACGCGGCTTGGGCCGTAGGAATGTGTATCAAAGCATTGGTTAATGCTGTCATTGAGTTATAAAAACCTTCGTTGAACATAAAACAGATTGGAGAAGGGAGCATTTTACAACAGTTTGGTAGTGAGATTACGGGGGATGGATCAAAACAGAGTTTGGACTCGGTCACATTTTGGTCGAAGATTTGGTAAATCAGGTTTGCTAAAAGTGGAATTTAGTACCATATTTAATTTGTGACCTGTAAATGAGCTGATTTATATTTAGCTTCTGGAGGAATGAGCTGTTTTCGTACATGTGGCTCAAGGGTACAGGAAGCAGGTTGATGTGAATCAACCACACTAAGCGTCGGTATTGCTTAGTTTACAATTTGGTTAAGTGACAAAAAACAAAGTACTTCTTCGTCAAACACTAAAGATGTCCGATTTAAATTTGTGACTATATCGGATACGGCATACTCAACGTAATGAGTGGCGAAGCCTCAAGTTGTATTTCAATCAACGCTCTATGTGTGCTGTGTAGGTAGACTGGAGCAACAGAATAGTGATAAAACTAAGCCGCACTGCAATGGTGCGGCTTTTATTTTGCAGCTAAAAAAATATCGCCATTTCATTGAAAATACTAACCTGCTGTTTTTAAACGTCTGTTTAATGTTATCCACAAAAACAGTGGGTAACTTTATGGTAAATTCCTTCTGTATTGATTGTTTCGTCAGCATTTGTTCAATTGGTGATGGGGTTACCGGATATCATAACGTTTATTTGATATTTTTAATTCGTAAAAGGAATTATAAATATCAAGAGGTTAACCATGATCAGCCCGTTCAACTCTTTGACCATACGCCAAACTTTACTCATTACCTTCGTTATCCCCACTTTACTGCTGTTGTCTGTGATCGGTTGGCAAACCCATCAATTAATGGATAATACCAATCTAAGTAAAAATATGATCTAATTGAGGTTACTCTTTCAGACAGTCACATCGCTATGGATAGCCTCA
>NZ_JANEYT010000112.1 GCF_024357955.1 Photobacterium pectinilyticum
GCCTGACGCCAAATGAGTCAGAACGGTTATTCTGGAATGACTCTAAGACCGTGGCCAATTTCACTTGACCACTTCAGTTGGAGCATTGCAGCTTTACGAATGGACTAATAGCAATGAGCTGAAGCATAAAGCCACAGCTCATTTAGAGTTGAATATGGGTTAATGATTGACTACTTTGAGGTGATACTCTTGCTGTCTATTTGATTATAAGTCAGCATTTTATCGATAATCTGGGTATTAACTTGTCCCCAAAACTCCTTACTTGGTAACCAGGTGCCTTTAGGAAGGATCTGCCCTGATGGGTCTGTAAAGAATGTCCGAAAATCTTCTAGGAATTCAAAATCGTCAATTCCCTCAACGCTTTCATCTTCGTCTTTCTTATCGGCTTCATCAATAGTTTGTATCCCAAACTGATTCCAGACTCGCTGGCTTACACTGACCCAGCTTAACTCTTCGGTTCCGGTTTCTGGAATCAGATAACCATATCCCAATGTACCGAGTAGACGCTTCCCTAAATTGACAGGTACCCAAATAATACTACCTTCATTCGTCGACGCCTGCCTGCAACGCAATTTGAAAAAATGCTTAAACCGTGTGAAGAAACGGTTTGCCAACTGATCAGCTGCATTAAAATCTGCCTGTTTGAATACAAGATTGCCTTCAAAAACGGTAGCGAAATGTTCCCCACCCCTCCGTGGAACCAGCATACCGGGTAGTAACGTAACACCTTTAAACTGGGGATAGTTTTTGCGAATGTCATCAAGATACTCAGCATTATCACAATCTTGTGCTGTTAGGTGAAAGCACCGCATACCTGGTGTAAAGTTTACTCCATCATACCTCGATGAATATTCAGGTGAGATTGTATGGATCTTAATCGACCATAATTCAGCTTTTTCCTTTGCTCTTTCTAAGAGAGTTCGATGAGACCACTGCATTAATTGACCATTTTCACTTCGGGGTCTATCGTACCTTGTTATATAGCGACTTAGGTCTTCAAAAATAATGACATCGCAAGGGTCTTTTTTATACTCGACTAACTTTCCAGATGGGTTTGATGGCCTAGCACCTCGTGCGTAAGCAATAAGAAGGGCACTCGCCTCTTCCATCCTATGTTTCTTCACTTTATGTTGCTTGTGCAAATTCTTCTTACCAAATGCCCCCCACTGTGAAGGCCATTGATAACCCAGCCCACGTTTTACAATTTGACTTATATTGTATTCATCTTCCAATACATCAAAATCCAACATCGACCAAGATTTAAGTACACGGCGCTCTTTGTCCCAAAACTTCAGGCCATCAATACTCAAGCCCCATTTTTCTGAAATGTGCATTTCTGAATTTATAATTTGCTTGTAAGCATTAACGAGTTCACCAGCTTTGTCTCTCAATATCTCATAACATTTGCTGATCGCACCCCAGTCATGTGGGGCGTTGTTCAAGAGTTCATTGAGTTGTCTCATATGACTGTCACTGTCTTTAAAGTAACCGGTACACAAGAAAATAGAGACTAAATCACTGGCTTGCTGATGGTTATGGATCTTGAGTGAAGCTTTGAATTTCTTTAAAAAATGAGTTCTGACACTAATTTCATGAATGAACATCCAATCTCTTTCGCGCCAGGCAATGGTCTCTTCCGACGGATTTTCACCATTTAGACACAACTCAAACTGTTCAACTTTATTGGCGTATAACGACGGCTTTTCTGGCCTATCAATTTCAAAACAAATGTTACCGTCCAACGGTGATTCTGAAACTTCATAGATTGAACAATGGGCAAAGCTTCGCAAACCCAAATCAACAGTCATGAAACGTGTACCAATCGCGAGCTCTTCAGCCCATTTATTCACTTTGGCTGGTGGTTTTTTTCCAGCCAGTGATCGTGCGTGCCACAAATATTCCACTTGTTTATATGGGACTGTCGTATCTTTAATTGGCAAACAATTCAATGTTATAACAACGTAATGCTTCACCTTCTTCTTTTGGTGTGTAGAGGTCGATTGATTGTTATCTAACTTCAATGATTCAAGCCAACCTCTATCCAGCAAAATCCTAACACTTGGTACTTCTGCTTTTAGGATATGATTGTGGTATTCATACTCTAGCTTATTACCGTCAATGCTGGCTTTAGGCATTTGCAAAGAATCATAGAGCCCGACATTACAATCCCTTTCTTCCAGCCCATGTTCACCATTACAAAGCAATTTCAGCTCTAGTTGCCAACCATTTTTATTTTGTGAAAGATTAAATTTATGAAAATTATTTCCTTTGAACTCCCAGTGTGCCGATTTGGGATGCAAGTATGGATCAGGCACGCATAGTAGTGCTGCCTCTTTAGATTCCGCGACACTTTTTAATAGTTTTCTATGTTTGACTGCAAAGGTTACATAATCTGTGTCACACCAGAGGCAGTATTGCTCAGGCTCAGCTAACCAAGAATAAAAATTGGCATCCCCCATCTCTTTTTTTCGTTTCTCCTGTAGGTGATGGAGAGCTTCCATTCGTGCTTTCTTCCCCTGCTTTTTGGGGTCGAGGCCACGCCACTTTTCTTTCAGTTCTGGCCATAATTTGATCATCCTTCCGGTAATATTGAAGGAAAAGCCATCAGGCAAGTTAGTACGGGTTGATAATCTGTATTCCTCTTCCCAATTGGCTTCATATTGCTTGATAACCTGATTATGTTGCTCATAGCCAATTACTGAGCCTTGTTCAAAAATAACTAGTTTGTTTAGTTTATTTGCATATTCATTTTTTACGTTATGAGACTGAGTCTCCCAGGCACTCACCGTAGATACAGCGATATCAAACGCTAAGCTATCCCATTTACTAACACTGGCATAAACTTTGTCCGTTGTGTCATCCGGTTTGGCTTTTCGATCACTGTCTTTAAGCTGCTGTGCTATCGGTGCTAAAGGTATGAGAGGGATCACCTTTAGATTTCGTAAATTTGATACGAGGTTCGCCAAGTCTTCTGTTTCTTTACTGCAAGCTTCTGATACCTTCTTGATCATCAGCTCTACCCAATCTATTTTCGCTGCTTTGAGCTCTTTATTACTGGGAAGCTGATCAACATTACTGTAGGACTCTCTATATTTAGTAAGCCTTATTACCCACTTTGAATTCTTTTTGAAATTAGACATAAAATCTGCAGCGCCATCTGTTAACCCCCAGCCCAACACATTGCTTTTGTCGATAACCTTGTCGTTTAAGTTACCGACATTCAAGAGTGGTTCGATACAGTCAGGAACCCCGCCCATCTCCTGTATTTTATAATAATTCTCGAGTCCCTTCTCTGAACTCGCAGATGCAAGGTGGTAAATGAAATAGCGACCATGCTGACCAGGGTTCGTAGGGGCATTTCCATTTACTGATGCTGGAACAATTATTTCATAGAGCGTTCTTAGAAGTTGCATCGCTAAAGTAATATCTTTCTGACTAAGCTCTTGGCCTTGAGCAGCTTTAACTGTTTTTTCAATGAGTTTTGTACAACGGTATTTGACTGAAGTTCCAGAGACTGGCATATCTGGCTTTTCACTTAGTGTGTACTCAGCCTGTCGAATGGTTAGCAATACATCAACCCAATACCGTATTTGTCTGTTTAGTACTTGATGAGTCAACAATAACTCGTTGATAGCTGATGACAATGGATTTATTCTAAGCTTCAAAGACCTTGTAAATCTTTTGGTTGAGTTTACCTTTTCTTCTATTTTTTTTGCCATTCCACGAACCCTCTGTACACTCCTTAACCAACTGTATATGCATACAGCATTTTTTTCAATGTTAAAAATATGCAAGTGCACTTATATCAAGAGCAAGGACAAAAATTATCTGAATCGCACTGACTACCGATATGGCCAAGAAGGCTTGTCGCTATTTTGCAATCTACTACATTCCGTCTATATTGTGATAAAAGATGTTAGTTGCTCCTAGGATGCAGCCCAAACTGTAGCCACTCTAACATTACCTATGCGCTAACCAGTGGTGATCATGAAATCTCCAGTAGGTTAGCGAGTTCGTAAGCTATTGAATTACAAACAGCCTAATCAGCTATCGTGTTACACCTTGGAAACTATTTCCGATTACTCTGTCGGTTAGCGCAAATCAAGCTCTGAGACCAGTGAATTCGTGGGCTTCCAAACCGGCAGTTGCACTTCGCGCGGGTACGTAGGTTGGAGCCGATATTTCGAATAATGCATCAGCGGTAACTTGGTTGCACTTCGCGCGGGTACGTAGGTTGGAGCTTTTAAACGTCTGTAGTCAGTATGTAGCTGTGATGTTGCACTTCGCGCGGGTACGTAGGTTGGAGCTTCGGGGGTTTTGACTGCCTGTCTTAGCAGTTGTGGTTGCACTTCGCGCGGGTACGTAGGTTGGAGCTGGAAAGCCGAGCGCAAAGCCAAGAAGCAGACAGCGTTGCACTTCGCGCGGGTACGTAGGTTGGAGCGATTTAGACCATACGAATCCGTTTATTTGGTCTGTTGCACTTCGCGCGGGTACGTAGGTTGGAGCTCCTGCGAAAGGCGACAACACATTTCGTTCCGGGTGTTGCACTACGCACGGGTACGTAGGTTGGAGCTCTGATAAGACCTTCTCTACAGGCATTTCGAAAACGTTGCACTACGCACGGGTACGTAGGTTGGAGCTGCTTCAATACACCCAATTCCGATCAGTTTAACAACGTTGCACTTCGCGCGGGTACGTAGGTTGGAGCTCGAAAGAGCTAAAATATAGAGGTAATTATGATCGTTGCACTTCGCGCGGGTACGTAGGTTGGAGCTCGATACCACGCCGCTGCTCAGGCGTATCGCCCAAGTTGCACTTCGCGCGGGTACGTAGGTTGGAGCTGTCTCAACCGGCTTACCACTTTGTCATTACAGAAGTTGCACTTTGCGCGGGTACGTAGGTTGGAGCGATACGCAATTGGAGATTCAACTGTTTCATACACGCTAATTGTAGGCAACAACATACAAGAATAGTTATTGCGAATTCGCTGTATCAATTAAACTGCCCTTCTTACAAGTTCAGCGACGTTCTCAGAACTGATCAAGTTGAAATTACTTGTTTTGTCGGAGTCGGAATCAAGGTACACATGTGAACCAACTACCGTAATCTTGTCTACGGGGGTATGGCCATGGCAAACCGCTTCGCATCCAGATACCTTATGCTTGGAGCTTAATTTCTGCCGTTTTGTTTCGCTGCTTAATTTTTGAAATTGCGTTATTGGTGAACGGGACCATATAGCGTTAAGCCGAGAGTATTCATTATCGGCTAGTGGCTGCCAAACACTAGAATCATATCCTCCGTGAGTAACACCGATTTTAATGCCATTTGAATCTATGACCTCCAACTGTACTGGTAGCGCTTGCAATGCGTCATGGTATTCAAGGCAAGCTTCTATCATGTTCGGCTCGAGAAACCATTCACCACCGTTAGCATAAAACCAATGTTGGTGTTCCGGATTGCATAACCCATCCACTCCTTCTTCAATCACCGTATTGAGCGCATTCAAAAGACACTGATCGTGGTTTCCAAGCACAGTCCGAAAATAAGGTTCATTGAGTAGCGATAAGGCCTGGTAACTGTTATCACCTTTGTCTATTAGATCACCACAACAGACGAGTAAATCCGTCTGTCGATCAAACCCAAACTTGTCTAAGGCTGCTTGTAGTTGATGATACTGTCCTTGAATATCACCTACGAATACAACGCTACCTTTTGGCCAACTGATTTGATCCATGCTTCTAAGCTCCAATAGATATTTGCCAAATGTTAGACCGGCTTTAAGCCACCAGCAACTGAGGCTCGACCTAACTAACTCTCAAAACTTGCTGGGATATCGCGGTATACACGTCATGCAACACTCTATATGACCACCTACTAGGATGTGGTACGAAGATCAGGCTCTTACCGGTACTAGTAGTTTGCACTTCAAGTTTTGTATTCTGAAGACCATCAAACACTCCACCGTGCCTTAAACCATCGAATGCCTGCTTATGCCCGATGATGATCAAGTCCGGTTTCAAGCCATTAAGCTGCATTTCGATTGCTTCTGCATTCTTGAAGGCGTGATTGTAGACAGATGCCGCGTTTGCAGCAGATTGATTGTTTGGCAGCTTCTTAACATTCACCCAGGCTGTTTGAGTTAAAAGGTCATGTTGCTGCTCAAATTGTGGGTTGTCACTCGTGAACAAATAAGGCATATCTGAGTACTGCAGTATCTTACCTTCACGCCGGCTATATTCGATTAACCAGTAGAGAGCTGATAGCTTAATAACAGTTGCTATATTGGGCCAGCCTAGCTTATTTCGTTCTGTCCCCCACCCCTGCTCGAGGTCAACAATTCCATCTTCTGGATCGTAGCCATAAGGTTCAGCTAAAATGGTGGTGATTTTAAAAGGGCTATTGAAGTATTCCGCTGGAGAAATTGCTCCGTCTAATAGAAAGTACGGCTGGTGGCTCCCATAGTCATCTTCTTGCTCGAAGAATGCTTGAGCTTTTAGACGTTGAGTTTTGTAATGCTCTAGCTCAGATAATCGTAGTTCTTCCAATATAAAGCCCTCTTTGGCGTTTGCTTATACAGCAACATTTAGCGGTCGCTTATTGTTCCCATCGGTTATCATATACCGATAACCCCTTGAATGAAAAACAATATGAAGGTAATGAAGACACATGGAGCTGGCATTGCCGAATTGATAGCAAAGTGGAAAACAGAACTAAAACCATATGACAAAGATTGGTCGCTGACTCATTTTCAGGCCGATCACAACGTTGGCTTTCACATTTGAATACTTAAGTGCCTCCCAAATTGCCGGCTCACTATATATGGCTTTAGTACCATATCGATACGAGCCAGCTTTGTATCTGTTGGGATTGCTCCACGTTCACAATGAACTCAAGTCGAGTGATCACGAGCGAGGGATTGAGTTCATCCAGTTGGCAGCACACAGAGGGTACAAACCTGCTAAGTTTTGGCTTCGACGGTATTCGTCACTCGCAAACATGACTAATGATCAAGCTAAAAGAACGAATGACTTATTGGCAGGTCTGACTGAGGCACTTAGAAACAGAAAACCTTCGAATAGCATTCTTTTATTACTCAAGGCACTGTTTTTCATATCGATAGGATGGCTGGTGCTTAGGCTCTTTGCGTAAGGATGACAAAACCCGCCATAAGGCGGGTTTTTATAATCTTAGATAGCGATGTGTTAGTTACCGGATACCAAACACTGCTTGTTTGAGTGCAAGAGAAGACTTTGAGCGGAGACGAGAATGCAGCCGCTTACCTTTTGGTGGCTGTGCGACTCGTTTCAGGCGATGAGTGCCATCTTTTTGCACAACCATCACAGTTACTTCGCTATTTTGTTCATTATTTTTTGCCATATAGCGTTCTCCTATTCACAAGGTGAGTATACTGCACCTGCTTGTATTCGTCATTAGTTTCTCAGTGTTCGTCCAATACCATCTCAGGTGAAGTTGCATCTTCGTCATCTGCATGAAGTTCGCGTTCTTTCATCTCTGTTTCTGCAGCTTGCATCCAACTATCAAACGCATAAGCGATTGTATCTATGATTGGTTGGGTCAAACTAAGAAATATTGATGGATCCCCTCTAAGCAAATTTTCATGCCTACAGTACATATTCAGCACCAGGAGGGTGGTCCTTTCTTCCACCAATTCATTATTGTCATTAGCTAGTTCGTAACCTGAGTTTATGGGTACTGACAGTAGAGATCTGGCCGAGCTATCTTCAACGTAGTACTTATACAATGCATCTGCTTGCTCTGTGCTAATGAACCTTCTTTGCTCTGTATATAGCCAATTTTCTACGCTTCTAAGAAACATTGGGTAATATTGATATACACCACTTGAAAAAGCTGTTGGCGCACCTATGACACGTTGATTTGTTTTTCCTTGCCTGAATTCGCCTTCGACAATCGGCAATAACAACGGTTGATTGAGTTGCTTGTTGCTACCGATGTAAGATCTTGCTGAGTCTTTATGAGCAACTGCAATTGGAGTTAATATTCCATCAATCTGGGCGCAGGCTGATCGCGGGCTCGCCCCGTCGAAAAAGATATTCACTCCCTCCCAGTGCTGTTCTAGTACATCTTCAATTTCATCAGCTCTCATGACCAACATCAAATTTATACTGATTGAGTCATCAGCTAAAGCATCATAATCTACAGCTAAGGCACGCAAGTTATGCAAGCTACCAATAATTGCTTCCATTGGATCAATTTGCAAGCCGTCGATAAGGCTTCGGTAATCAAGTACGTGACGGAGCCGGTTTATATATGACTGAGGAAACTCTTTACCAGGCGGCATCAAGCGCTCGACATGCTTCTGTTTATTTTCAATACGCTTATCCAAATAGGCTTTCATCACATCAGCACTTGCTTTAACGAGAGAAACGATGGCAATTGCTATTGATAATGACTTGATTCCCGAATTCATCTCAGCCCAAACTGCTGTCAAGACATAGCTAAAACCCTGGTATTCCGAAAACAACATTTCAAAGTTGAGATGGCTAAATTGAACACCGAGAAAAGCACCTAGCACTAATTGCAGGATTAAGACTATTAGAGTCATTAACGGGTGAGCTAAGATCCTGATAGTTAGATTGAATAATCTCTTTAAGATGGTTATTAACCATTGTTTCATTGTTAATAAGGGAGAGACTTTCAAGCGACGCAAATAAGTAGTAATCAACCGTGCCCACCTCTTCTTAGTACACTGTTATCCCATAAACTCTGACAGTATAAGAAACTACTCGCATAAAGTAACGGAAAGATTTGCCACAAAAAAACGATATGAGAAGTAAGGGGCAAGCCTTACCTGCCCCCATAAATTCAATAAAAATCAAGATCATGGTAAGCATCCCAGTCATGCTTACTGAATGTACCTGCTTCATGGATAATTTGGTGGTAGAAGAACGTACGGTCACCATACGCGCCGCTGTCTTTTTGAGCAAAGCTACCTACAAGATACACACCATTACGCTCAGCGTTGAAGCAATCTACCAACGAAAAGCTCCCGTTAATCCAATCTTGATCATCTGATAATAACGGCTCAAATTTCCCGTCACCACCGTCACGGCATTGATAGAAATGAAAATGGCCTTGGGTATCAGAGGCTTTGATCGTTAAATCAGGATAGAAATTAACCTGTGGATAATAGTTAATGATCTGGCCACCATAACCTTTCTCTGTTAAGTAGTCGAAGATAGGTTTTACCTGCCCCAGGTACTCCGGCCGTACAGACGGTATGTGGGTTCTCAGCATCATTGAGTCACCAGAGTCATTCTCAATTACGAAGGTGTTATCCGGGCCTAAGTCGCCTTTAAGGCCAGTAACATGCTCAACAAGCTCACGGTCTCCGGAGTCACCATACAACTTACCCCACCCGTGAAGCTCACCGCCTTGGTGCCAAATTTTGCCTTCAGCAACACGACTACCACTACCGGAACCCACAAAGCGACCGTCAGGCTGAATTACGGTGGTAAACGTGACTCCGTTAATAGACATCTTTGAAAGCCCGGTAATTTTCGGTGCCGTAGAACCGCCTCCATCACCATCATCACCTGTTTTTCCATCTTCGCCACTACCACTACCACCGCAGCCGGTAAGTAAAACAGTAGACACGAGTAGTGCTAGCCAACTTTTAGCCATTTTTTAAAATCCTTCTTAAACATGCATTAGAGCGGTTACGCATTGCGCATAACGAGCAGGTAGTATAAATAATTTTCTAGATATCAGGGCGGCTGATTATGTAACAAAGATTAAATCAAGGGGTATTAAAACATCCCCCTCAGAGTGATATATCGACTATCAAATTATATATCCATCAAAATTTTGCAAATCATCAAATGTTACTTTATTATTCGAGCAAACGTCTTTTAACTGTTGAATTAAATTACTTTTTTGTGGACTGTCTTCACCTTCAAGTATTGAAATATAGTCTTCATCTAATGGACAGCCATAATCTTGATCTGGTGAAGCAATAATATTAATCAATTCATCATTTAAAAAGTTCTTATATAAATGAGCATTAACGCGGCTGACTTTATCTCCAGAAGTTGATTTATGAAAGCCTAAAAACAACCCATCATCAATGGTTCTTTGTTCTCCCGCCGTCCACAAAACAGTACAAGCAGAGAAACAAGTGTCACCATAGGCATGAACTTGCTTAATGCCATTTTTTTCCAAACGGTACTTCATATAATAAGCAGAATCTGTACGACCGCCCGGACCTGTTACCATTGCCTTATTTAGATCACTGTTTGTTAATAGAATATAATCAAGCTCTATTGCCGTGCTAAATTCTAACGAACCAGGTTCAAAGATAATCGTATCTCCTTCCACCCTAACAGACTGGTATTTTTCCGAATCAGAAAATCCCCACAAGGTTATGACATTAAACATTGTCAGCACGCCTATACACATCATACCAGACATGCCAGTAACAAATAAGTTATCCCTCCCTTTAATTATTTGATAACAGCATAATACAACCACAAAGATAGCAGCAGGCAATGCTATCAATGAATGTGCATCATCTTTAAACCCATAATGTAATTGTGGAAGTAAAATAACAAACATCACATAAAAAGGTATTGGTATAGACAATACTGACAAACACAAAAATAACTTATTAAAATTGCGTGTAAACGCAGACAAGAGACTTTTTAGTTTTTCCATAACTTTATTCATTCCGTTTTTCTCATTTAATGTTTGGATCATTTAAAATTAGGTGTACCTGTTGCCTATCTTGGTTATATTCATACACAGAGCAATCAAACGCGTTATCGTCATTAATAAACGTCATGATTCTGTCTAAATCAGCTTTACCATTCACTTCACCAAGTAAAGATACAGGCGCAATTTGCTTGTTATCTTCAAAACAATTCTCCAAGTGATCGAAAAGCACGTAAAGCTTGCCCTTAACGGTTTGGGTTTCAGCATGGAACACTTCTGTTGCAATACCTAATCCCTCCCACAGACGGTTGAACAGTTTGTATAGGCTATCGGCATTATCGCGTTGCTGCTCTACGTTGGAACAACTGTCGTAAATCTCGTTCATTGCATGTTCAAGGTTCGCGCTTTTGCCACGGCCATTGACGATCATACTCTTAATATCTTTTTTTATAGCTTTATATGCCGGGTCTTTGTGCTTGGCTTTAAGATAGCTAAGTATCAGTGCGTTTTTCTGTGCAATCTTAAGACGATGACCGGCACTGATTTTGATATACAGCATGAGTAGCACATTCATCATCAGCTCTGATAGCAAAAATTTCTTTTCCATTGTTTGTCTCAATTGTTCTGTTGATTGCATTATAACACCGTAATTGGAAATGCAATCAATCCTGTTTATCGATCAGAAAGACTAGATAAAGTAATAAAACGACCAGTTTTAATTAATCTTTATATTATGCTTCTGTTGTAAGTATTCAGCCGAGGATGCGCATGTAATGCAATGTGATCGGTTGCTACTCGGTTACACCTACTGTCCGGTGTTTCGCTCCCTTCTAGCACTAGGATAACATTTGCTTCCCATATTTTTAGATCAATCTCATCGATAGTGAGAATCGTTGAGTCAATATTATCAGCTTTCAGATCAGTGTCCGATTTCTTAACCATAGCCATTTCTTATAACATCCTGTCATTTATTTATAGATCAAGCGTGTTTCATTTACGTTTCGTGTTGACACTAGATCAATTGTCTTTGCAGGTAATTGTATAAAATGAACCATATCAAATCAATTAATCAGGTGTCAGTCATGTCCAAATTAGTGATGTTAGCCTTTAAAGGCGAAGAAGGCATCAAAAATACATACACTTGTAAAGTGAAGTATAAAGACTTTGTTAATTATTTTCAGGTTGCTGATACAAATATTGCTGAAATAAAGAAAATGCAACGCGATACTACAGCTGCAGGGTACAAAAGTATTGCTAAATACCTTACAAACCGTTCAAATACCTTTTTCCCCCAAGTTATTATCATTACTAATGGCTTAAAAGTTATTTCAAAAATAGGCTCAAATATTTATAAAGTTGCCTTAGAAAAAAATAGCAGTTTGCATATTATTGATGGTCAAGGAAGGAGGCTCGGCATTGAAGCTGCTTTATCTTTTTTACCTCAACTCGCTGAACGACATATTGATTTAAAGATCATCGTTTCAGACAAGGCTGTTTTAGAAGATGACAGTGCAAAAATAAAACAGTGCTTCACAGATTTACATCGCTCAGTTGTTAAGCCTAATGCTAGTACGAGGATCTTTTTTGACAATGAAACGCCTATTCATCAGTTTGCTACTTTCTGTTGCTCTCAAGTTCGGGTTATTGGTCAGCCCCTCCACGCTATCTTTTCACTACTCGGAGACTCTAAACCATATAAGCTCGATATGTTGCTCAAAATGATAAAAATACTGCTCGCAAATTATCCAGGTTCTATTGCTAGCTGCCTTGCACAACCGACTATTAAAGAGGAGGTTCAAGCTGATCTATCAGCACTTTTTTCTGGGCTCTCAACCAATCAAGCCTTTCAGGTTTTGTTGACCGATGACTGGCGAAAAGAAAAAGAGTCAATTGCACGCACAGCACTGTTCCTTGAAGCGCTCGCCCTGCTTGCCAATGACATAAAAAATAGTCCAGCTTTACGATCAATTAAAGACATCAACTTCGCCGGTGTTGACTTCAATCGCGAAAATAAGTGCTGGCTGAATGTGTGTATTGTTGACATCCTCCCCCACCTACGGCCTTCGGCACTTCGGAGGGGGATTCCTGTTTCATAGCGTATAGCTTAGAGGTC
>NZ_JANEYT010000113.1 GCF_024357955.1 Photobacterium pectinilyticum
TGTTACTGCTCGCCAGCCTTATCCAAACGTATTTAGCTTGTAACCCCTAAATCAAGTACCTACTGGTGAACGCTTACGATTTGATTGTTCCGACAGAAGCGCTTCCAGAGAGCATGAAGAAAGGCATGGGAGAGAAGCAGAGAATGGTGGATGAGATGCGTGAAGCACATGGCCTTGAGCCTCGCTCTGTGCACCAAAAGGCTTCAGCAGACCCGTATCGAGATACCCGTGAGGGTGAAACGACACAATAACCGCTGAATATTGGGCACTCAGTGAGTGCCCTCACCAAATTTAATTGAAAGGTAGGAGTATTAAGATGAAAAACGCATTATTAATCCTGTTGGCGGCTGTGGCCTCATTTAGTTCTGCGACTATTCACGCCGCTCAGCATGACCATGATACCTTGTTTAGCCGTGATAACGCGGTAATGGCCGCTGCGGCAGTCGAGACGGTGAATAAATATTGTGTGGATCTTGGCACTATGCCCACTGAATATCTCCAGAAAACGTCACTGGTGATGAGAGAGACGATAGAAGGGCTCTCGGTCGAGATACTGGGTGAGGAATTTAGCTTTAGCGAAGACAGTGAGATGTATTTGGAAGGCATGTCTATGGGGGAGCAATTAATCAAAGATGCTGAACACAAAGGCCATGTTGAACAAATGTGTACGTTACCGCAGCAGGAGAAATCAATATGAAAAAGTGTATCGTAGTTTTATCAATGTTGTTTTCTGGTTTGGCACTGGCCTGCGGAGCGCATGTCCATAATACGCTTCCACATTACAGTGATTATGATGAGTCATTAATAGCGATGTCAGTGTGTAAGGTCAATGATCATATCAGCGAAGAGCAATCTGCAATGTGGTTTAAAAAACTGTCTTGGGTTGCTAACGGTACCGATGAAGAGCTGTTTGAACATTACGCCCACTTTGCTGCAGAGCACGTAAACAAAATTGCAGTCGATAATGAGATAAGACAAGGCTGGACTGAAGATTATTGTAAAGAGCAGCTGTTTGATGTGATGGCAATGGATCAGGTGGTGCTAGAAGACTTATATGATGAACAGGAATTAGCAGACCGTGAATTTAACCGACAAATAAAGCAATCGGGAAATGAAGATTCAACATCTTAACAAGGTGGGGGTGAGGTCGAGCCTTCATATATTTCCGCTGTATTCTGCTTGTTATCCTAACTGTCGTTACAACGAAATAAAGCTGGCTTATTATGTCAGCTTTATTACAGTATTTAGCAACTCATTAGAGAGTCAAGTAAGGCTTCTTTAGAATTGAACCAAAAAACACGCTGACCTTTATCTGCAATTATTTCTAGCTTTGCACTAATTACCTCTTGTTTTTCTAGACGCAGATCTAGAAATTCAAGTGTTTCTTCAACATCACTAAAAGTAAAAAAACGATCACCATCAATTAATATATTACAATTTAAAAGCTTCATGCACATTCCTTTGCTTTTACCGATAATAATCCGTGCTAAATCATTTTGATAGTGCCAAACACCTCACATAAAAGCAATACCTTATCAACCTGTTTTGGGTCGATATTGACCTTTGATGTTGCGAGGGAGTGATGGCTAGTTTTATCGGCTAGCATTTTTTGTCTCTTCGGCTCATCATGAAGGGAACAACCCTTTAAATTATTAATAGGCATTCTTCATTGCAAAACTCGTCATTGAACAGTGGTTCACAGTCAAGCTCACCAGTAATAAATACGTTCTTCGTGATAAGCGCTATGCTGGCATTTGCCGGTAATTCGATATTATGCCGATTGGCGTTGGCTGAAGGTTCGATTGATGCCGGGGGATTCACCCTGGTCCGGTTAGTGTCTGGCGCGTTTACGCTGGCGGTTTTAACTTTAGCTATGCACTCAAGGGCGTCCTATTCTCCAACTAACTGGAAGAAATCAGACATTGTCGGTGCGGTGATGCTGTTTGGCTATGCGGCGGCATTTTCATTTTCTTACGTAAAGATTGCAACCGGAACCGGAGCCTTGATCCTCTTTGCTTCAGTTCAATTTAGCATGATTGGCTTTCATATTTTCAGTGGCAATAAAATGCACCTTATGGAGTGGAGTGGGTTAGGTGTTTCTCTGATTGGGTTTGGCTATTTACTGATCCCTAATGCGACTAGGCCTGATTTATTCGCTGCAGCACTGATGGCGATAGCGGGTATAAGTTGGGCTGCTTTTACCATTTTAGGTAAACGCTCAAGTGAACGCCCGGCCATTCTCACCATGTCTATCAGCTTCTTGTTAGCATCAATGCTGGCAGTGCTAATGGGGGGGATTTTCTCAATCTCAATGGAAATAGAAAGCATGACCGCGCGTGGTATTTTGCTGGCTGTACTTTCCGGATCGGTCGCTTCTGGGATAGGTTATGCAATCTGGTATGCGGTGTTACCCAAGTTGTCTATATTGAGGGCGTCCGTCGTTCAGCTTTCGGTACCGGCCCTGGCAAGCCTTGGAGGGTGGTTAGTGTTGAGTGAAGCGATCACGGTATCAACCGGGATCTCTACACTGCTCATTTTGGGAGGCATTGCACTGGTGTTTACGGCAAGAAAGTAGCCTTGCTCTATTTTACACGCAGTAAGCGATATCTGATTCCTTCAAGATTAAATACCAGTACTTGTGATACTTTCATTTTCTCGACGTGACTTAGCATGCCATCATCGAACTGCTTGCTTTTCATCCATTGTAACGGCTGCTTGAAGTTGTCTTCACTGACCACGAAAGACTCGTCTTGCAACGTACTACTACGGATATTGACAACCCACACGCGGGATTTGAAATCGAGCACATCAATGGCCGCGGATTTAAAGCGTTGCCAAAGGGAAGTGGGTTTGTTCATGATTGAATCTGTTATTGCGCTGAGATGTGCGCCTAGTGTAGCGTGCATACAAGGGTGAGGCTAGAGGCTTGAAATAGCCTCTAGTGACTTTAAATCATACGTTGGCGCAGTTGATAAAAGATATCGTCAATATTCGCAGTACCAGATTGTTCTATTCTTGCTAATTCTCTTTGTACCGTATCAAAGTAAAGCTGGTTGTTTATATCATCCAGTCGACTGTAATAGTTAACTCTGCGGCCGAGAATGAAATTTTGCTGTTGCTCTGGTTCGAATGCCAAAAAGCGATCGATTGTCGAAAGAAACTGAGGCTTATCTTCAGGCAAGCGACCATTTAGCTCCATAAGCAAGTTGATCGAGTGGTAGTTGCCATAATTACCATGAACGTTTTCCAAAAGGCTGATTAGCTTCTTTTGCTCCATAACCATTTCAATTTCGGTCAGGGGAGTGAAACTACCGTTTTTTACCATTGCATCGAGCTCTGTACCGGGCTTGACTGCCAGCGAAAGAATGCGGATTTCCTCGGGATCAATTTGGTTGAGCAAAGTCGCCGTTTCATTCACATGTTGGTCAGAAAACTCTTTGCCACCAAGGCCAAGGATGATGAATGTCATCATCTTCATACCCGCTTGTTTGGCATACTCCGCTGATTTCAAGATAGACTTAGGTGTGATGCCTTTCTTCATTTTCTTCAACACCTCTATCGACCCTGATTCCATTCCGCAATAGAGCATATTAAGCCCAGCGTCACAGATGGCTTTCATTTCTGCAGGGGACTTCTTAGTCATGGTTTGGGCGCGGCCATAGGAGCTGACCTGCTTTAACCCAGGAAAAGCTTGTTTCAACGTTTGTAATACATCAAGCAGATCCTTGGTATCCATTGCGAACGAGTCACCATCTTGGAGAAAACAGCTTTCAAATTGACGCCCTTTGTAAAAGGCTTTGGCAGCCCAAATATCGCGTTTGATATCTTCAACGGGGCGAATAGAAAATGCCATGCCTTCAAATAATGTGCAAAAGTGGCACTTATTCCAAGGGCACCCTTGAGTGGTTCTGATCAGCAGGCTATCGGCTTCTGATGGTGGGCGGATTGGCCCTTGTTGGAACTGGATCTGTTGCATCGTTATCATCCGGGAGGTCATGAATATTCTTATTGGTGGATCATAAACCTTGTTACCCTAGTTAAAAACGCTATCATAATTGATAATTTATCAAATATTATTTGAATATAAGGCTGGCAACAATGCTCATTCAAGATCTCGAGGTGGTGTTAAAAGTTGCGGAGTTTCGCAGTATTACCGCAGCAGCAACTAGCTTGGATATGCGTGTGGCAACGGCAAGCGCAGCAGTCAAGCGGGTAGAGGCTTCCCTTGGTGTGGAGTTGTTTGTGCGTACAACGAGGCAGCTTAGGGTGTCACCTGCCGGTGAGCGCTATTTGCCCCAATGTGAACAAGCATTGCAGATGTTAGATAGCGCAAAGCAAAACGTGCGTGATGACCTTGATGTGATCGATGGTGAGATAAGGATTGCGTTATCGTCCGATTTGGGAAGAAATGTTGTTACGCCTTGGTTAGATGAGTTTCTTGCTAATTATCCTAATGTTGCTCTGCGAAGCAATATTAGTGACAGTAATATCGACTTTTACCGAGATTCTGTCGACATGGCACTTCGTTATGGCTCACCGACCGATGCCAGTATGTATGGCTTCAAAATTTGTAATATACCGCGCTTGATGTGCGCTTCAACCATTTACTTGGAAGCACACGGTGCGCCTAACACGCTGGATGAGCTTAAAACACATAATGGGCTTTTCTATCAACTACGGGACATTGTGCAAGATGAGTGGCGTTTTAATCATGGCGATGAAATTCATAAGTTAAGGCTTAAAGGTAATCGTTCATCTAATGATGGCGATTTAGTTAGGCGTTGGTGTGTGTCAGGGAAGGGAATCGCCATTAAATCATGCCTGGATATGGCAGATGATTTGCTTAATGGGCGAGTGGTCAATGTGATGCCAGAGTATAGACCGACCCCAACCGAGCTGTGGTTGGTATGTCCGAGTCGCCAATCTATCACTCCTACAGTAAGATTATTACGTGATTTCCTCAGAGAGCAAACACATAATGTACTGTCACAGTTGGTCGATACTAAGGTTTTAGACAAGAGCGTATTCAAGTAATTCGCGGTACAGCCTGCTTGTATTGAGCAAGGCGGGCATATTTCTTCGATACCGTTATGGAGTTGGTATCCGGCATTACTTAAAAAAAGTGGATGGCTAATGCCGTCCACTTTTTGTTTATGATTACTCAGTGAGTAAAATTAGTTCGCGCGGTTAAGCGTTACAACGTTGTAGTCTAGCGGCTTAAGCGTCGGCATGTTCTCTGCGATGTAATCGATCACCGCTTGTGCATCGGTGTTACAACGGAAGTTATCAGCCTTACAGTTAGGGGCTTCGCCTTCGTAGTTGACCTTGAAACGGCCTTCAGATTCTACGATGTTCTTCACTTTAAAGCCTGTTAGTTTGCCATCGACATATGCGAGGTCAACACGGTCTGAAGACTTCTGCTGAGCTGTAAATAACGGTGTCCAGCCATCGTTACCGGTTGCGTTATAGTTGTTAACGGCAACATTGTAAGTCTTGTTATCTTCGATTGGTGTCCATGTTGGTGCATCGGCAGTGCCAGTCATTACTTCAACGTAGTCCAGCTTACCGTTTTGGTAAGGCGTGGTTTCAGTGTATTGGTAACGGATGTGACCACCGTATGGGAATTTACCTGCGTGAGAGCCTTCTGGTAGGGTGGCAGAAACAGTGCTGTCAATCAGTTCTTTTATGTACTTACCTTGTACAGGTACAACAGACATGAAATTAGAGAACGGTAATAGCTCTAGTGAAATGTTACCTTCACGATACTCACCCGCTTCAATGTTGGTACGAATACCGCCAGCACCGATCAATGAGAAGTCGACTTTCATGCCGGTTACGGCAACGACTTCTGGAGAGTTAGCCCAGTAGTACTGGCCAGCAGCCAGAATAGGAGCAACGTCAGAGCCGTGAACATCGGTACCACCGTCACCAGGGCGACGCTCGTGGTTGATTTCTGCAGGTACCTGGGCAATCACTTTACCGTAGGCTTCATCAACAGCCGGCTTGTACTTGGTGTCGATGATCTGGCGCATTACTGCTTCTTCTTCAGTAATGGTGATGTTGTTTTCACCTTCAATGAAGTTAACCACAGAGGCCGTTTCGTCAGCATTGAATTCGCTGCCTGCTTCACGCAGTGGCGAGTGGAAGTATTCTTCGTTAGTTAGCAATACGTTTAAGCCAGCACAGTTGCTTACTTGGCCGTTGGCATCAAAAGTAACGTCTAGCTGGCCGATAGCTTGTGAGTATTCACCTGCTTGGACAACACAGGTTTGGCCTTGACCATTCGGATTCTGAACCATTTGGGCGTATTCGCCGCCGTTATCGTGCCCAAGGTTGGTGAAATCACCCAAAAGGGTGTGCGAGTGACCACCAACGATCAGGTCGATACCGTTAACTTTAGAAGCAACTTCTACATCAACCGCATTACCGATGTGGGTTAGAGCGATAATGTTGTTGATGCCTTTGGCTTGGAACATATCAACGGTGGCTTGAGAAGACGCCACCATGTCGTGGAAAATTACATCACCAGTATTAGGCGCGATGTTTGGCATGTCGTCTAGCGCGATACCGAATACAGCAACGATATCTTTGCCTTCAGGAAGGTTGTCTAGGTCAGTGATTTCTGTTTTTTGGTTGCCGTCGAAAGCGTAAACAACATAAGGTTTGAGGTTGGTTTGGCCTTTCAGGTCTGCATCTTGGCTGGTGTCGATGTTCGCGGCAAGAACAGGGAAGTTGATGTCACCGATGAACTGGTTAAGTTTTGCGTTATTAAGGTCAAACTCGTGGTTACCCAGAGCCATGGCATCAATGCCCAAGCGGCTAAGTAGTTCCGCATTCATTGCGCCTTCATTCAGTTTGAAGTAAGCGCTGCCTTGCCATGCGTCACCACCGTGAAGAAAAAGGAAGCTTTGGTTATTGTCTTCAGCTGCTTTTTTGTATTCGTCTGCCATGGTTTGCAAACGAGGGAAACCACCAAACTCGTTATAAACCAGCTTGTTTCTTGCCCAGAAGCTGGACTTAACAGGATCGAAGTTGGAATGCGTGTCGTTGATGTGCGCGACGGTCAGGGTAAAAGAGTCGTTATTCTCTAAAGTGGGCTGAGCACAACCAGCCAGCGCTGCTGTGACAGAAAGCGCAATGAGAGGCTTAGTAAACTTCATTTGATAACCTATTTATAGATAGTGAAAAGCCTTATTTAATCAAGGCTTGCGCACTATATACGAGATGAATTGGAGGGGCAATTACAAAATAGTGACATAAAACTTCAAGCTGTAAATATAAAGCAAACGATTGTGTTGATCGTTTGCTTTGATGGCTCATGTATCCCAAATTAGCTGGCAAAGTGAGGCTGATTTTGACGTAAGCCAGTATTTTTATATTGTCCACATAAAAGAAAAGAGCCAGCGTATTGAAACGCTGGCTCTTAGTTTGTCATCTTAAAAAGATTACTTGCTGGTAGCGGCTACTGGCTCAGTACCTTCTGGGTGCCATGCACCGTCTAGGTCGTCTAGTTCTGGGAACTTAGAACGGTCGAACTCAGGTGTTTTACCGGCTTTAAGCTGTGTCTCGTAGTCTTTGATAACCTTGATAGCCAGCTTAGATAGCATTACTAGAGCAATAATGTTGATTAGCGCCATCATACCCATAGATGCATCAGCTAGGTTCCAAACAACTGGAAGTGATGCTACAGAGCCAAACATTACCATCACAAGTACACATAGACGGAAGGCAAATAGGCCTTTCTTAGTGTTACCGTTCAGGAACATTACGTTGGTTTCAGCGTAGCTGTAGTTCGCAATGATAGACGAGAAACAGAACAGTAGAATCGCTGCAGCCATGAAGTATGTTGTCCAGCCACCTAGTTCGCTTGTTAGCGCTTGCTGAAGTAGGCTGATACCTGTTGCTGCGTTTGGCTGATCCATCACGCCACTTAGCATGATCATAGCGGCAGACGCTGAACAGATAACGATAGTATCAACAAATACACCTAGCATCTGAACAAAACCCTGTGATGCAGGGTGGTTCGGGTTAGGCGTTGCACTTGCTGCAACGTTAGCTGCAGAACCCATACCCGCTTCGTTAGAGAAGAGACCACGTGCGATACCACTTTGCATTGCTTGAGCAATCGTATAAGCAACACCACCTGCTGCTGCTTCCTGCCAACCAAATGCACTCTTAACAATAAGCGCAAGCACTGCAGGCAGCTCTGTGATGTTCATGATTACGATGACCATTGCGATAGCAAGGTAGCCGATTGCCATGACTGGAACAATCTTCGCAGACGCTACTGCAATCTTACGAAGGCCGCCCATGATGAAGAACGCAGAGCACGCAACAATCACAACACCCATAATGGTTTCGTCAAAGCCAAAAGAGTGGCTTAGTGCGTCTGTAATTGTGTTTGCCTGTACAGCGTTGAACACTAGGCCAAATGCAATGATTAGGAACACAGAGAATAGTGAACCCATCCAACGCATGCCTAGGCCTTTTTCCATGTAGTAGGCTGGACCACCACGGTATTGACCATCAACATCTTTGGTTTTGTAGATCTGCGCCAGTGTTGATTCGATAAAAGCAGTAGACATACCGAATAGTGCAATCACCCACATCCAAAAGATAGCACCAGGGCCACCAACAGTCAGTGCAACTGCAACACCTGCCATGTTACCTGTACCTACACGGGCTGCCATTGATGTACAGAACACCTGGTAAGAGCTGATACCGTTATCAACATCTTTACCGCTTTTTAGGACATCAATAGAATGGCGGAATTGGCGAATTTGGATAAAGCCGAGGCGTAAAGTGAAGTAAATACCGACTGCTACCAGTAGGTAAACAAGAAGTTGGCCCCAAAGTACACCGTTAATTGCGCCAATGACAGTTTCCAAACCATCGTTCAGCGAAGTCAACCAAGTTTCGTTTGTAACACTCATACTAATTTCCTGTATATGACACTCAACCAATTAGTAATTGGTTGAGCAAATTGAAACGTCCATTTACATGACAATTCATGAATATGATTCTGAATTTATATTTGTTATTTGCTGGTCGAACCCAGCTATGTGTAACTTGTTGAAGTTACAATTGTGAAACATAGAATCAGGTGTTTCATCTTTAGACGGGGCCGTAAGTTAGCACGAAATTCGCCTAAATCAGTGTGATCAATATCACACATTTAGAATGGAAAGTATGCAAAACATATTTGCAGTGTTTTATGCTGTAAAATATATTATTTATTATCAATTACTTATGTTGCTGCGCCTGGCTTTCTTACTGATGCTTAATGGACGGTGTATAATTGATGGAATTTTTACTTTTTACTCTGCATTAACCATTTTAAACAGAATATTTAACCATGAAGTGTTGAGTGGATTTCAATTATTATTAACATTTGAGAATGACTGTAAAGGGTATTGAATGGAGTGATGAATATTTTTTCATTATTTAGTTAATTAAAAACCGCTTATTAGAAGCGGTTTTAACCTGTCAAACCATCTAGAGCGGGATGGCTTAATGAAGCGGTTTGTTGAGAGAGTCTTGCTGATGTGATTCATGATAAGCCGCATGGCGAGCTTTTCGGTAGGTAGAGCACTTGATTTTATCGTTATGACTATCGAGTGTTATCAACTCGAATCGGTGACCACAAATACATATATAAGCCCCAGTTTCAGAAACCAGAAATTCTTCATCTTGGCCACATTGAGAGCAAATCGGCAGATTCTGCATACTGTTTCCAATACCTCATTTAAGAATACAGATAGCGACTGGGTAATAGCCAAGTCACCTGAATATAGTAAGTGCACTCTTATATATTGAGTACCAACTTGATGAGTTTTTTAGAGGAAACACTAAATTTGAAAATATTGCTGGAAGGTAAGTTTGCAAATTCTCGAAAGATTGTACACGGAAGCACGAGAGTTTAACTGAAACCATGGCCAGCCTTGAAAGGAAGACCCGCCAAGTGGCGGGTCTTCTTATTTAGTACGTTACATATGAGCCGGTATATTAGAAAGAAGTACGCTTGTAACGACGGTATTCTGATTCCCAGAAGTTATCGTTGATCTTTTCTTTAATACGCTCATCAGTATTCTTCGGTGCTTTACGCTGCTCTACCGCTTTTTTGGCGACAGCAAAAGCAATGTAACGGGAAACATCTTGGATATCTTCTAGCGGAGGAAGCAGTGCGCCTTCACCTTTGATGCCAAGTGGAGAGCATTCAGCCAATGCGCGGCTGCTTTCCATTAGCATTTCATCTGTTACACGACGTGCGCCAACAGCCAAAACACCTAAGCCAATACCAGGGAAGATATAGCTGTTATTACACTGAGCAATTGGGTATATCTTGCCGTTGTGAACAACAGGTTCGAACGGAGAGCCGGTTGCAACCAGTGCTTTACCGTCTGTCCAGCGGATGATATCAGCTGGTGTTGCTTCCACACGGCTGGTTGGATTAGACAGTGGGAAGATGATCGGGCGCTCGCAGTGTGCGTGCATTTCACGGATTACTTCTTCACTGAATAGGCCCGGTACGCCAGATACACCGATCAAAATTGTTGGTTTGGCATTGCGCATGACATCAAGAAGGGAGATATTGTTATCTTCTGTATCCCATTCGTTGATAGACTTGCGTGACTGAACCAGTTTCTGTTGGAAGTTAATCAGGTTTGGCATGTCATCAACAAGCAGACCCCAACGGTCAACCATGAATACTTGGCTGCGTGCCTGTTGATCAGAAATACCCTCTGACACCATCTGGGCAATAATTGCTTCAGCGATACCACAACCTGCAGAGCCAGCACCTAGGAAAGTGATACGTTGCTCAGACAGTTTGCTGCCTGCAGCTTTACACGCTGCTAATAGTGAACCCACGGTGACTGCCGCGGTACCTTGAATATCATCGTTGAAACAGCACACTTTATCTTTATAGCGCTCAAGAAGAGGCATTGCGTTTTTCTGTGCGAAATCTTCGAACTGAATTAGAGCATCAGGCCAACGTTGTTTAACCGCTTGGATGAATTCATCAACAAAGTTGTCGTATTCCTGACCAGAGATACGTGGATGACGCCACCCCATGTACATAGGATCAGACAGACGCTGAGGGTTGTTCGTACCAACATCAAGAACAACAGGTAAGGTATATGCCGGGCTGATACCGCCACATGCGGTGTACAGCGACAATTTACCGATTGGAATACCCATACCACCGATACCTTGGTCGCCCAAACCAAGAATACGTTCACCGTCAGTTACAACAATAACTTTTACGTTGTGACGTGATGCATTGTTTAGCATGTCTTCAATGCGGTCACGGTTAGGGTAAGAGATGAAAAGACCACGGCCACGACGGTAGATATTTGAGAAATCTTCACACGCCGCCCCCACAGTAGGGGTATAGATGATAGGCATCATCTCGGTAATGTGGTTTTCAACCAAACGATAGAATAGGGTTTCGTTAGTATCTTGGATGTTGCGCAAGTAGATGTGCTTATCCATGTCGTTTTCGAATTTCAAAAACTGCTGATAAGCACGCTCAGTTTGTTCTTCAATGGTCTCGATAGCTTCTGGAAGCAAACCTTCCAGGTTGAAGAACATGCGCTCTTCGACAGAGAATGCACTACCTTTGTTTAGCAGAGGAGTTTCAAGTAACGCAGGGCCTGCGTAAGGGATATAGAGAGGGCGTTTATCGTTATTCATGCAATAGACTCTGTTTCGTTGGTAGTTAAAAAATGGGCTATCGTGTGATTTTCCATTTAGGCGCTAATCGTAGATCTACCTTGCTGATTATTCAAAGGGAAAGCGAAGAAATTTCGAGGTCTAGATCAAGTTTTGGCGGGGTTTTTAACGGTCATTAACACGGAAAATGAATTTGTTTGACTCATGGTTAAATTTATTATGGTTTTAGGTGTTTTGTGTGAGTAGTTTGTTTTGTAGTGTTGTGTCTGCGTGTCAAAAAGACGGGGAAATTCCCCGGGAGCGATGCCGTTGATAAATATAGCAAGTGCGGTTATTGCTGTGTTTGTTTTGTTATTCTTTGTGCTGTCCTGTGTTTTGTGGGTGTTGGTTTTATGTGTTATTGGTGTGTTAAGTGTCATCGAGTAATGGGTTGAAAGGAACACGTAGAACATTTAAGGCGTCGGAGTCTCTATATTTGAGGCGATCAATCCTTTCTAGCACAAAATTCAGAAATTCATTGCCTGTGGTAGATAAGTACTGCCGGGGAGGATGTACAATCCATGAAAGGTTCAACTTTGGCGCGTATGTATGCAGAACATGTTTAAGTAGCTTCTTTTGTACAAACAAGTTTCCTATACGTTGCGATATAAAGATGAACCCATGATGTTGAATACATGCCTCTACTATCAAACTTACACTATTGGAGACTAAATAGCTGATCCTAATAGTGCTACATTTTGATAACTCCATGACCGCCTCCTGGAAATGGTGATACGTTGTCCA
>NZ_JANEYT010000114.1 GCF_024357955.1 Photobacterium pectinilyticum
GGCTGTGATATCAGCGATCTGCTGCCCTATAGCAAAGGGCCCTTCAATAGCTAGGTGGGTAGAATTACCCGCTTACATTCAATTGTACTCGATGTACTAAATAAAAAGTTAGCCCCAGAAACCATTCCAAGAACTGGAGAGGAAGCTTAACAAGTAGATTGCGTAGCGGCATACTTGAGAGCAAAAGACGATTCCTACTCACTACTAATTGATAAAGTTTTACCGAATGGTGTATGAAGGCAGGCTTTGGAAGGGAAGAGATGAAGGTCGTACAGATAACTCTTTCGTTGACTACAGTGAGTTTCCCAAAGCTAACATCGAAATAACTCACTTTTACAAAACTTATAACCTTACCTACGACTCAACAATACAGATGATCTATAAAGGTTGGAGTCACTATTACAAAATTTTGATTTTACTGGGAAAGGCTCAACAATTCCTTTTTAACAAAAGGAAGTTAACTTGCTGTGAAAACTTGAGATCTTAAGAGCGATTGTAGACAAGGCCGTAGAAAGCTCAGGCTTTAGCATATCCCCAGTGATGCTAAACGAATTAAAGGAAAGTGTGACATAACAGGGGCATCAAGCAAGGGCATTCTCATCCCTCAATAACCACTGATTAGAAGGCCCTACCCAATACAAAGCGCAATTTACATAATAAAGAGAACAAACTCGGGTCGTTCAACTCTAAATTAAGCTGTCGGATGTGCGACAGCTATTCTTATTTGTTATAAGCCAAGGCTGAACCGTTTCAAAAGTTATATTTACCCCCACCCAGTACTATGAAAATTGAAAGTAACAATATATTTATAACTTTACGTTCTGCATATGTTGAGATGTAAGAAAAATTACTGAATATTAGTGGTTTATGATTCATAGCAAAGCACTAAAAAAGGGCGTGTACCGAGGTGCACACCCTTAAAAACTTCCAAAGAAGTTTTATTTTTTGCTATCAACTAATTGCCGATAGTCCCCACCATCGGAATAACTGCTAACAATTTTATCAATAACTACAATATAGCTGACTTTCGTCAATAATCTAATAGTACACTATCGCACCTGGTGAGCGCTGACAATTTACCTTCAATTGACTTGGAGAAATTTTTTTGACTGATTATGTGTTAGGTCTTGATATTGGTACGACTTCTTGCTCTGCAGTTGCAGTTGCGGTTGACGAGGGCATGAACCCGGTAGGGATTCTAGGTGATCGTACGCAAATATTCAGCCCACCTTATACCCATGAAAAGTCAGGCTTTATAAGTAAAACTGCAACGAGACGACAACATGGGCAGCAACGTCGGCAGATTGATCGCCGTGCTTACCGCAAACTCTCATTAGTGAAATGGCTAGAGGCGAATAATATCACTACCAGCACCGATATGGCCGCAGTATGTTGCACACCAAAACTTCGTGCCATGGCAGCAGAAGAGAAGGTCTCATTATCAGAGCTAGGTGTTGTCCTACTACGTATCGCTAAACACCGTGGGTACAAAGGGACATTAAGCAATGCAGATGGAGTTGTAAGTAAACAAAATCAGGCCTTGCAAACTCATCTGGACGATTTAGAAATCTCTAATCCGACTATCGGACAACTTCTTTATCATTTTAATAAACAAGGTTGCTCTACTCTTTTGGTGAAGCATGGCCTTTCAGCACTTCGCGAGCAATATGAGGATGAGGTAAGGCAGATAATGGCTGTGCAGTGCCGTCATTATCCCCAGTTGAATGGGTTAACTAAACCTCTGGTAGAACATCTTTTTTTTCAGAATCCACTTCAACCAACGGAACAACTTGTTGGGCAATGCGGCATTGATGCACGGCACCAAAGGGCACTGGTTGCGTCACCCGAATACCAGGCTTATCGAATATGTAAAACAGCCATAGATTTACGTTGGGTTGATGGTAAAAACAAGGTCAAGCTCACAGCTATGCAGCGTGATGCCATCATTCAGTTACTCCAAACGCCGGAAGCTTTGTCCGAATCAGGTAAAATCACTTACGCGGAAATACGACAGCACCTCGACCAAAGAGGGCTAAGCGAAGCTTTTAATGGGTGTCATTTCTCCCATGAGCGCAGTAAAACAAGCGCCTGCATTGGCGATACCACGCTAAAAGCATTAGACAAACTCGGATTGCTAACTCAATGGCAACACTTAAGCCAAAACAATATGAACCGAGTGCTTCGCTTGCTATCTGACGATACATTCCACCAATTAGCAGACAACGCTACAAATGTTAGGGATTATCTCAGTAAGACGAAGCCTTATGCAAAATTAGATTATAAGGATCATTTAGAATGGCAAGGGTTACTGGACTTTGTCTTGCAGCTGATAGCTGTGATACCCAACCCGACTTTGCGTAACTGCGGGCTTGAAAGTGGTCGAGGCTCCTACTGTACAAAAATGCTCTCTAGCCTCACAAATTACCTACTCATATATCCTGATGAGCCAGAGCGCAATGCTGAAGCCTATCTGAAATACCAGTTATTCGAATGCAGCGAGGGAGTTGAGCAACAAGAGATCGAAGAGCATTGGCAAGAGCTAAAGGCAATAAAACAACAAGACCACAACGATTTACTGCGTTATGTGGAGGAGTTAATTGAACAAAGTAAAACGAAATGGTCTACATGGAAAGATTATCCGCTACCTGTCCGCACTGGAAACCCGGTTGTAGACCGAGCGCTGAGACAAACTGGATATGTCGTTAGATCTATGCTAGCCCAGTTTGGTCAACCGAAGCGCATCATAATAGAAACCGTTCGAGAACTTAGTTTCAGCCCGGCACAACGCACCGAATGGGAGCAACGCCAGCAAGCGAATGAAAGGCTAAATAATGCAGCTGGACTAGCATTGATAGAAAGAAACGAACAGGCTAGCCCAAGAAACATCAAACGTTTCAAATTATGGCAAGAACAGCGTTTTAACTGCCCATACTGCCCTCGGCCAATATCGTTTGAAGAGGCACTAAATGGCAGCCAAACCAACTTTGAACATATCCAATCAAAACGTGAAACTGGTATTGGTTTGCAAATGCATGAGCTGGTACTCGCTCACCGTGATTGTAATCAACTCAAAGGTGACCGGTGGCCTATGACAGCTTTTGCCTCTGATGCTCAACGAATGAAAGCACTCCAGGACATGGTCAAGCATTTTCGGGCTAACACTGGAAGTTGGTATAGTAAACATAAAGCATACCTACTTGCATTTGAGCCTTTAGGTGACTCGGTTCGCCCAGAAGTGCATGATGACAGTGTTACTTGGGCCAAGGCTCAAATGCAGGCGACAGGTTGGATAGCAAGAGCCCTCAACCAATGGCTTCGTCCCAGTAAAATACAACTGTTTTTCACTAAAGGCAGCCTCACCAATAAATTACGTAATGCCTGGGGGCTGGGTGACGTAATTCCCAAGGTGCGCATCTCTGAAGGACGAGCAGTTTGGAAAGTCATTACCGACAAAAGCGGTAATAATGTGAATGCACTTATTACTAATGATGAGTTTGAGGATCACCTTAAAGCAAAACAGCGCTTGCGATCCAGTCAACGATTCAACCATGATGGAAATGAAAGTAAGATCCTTCGGATAGATAAACGTGTCGATCACCGGCACCATGCAATTGACGCACTAGTTGTAGCTCTAAGTTCACCTAGTCTATATCAGGCTTACCGCAAAGCGACACTGTTTAAGAAGGCCTTTAAACCTGGGCTACCCTATAGCAGCTTTCTCGCTGATGCGGAGGAGCTCGTGATAGGCAGCAATCTGCATCATACGCCTGATAAAAATCCACCAAAAGAATTTTTTAAGGAAGAGCCTTGTGCCGTTGTGGGGGATTACCTTGCTCGTCGCAAACCAGTACGATTTTTTGCTGACGCGAAGAATATTCAGGACCTAGAAAAAAAACTAGAAATAATAGTTTCAGAACGCACCCGTGAGTTGTTTTATCAACATATCGCTTCACGCTGTCGCCAACTGAAATACCCTCTAGATGCTGAGACAAGATTGCCTGTAGGGCTCACCAAAGCACAAATATCTTCTTTGTTTACTGTCGAAGGGGCAGCTGAAAACAGTCAGTATGGTGTCGTTGACACGAGCTATGAAAATCAAAATCTGATTAAGCATGCACAATGCTATCGTATGACGGGTGCATATAAGGCTAAAGCCGCCAGTGCTTACATTATCCAAACCAAACAAAATGACCAGTGGCATAAACATGCTTGGCAAGTCGACAAAAATGCATGCCTACTTTTCGATAACGATGACATAAACCAGAGCAAAGTTCTTACTTGTATTGAATATCACTCTATGAAGACACCACCTCATGATCGCTGTGTGTTCATTGGAGATACGGTTACTTTCGATGGTCGAGATATGCTGGTGCACCAGCTATCAGCATTTGATAACAACATGCTCATTGTTGATACTGTAGAGGCAGCATGCATGGAAGAATTGAAACAATGTAAAGGAACCCGGTCTGCACCTGTGAAAGTTGGCAAAACAAGGTTTAAGGATCTGGTTCGAAAATGAGTCATAATCAGGTGATTATCATTGAGCAGCCCACCTATATACACTTAAAGGATAGCTGCATAATCTTCGAGCAATATCGCCAAATTGTTGCGCGGGTATTACCAGAGGACATAGATTGCTTGATACTGCACTATACCAGCACAATTACTGCTAGTGCGCTGGCAGCACTGGCTGAAAGCAAAGCAACTGTCACCTTTTTAGACAAGCAGCAATTACCCTTCGCTCATTGGCATCCACCCAACTCCAGACATAACTATAAAAAGCGACTACGTAATTTGCTAACCTTGTCAGAATCCCCATTGGGAGCACGGCTATGGCAACGAATAGTAAAGGCAAAAATTCGTTCACAAGCTGAAACCTTAAAGCTTAGCAATATCAGAGAAGCGAAACCGCTAGCTACGATGATACTGAAAGTAACACCCGGCGATTCGACTCACATTGAAGCACAAGCGGCTCGAATATACTGGTCTGCACTGTTTGGAAAAAAATTTCGTCGTCATAAGCGTGATAGCAGCGAACCAGTCAATCAACACCTTAATTTTGGTTATGCCATCATCAGAAGCCTGCTTGCTAAGTGGTTATGTGGGCGTGCTATCGCCCTTGAATGGGGTTTACATCACGCGAATCAGGAAAACCCAATGTGCTTGGTCGATGATTTAATGGAACCATTCCGTTTTGTAGTTGATCGTGCAGTAGCTCAAAACTTGTTACTTTGTGAACGTGAGATTAGCCCTACTAGTAAGAAAGCCATGCTGGCGGATATTTACAAGCCGCTGCAGGTAGGGCAAAAACAATTTAGACTTGCAACGGCTGCTGACGCCACTTGTTCATCATTAGGTCGAATACTAGATCGACCAAGCAAAGCAGCAGCAAGTTGGCTAACTCTACCCTATACCTAGGTACTAAGTTATGACTAGCAGCGGATGGCGAGCTATGTGGATATTTGTAGTGTACGACTGCCCAATGACAAATTCAGAGCGGCGTCATGGTTACCAAGTGTTTCATAATTATTTGCTGAAGCGTAATTTTTTACAGTGGCAGAACTCACTATATGCAAAGCATTTCGCTACAAGGGAGTCAGCTTATGCTGAGCGTAAACGTATTGAGCAGGTGATCCCTGAAGACGCAAAAGTAGCCTTTATTTATCTTACTGACAAACAATTTGGAATGATCGATGTATTTTATGGTGAAGCTAAAACGCCAAAGCCGCAAGATGCGCCAGAGCAGTTCCTTTTGCTGTAAGGAAAAACCTCACCAACTCAGATGATTGGTGCGGTGCTATTCTAACAGTCATTCCGATGGTGGGGTATCGGAACACGGCTCCAGGGCTCGGCAGTGATCTCTCTATTCTAACAGTCATTCCGATGGTGGGGTATCGGAACTGAACATATCGGTGAAAGCGCTTATTATTTATTCTAACAGTCATTCCGATGGTGGGGTATCGGAACTATGCATTATGTATAACACAAGCTCCATCGATTCTAACAGTCATTCCGATGGTGGGGTATCGGAACTGAACATATCGGTGAAAGCGCTTATTATTTATTCTAACAGTCATTCCGATGGTGGGGTATCGGAACACCCAATAACCTGATCAGTGCTTCCCACGTATTCTAACAGTCATTCCGATGGTGGGGTATCGGAACCTCTAATATTGTCGAGACTATTGATAAGGCATTCTAACAGTCATTCCGATGGTGGGGTATCGGAACGTGATCGGCGGCTTGGTGACAGGGGGCAACATTCTAACAGTCATTCCGATGGTGGGGTATCGGAACGTAGGCCATGGGCACCATTGCTGTAACCCAATTCTAACAGTCATTCCGATGGTGGGGTATCGGAACTCATGACTCTATCGACTTGCTCGGGGGTATATTCTAACAGTCATTCCGATGGTGGGGTATCGGAACATTTCTGTTATGACTGCAGTGATCCCGCTTATTCTAACAGTCATTCCGATGGTGGGGTATCGGAACGTTGGAGAGTCGAGTTCGTGTGCCTCATTTATTCTAACAGTCATTCCGATGGTGGGGTATCGGAACTATGTTGATGACTGCCATCCAGGCGGTGGGATTCTAACAGTCATTCCGATGGTGGGGTATCGGAACTGTGGGCCTCAGCGGCATCAATTAAACGCCATTCTAACAGTCATTCCGATGGTGGGGTATCGGAACATCTGGCCGCCGCGTTACGCCGGCGGAAATATTCTAACAGTCATTCCGATGTAGCATCTCGCCAGTGAGATTAAGTGGTCTAATCGTGGCTATTGAGTATAGCCAAACTCATTGCAGGTTAACTGTAGTGGATGAGTAAATTTGGCCACCAGATTAGAGGTTTGCAATACCCTCGGTAATCCATATACTGCTAGTTTAGAAGAAGCACTGACAAGATTTTGTCCAACTTCGAGCTAGCAAGGCTAGCTCAGTTCTGTAATAACTTTTGGCACGTTCATGCCCCGCCACTTGTCAAATAAGGGACATGAGCATGGAGCATTAAGTAGATGAAATCATTATTCACTAATCACATTTGGCATCGACAATTCCACAGTTACGGGACAATGATCAGATGGCCTGGCGTTGTCGCCACAGTACGCAGCTCGACCGTAATCAGCGCCTTTGGCATATATCTTATCCGGCGAGTCAGCCAGTGACTTGAAGAGGCTATCGCCCACAATAATGTGATCGATACCGCGGTGACAGGAATACGCTTTTTCAGCATATCCCTCTTTGGAAGGACAGTCGTATTTGTACTCTCCATCTATTTTTTGCCATTCCAAATGTAGCTTTGCACCTTCAGGTGAATTATCGTTTAGCTCTTGAAACACAGCACCGATTTGGGTATCTGGCAAGATAGAATCCGACGATTTAGAGCCATCTAAACGTGCTGGTATCTTGTCACGGAACTCTTTTACAAAGTCTCTGTTGAAGTCTCCCAGCAAGATGAACATCTCTCCCTTACTCGCACGTTGGTCAACCCAATCCTCCAATGCCGGTACCTGGTCTCGTAACATTTGACACCCCTCAATCTTTCGCTGAGATGCGCCGGCTTTCGGCTGGCTGACAGGATCTGAACGGCAACTGGACTTGAGATGCACGTTAAGCATTTTCGCCACTTCTCCATTCACATTTAAGCTCAACTCAAGCCCTGGCCGAGTACGATAGCTTGAAGGTTTGCAGCTAGCGGGGTCTTGAATATTGATTCTATCTTCTTTCTTGCAAACCGATACAGTGTCCACCACCTGATAGGAGGCATGTTTAGCCAGAGATTTGCGCACTGCATAGCCCACTTGCATAGGTACGCCATCAGCAGATTCAAACATCACGATATACTCACCTTGAGGCAGGATGCTTTCTATAGCCTTTGCATCGCTGACTTCTTGAAAAGCGTATACATCAGAATCCAGTTCGATAGCTCGTTCTTTCAAGGCAGAAATTTTCTGTTCGAAGGCTTCAATGGATCTGAGTGGTAGAGATTGCTGTTTGTCATTTGCTGGCCAATTCAAACCACTATGAGCGTTGCAATAAGTCAGATGACGCGGCTTTCCTTTGGCAATAGCAACATTGTCATCCCAGTTCACGTCATCCCGACCACAGAACGCAGCCCATTGGAGAAAACGTTCTCGGCTCATCATGTGTTCAAGGTTCCAAGTGGTGATTTTGAGCTTGTTTCTTCCATCCCATACTTCGATTGTTTCACTTAGGGTCGGCGATGGTAAATTGGAAGTTTCGCTAATTAAGGCACGGCTAAACAATGTATCATCAACAACGTAGGGATTCACCGTTCCCTGTATATCGGCAATTGCCTGTGTGCGTTTGAGCTCTTTCGTGTCAACGGGATCGAGTAGATGCCACTGGTATAAGGTGTTGAGTTGATTTTCAAACCAGCGTTTACTGCCTGAAGGAAGGTCATAGACAGTGTAGAGGTATGCCATTGCTCGAGCGACGTTGCCTTTATGGTCTTCACGAGGTTCAAATTCCTCATTGGTGGATTCACTGTAGGAGTCGATGTTTTGAGTTGGGATACCATTCACGGCTTTATCATTCACCCACCACTTTTGAGTTTTCTTGTCAGGGATTTCTGCAAAAGGTTTGCTGCCGCGCTCTGAATTAACCTTGCTGAAAGTTGGATAGAGATGATGCAGATCTGATTTCATCATAGAGCCGTCTCGGGACCCTTTGAATTTGGATTGTGGCCATGTGTGCTCTGTATTGACGATGTTATGGTCGGGAATGGTCGTAGTCGGATAATATTCGCCAGTATATATAAGTCGCACTTCGCCGTTTTCATTGTCAACTTCCGAAAACATTGCTTTGCGAGCATTGCGATAGTCAAGGGTATTCTGTGGTTTGTATTCCTGGCGCAGTTTATCTAGCAATGCCTCCCCGGTTAGATCTGGAGCAATCATCTCGGCGTGAAGTCCCGAGGCACATATCGCCATCAGTGCAACTGCTAAAGGCCAACCCTTTTTTCGATTATACATAGCACGTCCCTTAAAGTTGTTTTTGAAGTAACCCTGCAGTGTATTCCAATTGAATAGCGTAGTGCATCATAGTTATAGTACTAATACGTGTGACCAAATATGTGGAATTTGGTCACATGATCTGCACCAGCGGGACTGGACACTTCACGAAGTGACTTTCTGATACTAAAAGTTATCCGTGTTTTCCTAATTTATGTGATTACTCTAAGAAGCTTTTGTCCAGCTCCGTGCTGACGGGTATATCCACAAATGAAGAGCATTTAGAGTTCCTGAAAGGTGTCACTAGAGAGTACTTAGAGAAATACACGATCGGAATTGACCGAGGTGTGACAATTCCGGTTCACTCCGGTGAGGCTACCTTTGATTTTTCTGACGCGCAGAAAAAGAAAATGGCGAAGTCTGAGCATTATATTAGGCGGTTACAGCGTAGAATGGCTCGCCAGCAAAAAGGCTCGAACCGTCGCCAGCGCACTAAAAATCGCGTAGCTGATTATCACGCCAAAAAGGCAAATATACGCAACGATTTTGCGCATAAAACCAGCCGTTCACTCGTTGATAGTGAAGCTCGCTACTTTAGTTGGCGAGTAGTTCACTAGACGTGTCAAAGAAGTTCGCCAGGACAAATAGTGGTCCGAAGAAGGCAGCCAAAATGGCTACCCTCAATCCACTTAATCAAGCAGGTAGCAACTGTAATACATCATTACCACAGCGTTATAGTATTGTTGCTCAAGTTTCGAGTCATCGGTAACGTAGTGTCCCTCCATCATGCGAGCTGAAGTTCTTGGCTGCGTAATCCACGATGTTTAGCATGGACATAAAGCGGGGAGACCGAAAACTGCGGAAGTGCGTTGTAGCCCCACCCATAGCCAGGGAACAAGTCGGGCAAGATATGCCAAGCCTCACCGTTGAGCTGATCGACAAGATAAAGTTCGGGCTCGTCGCATTCAGGTTCAAAATACGACATCGGTTCAACCGACTCATCTTCTTCAACAAACGTTGCTTCAACACGGTAGAGAATAAACCGGCTTTTGATCGTCATCGCCCGCTCTTCGGCTATCGATTCTAAAGACTCCCTGAACCAGCTCACATCCACATTCTGGTGCTGGCTGAAGATCATCGCACCCTGCAGCGACTCAACCATGCGTTCGATATCGGTGGCGCTCAGTGGGCTGCGGTGAAGAGAGCGGTCAAGATCCCATGCCGCCAGCGAAGTATTCATCGCCTTTTTCAATAGCTGGAACGCATAATCTTCATCATGCTCCCGATCGCTATTCTCCCGAATAGCTGATGCGAGGCGATGAGGCCAATATTCAAGGTAGGAGTATTCATCAAGGTAAAAGACAGGTTGGTGGTCATTTTCCGCAAGCTGCATTGATTCCATCCTATTTGATGCCACCATCGCCTATGGGGCATAGTGCATGCTTATGTGTATGCTTGTCGTTAATCTGGATAACAGGCCAGTCTCGATGCCAAACGTTTTTCGCTAACCACCATGTTTGCACATAAGCAGGACTTGCTCAAAGCTCATTTGCTCATTTTTTTCAAGGATATAAGCGATATATGCCTGCACCTCAATCCGCGCCATCTCAGTGCAGATCTGATAATATTTCACTTCGCGACCTTTACGAAGCATGAACGCAAAACCACCGGCACCCTTGTCGCTGTTGGCGACCTTCAAAGACTTGTTGTTGTCGGTGCCATGGTAGCTAAAGTGCGCTTCGGGCTGTGCTTTGAAGAGCACGCGGGCTATCTGCCAGAGCTCGGCTATCGAGCACTGCCAGATAAGCTTACGGCTGACATCCATCCGGCCGCCAGCCATGGGCATAAGCTCGATCCCTAATGTCATGATCCCATTGCGGTTGAACTGGGTATTGAGCTGCAAGCAGCTGTGCGTCGTGAAATACCTTTTAGGCGCGCGAGGTAAATCAATCGCCATTATTTGCCTCCTTCGGTGGCTCACGCAATGAGAGGCGGATATCCCTGATCACAGGGACAAGTGCCGACACCCCTTTGCTACCGTTCTTTTGATCTGCCAGTGAGTAAGGCAATAAAGGTCTGGATTTAAACGGTGTGCTGCCGAGTACAAGTAGTGGCGTATGGCATTTGTTGTGCCGCCTAACCGTGAGTTCGGCAAGCGAAGGGCATAGCCAGGTAATACTCTGGACAGGGTGCACAGGCACCGGCTGGTGGTGTACCCATTGCAGCCCGTGGGTGCGGGTATCGTTGATCTGCTCTTGCCAGTGCTTGTAGTTGGCATGGTCACCGTAATAGCGGCCGAGCCAATCCAAGCATTCCTTGTTGCTGGCAAAGGCGGTGGGCTTTTGCTGGTGGCTAGACCACGAAAAGCTGCAGCGTTTCGCGATGGCCAGCGGATCTTCTCGGTAAGCCGGCAACTGGCGGTGTACCGAATGCATGATAAGCGGTTTGAACAAGCTGTCGGTTTCCAAAAAGCGCTCACGCTCGTGCTTGATAGGATAGAGCCGCTTGGTCAGCCTCAGTAGCTTTTGCTTATTGGCATTGAGTTCTGCGCGGTGGCGGGCAATACGCGTAAGCAGGACAGGGTCACCATCGACGTGGTACCACCCAACCAAACGCGGGGCACGGAGCTTGGGGTTATCGCCACTGACATGCTGGGGCAACCAGTGCGCGCGCATAATATCAAGCAGGTCAAATTTATCGCGGCACTCAACGGCTACCGGTGTCACGGATTCAATGCTATCCTGCGGCTCCCGGTCGGTAGGGGGCACCTGCCAGAGTTTGGCGTCCACCAGCTCGGTGGAGGCAAGCAGGCCGTAGAGCTGGTTGATCATAAGGAGAGATTGATCGCAACACTGGCGGACATCGCCATAGGTCACGACCGCCTCATCGGTTGGGCTATCCTTGTCCATATCACCCTCACATCGTATATATACCGCACAATTATACCACAGATAAACAGCCGTGCCACGGAACCAAATAACACCAATAACTCCCCTGCCACCGCAACAGAACCCATTGATAGACCCCCGAACAAGGGCAAGAAAAAAGAAGAAAAAAACAGAAAAAAAAAGAAAAAAGAAGAAAGGCGAAACCCGACAGTTCGACGGTGGGGAAGGGGCAAAGAAGCTCTTGGCTTTGCAAGGGGTTATGTGGAGTATATATACAAAGTAGGGTGATAACGGCTAAGGTGCGGAGAGAGTCATCGATACCTGCCCTTCACAACCACTAGACTAGACGTTGTGATAAGGATATTTCGCTGAGAGGGTTTCATTATGGATAAGAGCATTATTGGTAACGATTTAGCTAAAAACGTTGTCCAGGTTTGCCACAGTAAGTAAGCATGGCGAATTATTGTCTAATAAGGCTTTGACATCCTCCCCCACCTACGGCCTTCGGCACTTCGGAGGGGGATTCCTGTTTCATAGCGTATAGCTTAGAGGTCG
>NZ_JANEYT010000115.1 GCF_024357955.1 Photobacterium pectinilyticum
TAGGGTTTATCGGTTGTGTCGCTGATGATGCATTCGGCGGCTATGTGAAGCAGTACATGTCAGGTCAGGGGATCAACCTTGACGGCATGATGACAGACAATTCAGGCTCGCGTACGTCAGTGGCGTTTACCGAGATGAAGCCAAGCGACTGCACGGTATTGATTTACCGCAACAAGGCCTCTGATCTGACCATTAAGCCAGAGCAGGTCGACCCAGAGTACATCGCAAGCTCGAAAGTATTGGTGGTAACCGGTACGGCGCTTTCAGAAAGCCCGAGCCGTGAAGCAACGCTTATCGCGATGGAGCATGCACGCCGCAGCAACACGTTAGTGGTTCTGGATGTTGATTACCGTCCGTATTCATGGCGCACCGACGTTGACGCATCAATTTACTACGGTATCGCCGCGGGTCTATCCGACATCGTGATCGGTAACCGTGAAGAGTTCGACATGATGGAAACCGTGCTGGCACCGGGTAACACCGACGATGATGCAACGGCTGACCGCTTCCTTCGCGCAAACACCCAGGTGGTGGTGGTTAAAGCCGGTGAGTTTGGTTCCAAAGTGTACTGTCGAGACGGTCATAAATTCCAGCAGGGTATATTCCGCGTGGACGTGCAGAAGCCATTTGGCTCTGGCGATTCATTTGCAGGCGGCCTGATTTGGACACTGGTTAACGGTGGCGAACTGGAAGACGGCGTCAAGCATGGTTCAGCAGCAGCGGCGATTAACGTCAGCGGTAACAGCTGTACTGAAGCGATGCCGACCAAAGAACAATTATTCGATTTTATTGAGACCAGAGAACAAAGCCTGTAACTGGTGCGGTAAGCATTGAGTTACTGGTTATTTTGGTCAGCCGGGTCAGTACTGCATGGATCTTCAGTCTTCCGTCAGTACACACCATCGAGACCCGGCTTTTTTATTCCCCAAAGCTTAAGTCAACAGGCCCTGATATCAGGCCTAAATAGCAGAACCATATAATTACAAGGCTGTACTGGTTGAAAGGATGATCAGGGCAGTGAGGAGAGAGTCATGGGTAAGCATATCCCACCGTTTGATAATAAGAACCAACCTATCATCGACATCAACGATGAAGTCACACCGCTGTGTTATTTCAACCAAGTACGCCTGTCGCAAGGCGAACAGCACCAGCACGTTGTTGAAGGCTATGAGTCAGTGATTGTACTGGCTGGTGGTACCTGTTCAATCAAGGTAACCAACGGCGAAAGAACCGAAGTATTCGACAATATCGGTCAGCGTAAATCTGTGTGGGAAGGCAATCCTGAATCTGTCTATGTCCCGCTTGGCTATACCGCAGAAATTGAGTGTGTGAGTGACACCGCTGACGTGATGATTGCCGGTGGTAAGTTCGAAGAGTCGCTAGAACCCTTCTGTAGCCGTGAAGATGAAGTCGATATGGTGCAGTACGGCTCTGACGACACCAAAACCCACCGTAAGATCAAACACGTACTAGGTCAATCTAATGCCGACAAGCGTGGTCGTCTGTTGGTCAGCGAGTTGTTTACTGTTGGTGCGGGTGGCTGGTCTGGTTTCCCTCCTCACAAGCATGATGAAGATCGCGTTAAGCCTGACGGTAGCAAAGAGACACTGTACGAAGAAGTGTACCAGTTCCGTTTCAACCCTGATTTTGGTTTCGGTGCCCAGTTCCTGTATGAGCACGAAGATGACTTTGGTCCGGTTTACCACGTGCGTACCGGCTCAGTGATTGCTATCGACAAAGGCTATCACCCAAGTGTCGCGGCACCGGGTTACGAGATGTATTACTTCACCATTATCGTCGGCAAAACGGAGAAGTCGCTGATCCAGCACTTTGACCCACACCATGAGTATCAAGTAGAGACGATCCCTGGCATCAAGGACATGATCGCTAAGTTCAAATAACACGGAGGCTTACCAATATGCTCGTTAATTTAAAAGATCTTTTGCCTGAAGCTGCGGCTTCTGATTATGCCGTACCTTGCTTTAACGTGTTTGGCTACGAAGATGCTCGTGCAGTGGTTGAAGCGGCAGAAGCGGTTAACAAACCCGTGATCCTTGCTTGTAACAAAGATGTGGCTGATTTCTACGGGGTAGAAACCGCTGCGGCAATGTTGCTGCCATTGGCGAAAAACAGCTCGGTGCCTGTGTGCTTACACTTGGATCATACCTACGAAGAAGAGATCGTCTTCAAGGCGTTGAAAGCCGGCTTTAGCTCCGTGATGTTTGATGGTTCTCAGCTATCGCTTGAAGAGAACATTGCCCGTACTCGCGCCGTGGCCGATGTTGCCCATGCATTGGGTGCTTCGGTAGAAGGTGAGATTGGCTCGGTACCTTATGATGAAGGCCGTGACCATATTAAATCTATCTATACCGAAGCCGAAGAAGCTGTGCGTTTTGCCACTGAAAGTGGTGCGGATTGTGTCGCTGTATCGGTAGGTAACGTGCACCGTTTGACTGAGCCTACATGCACCATTGATTTTGGCCGCTTGGACAAGATTGCCAGCATGGTTGATATTCCGCTGGTTATCCACGGTGCCAGTGGTATCCGCGATGAAGATATGGAAGAACTCAAGCGTACCCGTGTATCGAAATTCAACATTGGTACCTGCTTGCGCCAAGCGCTGGGCAATAACTTGCGTGGCTTCATGAATGAAGAACCTGAGAAATTTGACCGGATTTATTTTATGCAGAAGGCCATGCCATTTGTGAAGGAAGAAGCAATTCGTAATATCAAGCTGCTGTCATAACCACTGTCGTAAAAATGTTGCCCTGTTAATCGCAGGGCTTTTTTTTCTTGTCGGTATCAGCGAGGGGGAGCATTAACATATGGAAGTCGCCGAACGAGTCGCCACGAGACAAAGCGCCCAAGATTTAGATCTAGACACATTGAAGGATCAAATCATTAGGCAATATGATGATTTAAGTCCTCGCCTTCAGCAAGTGGCAGATTTTGCTATGGCGCAACCGATGCTGGTGGCGGTTGAAACTATGGTCACCATTGCCCAGCAAGCCAATGTGCCTTTGTCTACCCTTAGCCGTTTTTCCAGTGCGATGGGGTTCTCAGGGTTTAGCTCGATGCAGGCAGTCTTTCGCAATCACTACTTCAATCGTCCACGCGATTACAAAGAGCGGGTACGTAAAGCAAGAAACGAAGCTGAGTTTGGCCCAGATTCAGCCGCAGCTATTTTCCATGATTTTGGTCAGGCAAATATTGAGGCGATGGAGCACCTGCAAATATCCGTGTCTCCACAGAAACTCGATAGGGCCGTTAGCTTACTGGAAGGGGCTGAAACCATTTATATCCAGGGGATGCGACGGGCTTATCCCGCAGCATTCTATTTTTGGTATGCCTTGATGAAGTCTAACAACAACGTGGTTTTGGTCGATGATAACGGTGGAATGCTATCGCCAATGACACGTTTGATGAGCGACAAAGATGTATTGGTCACCTTTACATTTACCCCTTATGCGCCAGAAACCACAGAGGTTATTGAGTTCGCCCATCAAAAGAACGTACCGATTGTCGCCATCACCGATAACCAGATGATGGCGCAGGGGAGCATAATGGATGTGTGCTTTGAAGTACAAGAAGGTGACAATTTGGGCTTCCGATCATTAAGCTGCTCGGTGTATCTTGCCCAGACACTGGCGGTGAGTTTGATGTGTAAAGATACCAAATAGAGCCTTGCTACGAGGCTCTATATGAAGATACATATGTTGGCAAATAATCACCATAATCGCGCAGAGCTATTAGGAGTAGGAGCCTATTAAAGAGTGGCGTTACCGGTATCTAATGATATTGGTTGCTTCAGCATGTGATTCAACCTTTAACCTGTCAAGCTCTCAAATAGCGACCTCTTGGCCAGAGACTTCTTAACTTGCTCCAGCCACTCGGCCCCTTCGGTCTCAAAGTAATCCCGCGTTGTTTCGTAGCCTAATGTGTAGAGTGTTTTCAGACTGTCGTTATTGACGTTGAAGGCTCCCCACCGATCAATACCTTCTGGCGAGAGGCTGATATCGGGCAGTTTGATGCTTTTTAATAAGTGAGTAGAACTGTAGATCTCGAATACCCGGTCAAGAATGTCAAAGGCATCGGAGAACTCATGATTGGCTTTATGCTCTAATGGGCTTAAGTACATACCGAGATGGGCACGGCAAAGGCCGTGGATGAGATCGGTCGGGTAGTTATTGGTGATACCACCGTCAGCAAACAGCTTATCGCCGATTTTTACCGGGGTGAACATACCCGGATAGGCGGCAGAAGCCAGCAGAGCCTGAATGAGTTCCCCTTCTTTGATGACGACTTGTTGTGCAGCATTGAGATCAGTCGTCGCCACAAAGAGCGGGATGTCTAGAGCATCAAAGTTATCTCGTTTGATCCAACCGTGAAAATGACTGTGCAGTTTTTCAGAGTTAATCAATCCCAGCTTGTTGAATGAAAAGCTGCTGACTTTAAACATCTGGCTTTCAACAAAAAATGTCAGAATTTTCTCGGGGCTATGACCGGCAGCATAGAGAGCGCCAACTAACGCGCCCCCACTTGCTCCAGATATCACATCCGGTTTTACGCCCTGCTCGTCGAGGTATTGCAACATACCGATTTGCGCCATGCACTTAGAGCCACCGCCAGACAGGGTGAGCCCGAACTTATAGGGTTTTGAGTTGAAGAATGATGATGGCAACGTCTCTATCCTGCTTAGACCAGATTCAAACTGCTAATATATCACCAACTCAGCAAGCGTCATGGCGATATTGTGTAAATCTCGTACCTGGTTTATTGGCCGGGATCGGCTTTCGTCGGGATTCGGTGTAGCGCAACGTCGTCAACCTCTGTGGCGGAGTGACCTATGAAATCATGGGAAACCTTGGGCATGGTATGACATCACCGATGATCTTCTGCAGTTCGATTATATCAACCAGCCCTTACCGCTCTGGTTCTGGTGATGTTATCTCCAGTGCTCTATTCGTTTTTATAGAAATATATTTTATACCAATCTGGATAAGTAGTTGATCAAGTATTTGCACTGGAAAAATCGTTGTTATCAAGGCAGAGATTGCAGTAACTAGTGGCTCTAATTACAAAATATCTAACATAGAGAACAGCGATTTTAACCTGCAAGACTGATCAAATATTTATGTAGGTTGGTATTACAGTATCCATTTATTTCCCGGAGTGTCGCACTTATTATCTGAAAATTGGTATACAAGCTATAAAGTTGTTTGTAGCGATCACATTTCTTGAAAATAAGTATATATGAGTAAGAATAACTATAGGATACTTAAATCATTGCTTTTTCTTATAGGAACATTAGATGAGCGTGTACTTAAAATTGCGATCTACTTCGGTGCTAGCACTGTTAGCCTGGTATAACTTAGATCACAAACTTTCCTTTCACCTGTCTTCAGAATAAACGCTAGAGGCGTATTATTGCGTCGTCTCGAAAACACTCAGAACATTTAAATTAGTTGCTGTTTTTATGGGTTTATACTTGCAAAAGTAAAGGTGTTTTAACACGCTTAACCTTTAATACCAACTAAGTATCTTAATTTCATGTGTGAATATGGGGTGAATATGTGCTTTCAATGGGCAAGTCCATTGTTGCCGCTGCCGCTGCCGTTGGTAATGCAGTGGTACAATGAAGACTACAAGCTATCTGACTTTTTTCCTTCAAAATAAATAATAGGAGTCGTTACACTCCTACCATTTTAAATTGAACTAATACTCTCGATATTTCGTTATTTATTTAGCGTGATTTTACTCGGCCATAAATCTAATTAGATAGGTATATGTTGAGAACTGTTATTAGTTGATACCTATTCATACAAACAGAACACTATTTCATGGTGATATTAATCATCGAGTGAAAATAAAGGCATTATTATGGAAAACTTTAAACATCTACCAGAGCCGTTTCGTATCCGTGTCATTGAACCTGTAAAACGTACGACTCGTGAATACCGTGAGCAAGCGATATTAAAAGCAGGGATGAACCCGTTCCTGCTAGATAGTGAAGATGTCTTTATTGATCTGCTCACTGACAGTGGTACAGGTGCTATTACCCAGAACATGCAGGCAGCAATGCTTCGTGGTGACGAAGCATACAGCGGCAGCCGTAGCTACTATGCGCTTTCGAATGCGGTACAAGACATCTTTGGTTATGAGTTGACGATCCCGACTCACCAAGGCCGCGGTGCCGAGCAAATTTACATTCCAGTTCTAATCAAAAAACGTGAAATAGAAAAGGGACTGGATCGCAGCAAGATGGTCGCACTGTCTAACTACTTCTTTGATACCACACAGGGCCACACGCAGGTGAACTGCTGCGTAGCGAAAAACGTGTATACCAAAGAAGCGTTTGATACTGCAGTCAATGCTGACTTCAAAGGTAACTTTGACTTGGTTAAGCTGGAAGACGCGATACTTGAAGCTGGCCCGGCAAATGTCCCCTACATCGTCAGCACCATTACCTGTAACTCTGCGGGTGGCCAGCCAGTTTCTATCGCTAACCTGAAAGCTGTGTATGACATCGCGCAGAAATACGACATCCCGGTGATCATGGACTCCGCACGCTATGCTGAGAACGCCTACTTTATTCAGCAGCGTGAGCCGGGTTATCAGGATTGGACTATCGAAGAGATCACTCGCGAGTCTTATAAGTATGCCGATGGCTTGGCAATGTCTGCCAAGAAAGATGCCATGGTTCAGATGGGCGGCCTGCTTTGTTTTAAAGACGAGTCCATGATGGATGTGTACACCGAATGCCGTACTCTGTGTGTCGTTCAGGAAGGTTTCCCAACCTACGGCGGTTTGGAAGGCGGTGCGATGGAGCGTCTAGCCGTTGGCCTCTATGACGGTATGCGTCAGGATTGGCTGGCATACCGTATTGGTCAGGTTCAGTATTTGGTTGATGGTCTGGAAGCTATCGGTGTTGTTTGTCAGCAAGCAGGCGGCCACGCGGCATTTGTTGACGCTGGCAAGTTGCTGCCGCACATTCCAGCTGATCAGTTCCCGGCCCATGCACTGGCTTGCGAGCTTTATAAAGTAGCAGGTATCCGCGCTGTTGAAATTGGCTCGCTCTTGCTAGGTCGTGATCCGGCAACAGGCAAACAGCACCCATGTCCGGCAGAGCTGCTTCGTCTGACGATCCCGCGTGCGACTTATACTCAAACACATATGGATTTCGTTATCGAAGCATTCCAGAAAGTGAAGGCAAACGCAGCGAATGTGAAAGGCCTCGACTTTACTTACGAGCCACCGGTTCTCCGTCACTTTACTGCCAGACTAAAAGAGGTAGAGCCAGTGAGGCAGGAAGCGCCGAAGAAGGAAGTAAAAGTCTTAGAAGAAGCTTAATAACAATAGAGCGCAACCGTTGGGTTGCGCTTTTTTTTAAAAAAAATATAGCTTAAGCCCATTAGTTTATAACGTGAAATTATAAGAGTGACAGAATTATGGATAAGAGTTTGTCATTACCAGTACGCGAAAGTGTGAAGGACAATAACCCGTCATTAATAGGGGGAGCATGCATTATCGCCAGTGTCTGTGTCGGTGCTGGAATGCTAGGGCTCCCGAGTGCGGGAGCGGGGGCATGGACCATTTGGTCAGTTCTCGCGATTACATTAACCATGATCGTAATGACCGTTTCGGGTTGGATGCTACTTGAGGCATTTAAACACTATGACCTAAAGGTTTCTTTCAATACGGTAACCAAGGACATGCTTGGCGATAAGGTCAACATGTTCAATAACCTGACAGTGTACTTTGTCGGTGGTATTTTATTGTACGCCTACATCACGTCTTCCGGCCTTATTCTTCAGGATGTTTTGGGTTTCGATAGCAAAATTTCCTCTATCTTATTTGTTTTGGTGTTCTCCGCCTTTGTGTGGCACTCAACGCGGGCAGTCGACCGGATCTCCGTTGTTCTCATCGCATTTATGGTTTTAAGCTTTGTGTTTGGTGTATCAGGGTTGGCCGTCAATGTCGATATGTCCGTATTGTTTGACACGATTAATGAACAAACGATTTACGCACCTTATTCCATGGCAATGTTGCCTGTCGCATTAACATCGTTCGGCTATCACCATTCAGTGGCTTCAATGCGCTCATATTATGGCGAAGAGAGAAAGGCGAAAAACGCGATATTAGGCGGCACTGCAATCGCATTAAGCCTGTATATCCTATGGTTGTTCAGTATTTACGGGAGCTTGCCTAGAAGTCAATTTGGTCCTGTGATTGAGCAAGGTGGTAACGTGGATGCATTGTTGACCGCATTAGGCTCTGTCATTGCGTCTGAAAAAGTAGCCAATGCGATCAATATTTTCTCAATGGCGGCAATTCTGTCTTCTTTCATTGGTGTCGGGCTTGGAGTGTTTGACTATTTGGCCGATCTGTTCAAGTTCGAAGATACCAAACAGGGGCGTGCAAAAACCTGGTTGGTGACTTTCTTGCCACCTCTGATCATGTCGCTGCTGTTTCCTTTTGGCTTTGTTATTGCCATTGGTTATGCCGGGGCCGCTGCAACAGTCTGGACATGTATTATCCCAGCTCTGTTGGTGAGAAAGTCACGCTCACTAGAGAACGGCAATGAAGGCTTTAAAGCGCCAGGTGGCAAAGCCATGATAATGCTGGTTATGGGCTTTGGTGTGTTAACGGCTGTGTTCCATTTCATGTCGATGCTAGGCATACTCCCAGCATTTAGGGGCTAGTCAATTTCAATTCAATATCATAATGACTGACGGGTTACGCGACTAACCGAAAAAGCAGAGGTAACCTGTCTATTGCAAATATAGGGAAGCACTTATTATCTTAAATTAAGTAGAAGCGCAGCCTCAATGGTGCAGATACCAATCTGTAGCAACTTGATGTTATTATGCTAAGGTGTTGATATTAGGCGTGAATTGACAAGGATATAACAGACGGTTTTGATGGCGGTGATATGGTATAGCTTATTAATAAGCTCTATATACATCGAAGTAATCAATGAAAAAATATCTACTTGTCGTTTCTTTTGCGCTATTAACGAGTTTTGCTAGCTACGCTAAACCGACTGTTATTGTTAAGCCTGGCAATGGTCATAAAACCCCACCACACCGTGTGGCTAAACAATATATGCCACCGAAAGGTAAATGCCGTCTGTGGTATACCGGAAGATCAGCTAACAAACAGCCGAAGGTCGGCAGCTGTAAAAAACTCGGCAAGAAAATTCCACGTGGCGCAGTGCTGCTTCGCGGCTAAGCAATAACCAGACAACCAAGAAAATTTAATAACGCTGGTGAGGACAACGTCCCTCCAGCGTTTTTTGCCTCTTACATAATAGAGTTGGTCGGTATGGTGAATTACATTACTGGTGGGTTATTTACCGTTTCGATATCAAAGTAATGGCATTATCATGATGCTCGTCTTAATTTGCTTTTGGCCTTATCGAACATAAATGGGGTAAGGAAAATAGCGAAACAGACCAGCCAAGGCCGCACATCATCTTTGATGTATAGTCCATATCCCGCCGCTGCCAGCAGGTAGATAAAGGGTATGGTCTTGCTGTGCGCCTTGAGTAACCTCTGTGCCAGAAAATACCCCGCAATCGCATTCAACCCCAACCACACTAATGATTCTGTCGCACCAATCGATGAACTCAGCGGTGCAGGAAGATATATCTGCGAAAAACTCCCCATTGGTGAAATAACATTAGTGGCTAGGTGAATACTGATCCCTGCACTTAACCCCGCCGCGATGGGCTTGGCATAGTTTGAGCGCAATAACACCGTCACAAGTAATGGCAATAGTACGCTGTGGGTGAGGATAGAGCGGTGATGCAGCAGGGACATCAGCTGCTTATCAGCATCAGGCCAGTAAAGCCCCAAATACAGAAACAGCGCGAAAACCACCAAGAGTAAGTGCTTCATGAAATGTCCCTTTTAAAAGTAAAATAATAACTTAGCTGGGCATTGTCAGCAAACTGCTGGAAAAGGCAAAAGGTTTAGCGCTAGAGTTAGGCATACCTACAATGTGAAAGCTTTAATGTTAGCTTGTATGAAAAGCATGGATTTACTTCGCTGCATCAAGTGAAACACCACAACATTCAAACGACAATCGTGGTGTGGCATTCAGACACACAAACATAAAAGAGAAAACCAATGATCCAATGGCCTTGTATATTCAAAATCGACGGTGACGATGAGCTGCTTTACCTCGCCTCAGAAGCGAGCCTAATCGCTGAGTTTGAGTCCCTTATCTGGAGCGATGATGACTACCTGATAGATAGCCAGGGGCAAGGCTACAAGGTGCGCGAGGTTGAGGCTGGAGCCTATGTCTATGAGCCTTGCGGTAACCCGCTCTCTGTCTCACAGGTTACCGATCTGATTCAGGCCCACGAGTTTTCGAAAGCTGAAGTCTGCCTGACTAAAATTCAGTTTTTGTCTGTGGGTGAAGCGATAAGAGCTTTGGCGGTTTAGCGATATGGCTCAGCGTGCGGTCCTGAAACCATCGCTCCAAACTAGCGCCCGATAACAGGGTCCAATAGTATCGCTGCACTCAGAAGAATGTACTGCAAGTAAGAGTACTGACTGCCCATCAAAATCTATCGTTATCCATTTATTGGCAAGAAATTCATAGGGTTTTCCATCCACAACGACCCATAAGAACGTGCCACCAGAGCCACCGTACATGGAAGCCGACGTTGAGCAGGAGAACTGCGATGCATCCACGATTTCTTCTGGTTGGCCGTCACCGGTAAAGTCATGGTGTGAGATGGCCTGTTCAGTCGCATGGAATTCGCCACCCTCAAAACGAGCGCACTCTTCTTTAGCATTTTGAACAATCGCGTTCGCGGCTGGTGACGGTTCTGCGCTAAAAGCAAAAGGGGACAAACAAAGAAAAATCAAGCTGATAGATAGAATGGGTTTCATTCAAACTTTCCTATTTTCACTGAACGCCACATTAAATGTAGCAATGAAGAATGAAAAAGTCGCTTAATAAGATAACGCTATTTTTATAGAGATCTTGAAGCGATTAATGACGATTGGTGAGGGGGATGTTTCGTGCACGATAGCGGGGTAAAGCCCTCTAGGCAAGGGCTTTAGATGACTTTAACTTTCAGACTCAATGTAAACAGCTGTTCCACTTACTGTTTGTGCAGAGACAGGTATCAGACACCAGTATATCAATTTGATGTCACATAAAAGCTGCAAGTAATTAGTACTTTAAGATATGAGGTTTAAAATTATTGTATTTGGAATAGTTTAAGCCTTTATCTAACAAGGAGGTGACGATATGGACATTAAAAAAGTTCGATGGCTACTGTGGGACTTGAGTGGGTGTCGATATGTTTGGAATAAAGTCAGGCCAGAAAAGGATAACGGTCAACCTGAGCCATCATCTGTAGTCTTTTGGATTTTATCAATCTATATTGCATTGTTTTCTTTAACATCAGCTGTTTATGAAGTTAACAAAGGATCATATGATGCAAAAGTTTCACAAGTTTATACTCTGCTACAAATGGATGACTTGAAGCAATTAGGAAAGAATAAAATAACAGTATTACAAGGTTCACATATTTTAGTTAAACCAGATTTTTATAATCCTATCGCTAACATTAAATCCTTATTAAGGATTACAGAGTTAGATGCCGATTCAGAAATAGAATTAAAGAATTTACTAAAGCACTACAGAAGTGAGTTAGATAACTCTTATTTATATAAAGGTAACTTTTCTGAAATATCAGATCTTTCAAATGCAAACTTTCAAAATTCAAATTTAATCAATGCTGATTTTTCTGGTAGTAACTTAATTGGCACGAATTTTTCTGACGCCGATTTAAAAGGGGCTAAATTTACAGGTGCAGACTTATCATTTGCTACATTTTGTCGTACAGACCTTAGAGATACAGATTTATCAGAAGCAGTTGGTTTAGACTCGGAAACTTTATCTTGTGCTTATTCTTTATATGAAGCAAAAATTCCAAGTGATGTTGAAGATGAAATTATAAATAGTGGAAGGTTGGGATTACTATCAGCGATAAAGGTTAATTGATAAGATTGATCTTTCACTTTTAAGAGCCATTTGAGCAACTTTTAATGAGGATCAAAAGGCTGTTTCTCTTATAATATTTATAACTACCTGATTACCACCGAGCCTCAGCTAATTTAAGTAAACGTTGAGGCATCGGTGCTGTTTGAATACCTGAATA
>NZ_JANEYT010000116.1 GCF_024357955.1 Photobacterium pectinilyticum
AGTGGGCTTGGAGCATAAAAATTCCCTCCAGTTGCTGCCTACTTTAAGTGTAGCAACAACTTAAGGGAACATAGCGTAATTATTAGGTGGTTGCCGTTTTTATATATTGTATTTATGTGGTCTTTCATGACTTTATTTCCTAGCCTTTGCTTCGAATAATTGGAGGTTGAAATACGGCAGTATTGAAGGTCATAAACGCTATCTGAGCCACCTTCTTTGGCTACTTAAAGCACATAATGTTTCGAATCCTAAAGAAGCACTAAATAACACGTTTAGTAGTCCAATGTTTAGTGCCCGTATCAATGAGATCGTCATGGGGTGCAATAAATAGTACAAAAAACCATCATATTGCTGTATTTGAATTGTTTATCAAGAGCTGGTAACCTGTGTTGACATTATTAATTGTTTAGTGCTCTAAATTGTTTTATTGTCACTAGCAATTCAAATGTGCTTTTCTTGGATAGGGAAGCATCAATAATAAAGCGTTTAAAGAGTATTATGGATAGTGTACTAAAGAAATATAGTATCGAGACGACCGACTATCAGGTGGGTCAGGACAACATTCAGAAATGGGGTTTTGATATACATAACCCTGTGTTCGGCACCAGCGCTGGGCTCATCTTAATTTTCCTCGCCGCACTTTTTTTCATCGACCCTGAAACAGCTAAAGAAGCGCTAAACAGCGTGAAAAATGGGATCCTCAACGATTTTGATGTGTTCTTCATGTGGCTGACTAACTTTTTCCTTGTTTTCACTATTGGGTTGATGCTCTCGCCATTGGGTAAGATCCGAATTGGTGGTAAAGAAGCTCAGCCAGAGCATTCCAGGGTATCTTGGCTGGCGATGCTGTTTGCTGCAGGTATGGGTATCGGTTTGCTATTTTGGGGAGTTGCCGAGCCTACGGCCTACTTCACCAATTGGTGGGGTACACCGTTCAATGTTGAGCCGTATACCGAAGATGCTAAAGCATTGGCTATGGGTGCGACCATTTTTCACTGGGGTATCCACGGTTGGGCGATTTACGCCATTGTTGGTCTAGCGTTGTCATTCTTCGCGTTCAATAAGGGCCTTCCTCTGTCTATCCGCTCTGTGTTTTACCCAATTTTTGGTGATAGGGCATGGGGCTGGCTGGGCCACGTTATCGATATCTTAGCGGTATTGGCGACATTGTTTGGCTTGGCGACATCACTTGGTTTGGGTGCACAGCAGGCAACCAGTGGTATCAACCATGTGTTCGGTACTGAAGGTGGTATCGGTATGCAGATGGGCGTGATTGCGTTTGTAACGGCGATTGCGATTTTCTCTGTGATCCGCGGTATTGATGGCGGGGTAAAACTGCTAAGTAACGTCAATATGGTGTTTGCCTTTGTATTGTTGGTGTTTGTGGCATACGTTGGCTTTGATGTGGTGAAAGTGGCACTGCCAGAAACTTTCATGGCTTACTTTGGCAATATCGTAGAGTTGAGTAACCCGCATGGACGTGATGATACCACCTGGATGCATGGCTGGACTGTGTTCTACTGGGCATGGTGGATTTCATGGTCACCATTTGTCGGTATGTTTATTGCCCGAGTATCTAAGGGCCGAACAGTGCGTGAGTTTTTGTTCGCTGTGATCTTTGTACCAACCCTGATGACTATTATCTGGATGTCAATTTTCGGTGGCATAGCTATCGATCAGGTTGTAAATAAAGTCGGTGAGCTAGGGGCGAATGGCTTGACTGATATCTCGCTAACCTTGTTCCATGTATACGATGCACTACCGTTTAGTTCTGTGATTTCAGTGTTGTCTATTGCCTTGGTTTTGATCTTCTTCATTACCTCGTCAGACTCAGGCTCATTGGTTATCGACAGTATTACTGCTGGCGGTAAAGTCGATGCACCCGTACCTCAACGCATCTTCTGGGCAACAGTCGAGGGGGCAATTGCTGCGGCCATGCTATGGATTGGTGGTTCGGAAGCACTGCAAGCATTCCAGTCTGGTGTTGTTGCAACAGCCTTGCCATTTAGCTTTGTCTTGCTGTTGATGTGTGTGAGTTTGGTTAAAGGTTTAAGAACTGAGCGTGCTCTTTACTAGATTCCACTTTTAATTAAAAAGGCCTCAAACAGTGTTTGAGGCCTCTGCTTGTATTATATTCAAAACCGCGGTTAGCAATAACCGCGGTTTTTTGTAGAAAATTGTAAATGGTTTTTGCTGTTACTTGAGGCTGTCAACTTACTTTGCAAGTATGTTCTTAGGCTTAGTGATAGTGATTTCTGTATAAGTCATATTAGAACGAATAACATGAAAGGGAGTTGTCATGTTGAAGGTGCAAGGAAGTAAAGGGGCGTTCGTATCCGTCATTTCGCTCATGCTATCGGCAGGCGTATCGGCGAGTGAACACACTCAAGGTCATGTTCAAGGAGATGCTGCACAAACGTGTGGTATTGAGACGGATAAAAAAGTCATAGGACAGAAAGAAACCTTCTATTTACCAGTAGCCAATTTGAATTTTCGCTCACGGATTGATACCGGGGCTACCCGAACCTCTCTTCACGCAACCAATATTGAGATAGAAGATTTCTCGAACGAAGCAGAAGACAACATTGGTAAGATGATTAACTTCATCACAGCCAATGAACAGGGTGAAAGTGTACACATGCGCAAGAAGATCACCCATGTGCGCCAAATCCAAAACTCCCTTGGCACTGAAATGCGATACAGCGTAAAGCTGGACCTGAGCTTGGCCACTCGCGACTACAGTGTTGAAGCGAATCTAAAAGACAGAAGCCTGATGTCTGACAAGCTTCTTATTGGCCGCAATCTATTGGCCTGTAATTATGTGGTGGATGTTTCTAAGGCTACGGTATTTGGTATATAAAGTGGTAGATATAAATGAGGGTTATTGATTAGCTGTATACGCCCGATAAGGCCAAGGTCATGTAATGTCTTGTACAATACCCAAGTGTTACCGCCACAATAAACCAATGCATCAGCTTGGTAATGGCTACTGCGAATCACGGCGTAACGGGTAACCAATACGTTTTAGCTAGCTTGCAGGTAAATACTTCTGTGATCGTTGGTAGGGTGAATTCCATTACGTTAGTGTTGCCTGTAATTTTGCCATTACTGACTAGTGAACAAACCTTGATGGTTGATCATAGGTTGCTTCCAACTGTAGTTGTGCGGTTTCTAATAAATGAAGTAACTGACTTACTTTTTGTGTTTTACCATGAGCAACTGCCTCCCTGATTTGTCTGTGATAGCGGCGTACTTGTTGAATACACTGCTGACGCTGAAAAATGCTTCGTAAACCTTCTGCCTGATCCATATAGCCCTCACTCTTTTGCTTTGTGCTTTTGTATTGGTTGAATCGATATTTAACCAGCAAAATAGCGTTTGTTTTTCAGGGAATTGTCAATTTACTATCAATTTATCTTTAACTTTTGATTTTTGTAATCAGTATTGTTGATTAATATTTAGACAAACTTAGCGCTGCTATTTCAAAAAATAACTACCAAGAATGGAAAGTTAGATTGCAAATAGTAGGAGCGAGCGATCAGATACCGCGGATATACCGAGTTGTTTGAAGTGTGTTAAATCATGATGAAAGTATTAAATATTAATTTTATCAATAGCTTAAAAGGTGTTCTTTTATGTGTTTTATAATCTTAAAAAAACGCCTAATTTCATTTTGTATGCCATTGAAAATCTTTATTTCAGCATTAACTTTTAGTAATGCCAGCGGCATTTTGCCTTTGTTTTTCTCACAATTTATTTCATATAGTGTATTGCTGTCTTCGAATTTTAGGTAACTCAAAAATGAAAACAGCACAAGTGAAAAACCGCTGGTTAATAGCTCTCGCTGCGGTAGGTATTCATATTTCCATTGGTTCAGTTTATGCTTGGAGTGTATTCTCCAATCCGCTTCATGAGGCTTTTGGTTGGGATTTACAACAGATCTCGCTAACCTTTGGTATCGCTATTTTCTTCCTTGGCGCTTCTGCAGCGGTAATGGGCCATGTGGTTGAGAAAAAAGGGCCACGCTTCACAGGCATGATTGCTGCTAGCTTCTTTGGTATAGGTATTGCCGGCGCAGGTGTCGCTGTTGCGATGGAAAGTCTATACATGCTGTACTTTAGCTATGGTGTTTTGGCGGGTATCGGCCTTGGTATGGGCTATGTTACACCGGTTTCGACACTTATTAAGTGGTTCCCTGACCGTCGTGGTTTAGCAACCGGTTTGGCAATTATGGGTTTTGGTTTTGCTTCCATGATTGCAAGCCCAGTAATACAAGCATTGATTAGTGCTGTTGGTCTGTCCTCTACTTTCTACATCATGGGTGCGACATACTTTGTTGTTATGCTTTCTGCATCGCTTTACTTAGAGCGTCCACCAGAAGGTTGGAAGCCAGCTTCTATGATTGAAACCAAAGAAGCCGGTACTGTTGCTAAAAAACCAGCAGGTGATCTGAACCAATCAAGTGCTAACGATGCGGTACGTACTCCAACGTTCTGGGGCCTTTGGGTGATGATTTTCATCAACATCACTTGTGGTATCGCTATTATTTCTGCGGCATCACCGATGGCACAGGAAATTGCGGGTCTAACAGCAATGGAAGCAGCAACGATGGTTGGTGTCATGGGCCTACTAAACGGCCTTGGTCGTCTACTATGGTCTGCAGCTTCTGATTATCTGACGCGTCCGAACACATTCATGATGTTCTTTGTTATCCAGATTGTCGCTTTCTTTATGTTGCCTTCACTTTCACACGCACTTGCTTTCCAAGCCGTCGTCTTCGTTATCATGACTTGTTACGGTGGTGGTTTCTCTACACTTCCAGCATATATCGGTGACCTTTTCGGTACCAAGCAATTAGGTGCAATCCATGGCTACGTACTTACAGCATGGGCGCTTGCGGGTCTATCTGGCTCATCACTAGCGGCTTTCGTGCGTAACCTTACTGGTAGCTACACCATGACTATGTATATCTTCGTGGGTATCTTGACAGTGGCGTTGGCGATTTCTGTTGTGATGAAAGTGCACGTAACGAAAGTACTACGCGCTAAAGAGCAAGAAGTGGTTGAAGCGACACCAGTTACTGCATAATCTGTAGAGATAGGGCAATTATGTGATAACAAACACATTTTAATTGTCCTATCTCAATGTTGAAGTAGAATCAGTTGGTTATAAACAAGAGATTCGTCACAAACAGTAAGTAGTATGAAAGCAGTAATTAATACACTCTATGAAGCCAAGTTGGCTGAACTTAAAGAGATAATCGATACAGACAGCGTGCCCGTTCAACTGACTATTGTTACTGTCGGTGATGATCCTGCTAGTAAGGTCTATGTGAGAAACAAGGTTCGCCTTTTTGAGGCTCTTGAACTTCCTTGCCATCATATTATCCTTCCTGAAGAAGGGACAACACAGGGCGATCTCGATAGCTTGGCTGCGAAAACTGATCATCCTATCTTATTCCAATTGCCTTTACCTAACGGTTTGGAAGCTCCAGATCTACCGGCTGCGGTTGACGTCGATGGGTTTGGTTCTGAAGCGCTCGGACAGTTGGTACTAGGGCAGAACCCGGTACTTCCATGCACAGTGCAGGCGGCGATTGATATTATCGAGTTGCACTGCGGTGAGTTTAGCTTCCCGGGTTTGAAGGTTGCTATTCTGGGTCGTAGTAACATTGTTGGTAAGCCTCTGGCTATTGAGCTAATCAATCGTCAGAGTACGATATCGAGCTTTAACAGCCGATCAGATCTAGCGGCTGTTGATTGGAATAAGTTCGATGTCATTGTGGTTGCAACCGGTTACCACGGTACGTTGGATAATACTCAGTTTATTGAAGGTCAATTGATCATTGATGTGGGTATTAACCGTATCGACGGTAAGTTGGTGGGTGATATTAAGCACCAAGATGGCCATCTATCCGATGCGGCGATTACACCTGTACCGGGTGGAGTAGGTCGCTTAACTTGCCTGAATGTATTGGGCAATGCAGTTAAGCTGTGCCAAGCTAAGTAATTATTTTAATAGTTACTATACCGTTATGAAGGCGCTACTCAGGTAGCGCTTTTCTTATATGTAACAGGTGTTACGACAGAAAGTATTTCGTTGCCTTAAATTTGGCTACTTTATACCAACCTACATAAATATTTGATCAGTCTTGCTGGTTAAAACCGCTGTTCTCTGCGTTAGATATTTTGTCATTAGAGCCACTAGTTACTGCAATATCTGCCTTGATAACAACGATTTTTCCAGTGCAAATACTTGATCAACGACTTATCCAGATTGGTATTATTGGTTAGATTTTTAGGCCAATGGTAACGGAAAATTGGTCAATATCAACGTCAACGCCCTGATCTTCCATGTCAAAAAATTCTTGTCTTACATCAACATAGAAATTTTTATAAGATGCTCGTGCACCAAAGCCGAAATATACGCCATTGTCATCATAGAAGTTCTCGTCATATAAATAGAGACCACCTGAAATGAAAGGCTTTATCGAGACATTTTCTCTGTAGAATGTATAGCCGGCATCGCCACCTAGCTTCAGTGTATCACCACGCAAAATGCTTTCGTTATTTTGCTCGTACGAGACGTGAGCGCTAAGGTATTTGTTGAAATCATATCCAAACTCAAGTTTGATACCATCCCCATACCCAAAGCTTAGCCCCATCACCTCAGCATCAGTCGTGCTATAACCAATACCTAAACGCTGGCGGTTTTCATCGTTTGCGCTGACTTGGGAAGACAACGTTATAGCAAGTGTAACGGCAGCAATATATAGATTTTTCATGTACTTATAGCCTTTATGTTCAAAATCGGCTTAAGCGTATAGAAATAATTGGTGGAATAAAACGCTATTTTCGATGTAGTCGCGCTGGATATTTAATATCGATAAAGCCATCACTACTGGCATTAAGGCAAAGGTGAAATTTCGACTTTAAAAAAGTGAAAACGTGACAGGTGACACGCTACCCCAGTATCAGTATCAAGCCGTATTGAATGTTCATTCGGTGAGTTTATTGGCATTATGGTTCAATTAAATCAGTAGTTAAGTTGTATAGAGTTTATCATGAAGAAAGTAACCATACTTGACGGTGGAATGGGGCGTGAGCTCAAACGCATTGGAGCACCCTTCTCCCAGCCTTTATGGAGTGCACAGGCACTTATTGAATCCCCTGAGTATGTCTATCAGGCACACCAGCGCTTTATTGAAAGTGGTGCTGAAATCATTATTGTCAATAGTTATGCTTGCGTCCCTTTTCATCTTGGTGAAACCCTGTATGCATCCGATGGCCCTCGTTTAGCCGGTGAGGCCGCTGCTATCGCTCAGTCTGCTGTAGCAGAAAGCGAACGAGAAGTACGTGTAGCCGGTTGCATTCCACCGGCTTTTGGGAGTTATCGACCGGATCTTTTCAACCCCGTTAAGGCTGTCGGTATATTTACGTCTCTCTTTGGTGCGCAAGACCCGTATGTTGATGTTTGGATTGCAGAGACTATCTCTAGTCTTGACGAGTTCGAGGTGATTCAAGCTGTTCTGAGTGACACCAATAAACCATGTTATTACGCCTTCACTCTTGATGATACAGAGGGAGAGGGTAGATTAAGATCCGGTGAGCCTGTCAATAAGGCGGCTAAGCGAGTCTGTGAGGTGGGCGGAGCGGGTATTTTCTTTAATTGCTCGGTGCCTGAGGTCATGGAGCTAGCGATTAAGGAGGCCAAAGCGGTTACTGATGGTTTTAATGCGGATATAGAAATTGGTGCCTATGCCAATAATTTCACGCCAATAAAGTCTGATCATCAGGCCAACGATACCTTACAGGCAGTACGGGAGCTTTCACCGAGTGATTATGTAGATTTTGCTAAGTGCTGGTATCAAGCTGGTGCGAGGACGATTGGTGGCTGCTGTGGTATTGGGCCGGAACATATTCATGCATTGGTAAAGTGGAGAGATACGCTTTAAGCGAGTCATACCCAGCTATCTCGTCCACTTTTCCAACGGTTTCTAAGCCAATAAATGGTTTAAGTGTTTTACTTGGCTGGTACTAATGCGCTGGCGAAGGCTTAAGCAGCTGGCCTAGGTAGCGTACCACGTGTGCGGCATCTTGTGCTGTGGTGTTAATTTTGGCGATGATCGCGTCAGCGCGTTCGTCGTCTTCTTTAAACATCAGCTTTACTTTGTTATTCATCGCTTGGGCATTTTCAAGCTTCTGCTTACAGTCCTCAAACAAAGCCGTTAGAAATTCCATATCGACTTCACCGCCTTTGATGAACATGTCAGCCGCAATTCGGTATACGGTGTGGAACTTGTTGGCCATGTCTTTCTGATTTGTTTGACCTTCTTTGGCCCAGTCTTCAGCCCAACCTTTGAAGATAATGGCGATTTGAGGGTTTGGAATAATGTTTACTTGTGGCATTCGAACTGTCCTTCGGCGTGATACTGCGATTTTAACAGGCCAAGTGTAATGGAGCAGGCGATAGGGTTAAAGGGATAGGGTGGTATATGCTTAATTAGCGAGCAAGTTGTGATCAGTTCATCGGGCCAATACATACTTAATGTGTGCTTTACTCCCGCAATTTTTGCGGCTTATTGGTATTAGGAGTCAGTCATGTATCAAGGATCAACTGGGGGTTAAGTCTCTTAACCGAGGTCAGAACCAAAAAAGTGATCGGATACCTCAATTAACATTACTCTAGCCAAATTAGCCCCACAGAATCAGCAATGGTAGAAGCCATTGAAAAAGCGTTATAGTTTAAGTGACGGCCAGTTCAGCGAATTAAAAGTCATCTCGGGTTGTATAGGTGGCATTCTCTTTCGGTTGGTAAACAGGTGTGGCCCCGTACAAAGGTTATATTACGGATTGGCATTAGCCTAAAGGAGCATTTGAAGATGGATCTGAATCTGCTAAGTACTTTTATTGCCGTGTACAAAAATGGCTCAATTACCCTGGCGTCCGAGCAACTTGAACTGAGCCAACCAGCGGTTAGTGCAGCCATTAGGCGGTTAGAGAAGATAGTTGGTAAGCCGTTGTTTGTGAGGGAAGGGCGAGGTATCTCCCCTACAGGCGCTGCAGTAGCCCTTGCCAATAAAATCGAGTCACCACTTTCGGTATTGGAAACGATAGAGACACAGAAGAATACGATTAAAGTCTATTGCCATGAGGCGTTGATGCACATCGTTGCCAGTACGCCTGATATTATTTTTATGGAAAGCCCGTTGAGCGAAGAGCAGATCTTTGATGACTTGATGACACAGAAGGTTGATCTTGCTATCGATGTGATAACCACTAAACAGCATGCGTATATTACGGAGGATTGCTGCTTAGAAACACCGGTTTGTGTTTCACGCGTCAATCATCCAAGGCTACAAGGTGACCTAACACTTGAGGAATTTTATAATGAAAAGCATGTCGCCCTTAAACTGAAGCGAGCTGACTTGGATACGCTTAATTTTTTATCAAAAGTGCCTGTTAAGCCAAGAGATGTTGCCATCGAAACAAGTTCCATTTCGAGTATGTTGGTTTTGGTTGCTAATAGTGATTACCTTGGAGCAAGTAGTGCTTCTGTTGCAGATAAATTAGCGCCATTACTTGGGTTAAAGGTACATAAATTTCCCTTCGAGCTGGAAGATATTGCATTTAAGATGGTTTACCATCGCCGTTATATTGATGATCCCCTTCATAAAACCATCCGTGAGCAACTTAAAAAACACCTGAATATATAATACCAACCTAAATAAGTATTTGATCCGTTTTACTGGTTAAAATCGCTGCTATCTATGTTAGAGATTTTGTAATTAGAGCCACTAGTTACTGCAATTTCTGCCTTGATAACAGCCATTTTTCCTGCGTAATACATAGATCAATTACTTATCCAGACTGGTATAAATAGAATTTATGTATGACCATAAGTTGACTTTCTTTAAATAAAGCACGATGTGTTTAATACTGTTACTCCAACATCAGTGGGGTAACAGTGATAAACCTCGGATATTCACAAAATGATTGCCACCAAATGATAGTAACTTGCAAATGGACTTGCTAATCATGACGGAGAAGTAACGGTGAATTACCGCAAGTTTATAGATCGACTAATTAATTTGTTGGCACTGCTTTTAACTTTTGCATTTTCAGCACTACCAACACTCGCTCAAGTTTATTGAATATGCTGACATAACTTACTATTTGTTTGTACGACCTCGCTTTTGCCGTCCATTGGGCGGCTTTTTTTTTGCCTGAGGAACATAATACCAACCAATATAAATATTTGATCAACGACTTATCCAGACTGGTATAAGAGCTAATTGAAGGAGAGCAAAGTGGGCAACCTCACTGATGCATAGGCTGTATATAGCCATAGATACATAAATAAAAGTGAGGTTTTATCTAAAGTTCAGACCCTATATCGGTTAACTCTTTATCGGCATAATTAGCTCATCAACGGAGCACGGAGTGAGTAGCAAACTCATAGGCTCAGGCAAAACCCCATATGGATGTGGCCCTGTTTTCTCATTCACAGTAGGCACTTACATATGAAGAATAGCAGAACACTAACAACACTTGCAGGGGCAATTTTGGTCTCGACAAGCGCATTGGCTAATAATCCGTTTGAACATTATCAATCAGAGAATTCAGCCAGTTTTAGTGGTTATAAGCATTTCAATTACGAGCAAAACGTCAGTACCGAAGAGTTATTGAAACAAGGCGGTAAGATTTATTCATCACCAGAAGAAATACACGCCATTTTGCAAGGTGGTTTAAAAAACGATATTCAAACTGGTGAAGAATTATGGAAAGAAGGTTTGATGTTTGATGGCATTGAGCCGATGGATCACATGGTAACCGCTGCAAACTGGTATCCCCGTACGGAAGAGCTGATATACAACGAAATGCGAGTTACTTTTATGGGGACATCGCCAATGATCCGCCCAGGACAAGCGAATACATCGATTTATGTTGAGCTAGGTAATGGTGATAATTTCGTGTTCGACTTGGGTGAGGCATCAATAGCCAATTACATCGGTGCTGGTGTCGCGCTTAATGAACTGGATAAAGTTTTCATCACCCACTTACACGTTGACCATTTCGGCTCGCTACCTTACCTATACCAATTTGGCGGGTGGAACGGACGCTGGGAAAAGCCGCTGACCATTTATGGTCCATCAGGGCGTAACCCAGAAGATGGTACACGCCATATGGTAGAAGGCATGTTGCAGATGTTGTCCTGGCACCAAGATGCATTTGACGTATTCCCATCGGGTAATGACATCGAAGTTGTTGAGTTCGATTTTAAAGATGATGGGGGAATTATCTATGATGTGGATGGTGTAAAAGTTTCCCACTGGCGTCGTTCACACGCAAAAGATGGCGCGTCAGCTTACCGTTTAGATTGGACAATCAATGACGATGAAAATTTGTGTTTTGTCTGGACGGGTGATGGCCGGCCAACCGAGCTTGATGTGAAATACGGGAAAGGTTGTGACTTATTTGTCACAGAAACACAAACAGAGCTAGTTGGGCTCTCATCGATTGTGCAAGGTGTCCCGGCGTTCCTTACGCGTTACACCATTGATACTCATCATACGTCAGCGTTCGCCGCTGGTTGGTTAGCGAATGAAGTGCAACCGCGCCTGTTCATGACAACGCATATGGAATTTGACCCATATTACAATAACGAAACGGTTGCTCAGGTACGTGAGCATTGGAAAGGGCCATATCATTTTGGTGCGCCAGATATGATCGTTGCTAATGTCACGCCGGATAAAGCTTGGGTTCGAGAGGGGATTATTCCTGATTTTCCGAATAACCGAGCGCCACAGTTCAACCTCAATGATGGAGAGGTGTTCAGAGTGCCTATGCCGAAGAATTCACGGGCTGATATTCAAGAGCAAGAGATCCGTGATTTAGAAATTGATGAGTCTTTGTATTATCCAGAAGGTTATCATCCCCAGCTGCTAAAAGAGTGGCCACTTGATAGAGATTTGATGTAACCGTTCACCAGACCCCCATTGAAAAATCATTTGTGATCCATCGCACTTGATCCGCTTTTCCTTCTTGAGTG
>NZ_JANEYT010000117.1 GCF_024357955.1 Photobacterium pectinilyticum
TAGCCATGATAATAGCCTCATGAACTGACTTATCATCAGTATAGTTAACAGGGCTGAGTATTAGTGGTAATCAGGTAGATTTTTATGTTTTTGGTGTTCACGCTTTTTTATCATATCTAAGTTTGTGAAGTGCCGCGATGCTGAGTGTTGCTCTGCGTATTCACACTCGTAATCAACTACTCTCTAATAACATCACACCAAAGCATTAGACCGTACGATCTTCCTTCGTATTGCTGAGTAAAAGCGAGGGCGTTCTATAAATTTTCGTTTATACACCGACGAATACTTGAACACGGTAGAAGAAAGTGTCCAACTAGTCAGCAACTTTATTGGATCCTCAAAACCATAGTCTAGGCCGATGGTGGTTTTCTTTGTTCCATCAATAAATTGAACGCATTTGATTGTGCTTGAAGGTCAAATCATCTTGTAAATAATCCAACAAGTATCGATGTAACTTAGGCTGGTATTGTCTTGAGGGATACAGAGCCCATATGCCAACAGGGTTCACTTGACAGTCTGTTAGCAAAATAGTGAGACCTCCTGTTTGTGCTTCATTCTCAATATAATGCAGAGGTAAACACGCTATACCTTTGCCATTAATTGCTGCATTCAGAAGTATTGAGCTATCATTTACAGCGTAGTTACTTGTGACCGTCACATTAACGGGCTCAGCGGATTTCGAGCCGGTCTTGGGAACAAAAAGCCAATCATTGCCTATTCGTTTGTGAACCAAGCAATTGTGATCGCGTAAATCTTCGGGAGATAAAGGAGCGCCATGTTCTGCTAGATATTGAGGAGAAGCGCAAACCACCGATGGGCAATCAGCCAGTTTCTTTCCAATTAAAGATTCGGGCAGGTCATTGCTCAACTCGATTGCCATATCAACCCCATGTTTTATCAAATCCAGTGACTGATTCGACAGCGTGAGATCGACTTCAATGTCAGGGTACTTAAGCATGAATTGTTCAATCGCTTGGGCAAGATAAGCCTGACCAAACGAAATGCTGGTAACAAGTGAAATTCTTCCTCTAGGTTGAGAATGCTGCTCTTGGGCTAAGCTATATAGTTGGGCATTCTGCTCTAAAATATTCTGGCAGAATGGCAATAAATCACGACCAGCGTTAGTAATACCTAAGCTTCTTGTTGAGCGATACAGTAAACATACACCTAAAGATTTTTCCAACGCGGTTATATGCCTAGTCGCCATGGATCGTGACATTCCTAAAGCCTTAGATGCTGCCGTCAGGCTTCCTAGATCGACAGTAGAAACGAAAACTTCCATTGAAACTATTCTATCCATACGCCCTCAATAGTTCGATTTATGCAACAATATATTGACGTATAGCATATATATCAACTTCAAACTAGGTTTTATACTGACCTTCTATTCCAATACCGAGCCGAATAAAATGAAAAAAACAATGGTACTAGTCGCATGCCTCAGTGCAGGTTTAATTCAAAGTAATACACTATTTGCACACACTCAAAATTCTGAAAGCTCAACTGTAGCAATCATTGAGTCTGGTAAGCTTATGGGAAGCAACCATGATGGCGTGACCACATTTTATGACGTTCCATATGCGCAAAACCCTTTTACGGCAGATCGCCGATTTCAAGCTCCGCAAGCATACGAAACTTGGAGTGGAGTATTAGATGCAACACAAGCAGGTCAACCCGTTCCACAACCAAGTCGAGGTAAAAACACCACCTTGGTGGGGGCTTCCGGACATCTTACTCTGAACATATGGACACCTACTAGCGCCGTTGCTACTAACAGCAAGGCATCAAATGAAAAGCTGCCAGTTATGGTGTGGATCCCTGGCGGTGCATTCATCCGAGAAGATGCGGCAGAGTTAGCCTACGACGGAACAAGCTTTGCTCAGAATGACGTGATTGTTGTAACTATCAATTATCGTGTGGGCGTTGATGGTTTTATGCACCTTGAGGGCGCACCGGATAATCGCGGCATTCTTGATCAAATCATGGCTCTTGAGTGGGTACAACATAACATCGAATATTTTGGTGGGGACCCTAGCCAGGTTACTGTTGCAGGTCAATCTGCTGGGGCAGAAAGTGTTGCCATTTTATTGGGTACCGAAAAAGCAGAAGGCCTATTCCAGAAAGCCATTATGCAAAGCCCTCCAATGGCATTTTTAACCCAAGAAGAAGCTCAGAAAATTACACAAAGCTATACCAAAAAGTTGAATGTTCCAGCCACCGTTGAGGGTTTATCTACAGTCCCATTTCCTGAACTAGTTAAGAACGTTATTGATATGGGCTATACCATACAAGATCGTGACAAATGGGAAATACTGTCGTGGGGAGGCACCGCATTTTTGCCCGTTGTTGATGGTGATATCATTGTCGAGTCTCCAATGAAAGACCTCAGCAAAGCTTCACCTTCTATTCCGGTCATCGTTGGTAGCACCGATCAAGAATCACGACTCTACCTGGTACCAAGTGGTGCCGTTAACAACACGACCGAAGAAACGAAGTCACTATTATTATCTGACTTGTCATTGGAGGGTTGGCCTGCGGGTGTGTATTCAACAAAAGACAATGGAAAGTCTATTGGAGACACGTTTGCCGACATTCAATCTGATTTTACATTTAGAATGCCAGCACTGCACATTGCTCAACAGTTAACTAAAAACGACAACAATGTTTGGCATTATAATTTTTCTTGGATGTCACCTGCATTTGATGGTCAATTAGGAGCCGCGCACTTTGTTGACGTACCGTTTGTGTTTAATACCACTGACAACGAACAAGCAAAAACATTTGTTGGCTCACAGCCTCCAGTTGAACTTATTAATACCATGCACAACCAATGGCTAACATTCATCAAGACAAGTAAAGCTGATTGGTCTCCTTACAACTTATCGGAACGACCAACAATGCAATTTGATGTTACATCGAAACAGGTCAATGACCCTACTAGCTCGGTTCGAAAATTATGGAAAGGTTATGAATTTTAAGTAAAACGACTCAAATATTGGATGAGGGCCGCTGACATAAAAAAATCAGGTCATAGCATGGCTTGGGGCTTCCTATTTATAGGTTTAAAGCCAACGGGCTGCTCTTGTACACGTACCAAGTGAAATGTATGGAAGAGCTGGCGAAGCCTGAGCCAGATATTGAGTCATTGCTGCCTTAGAACTGCTTATACTCAGCGCCACGTGGGATCGTGGTGCTCTTACATTTCTAGAGGTGCTGAATTCGGATAATTCATAGTAGGGCAAACTCATATTAACAATATATGAATGAGTATTTACTCTGAGTGACTTTGGGGCATTTCTGAGTTACAGCATTTGTTAAATTAGCAATTATCTGAAGTATGGTAATACCACTACACAGCAAAGAGCACGGTGGAATTGATAGATATGTCTACTAATCCATTAGTCGTCATTACCTCTCCTAGATCAGATATGACCACGGCCTCAACACCTTCAATGGTGTTGAGGTAATGGATTGACTCTAAAGCCGAAGGGAGAAACCCAGCAGTGCTCCATATTTCTCCATCAACGGAGTTCGGAGAAATAATCGTTAGGCTGGCAATATCAGTAGATATGGGGTTGCCGGTTTTGGCATCTAGTAGATGGTGATAACGCTTACCGTTGACTTCAAAAAAGCGCTCATTGATCCCTGACGTTACCATCGACATGCCATGTAGTGGCACTGCGCGAATAACTTCGCCTCGAGTTAATAGTGGGTTTTGAATACCGACGTTCCACGAGCTATTGCTGTTTTTAGGTGACCCACCGATAGTCAGTACATTACCGCCGAGGCTAATAAATCCACTCTCTACACCAGCATCAACCAGTTTTTGCTTAACTCTGTCAGCAAAGTAACCTTTGGCTATCGCGCCTAAATCGATCTCCATACCCGCTTGGCGAAGAAAAACTGAACGCTTTTGTTCATCAAGGACAATTTGAGTCGGGTCGATCAGCGCGAGCTTAGTTGCAATTTCTTGCTGACTTGGCTGTTTTGCATCTTTAAAGCCAATACGCCACGCTTTCACCAGTGGTCCAATAGCAACATTGAATGGATTACTTAGATCTTCACTATGGTATTTCGCTAACTTAACAAGTTCAAACAGATCGGGATTCACAGAAACAGGAGCAACTCCAGCACTATGATTCACTCGCATTAACTCTGAGTCTGTTTGGTTTACGGTAAATCTCTGGGCGTAATCAACGAGCTGAAGATAAGCCTCCTTTATAAGTTGTTCACCATTTGAATGATTGACCACCAAATCGATAAAGGTGCCCATCATTTGGAATCTTGAATGGTAGCTTTTCATCATCTTACTCCTCGCCTAGAACGCAAATAGAGGGAAGTAGATACTTCCCTCTCGGCCTCTAATCTAATACTTGTTAAACAAGCTCAGATGCGGTTTCACCAGCAATACGGCCGTAAGTAAAGATGTCGATCAGCGCGTTACCACCAAGACGGTTACCAGCATGGATACCACCAGCGACCTCACCAGCGGCATACAAGCCTTTGATGATTTGACCATCTTTGCCGATTACACGTGCTTTAGTATCAATCTTTAAGCCGCCCATAGTATGGTGAACTGAAGGTTGACGTGGCGTTGCATAAAACGGTGCTTTTTCCACTTTCAAGCCAAATGCGCTCTTATTGAACTCAGGATCGCTACCTTGCTCTACGCAGTTGTTGTACTGAGCAATGGTCGTCGTCAGAGTATTGGCTGGCACACCAATCTTCTGAGCAAGCTCTTCAAGGGTATCCGCTTGAATAATGATGCCCTCTTTGATTTCACGTTCAATAGTTTCATCTGAGGTATTGGCTGCGGTTTGACGAATATTCTCATCAGCAATCATGTAGATCAGACCGCCATTATCGAAGAATGCTTCTGCCAGTACATCACGGCTACCACATTCATCGATAAAGCGGTTGCCTTGTTGGTTAACAAACACAAAGTTCTCTGGCGGTACAATTAAACCAGTCAATAGCGCACCTGATTTAGGGTCACCGACAGGCATCAATTGTACAAAGCCCATACCAACGAGTTCAGCACCGGCTTTTTCGCCGATTTCAATACCGTCACCCACCAGTGCAGGAGAGTTAGTGGTCTTGATATCGTCTGCGATTTCTTTCCAGTAGGTGTTGTATTTCTTAATCATTTGAGTGTTGGCACCAAAGCCACCAGACGCTAGAACAACACCGTGATTCACATGCAGAATCAGCTCTGTACCATCCGCTTGAACTGCTTTGATACCAACAACTTTGCCCTCTTCAACAATCAGGTCTGTTGCACGCGTGTCAGTGATGATACGACCATTTTGCTCTTCGATGCGTTTTGACAGTTTATCGACAAACTCCACACCTTTTGGCCGTTTTGGTTTGTGCGCACGACGCCATAGAGCACCTACTGGGATTTCAACCACACTGCGGTCAAAGTCGATACCTTTATCACTCAGCCAGTTGATGGATTCCATTGAGCTTGATGTTAATGTTTCTACAAGATCATATTGACCGTGAATAGCCTCACCATTTAGGTCGGTACGTTTACCACCTAAGTAAGTTTGAATACGGTGCAGTTCAACAGAATCAAATAGGTACTTGTTACCCGTTTCTAAATCAGTGAAGTAGTTATCTAGTTGAGATTTAAGCGTTCTAAAATCAGCTAAGTACTCATCAACAAATTCAGATTCTGGAGTGCTTGCAAGCTGAATTAAGGTCTCTTTCTCGCCCGGTAGAGCTGCAAAATCACCTTGCCATTCTGGTTCTGCGGCATTTACCCAGCCACCAGTACGCACAGTGTTACCACCAATTGCAGGGAATTTCTCCAGAAGAATAACGGACTTGCCCTTATCAAGCGCAGTAAGTGTCGCACTTAGACCTGCGCCACCGCCGCCAACCACGACGATATCAACGGTTTCTTCAATCGTTTTTGAAGACCACTGAACAGCCTCTCTTGCTTTGCAACGTAGTGCTTCAGAATTACCACCAGCAAGATCAACTGCGTTTGATACGCCATCAAGTACCGCTTGGCTACTTACGGTCGCACCTGAAATTACATCAATGTTAAGTGTTTGACCATCTAGAACCTGTTGTGGAATACGCTCGAACGCAGGGTTAGCAATACCGTCAGACTCTTTAGATGAATCGACCAAAATCTCCAAAATTTTATCTTCAGAGAAGGTCACCGTTACTGGTAAGTCATCATTATGGCCACGGCCGTAAGCTGTGTATTCGCCCGCATTAAACTTGATAGGCACATTTTGTAGCTCTTTAATGCGCTGGTGCTTAAGTGCTTCTGCTGCGCTATCGATAATCATGTAATCCATGATTTCCCATAGCGGTGTTGGGATTGTCAGAGCTTCTTGCTGCTCAATGTCAGCAAATTCTGCACATGATTCATCACTTAGTGCTTTGCTTGCCCAAGTTGGCTCAACCAAGAAACCTTTACCTACAGCAGTAAGGTCGTAACCTTGCGCCAATGCTTTATCGGCATCGCTGCGCTGAGCAATACCACCAACACCAATAACTGGCACTTTAGCCAAGTTTTCAGATTGCAGTTTACGGTACTTATCGATCAATGGCTCCAGATCTTCTGGGGTAACAATTGAGTTACGTAGCCAGCTACCCATTGAGAAATGAAGGTAATCTAAACCGTGAGTCGCTAACTTATCGAGCAAGTACATAGTGTCATCAAAGCGAATGCCTGGCTGTTCGATCTCTTCTGGAGAGAAACGGTAACCTATGATGAAATCTGATTTGTCATGCGCCTTGACGACTTGTTTGGTTTTCTCTAGTACCGCAAGTGGGAACGTGGTGCGTTTTTCAATATCACCGCCCCATTTATCAGTTCTTCGGTTTGAGTGAGGTGAGAAAAACTGTTGAATCAGGTAAGTATTCGCACCGTGGATTTCAACGCCATCGAAACCAGCCAAAATTGCACGATTAACTGCATCACCAAAACGATCGATCATCGATTCGATCTGTTCATGGGTCATCTCTAAAGGCGTTTCGGCGTTGTCACGCAATGCAGCAATTGGGCTTGCTGAGACAGGTTGATGACCGCCGTTAAATTCAGGGTTTGCCATACGACCAGCATGGTAAATTTGCAATATAGCTTTTGAACCTTTGACTTTAATCGCATTAGCGAGCTTGGTTAAACCAGCAATTTTACTGTCAATATCAATACCCAAAGCGCCAGGGAACGCACGGCCATAGTTTTCTACAAATGCACTTTCAACAATAACTGCGCCAGCATCACCAGAGCGTGCTGCGTAGTAGTCGATCATCTCTTGAGTTACGCCACCATCAAAATAAGCCGACTGGATCGTCATTGGAGCCATTACGATGCGGTTGTGCAGCACACCTCCCGATTGAAAGACGATACCTTCATTTAAAAGAGTCATAGGTTGTTTCCTTTTACAGATTAATTCTCATATCAAACCGGCCTAGTTAGGTAAGGGTGAATCTCAACGAGTTTGATATGAAAACTGACGCAAGTTAGATCTTTTATATTGGCAACTGCTGGGCTATCGACGTATCGACAACACAGCAGCTTCGAATATGTAGGGATGTCCGCGCTAATATTGTGGAAATTGGTCTATGAGTAAAGTGACTTGTTTACATTAAGTGCATTACAAAATTGCATAAATAACCTTGCTACGGTCGCGGTAGGAATGGCAGTTACCTGCCACCCCCCGCACAGATCCGGACGTGCGCTACTAACGCATCCGGCTCCTACCTCGGGTGCATAGCGTAAAAGCGCTTTTCCGGATAAGGGTGGACAATCTTCGGTGACGGTATCCAATATCTAGCCAATCTCTCAAAACGTGACCATGTCATTTGGCTTCGCTGGCTTCTGCGCCTGAGCGCTTTCAACCATGCTTTTCTCACTTCTCTCACGAAGAGGTTAAGTGACTTACTGTTGTGTGGGACGCCATAGTAATTTATGTGCCCATGAACAACCCGTCTGAGCCATGCTCCTGTTTTATATGGTTTATCATGCAATCTCCGCTTAAGCTCCTGACGTATCTTTTTAAGCTGGTTTGTCAGTCTCTTTCGCTTAGTTTTGCGTTTGATTGCCACCTCACCTTTGCGGGTTATGTCGCAAAGTTATGCTGATGCACAAGCGTACTGATTTCCAGGTGCAATTAGGCTGAAAGTGCGTAGAATTCATCCCAAACTGATAAACCATCAGGATTGTCGAGCTGTCCATTTTTAATCATCGCCCACAGCTCTATTCCGGCTAAAGTCGCTTTTGCACCTTCGTCAGACTTCCAACCCTGTACCTGGTTCATTTTCCCTTTTACTCTGCGGTGGCTTTGCTCAACAATATTGTTCAGGTATTTCACTTGAAGGACTTCAATGAGGTTGAGCATCAGGCCATTCTGCCAAAGCTCAAAATTGATATGATGCAGCGCTAACGTATTGGTGCGCCACTCTTATCGAGCACCACCTTTTCAGGTAATCCGTTATGGCCTATTGCCTTAATAAAGAAGGCGCGAGCGGCTTTCTCATCACGGTGAGCGCACAGTAAAAAATCAATGACCTTGCCGTACTTATCAACGGCTCGGTAGTAATATTTCCACTGACCTTTGACATTAATGTATGTCTCGTCCATCCGCCACGAAGAAGCGACAGGCTTCTTTCTTCCGCGAGCTCGATGTTCCAGCAATGGTGCAAATTTGATGACCCACCGGTTGATGGTTGAGTGATCAACATGGATACCCCGTTCTGCCATCATCTCTTCGATTTCACGGTAGCTGAGTTTATAAGAAACGTATTAACGCACAACTATGAGAATGATGCAGGAAGGAGAGTGGCGACCGGAAAAGTTGATAGTCATTGAGGTCGATCGTTGCGTGTTGGAAGCCAGATTTTAGTTTGCGACAGAACCGATAACTTCCTCATAATTGTCTTCCTTTCAAATTAATCAAATTACCCAATTTTTGTAGGTGTCAGACTTGCTAAAGCACCCTAAATAAAACCCAAATAATTAACTTTAAAACAATACTTTAAGTAAGAAAAGTGTAAGATGTTCACGGTGAACACTCCAAAATGCTCACCATGTTCACGTAGGCCAATTAAGAAAATAGTTCAGACATTGCTTGCTCGATAACACTATCGGTTAACTGGGACGTGAGTTTGAACGCAAAAGATTTACTCAGTCCACATTCTTATACCCGATAAAGTAAAACGTACAGCCAAATCTTGAGCAAAACTTGCCGCATCACTTGGCTTAGAGAAAATCGTATCGAAGATCTTACGTGTGGAGTTGTACTTATCCTTTTCAATACCTGAGGTATATAAAGATCTCACTGTGCGAATATGATCTATAGCCTCTTTAAACGCATGCTGTTTCGAAAACTCATTAGTCGCATATAGCACGACATGAATCCTATTTTTACGGAATTTGAAGCTAATAACCACCCCTTCAAACACAGAATACAATGGTGCATTAGGGCCTTGGTAAAGTAGAACCCAATGACTATCAAGCTTTTCGAATTGCCCCACAGTTAGGAGCTTCTCTAGCTCATTTTTTAATGCTATTTTCATCTTAACTCCTTTCTATATACAGCATAGCCAATAGGAATTCTTCAGAATTGGTAGAACAAGTTAGTTGCAAATGCGTACGCAAACAGAACATATAGATACTATTCATTACGGTTTCAATATATTCAATTATTAAAAACAACAAAATACTTCTGTAATTTACTAAATGGAATTAATATTAAAATTTCCCACGACATCCCAAGCGTTAGGTCGGAAATTGCCATGTATGCCCGAGTGTATCATTCGAATGTACTCGTTAGTGAGTTTGCGAAATCAGGTTTTTTCGCAAAGTTATGCTGATGCACAAGCGTACTGATTTTCAGATGCAATTAGGCTGCAAGCGCGTAGAATTCATCCCAAACAGATAAACCATCAGGGTTGTCGAGCTGTCCATTTTTAATCATCGCCCACAGCTCTATTCCGGCTAAAGTCGCTTTTGCACCTTCGTCAGACTTCCAACCCTGTGCCTGGTTCATTTTCCCTTTTACTCTGCGGTGGCTTTGCTCAACAATATTGTTCAGGTATTTCACTTGAAGGACTTCAATGAGGTTGAGCATCAGGCCATTCTGCCAAAGCTCAAAATTGATATGATGCAGCGCTAACGCATTGGTGCGCCACTCTTATCGAGCACCACCTTTTCAGGTAATCCGTTATGGCCTATTGCCTTAATAAAGAAGGCGCGAGCGGCTTTCTCATCACGGTGAGCGCACAGTAAAAAATCAATGACCTTGCCGTACTTATCAACGGCTCGGTAGTAATATTTCCACTGACCTTTGACATTAATGTATGTCTCGTCCATCCGCCACGAAGAAGCGACAGGCTTCTTTCTTACGCGAGCTCGATGCTCCAGCAATGGTGCAAATTTGATGACCCACCGGTTGATGGTTGAGTGATCAACATGGATACCCCGTTCTGCCATCATCTCTTCGATTTCACGGTAGCTGAGTTTATAAGAAACGTATTAACGCACAACTATGAGAATGATGCAGGAAGGAGAGTGGCGACCGGAAAAGTTGATAGTCATAATGCTAAAGGTAATGAGTGCTGACGAAGATCCTAACTCAGCACTCCTGTTTGCGACATAACCCGCTTGTGCATCAGCACAACTTTGCGACAAAATCAAAAAAAGCCTCCGCTAGCCAGAAAGCGGAGGCTTTTTCTTTTTTTTGTTGTTTTTAAAGCTTCTTGTTACCGTTCGTACCATATGCAGCATGACGCTTATCATCCATTGAAGCATAATTTCTTGCTGAAATAAAGATGACGTTCACTTTCGTTAGCAACTAATCCAATATAACCGCCATTTAGTAAATTACAGAATTGGTTTGTTATTTTTAATAATTGAATATGTTCGCACTTGTGTAGATGATAATTCCTGTTCGTTGCAATATGACGTGTCCAACCAAAAATTTTTATCCTTCCCTTCATGGGGTGCTGCCTTATGGCAGCTTTTTTTATACCCTTATTTTGCTTATTTAAGTCTCGACTAGTTATCCACCTACTCTGTGGATGCCAATGGGGGGAAGTCGGGCTGTCTTTAAGTGAGATAAATTAGCAATGTAAGTTATTGCTTTAAATGATTGAATATATTGAAACCATAATGAATAGTATCTATATGTTCTGTTTGCGTACGCATTTGCAACTAACTTGTTCTACCAATTCTGAAGAATTCCTATTGGATATGCTGTATATAGAAAGAAATTAAGATGAAAATAGCATTAAAAAATGAGCTAGAGAAACTCCTAACTGTGGGGCAATTCGAAAAGCTTGATAGTCATTGGGTTCTACTTTACCAAGGCCCTAATGCACCATTGTATTCTGTGTTTGAAGGGGTGGTTATTGGTTTCAAATTCCGTAAAAATAGGATTCATGTCGTGCTATATGCGACTAATGAATTTTCGAAACAGCATGCGTTTAAAGAGGCTATAGATCATATTCGCACAGTGAGATCTTTATATACCTCAGGTATTGAAAAGGATAAGTACAACTCCACACATAAGATCTTCGATACGATTTTCTCTAAGCCAAGTGATGCGGCAAGTTTTGCTCAAGATTTGGCTATACGTTTTACTTTATCGGGTATAAGAATGTGGACTGAGTAAATCTTTTGCGTTCAAACTCACGTCCCAGTTAACTGAGGTCGTACCGCGGCCCTTTTGTCTCTGGTCGTTACACGATCAAGCTCGTTAATCTAAGTGTGAATTAATATTACTTCCATTAAGTAAATCTATTTACACCGTAATCAATAACTCCTCGCTCTTTATCTAAGTAGGAAACTCGGATCAGCCGGTTATGTCGCAAACAGGAGTGCTGACGGATATCCTAACTCAGCACTCCTGTTTGCGACATAACCTTACCTGATTACCACTAATACTCAGCCCTGTTAACTATACTGATGATAAGTCAGTTCATGAGGCTATTATCATGGCT
>NZ_JANEYT010000118.1 GCF_024357955.1 Photobacterium pectinilyticum
GAGTATTTCCGCATTGTAGCTAAAGCCGTCAAGTCAGAACTGCCTAACCACCTCTACCTAGGTGCCCGCTTTGCCGATTGGGGAATGACACCGCAAGTGATACGCGCTTGCGCCAAACATGCCGATGTAATGAGTTATAACTACTACAAAGAAGGCTTACACCCAGAACCTTGGAAATTCCTGGAAGAAATCGATAAACCAAGCATCATTGGTGAGTTCTGTTTTGGCGCCCGGGACACCGGTTTTTACCACCCAGGGTTAGTGTCAGCGGAAAATCAAGACGAACGTGGTGAAATGTATGAGCGCTATGTCCAAAGTGTGATTGATAACCCGTATTTTGTCGGCTGCCACTACTTCCAATATATCGACTCACCGATCACCGGCCGTTCTTTTGATGGTGAAAACTACAACATCGGCTTTGTTTCGGTAACTGACGTGCCTTATGGTGGGATGGTTAATTCTGCCAAGACAATTAACAGCTCTTTATATCAGCAAAGATTCAACTCGCAAGCTAAGTGAAACTAACAATTAACACCCTGACCTATTAATAGGTCAGGGTCATCTATATCTTATTTAGATTGAATAATCTCACTCAACAGTATGTTATAAATCGGCATAAAACCATTGTTAAATGACCTCCGGCAAAGCCGGAGACTTATTGGGTGACGCCCTCTAAGGGCTTAAGTAAGCGCCCAAGGCGCTAAATTCCAAACTTCAATTGATCTCGGTGCTCATCTTCTTGTTCTTGATTCAGTATATATTCAAGAACTGTATCTTCGTCTAGACAGACAGTTGAAACAAAGTATCCCCTCGCCCAAAAATGTTCACCATTGAAGTTTCTCTGCCTGCCTCGAAACTTCTTAGCTATTGATATCGCACTTTTTCCTTTGAGGTAACCAACGACATTAGATACTGAATATTTTGGAGGGACACTGATACACATATGAACATGATCTTTCATCAAATGTCCTTCTTCGATCTTAATGCCTTTACGATTGGCCAACTCATGAAATGTGGAGCTTAGATGCTTCCTAATTGCACCATAGATCAATTTTTGTCTTTTCTTCGGGATAAATACCACGTGGTATTTACAATCCCATCTTGTATGAGACAGACTCTTATAGTCTCGCATAGGTTGTTTCCTCTTTACTTTTGGTCGAGCAAAGAAGTTACATAGAGCGTTGTCACGGTCAAACCTATGCGAGTCACCCCAGCATAGCTGGGGAGTTATCAATGTTAAATTATAATTAAATATCGTATTTTTATAGTTAGAATTTTCTACTCTACTGAATGATACCAAACAGTTTTGGTAGATATAAACTAATTTCTGGAATAAAAACGATAAAGAATGCACCTATTATTTGTAATGCAAATATTGGCAATATTGGCTTGATCACTTCTGAAATTGTTGTTTCGTTGATACTACAAGAAACAAAAAGAACTGGCCCAACTGGTGGTGTAACCAAACCAATTGAAAGCGTATACACAATGATAATACCAAAATGAATTGGGTCAATACCCATTGAGTGTGCAATTGGGTAGAAGATCGGTGTAAAAATGAGAATTGCTGGAGTCATATCCATAAATACACCAACAACAACCAGAATCACCACCATCATAGCTAATACCACATTCGTGTTATCACTAAAACCAATCAAAAAATCTGCAATTGTTTCTGGAATACTTGCAAATGTCATACTCCAACTCATTAGACCCGAGCAAGCAATAAGAAAGAAAATCACTGCTGCTGTCATAGCGGTATTAAACAAAATATCGAAACATTTTTTCCAAGTAAGTGTTTTGTAGCACAATGCCAAAATAAAGCTGTATAAAACAGCTATACCAGACGCTTCAACAGCAGTGAATATACCACCGATAATACCGGCCATAATTATTATCACAAGTGATAATGCTGGTAACGCATCAGCAAACGTCTTAAGGTATAGAGAAAAAGAAACCGGCGATTTATCTGGTTTATAGTTAAGACGTCTAGCATAGACATAAGCCATGATCATTGCACTACCCGCTAGCATTAACCCTGGAATATAGCCTGCGACAAAGAGTCCAGCAATTGATGCGCTGCCACCAATAAGTAATGAATACAGAATGAAAATACCAGTAGGTGGAATCATCATACCTGATGTTGATGATGTTGCGTTAAGTGCTGCTGTGATACCTCGATCGTATTTTTGCTTTTTAGCCATTGGCGAAACAATGCCGCCAATGGCCGTTGCAGCGGCGAGTGACGAGCCTGAGATAGAGCCAAATAAAATATTTCCAAGGATGTTAGCTTGCCAAAGCGTACCTGGAATACGTTTACCTAGGAGCATGGCTAAGTTAATCAAGCGTTGTGCAATGCCACCCTGGTTCATAATATTACCAGCCAAGATAAAAAATGGCAGCGCTAGAAAACCAAAGTTATCTAATGAACCAAATATCTTTTCACCTACAGTGGCAACCAAATCTGCGGATTCGATAAATAGAGATAGCGTAATCATTCCAGAAAATGCTAACCCTAAAGCTATTGGGGTTCCTACTGTTAAGAAGAAGAAAAAACTAACAAACAGAATAACTGTTGAGAACAACTCAAGTTTTTCAAAGGTCAAATATTCGTAAGTAGTTGTAGTGCGAAACCACAACCATCCCATAGACATGATAAAAATAAAAATAGTAGATTTAACCAACGCTACTAATGTGTTTTTATTTAGACCATGCTTATTTAAAAAGAACACAATTTCATTAACTATAATTAAAAAACCAGCAATAAATATAACTGATTGGAAGACCCCTATTGAAACACCAAGCATTGGTGTTTCAAAATTAGAATTTTTATTTACAGCCACTATGCCACCAATCAGCATAATGAAGCCATAAATGATAGTTACAGTGGTATTAAATGCACTTAGCATACGTTGATTATTGAGTGATATGTAATTATTGATTAGAGGCAAATTAAGGTGCCGTCCATGTAAGCAAGCAACGCCTGCACCTAGAATACCTAACCATATTAATGCATACCTTAAAACCTCTTCACTGAGAGAACTGGGCGAACCAAGCACATACCTTGATAAAACCTGATAAACAATAGTGATGCTCATTAACACAAGTAACATAACTAAAAAGGTACTTGTTATTTTAAAAAGGCCACTCACAACTTTATTAGTAATAAAGTTATCCAGATCATGGTCTTGTGAAGTATCTGATTCATACACCTTCAGAGTGGATTCTTCAACGATTTTAGAATCGGTAACAACTGACATGGTAAATTCCTCTATTCGCGAGAGAGGTATACCTCTCTCGCTAGCTTAATTATTTTAGGATAGTCATGATTTGATTGTAAGCTTCTGCTGTATCAGGGTTTTTCTCAAAGCTTTTGTAGAAGTCAGAAAATTTCATTTTCAGCTCATATTTATTGATATCAATGATTTTTACATCGAACTTGTCTTGAGCTAGTTGCACCGATTTAGTCTGATCTTCTTTTACTAAATCGATAGACTTGTTACTGATGTCTAGCATGATGTTCTTTATAGTATCCAGATCTTCAGGGGAGACTTTTTTCTGCATACGCTTACTCATAACGATTAAGTCAGTTAAGCGAACGTGCTCTGTGCGGATACCGTATGTGGCGATCTCACCGTAGTTAGAATCCCAAAATGCTGACAGGTTCATATCTGCCCCATCAACGATACCCTGCTGCATGGCTGGGTACACGTCACCAAAATTCATTGGAATTGGGTTGACACCTATGATTTTCAGTGACTCTATAAAGGTTTTACTATCCATTGATCGAATTTTCAACCTACCTAAATCATCCAACGAATCCACTGGTTTTGTTGATATAATGCTGCGGAAACCATTACTTATATAACCAAAAGCGATAAAACCATTTTGCTCAGTTGATGAGTAAAGAGTATTTTGAACATAATCACTGTTCATTACATTACGATAATCATCAACCGTTTCAAATAAGTAAGGCATATTGAGCACACTATAGGCTGGCCCGATGTTTTCTAAGGTTGCACTCCCCACTAAACCAAAATCAATAATTCCAGTTTGAATTTGCTGCAAATATTCTTGCTGGCTACCTAATGAACCATTCCAGAATACACGTACACGAACACGTTTATCTGTTTCTTTACCCACACGTTCGGCAAACTCTTTGATAAGTTTGCCTGATACTGTTCCGTCGGGTGGTGTGTTAGTAGCAAATCGCAATGTAGCAGCACTAGCAAACGTACTGGCCGTTGCAAGAATAGACAATGTTATAGTTAGCACTAATTTTTTTATCATCATTATTACCCTGTATTTTAATGTAATGCGTGATCTGCGCTGATTAGCCCCAGTACGAATCCCAGTCTTTATTTAGTCGTGTCAACGCTTCCATATAGAAGTAGTCCCCCCATGAAACACATTCATCCACCCCTTCTTCATCACAAGTGTTAAACGGGGTTTTCTTTGAATAAGTACCGTGCAAGACTAAGCCATTAGACTGATCAATATTTTTAACCGCGTAGCTGTTGTAGATGGAGTAGATGAGTTTTTTAGCAATCGAGCGATAAAGCGCAGCTTTCTCGTTATCAACTAAATCTGCCATTTCTAATAAACCACAGGCAGCAATAGAAGCAGAGGAGGTATCACGAGGCTCATTTGATCCATTGTTAAAATTGAGATCCCAATAGGGAACAAGATCATCCGGTAGGTGGTGGAAAAAGTATTCCGCCACTCTTTCAAATGCTTTCAAATATTCTTTGTCCTTTTCATGTTTATAGGCTAAGGCAAAACCATAAATGCCCCATGCTTGACCACGGGCCCAAGCAGAGTCATCGCTAAATCCTTGGCATGCTGATCCTCGCAAAGGTTTACCTGACTCTGGCTCCATAAAGAAAGTGTGATAGGTTGAGCCATCTTCACGAATAATATTTTCAAGTGTTGTTCTACTATGTACAGAAGCAATCTGACGGTATTTATCATCCCCTGTTTCTTCTGAAGCCCAATATAAAAGTGGAACATTCATCAAGCAATCAATAATAAAACGATAATTTTCCAATTGATTCATCGCTCCCCAAGCTTGAATAAAACCACCTTTAGATTGGTATCGAGCTATCAAAGCATCAGCCGCTAAAATGGCAGACTCACGGCCCTGTTCATTCTTAGTTAGTTTCCACGCCGACACACAAGATGGTGAATATAAAAAGCCAAGATCATGATGGTCAATTTCGACTTTATTGATAATACGTTGGTGAAAACTCTGAATCTGTATCAAATTTGAGTCTTTAAAAACATCATCTAGACTATTTTCATAAGCTAACCAGATAGTTCCCGGCCAGAAACCAGAAGTCCAGTGATCATTTTTACATGCCTGGTATTGATTTTTGACACTTGAATGCATTTGGCTAGCATGAGTAAAAGTCGTCAAGTTATGTTTAATAATGTTAATTGCATCGGATAACGCTTGGGTTACTCCCTGTTTGTCAATGGTCTGATATTGTTCAAAATTGATTGTAAAATTAATTCCCATACTGCCTCTCTATTAATACTAGAGTTCATTATTCAGTAGCTTCACTCTGTAATTATCCTTATTCTTCTTAAAACCAGAATTTAGTTCTGAGATAGAGATCGCATTAAACCTTTAATTTTCCTCATATGAAAATGTTACAATGATAATAGTTATCAGTTGCTATTTAACCATAACAGAATCCAATTAAGTCACTGTTTTAAATGCAAAAAAACAAAAACAGCAACTTTAAACCCTGTAGATTAAATAAAATCATCATGAAATTAATTTCATTTTGTGATTATCTTATCAGATTAACTAACTAACGAAGAATTTAATTGCAAAGATGCATATTTAATTTATAAAGTATTGACATATACCTGCACTAGAGAACGTATAAATGAGCAAGAAGGTAACATTAAAAGAGCTCGCCAAGTATTCGGGAACCTCTATCGCAACAGTCTCACGAGTTTTAAATAACTCAGAATTTGTCAGTAATGATACACGAGAAAGCATAAATCGAGCTATTGAACAAACTGGCTATAAGCGTCAAAACCGATTAGCTGTATTGTCTCAACTTAGGAAAATTGCCATCATTGCTAATGATGATGTTGAAACACCTTCAAGTTTTTACAATTCCATCCTATCTGGATTAAAATTTGAAGCTAACCGGCTATCAATTGATTATGAGTTATTTCTTATTAACCAAACGGACAACTTTGACAAGTACCATGAGTATTTATCCTCCTTTGATGGAATTTTACTAATTGGACTTGAAAACCCACTCACCCTTGAGCACCTAAAAAGACATGATCTACCCGTTCAAATAATTAATGGTGTCGATACCAATATGCTATGTTCCAGTATTTCCCCCGACTATGAACAAGGAGGCTATCTTGCCGGTCAGCATTTTATCAAGCAGTCTCTCATTCACCCCAAAATTATCACTGTCAATTTAAGACATTCCATCTATCAAAGACAGCAAGGTTTTATGCGTGCATATCATGATATAGGGGCTGATTTCTCTCTTGATGAACAAGTTATTGACTTGCTCGATGTGGCTAAAAATTCAGATCCCAAGCTATTTAAAATGATCAAAAATAATAATGCAGGGGCTAATTTCAGTGCTCATAAGCTGCTTCCGAATCTAATTGAACGTGGTTACTTTGATAACTGTGACTCGGTATTCTGCATTTGTGACATGATTGCTATTTCCTTAATTCAATCACTGAAAAATCATGGTACCCGCATTCCAGAAGATATTTCAGTGATTGGTTTTGATGATCTAGAAATATCTAAAATGATCACCCCTAACCTGACAACAATTCACGTTAATTATATCGATCTCGCAAAGCAAGGCCTGGCAATGTTGATCCACAAAATCAATCATGGAACCTTAAGCTCTGTGCGCTCTAACCTCTCCGTTGAACTCATTGAACGTAACTCGGTGAAATAAATCATGTCTAATTCACATAAAATGCTGGCGTTACTTAATAAACCAACTAAGTCAAATTTATCCCAATTACTGAATAGACTTATTCAACCAGCAGCAGAGTTTGCTGAACCTACAACTAGTGGCTTAAAGCTAGGCACTACTTCAGCACTATGCTCTGAATCAATAGCGAAAATGGAAGGCTTAAGTAGGTTATTTTGGGGGATTTTTCCAAGCATTGCAGGCTCATCCAACCAATGTGATCTAAGTGCATTAATTGAAGCAGTTAAGCTTGGAACCGATCCTTCCAGTTCTGAATACTGGGGAGATATTGGCGCAATTGATCAGCGAACAGTAGAAGCTGCAGTTTATGGTTTTGGTTTCTGCTTAGTGCCAGATCAGATTAAAGATCTTTTTGATCAACAATCCTTAGACAACCTAGTAACTTGGTTGGCGCAAACAGCCAACTGTGAAGTGGCAGATAGTAACTGGCGTTTTTTCCCTATTATCATCCAAGTTGGCCTTATGCGAATGGGGTTTGAATACGATCAGAGTTGCCTTAATCGTCACTTTAATGGAATCGAAGAAATGTACCTCGGCAATGGATGGTATTGCGATGGCCCAGGACGCCCAAAAGATTATTACATCTCAATGGGTTTTCACTTTTATAGCTTACTTTACGTTAAGTTTATGACCGACAAAGATCCAGAACGGTGTATGATTCTACAGAAGCGAGCTGAACAGTTTTCTCATGATTATATCACGCTATTTTCACCACAAGGTGATACTGTACCTTTTGGACGTAGCTTGACCTATCGTTTTGCCCACGTCGCTTATTGGAGCGCTATGGTTTACGTTGAAAGTAATGAACATAGTTTAGGCGTAATGAAAGGCATTATTTTACGCAATTTACGGTGGTGGGCAAAACAGGATATTTTAAATAACCACGGTCTAATTACGATTGGCTATTCCTACTCTAACCTTGTCATGGCTGAGGACTATAACGGCCCCGGCTCCCCATACTGGGCCCTGAAAACCTTCTTATTCCTCGCATTGGAAGATCAACACCCCTTCTGGCAATGCGAAGAAAAACCATTACCTATGATCGCAGAACCTAGAGTGATCCCTCAAGCAGCTAAGATCGTTTTTCAGCAAGCACAAAGCAATCACACTTGGTTTTTAACTTCGGGCCAACTAGAACTTAACAACTATGTAAACACTGATGCTAAGTACACTAAGTTCGCCTATTCAAACAAATACGGTTTCTGCCTTGATCGTGGCCGCTTTGGTTTACGGCATACTCCAATTGACTCTGCACTGTACCTGTCTGAAAAGGATGGTTACTTCCGCAGTCGTCGTGATTGTCAGCAACTAGAAATCACCTCAGATTATATCTATAGCCGCTGGGCTCCTTGGCACGATGTGACCGTTGATACTTGGCTTCTTGGCGAACCTAATTTTCAAGTTCGCGTACATAAGATCACTAGTCAAAGAGAGCTTGATAGCGTCGAAGGCGGGTGGGCGCTCCCTTTAAGCCAAGCACTGGATATTCACACTACAGAAAATTTATCTCATTGCCGTTATCAAGGTGGCAATTTATTTATTAAAGCCATCGCTGGAAATGACACACAGGGCTTTTTTCAACAAACACCGCCTAATAGTCATCTGCTGTTTTCAGAGCAAGCAACAATCCCAGCCCTACAATCTGAAATTTCAAAGGGGACAAACTGGTTAGTCTCTGTGATAGGTAGTGACTGCGATCGAGAAAACTTACCTGATATATCATTTGAAAGTCATACGCAAACGCTAACATGGCACCAAAAGCATATTCAGCTTAACCAACCAAGAAAAATCAATAATTAAAAAGATTTACTGGCTCTATTTAAACTTCTGCGTAGTAACTAAGATGTTCACAGAGGTCGTCAATAAGAGCCTTATCTCTATTAAAACCCTATAAAAATGTTAGTTAAAATATCAACTTAACTAAATGAGTCGCAGTTTCTCGGTTGATGCTTCCTTACTCAAGACAGCAAGGTTTTGGATAATGTAAGGTACGCCCCCGTTTTGTAAGTGAAAATCCAAAATAACAGAGTTGGTGATTGTACTAATATCCACCATTTGACTTTTCTTTCCTTAACGCTATTGCAGTCAATACCCAATTGACATCTCTAGCTTCTGGATACCGCTGGCATTGATGCAAGACACTTATAACCCCATTGGTAACATTACAAAGAAAGACCTTCTCCCTATCGTGCTTCTCAGGCAAGAGGGATGTCCTTTCTCGAATCAGTAAGTACACATCTCGGTACATGGCGTTTATATCTTCATGCTTCAGATCGTTAAACGTAGGATTCTGAACAATATCAAGGCATAAACTGGCACAGTGGACTGCCAAAACTGAATAATTCATAGATCACCTCCTTGCTGAAGAAACCGTTCAAAAGCACTACCGTCACGACGGGTTAGATTAGGCACATACCTTGAGTAAACGCGAAACAACATTGTGGTCGTGGTGTGCCCCATCTGATTTGCAATCCATTCCGGAGATTCACCGGAGGCCAATAACAACGTTGCGTAGGTATGACGGGTTTGATATGGATTCCTTGGCCGTAGCCCTGCTTTACGCAGTGTGGGGTACCAAACTGAACGGGATACAACCTGATAATTAAGGGGCTGGTGTTTGGTATTAGTAAAAACGTACTTATATTTAAGAACTGAAGTTTTCTTATGTTCGATTAATGCCTCAACTACCCTATCTGGCAGCATGACGACACGATAAGAGCCCTCTGTCTTGAGATCCGATAATTCACCACGAACCAAACTCTGATTGACCGTGATAGTTTTGTTCTTCAGATCGACGTCTTTCCACATCAAACCATCAATCTCACTGGTCCTTAATCCGGTAAAGAAGCGAGTGATGTAATAGGCCTTGAAATTAACTGTTGCACTTTGAATCACCAGCTCCACTTCCTGTAAATTGAAAGGATCAACTTCAGTGCGGCCAACCTTTAACGCTTTTATATTCTTCCAAGGCGAAGTAAACTCATAACGTTCAGCGGCTTCGTTTAGCATCATCCTTAATGGCGTCATGATATGATTGATGCGAGATGGACTAAGTACCTTCCCCTTTCGACCTGGGACTTTGGCGAGTGTAGATCGAAAGCTTAAGATTTGTTGCTTGGTGATGGCGCTGATCTTCTTACTGCCGAACATAGGTATAATGTACTTCCTAAGAATACCGTCAACATCCTCATAATGGCCTTTTCGCCACTCAATTTGCTTTTCAGATAACCAGATCTCTGCAAATTCATTCAGCCTTGGGGCATCTGGTGACTCAAAATATGCCTTTGCTTTGCGCTTACGTTCAGCAAGTACAGCAAACTTTTCGACTTTTTTACTTTTCGGAAAATATTTGGCGTAGTCGAAAGTGCCAAGGGTGATCTCTGCTTCAATATTTTTTAGTAACTGTCCGAGTCGGCGTCGATTACTGCTGTTGTCAATCAGCTGGGTATACTCACGACACCGTTGCCCTTTATATCTAAAATCCAGATACAACTTATTGTTTTTGACATTGATGCTTCCCATATTTCACCTCTCAACTTCCATTTGTCAGAGAATACGTTGTCACACCATTCAACATCTCTTCTTCAACGCGCTCCCAGATGAAAAGAATTTTCCGGCCACCAAATGGACGAATGTAATGAATACCTTCAAACAGAACAGAATCCTTTAGCTGCTCACGTATGACCCTCTTGTCATATTTGATGGCCGCGGATAGTTCTGCGGTTGTTAGATAGGTAAAGCCCATAAAACCTCCAAAGTGTCTTATTGTACCTCTTGAGGGTTATTATTGACCTCATGAGCACGCGCGTCAAGCACTTTTTGTACCTATAGAGGTACATTTAAAGTCTGGCAAGGTAACAATTAGCCCTTGAAAGCAGCTAGATCCTGGCACTGATCCTAAGTTATACTCTGGATATCAATATGTTGCGGAAATAGAAAATGATTAAGTGCCACCTTTCAGCCATTATGGGAGCCAAAAGACTCAAGATTGCTGATATTGTTAGAGATGCTGGCATTAACCGAAATACTGTTACTCGCCTCTATCATGAAACAAATAACCGAATCGATTTTGATACTTTAGAAAAGCTATGCCGTTATCTAGATTGTCAGGTTGGTGACTTACTAGAAGTGATTGATGACGAACAAACCGAAGATTGATGTACGTAACCAGGTTCTACCATTAGAAATAGTTATATTGAGCTGATGTTATTTCGCAAAGTGAAATGCATCTGTCTACTTGCCAATAAATCCAATGTGGTCCCCACTTTGGTCCCTTTGTGGTCCCCAGCGGTATCACTTGGCTTGTAGCACAACTGTAATTCTAATCGCCAGACACAGCAAAACACGCCATTAAGCGCTTTATTTTCAAACAGATATATTGGTTATTGCAAGAAAGGAGACTTGGAGCGGGCAGCGGGAATCGAACCCGCATCATCAGCTTGGAAGGCTGAGGTAATAGCCATTATACGATGCCCGCTTATTGGTTTTTGGCTTAGAGCCAAAGGTGATGTGCATCGAACAGTTGCTATATTGGCACAACTGGCAGGGAAAAGAAGTGTTGATTCTCAGCGCGTGACACAGATCACGAATGAGCACACTAAGTGCTTAATAAACAACCATATAAGTATGGATAATATACAGTTTATTGCTATTGCTCGAGTCCATAGCCAACGACACCGAACAAAAAAAAGCCAACCTTGTGTTTAATGCCGATCGTTTAAGCTAACTTGAACGATCCTGCAGTTAGGCGATAATCCCAACTAGTTG
>NZ_JANEYT010000119.1 GCF_024357955.1 Photobacterium pectinilyticum
TATGGAGGCGCGTCCCGGAGTCGAACCGAGGTCCACGGATTTGCAATCCGCTGCATAGCCACTCTGCCAACGCGCCAAATTATGCAAACTCACCTATACGGCGGTTTGTTCGGTTGCTACCACCAACAAGGCAATAAAACCTGAATATGGAGGCGCGTCCCGGAGTCGAACCGAGGTCCACGGATTTGCAATCCGCTGCATAGCCACTCTGCCAACGCGCCAAATTGTGCAAACTCACCTATTTGGCGGTTTGTTCGGTTGCTGCCACCAACAAGGCAACAGAACCTGAGTATGGAGGCGCGTCCCGGAGTCGAACCGAGGTCCACGGATTTGCAATCCGCTGCATAGCCACTCTGCCAACGCGCCAAATTGTGCAAACTCACCTATTCGGCGGTTTGTTCGGTTGCTGCCACCAACAAGGCAACAGAACCTGAGTATGGAGGCGCGTCCCGGAGTCGAACCGAGGTCCACGGATTTGCAATCCGCTGCATAGCCACTCTGCCAACGCGCCATCAATTTTCTTCTTACCACTTGATTTCGGCCAATGCCGTTGCGGTACGGAGGTGTAATTTACTGATTTTCCGGGATGAGTCAAACAAAAATACAATTACTTGCGTCAACTGAACAATTTCCAACACATCAAGCCAAAAATCGACCTCTTCCGTATGGAATACCATCAATTGCTGGATTGAATTAGAAAAATTGATAGCAGCAGAAGCCGATCACTTTGCTATATGCGCTGCAAGCAAAAAGGCCAACACAGGTGGGCAAGTGACAGATACAATTTCGAGGCGAGATACCCCAGTTATTCACTCACTAATTCGTCCACTTCTTCCTAAAATCTTTTACATTAAATCGTTCATTGCATCTGCCGGGATAATTGCACCGTGGTGCTGAATAACAATTGAAGCTAATTGATGCCCTAATTCTGCAGATGCCGATTCACTGCCACCACTTAAGCGACCAGCCAAATACCCAGCAGCAAAGGAGTCCCCGGCCGCGCAGGTATCAATGACTTTATCCACTTTGTTGGCCGCGATGTAAGACTCATGCGGATCGGCAGATTGCAGTTGGCTAACGACCAGACAAGGTTCGCTACCTCGTTTGATCACCACTTCCTGACACCCGAAGGATTGGCAACAATCAATAATATCAACCTGTCCCCAAACTAAGTGAGCATCATCTTCAGTGATCAATGCAATATCGACAAACGGCAGAACTTGTGAATACCAATACTGGGCTTGTTTTGTGGTCCACAATTGAGGGCGGAAATTATTGTCAAATAAGACTTTTCCACCTTTATCTTTGTGTTTTTCCAGCAAGGTAATCAAGGTCGCTTTAGCATCATCAGCCAAAATCGCCAAGCTGATCCCACTGATATATAAGGCATCGAATTCATGATTTTCGATAGCTTTCTCAAGCGGTGATATATCACTGGCAAAATAAAATTTAGCGGCGCTATCGTTACGCCAATAGTGGAAATGACGCTCACCGCTCGGCTCGGTTTCAACTAAGTAAAGACCCGGTAGCTTATTTTTCAATTTGCATACCATCGACGTTTCGATATTTTCATGCTGCCAAGCATTCAACATGTCCTGACTGATATTATCAACACCCAAGGCCGTAGCGTAACTGACAGCGATATCACGGCTCGTGCCCAAACGTGACAAGTACAGCGCTGTATTAAGCGTATCGCCGCCAAACGTCCGTTGTAGTGGTTGGCCACTAAGCTCAACCATACACTCACCAAAAAAAGCAATTTTCACACTGCCACCTTTATATTTATTCGAACTGTTATTAAAGCGTAATTGAAGATGCAGCCCTTACATCACAACAAAGGCCTGCATTTTGACAAGTTTTAGAAGATTATTTTGCAGTCGCTGGTTCAGCGTTGATACTTGGCAGGCGGCTCCTTCTTAACCATGGCAACAGTAATAATCTGGATAAGTAGTTGATCAAGTATTTATGTAGGTTGGTAAAGCTCTAGCGGTAACCCATCCGGGTCTTGAAAGAACGTATATGCTTTTCCTGTATATTCATCAATCCGGATTGGCTCGACCTCTACTCCTCTCGATTCAAGATAACCAACGACTTGCTCAACCGAGTCCACCACGAATGCTAAATGGCGCAGCCCCCTCGCTTCTGGGAAGCTGGGTCTTTGTGGCGGGTTAGGAAACGAAAACAGCTCAATCTGGCTGTTATCTGGCAGTTGTAGATCCAATTTCCATGAGTCCCTCGCCTCACGGTAATGCTCGGCCAGCACGGTTAAGCCAAGAGTATCAACGTAGAATGCTCTGGACCGGCTATAGTCAGAACAGATAATTGCAGCATGATGAATAGCCTTTAGCACTTTTTCCTCCTTATATACTTCAGCCAAATACAATGTAATTATTAATCTTCTCACAAAAGGCATTTACATCAAAATAATGCTTATATGTTGTGCGGGCTGTCCGTAATAATCAAATACTATTTATACCAATCTACATAAATATTTGATCAGTCTTGCAGGTTAAAATCGCTGTTCTCTGCGTTAGATATTTTGTAATTAGAGCCACTAGTTACTGCAACCTCCGCCTTGATAACAACGAATTTTCCTGCGCAACCTATAGATCAACTACTTATCAAGATTGGTATAACACGGATAAATGATCAAAAAAGGGGAACTCATTAAGTCCCCCTTGCTATTTATATTGACTAAATCAGAATAACTATCAAAGGATAATAAAAATAAGTTGCTATTCCCCTGACTACAGTATTTTTCCTGCCATCATAACTGTCTAGTCTTTACTTGAGTTGCCACTCTCGAACTTTTTCGTATAGTTTCCAGCCTTACTTTTCGACCTCACCACTTTACGAACAGAAGTACGTACTTTCTTCAGTTTTTGCAGTTTACTTCTAACGTTTGTGAATGTGTCTAACTCTTTCTTTTCACTTTCAGAGAGTAACTCTCTGTTATGATTAGATATTAATCTAAACAAATGAAACTTAGTGACTTTTTTTGCGAGTAGCCAGCCTGGTGATAAACGGTGACGACGTAATGTTACTCGCTCAAAATCGACCATAGACACTTTGTTATTATCAATCAGAAGGTCACGTTCAGGAATTGCATGACGCGCAACACCTGCTTCCAACATATTATCTACCAGCTTCCTTAGTTCTTTGAGACTTTGAGTGGAAAGTTGGTCTTGGTTACCGCCAGCAACACGGGACATAACAACGGTACTATTGCGATGGCTAATAAGTTGAGGAAAGCCATCGACCCCTTTTAATCGCTGAAGAGCCTTTTTTTCTCGCTTAAAGCGCTTTTTATAACCAGGCCTTTTTTTAAAGGTCTTAATAACTTCCTTTTCGCCTATAGAAACATGCATCTTGCTTGTTTCGTAAACTGATATAGACATATTCGTCCGATTTATTTGATAAAGAAAAACATTAATCCAGAGACACTATCTATCCATCTTTATCTTATCAGTACGCTCACTGTAAATAAATGTAACTTTTAATGAGAATATACAAACACAGATCAAATCAAGAACAATGCAACAACAAGGAAGGAGCAAATAATACCAACACCCAACAAAGTGTTATCATTTGTAACTTAAGAAAAACTGAAAGATACACTTAGCATTTAACGAAAAAGTAAAACTTATATTTTTATCTATAGATCGAAGGCACACACTTATTAATAATATAAATGACAGCCTGATGAAATCGTTTATTCCCCCTTCAAGCAATTAACAAAAATTTATCATTTATATTAATTGCGTTTTTGGCGACGAATGGTCACCCAAATAATTGAGCCGAATAAACCAAGCAATAAGAAGGGGCCTCCCCACAACAGGTAGGTTTGCGGGTTTAAACGTGGTTTGTACAGCACAAAGTCGCCGAATCGCGAGGTCATATATTCAATCACATCGTCGTCACTCTCTCCAGCATTGACCATATGATAGACCTTGAGCCTCAGGTCTTTCGCCACCGGCGAATTAGACTCGATCAGATTCTGGTTCTGGCACTGAGGACAACGCAAGCGACGTGATAGTTCGATAGCCCGCCGTTGTTCAGCACGGGAGCGAAACTGGAAAGTCTCGACAGACTCGACCAACTCCGCATCTGCGGCTACAAAAATTTGGTCTGTTTTTGCAACTGCTGGTACGCTCGCGACCAATAAATACATGCTGATAACCACCAGCAATAACTTCACTCGACAAATCACTTCCTTACCCATTCGTTCTCTTTTCCTGTTGCACTTCTTCCTGTTGCAAAAGCTCGATCACAGGTACGAATTCCCGCAACCATACGCCTTCTTCCAATGCACCCAGATAGCGGTACCGGATCATGCCACGGCTGTCGATCAAATAACTTTCCGGCGTTCCATATACACCCAAATCTAATGCGAGTGAACCTTTAGGATCATACAGCACCGCTTGATAGGGGTTGCCGCTCTGAGTAAGCTCACGCAATGCCGACTGACGGTTATCGCGATAATTAAGCCCCACAATCGACATCTCACCTTGTTGTGCTAACTTCATGAGGAACCCGTGTTCACTTTTACAAACAGCACACCAAGAAGCCCAAACATTCAATAACTGCAATTTTCCGATAAATAGTGTTTCATCAGCGGCAACGGAGGAATCCAACTGCTGCAAGCTAAAAGCTGGCATCGGTTTTTCTTCAAGCTTGGGAGCATGCCCTTCTTGACTGAATGTCATTGCCAAACTGATGATCACAAGCATCACCACAACAACAACTAGCGGAAGATAACGGCTAATCCCTTTCATTTCATGTACACCATTGGTTCTTGCCTACCACTCGTTCCTTACCATGACTTCCAAAGCATTACTTCCAAAGCACTATCGTTTCAATTATTTTAGGCTGCAGCTGTTTGTGCGACACTCGTTGACTCGCGAGGCTAAACACCGCCATGACCCCACCTATCATCATTAAAATACTGCCCAACCATAGCCAACGTACATAGGGTTTATATTGGATTCGAACCGCATAGTCAGTACGGTTGAGCTTTTCGCCCAGCGTAATATAGATATCACCATGCCAAAACCAAGCAATACCCGGTTCGCTCATATTCATAGTACGCACGGTGTAGTGGCGACGCTCAGGACGGATAGTCGCAATCAACGCATCCTCTTTGGTCACAATGATATTCGCTTGCTCTGCCGTATAGTTCGGCCCAACCAACAAGTCTGTCTGTTGATAGGTAAAATGGTACTGATCGAGGGTGACGCTGTCTCCCGGCCCCATTTTGCTGCTGATCTCCTGATCATAGAAGCTGACCAAGGTCGCCCCGATAATTGTTGCCGCAACCCCCGTATGGGCAACGACCATCGCCGCCTGCTTCCATACAACTCCCTTCATACCTTTCGCACGTCTTGCATGGATTCGAATATACATCGCCTGGACGGCGCTTGAGGTAATCCAAATCGCAGTCATGAATGCCAAACACACGGTGATGTTCACCCCTCGCTCAAACATCACCGAAAGAGCCACCCCCAATACAATGGATACCGACATTGGTGCCAACGAACGGGTGATCACATCATCCAACCCAACCTTATGCCAACGTACGACGACACCTAACCCCATAAACAGGAACAAGATAAAGCTCATCGGGGCAAACATCGAGTTGAAATACGGTGCGCCGACCGAAATATTGCCCAAGCCTAATGCTTGGAATATCAATGGATAAAATGTTCCCAGCAACACGGTTAACATCGCGACCACAAACAAGCTATTACCCACCATAAACATGGCTTCTTTGGTAAAGAACCCAAACTTGGCGGCAACAAAGTAACGACCCGATCGAATGGCAAACAGTGACAAGGCCACAATAAGGATTAATGCCAGCATGGCCAGCAAGGTCACACCGCGAGTTGGGTCAACAGCAAAAGCGTGAACCGACGTCAATACACCGGATCGAACAATAAAGGTGCCGAGCAAGCTGAGGGAAAAGGTCGCGATGGACAGCAATAAACTCCAGCCTGATAATGCCTTGCGGTATTCAGTGATCATCAAAGAATGGATCAACGCTGTCCCGGTCAGCCATGGCATCAAAGAGGCGTTTTCTACCGGGTCCCAAAACCACCAGCCTCCCCAACCTAGCTCGTAATATGCCCACCAAGAGCCCAGTGCAATACCGCCAGTTAAAAATACCCAAGCAGCCAGCGTCCATGGTCGGCTCCATTTCGCCCACTCACCTTTACCGTGATCGCCCGTTAACGCCGCAATAGCAAAAGCAAAACTGACCGCGAAACCGACATAACCCAAGTAGAGCATTGGCGGGTGGAAGATCAGCCCGACATCTTGCAGCATCGGATTTAAATCACGCCCTTCAAGCGGGGTCGGGAACAACCGCTCGAACGGGTTTGAGGTAAGCAAAACAAACAGACTAAACAGGAGGATCAGGCCAGATAGGGTTATGAGTACCCTTGCAATAAAGGCTTCATCCAATTTCCGGCATGCTCTGGCAACACAGGCTGCCCACAAGGTAAGGGAAAATAACCAAAACAGGAATGACCCTTCATGCCCCCCCCATACAGCAGCTAATTTGAAGAAAATCGGTAGTTGGGTATTGGAGTGATGAGCAACATAAGCGATTGAAAAGTCATCCAGCGCAAAACTCACGCCCAACAAGACAATCGATAGGCCAATAAAACCAAAGGCGCCATAACTTAATGGCCAAGCGTAGCGAGTAAGGTATGAATCCTTTCTAACTAATCCTACTGCAGGAACAGTGGCACCAAGCAAGGCAAACACCATACCGAGAATTAACGAAAAATGTCCAACTTCAGGGAGCATCTATATTCCTTGTTACTAAATCGCCACAGCGTTAACTGTGGCGATTCTATTCTTTGTTACATCAACCTATAAGGTTGTCATTTGCCCAGCATACAGCACAAACGTACGTAGCATCAGTACACCGATCAAACTTAGTGTGGTCACCAGCATAATGAAGGCTTTGTTGTGCTTGATACCGGCAGGACTAACCGCATTCAGTCCCAATGGCACCAGCATCCCCATGCCGATCACTCCGTACCAGAACCAACTGGCCCAGAAACCGCCACCGATCGCCGACAGTGCTGCTACCTGGCTTTGCCCTCCACCGAAGTACAAACCGGAGAAGAAAGCAAAGATAACGAACAACTCAAACATCACCACCGGACGCTCAAACTTGTGAACCCAGCTGACACTCGCACTCTTCGCCGACTCTTTGAAGAACACTACGCCAAACAACAAGCAAGCGGCCGCACCGGAAGACAAACTCGAGAACAGGAACAATATAGGCAATACAGGGTTATTCAGCATCGGGTAGGTTTGTAGCGCTGATAGCAGGAAGCCGGTGTAGGCTGCCAGTAACAATGCCAAGAAGCCCAAGAACAGCTCAATACTGTTTTCAAAGCGCCCCAATACCTTCATGACCTTACCGACAATCGGCAATCTATCACCCAGCAATGCCAACAGTTCGTTCTTGTAGATAATGGCAATCCAAGCAAACAATACAACCATATATACTTGGAATAGCACCACACCCATCGACATCACTGACATTGGGTTATAGAAGATCATTATCTTCCAGAACGACCACGGCTTGGTCAGGTGAAAAACCAGAATCAACAAGCCGACAATGATCCCAAATGGAGCCAGAATCGCTGTTGCCTTGATAATACCATTGCTCGCCGGATACCCTTCGATCACCTTACGTTTTAGGTAGATGGCAATCATGACGGCACCGGCTGACATCCCAGCGAGGAACAGGTAGACCGCAATGATCCAGTCCCAGACCAGCGAGTCAAAATAAAAGGCATCTGCAAATGTTGTACTCATCCTTTTATCTCCCCTTTTCCATGTGGCACCTTGTACAGCTTAGGCTGGGTGCCGAGCTCGACTTTTTGTCGGTAAACCGGCTTCTGTGTGATCATCTGACTGATTTCACTCGTTGGATCATTCAAGTCACCAAATGTCAGTGCCTTGGTTGGGCACGACTCCACACAAGCTGGCTGCTTGCCTTCCTTAAGGTTGGTTTCACGACAGAAGTCACACTTATCTGCCGACTTGGTTTCCGGATGGAAGAAGCGCACCTGATACGGACAAGCGGCTAGGCAATAGCCACAGCCGACACACTTAAAGTTATCCACGGCAACAATGCCCGTTTCGTCATCCTTATAGGCCGCTCCAGTTGGGCAGACATGAACACATGGAGCGTTATCACAATGCTGACAAGAGATACGGGTAAACTGATAGTCAACATTCGGGTATTCACCCTGTGGCTCACTGCGGACGATCTCCAGTCGCGAGACTCCTTCAGGCACATTATTAACTTCACGGCAGGCATCAGTACATGCCGTACAGCCAATACACAAGGTTTCGTCATGGACCATACCGTAACGCTTCACACCATCTTCCATGGTAGCCGCCAAAGATTTACGGCCCACTAAGTTTGAGGCTCCCACCCCAGTAGTGAAGATGACAGCCCCGGCACCAGCCAGGAAGTTACGTCTTGAACACGTCATAATCTCTCCCCTACTCTTTTTCTTTTATCTGATCAGAGTGGCAATCGACACAAAGCTTGATTCTTGGCTTTCTCTCGATACCTTTCATTGGATCAGACGTTGGGTGGATGTTATGGCAAGAAGCACACGAGAGATCGAGCGCATGAACATCATGTGTCCAATTCACTTCACGCAGATTCTCTGGCTCATGACAATTCACACAGGTTTCGTTTTGCTGAGTGATCCAAGCAACATCAGCCGCCGGCTTTTCACTACCAGCTACAGATTGTGCTGGTGCAAATTTCGTTACCTCTGATGCGCCATTACGGTGATCGTTACCCACATTGCTGTGGCAATCGACGCAAGTCACATCACGATTTGTGTGCGGATTAATAGCGGTGCTGTGCGCACCTTTAAGAACGTCTTGTTCATCTTTATGACACTGGGTACATGCGTAATCCCTGTCCCGGTTGAATTCGACGACATGCCTGCCGGACTCCGAAGTAGTAACAGAAGGGTTGGCTGCTGTGGCTTCTGTGCTCTGGGAGTCTGCGGCAACATTGATTGAGAAACCCCAAATACACATAGCGACAAACAACGTCAACATGCTATTCAGGGCTACTTTATGATTGCCCATTTTTCACCTTTTAATCGTCCACAATTACTTTTAATTTCAAAAAGTAACCGGTGCTGATATTACAAATTAGGCACAATAGTGCCCGTTTGATTTCCGCAATTAATAATCCATTGCATTTGAAATCAATTCTTATTTGCATCAACTTTAAGCCACAACGCTCAACAAACTTATTAAACTATATTTCAAGGTGTGAAAATATGCGACAAATAACAAATACACCAAAAGTAGCATTGAATATGGTTATTTCCTGATTTAGATCAATCTCAAAGTCATGCTAAGGTGTTGTTTTAAAATAACATTAAGAACAAAACCCGATGTAATCACAAAAGGTTATGTAAATACCCCTTTAGGGTTATATGCGTAAATTGTTAATCTACTTCGCGTTATTCATTTTTAACTTTTGATCCAAAACAAAAAATAAATCTCTTTTATCTCGTTATTTCCCCTTTCTGATATTCTTATTTAGAACTCTAATTCTGTTTGCATCGAAAGCCGCTCTCACAACGCTTGGCTCTACTTACAACAAGAATTATGGAGTGCACATCGTGAGTAATAAATGGACGAGAAATACTGCCGCTGTTGCAGCATTACTGTCTGCAATATTTCTTTCTGGCAATGCGTTTGCTACTGAGCAACCCGCTGAAAAAGAAAGAATTGAAGCACGCAACGAAGCTTTTGCCGCTGCCCATGCAGACCAATACAAAACCTGGGAAACAACCAAAGAAAGCGAACAGATCGAAGATGCCCTTGAAGGCGATCCTAATATGGTCATCCTTTGGGCTGGCTATGGCTTTGCCAAAGACTACAACAAAGCCCGTGGCCACTTCTATGCAGTAACGGACGTTCGCCAAACCCTACGTACCGGCGGCCCACAAGACGAAAACTCTGGCCCAATGCCAATGGCCTGTTGGAGCTGTAAGAGCCCTGACGTTGCCCGAGTCATTGACGAGCGCGGTGAAGATGGCTATTTCGACGGTAAATGGGCCCGTTTAGGTTCAGAGATCAACAACGCCATTGGCTGTGCAGACTGCCACAATACTAATAGCGAAGACTTCAAGCAAGGTAAGCCAGCCCTCGCCTTGTCACGTCCATACGCCGCCCGTGCGATGGAAGCGATTGGCAAGAAATTTGAAGATGGCTCTCGCCTTGACCAGCAAGCGCAGGTATGTGGCCAGTGTCACGTTGAATACTACTTCCAGAAAGAGAGCAAGAACGCAGTGAAATTCCCATGGGATATGGGAACCGGCGTTGATGAGATGGAGGTGTACTTCGATAATATTGGCTTTAGCGACTGGACGCATGGCCTTTCTAAAGCTCCAATGATCAAAGCGCAGCACCCAGAGTATGAAACATGGCGCGACGGCATTCACGGCAAGAACAACGTAACGTGTATCGACTGTCACATGCCGAAGGTACAGAATGAAGACGGCGTCGTCTTTACCGATCACAAGATCGGCAACCCGTTTGACCGTTTCGAAGATACTTGTGCCAACTGTCATACTCAAGACAAAGCAACACTGCAAGGCATCGTTTCTACTCGTAAAGCACAAGTGCTAGAAATGAAACTTCGTGCCGAGAAGCAAATTGTTGCCGCTCACTTCGAAGCAAAAGCAGCATGGGATGCAGGGGCTACTGAGGAAGAAATGAAGCCAATTCTAGCCGATATTCGCCACGCGCAATGGCGCTGGGACTACGCAATTGCCTCTCACGGTGTTCACATGCATGCACCAGAAGTTGCCCTACGCGTTCTCGGTACTGCGCTAGATAAAGCTGCTGACGCCCGTGCTAATGTGGTCCGCCTACTAGCAACCAAAGGCATTACCGATCCAGTTGAAATCCCAGACATCTCTACCAAGCTAAAAGCTCAGCAAGCACTAGGCATGGATATGGATGCAATGAACCAAGAGAAGGAAGACTTCTTGAAGACCGTTGTGCCTAAATGGGATGAGGAAGCCAAAGCTCGTGAAGCGAGCTATGACCAATAATATTTAAAGGCTTAAATCAATAAGCAACGCCCCGACAAGTCGGGGCGCTTTTTTAATACCAACCTACATAAATATTTGATCAGTCTTGCAAGTTAAAATCGCTGTTCTCTGCGTTAGATATTTTGTAATTAG
>NZ_JANEYT010000011.1 GCF_024357955.1 Photobacterium pectinilyticum
ACACGTCATCGGTTTGAAAATAGAGCCATCGAGTACAGTTGCTATCTCCACCGCATGAACCGACTTCGAAAGTCGTTTGATCACTGGCTTCAAAAAGGCAGTGGCCTGGTTGTTCAGAGATATAAAGGTCGCTGTGAAAAGCTACAAGCCCATCGGCAAAGTCTATGGTTGTTCCTGACCAGCGCTTCTATACCACTAACCAACAATGAAGCTGAGCGACGAATACGTGGTTGTGTCATCCAACGCAAGATTAGCTTTGGTACTACATCTGATGCCGGTGAGAAGTTCAGAGGTCGGATGCACTCGCTTGTTGAAACTTGTAATAAACGAGGCATGTCCACTTTGTCAGCATTGATGGAGATCGTACAGGCTGTTACTGCTCGCCAGCCTTATCCAAACGTATTTAGCTTGTAACCCCTAAATCAAGTACCTACTGGTGAACGCTTACTAATACCGTACCGAAAAAGAGTACGCCCAGTTCTTTGAGTATAAAAAGAGACCCCGGCAATACCGGGGTCTGAATTAAACATTATTGGAATGGTTAGTAGCTCAATAGTCTAGAGCTCAGAGCCATTGAAGCTGATTTCGTCGCTCTCGTTATCACTCCAGATAGTGACCTCTTTACCCTCGTCATTGGAGAAGGTATAGCCCTGAAGTGATGCTGTATCGATATTGCTGGCTTCGTAGGCCGCACGAAGGTCTGCTGACATCTCAGGTGCCTCGGTGGCCATTTCCCAACCGTACCCTTCAAGATCCAACTTACCCGCACCGGTACAGACAAATTGACTATTACTTGTATCGTCTGCCGTGTTATTGGCAAGGATTTTATCGAGACCGACTTTGAGCTCTGCATCTGATGCATCGACGACAACGGCTTCAAGTTCTTGGTATGCCGTTGCGGTCATATCGATGATTTGACCATCACCAGCGCTACCGACTTGTAGCAAGTCAAAGCCTTCACCACCACTGAAGTGGACGCTGACACCATCGGTATTGTCGATATCTTCTTTGTCGAACACCAGAATATCGTTACCACTACCTGCATACAGCTGGTCGAGGCCCGCACCGCCGTCTAAGATGTCATCGCCTTCTTGACCAAACAGAATGTCATCACCAGTGCCGCCATCAAGCTTATCGTTGCCGATACCACCATCAAGGTTATCGTTGTTGCTTCCACCTAGCAGGGTATCATTACCTTCACCACCTGAGAGGGTATCGTTACCTCCGTCACCGATGAGCTTATCGTCACCTTCGGCACCAAACAAAGTATCGTTACCGCCATCGCCATCGAGGGTATCGTTACCCGTTTCACCAAAGAGGGTGTCATCGTTACCGCCGCCTCGAAGCGTATCGGCACCATCGCCACCGTAGAGGGTATCGTCTCCGCTATCTCCCTTCATGAAGTCATTACCGGCCTCGCCACGTAGCAAATCGTTACCTGCGCCTCCGTACATGGCGTCGTTGCCTTCGCCGCCTTCAAGGACGTCGTTGCCTGACTCGCCATAAAGTTTATCGCTTCCGAGCCCTCCTTTCAGTACGTCATCGCCACTACCGGCCTTGAGGGTATCGTTGCCTTCACCGCCTTCTAGGGTATCGATGCCGCCACCGGTAGTAATGCTGTCATTACCTAGACCACCGATAACCTTATTATCACCATCTCCAGCGTTGATGTTGTCGTTACCATCGCCACCTCCAATGACATCATGACCAGAGCCAGCAACAATCACGTCGTCACCTTCACCACCATCGATCACATTGTTGCCTTCGCCTGCATCAATGGTGTCATTCCCGGTGTTACCCTGGATATTGTCATCGCCTGCGAACGTTTCAATTTTATCGTCATCACTGCCACCATCGACAGTGTCGTTTCCAGTACCACCGTAAATAGTATCTTGGCCAGCACCACCTGAGAGAGTGTTGCTGCCTGCTGTTCCGTGAAGTTCATCATCTCCTTCACCGCCGATTAGGGTGTCGTTACCTTCGCCTGCGAAAAGCTTGTCATTACCAAGGCCGCCGCTGATGTGGTCATTACCCTCACCGCCGACCAAGGTATCAGCCCCTTCACCGCCGGAAAGGGTATCATTACCTTCGCCGCCTTCAAGAAGGTCGTCACCGGCACCACCGGATAAATTATCATTACCCGCCGCGCCATACATAGTGTCGTTGCCGCTGCCAGCTGTTGCTGTGTCATTGCCTGCGCCGCCGAATAGGGTGTTGGTTCCCTCACCAAGTTCAATCGTGTTGTTACCATTTTCACCGTAGACAGTATCATCACCAGCACCGGCATCAATACGGTCATTACCTTCACCTGCGTAAAGGGTATCGGCACCACCGCCACCGGTGATGGTATCATCGTCAGCACCACCATAAAGGGTATCGCTGGCTTCACTACCAATGAGGGTGTCGTCACCTTCGCCACCATAAATTTGATGGCTACCACCAGTTGCAGCGGTAAGCGTATCGTTGCCACCTTCACCAAGAACGGTATCAGTGCCATCATCGGTAATGGTATCGTCACCATCACCACCGGCTAGGTAGTCGGCACCTGCACCCCCAATCAGCGTATCGTTACCTGCGCCACCGAACACGCTATCATCACCGTCGCCGGCATCGATAATATCGTTACCTGCACCGGCATCAATGTGATCAGAACCCGCCCCTGCATTAATGGTGTCAGCACCTGCACCAGCGAAGATCTGATCATCTCCTGTACCTGTTGTAATGCTATCGGCATCAATACCGCCGTATACAGTGTCATTGCCTTCGCCAGTATTGATAGTGTTGGCGCCTGACTCACCGTAAACGGTGTCGTCACCTGCTCCGGCATCAATCGTATCGGCCCCAGCACCTGCATAGATGATGTCATCACCGGCATTAGCCATGATGGTGTCGTCACCTGCACCGCCTCCGAGGATATCACTGTCATCGCCACTGATGAGGGTATCGTTACCGTCTTCGCCGTAAAGCTCAGATACACCTGTTCCGCCGTCTAAGATGTCGTTACCTGTGCCACCGATCAGTACATCTTTACCGGCACCCCCTGAAATAACGTCGTCACCTGCATCACCTAAGATAACGTCATCACCTTCCCCAGCGGTGATAGCATCGTTGCCACTGCCAGCTTCTACATAATCATTGCCGATACCTGTATCAATTTTGTCATCACCATCACCGGCAAGAACGGTATCGTTACCTTCGCCAGTGTTGATGTCATCTTCATCGATGCCGCCGTAGACAGTATCAGCGCCATCACCGGTGGTAATGGTATTCTGACCAGCATCACCGAATACGGTGTCGTCCCCTGTACCGGTATCGATTACATCGTTACCAGCGCCTGCAAATACCGTGTCGTTACCAGCGTTGGAGGTGATGGTGTCATTACCTTCGCCGCCACTAAGAAGGTCGTTGTCGTCAGCGCTAAGTAGGGTGTCGTCTCCGTCATCGCCATATAGCTCAGAGACACCTGTGCCACCGTCGAGTACATCGTCACCCGCACCGCCGACTAAAATATCTTTGCCGTCTTCACCAAGCAGGATGTCATCACCGGTACCACCGACTAATATATCGTCGCCGGTGCCACCAGAGACTTTATCATCACCGGTACCAGCCAGTAGGATGTCATTGCCTTCGCCCCCGGACAGTTCATCGTTGCCCGCAGCGCCTTCGAGGGTATCATTACCTTTATTGCCGATTAGCACATCGCTGTCTGCTCCGCCGTGAAGGTAATCATTTTCATCAGAACCCGTTAGCGTATCTTCGCCCTGGCCGCCATAAAGGGTTGAGGCATTAAGGCCAGCGTTGATGGTATCGTTACCCGCTTCACCAAAGAGTTCGTTATTGCCACTGACACCTTCGATAACATCATCGCCATCGCCGGCGTAGACTTTATCGCTGCCTGTACCGGCGTTGATGGTATCATTACCTGCTCCGGTAAAGACCTCATCATTACCCGCACCAGCTTGAATGTTATCGGCACCCGTCCCCGCGAAAATATCATCGTCACCACTGCCGGCTGCTACCGTGTTGTCGCCATCGCCGGCGTAAACAATGTTGTGGCCTTCACCTGCATCTATTTGGTCATTTCCGTCTTCGGCATAAACAGTATCGTTGTCAGCACCTGTGCTAATAACATTATTACCCGTGCCTGCATACACTGTATCGTGGCCATCACCGGTGTCGATGGTGTCGTTACCGGCATCGGCATAAACGGTATCATCACCGGCACCTGTTGTAATTTGGTTATTCCCAGCTTCACCGAAGATGGTGTCGTTACCTTCGCCACCGTCGATGATGTCATTACCGTCTCCGGCATAAACGAAGTCATCACCGGCGCCGGCGTTGATGATGTCGTCGCCTTCATTCGCGTGTAGATTATCGCTGCCAGTACCGCCATCGAGTACATCGCTGCCTTCACCGCCGAATAAGCTATCGTGGCCTTCACCACCAACTAGAACATCGTTACCAATACCACCATAGATTTCATCATCGCCAGTACCGCCATCAAGATTATCGTCACCGACTTCACCGAAGAGCTTGTCATTACCTTCACCACCAGTCAGGGTATCGTTATCATCACCACCGAGAAGAAGGTCATTATCCGCACCACCATCGATAATATCGTCACCGGTGCCCCCCATGATAAAGTCATCACCAGCCCCCCCAGAGAGCTTATCAATACCGGCATCACCATGGATTTCATCTTTGCCTTCATCGCCAGAGATGACATCTTCACCCTGACCACCGAACAGTTTGTCGTCACCAGTACCACCAGAGAGGACGTCATTACCATCATCACCAACGAGGATATCGGCACCGGCTCCGCCTTCGAGAGTGTCATCGCCTAATTCGCCAAGCAGGGTGTCATCACCGTCACCACCATAGAGGGTGTCGTCGCCATCACTCCCCAGTAAGGTGTCATTGCCTTCATCACCATAAAGGACGTCATCGCCGCTACCCCCGATCAATACATCATCGCCAGTGCCACCGTGAAGTGTATCGTCGTTGATATCGCCATCTAAAAAGTCATTGCCTTCGTCACCGAAAATAGTGTCGGAGCCCTGTTGGCCAAAAATAGTATCGTCGCCGCTGCCACCACTAATGGTGTCGTCATAGATGTTGTTGGCGATCACTTCGACAGTGTCGATATCAGAAACAGGATTACCATCGGGATCAACAAGCTCTAAAGATATCAACTCGTCAGAGCTGAATTTGTCACTGTTATAGGTGTATTCCAACACAATTTCACCGGATTCAGTGACCGTAGCTGGAACCTTGTCGACCACGGTACCACTACTATCAACAAGTTGGATAAATACGGCATCGTACGCCTGGCTGGTTGTGAATTTTGCGTTGATTGAGCCAGAGTTATCAACTAAATAGTTACCCAAACGGACACTGTGTGTGATGGTCTCTTCTGGCTCATCAGATGCAGTATACTGGTAAACAGTTTGCGCATTCCCCCAGTTATCATCAGTAGCAGGCTCCGCAGGAGGTTCTTCTCCATACTGCACGTCACCAAATATGGTGTCAGCTCCTTCGTTACCAGAAAGCTTATCGCTGCCTTCACCACCAACAACAAAGTCGTCACCGCCTTTTGCTTCCACTTCATCACTACCGGAAAGTACATCGATGCTGTCATCGCTTTCTGTTCCAGTTACTTTGTCGTCGTACTTAGTCCCTTCCATACTAACCTCACTGTGAATATTGGTAACTCGGTAATAGTTAATCTTTGTACGGCATGATGCATGCCAACTTATTGCTCATACCCATACTAGAAAGTTGATGATATTTAACTGGCTGTTTTTAAATGCAAAAATAGTTTAAGAAAATGAAGTTGTTATGCATTCGAGTTTATATTGTGCTGTAACATCAAGAATAGACGGATTTGTAGGCATTGCTGTATTGATTTTTGCAATGTGCAGCTGCAGATTGCGAAATGTGATTTAGAAAGAGAATGAGTAAGCGATAGTGATTGAGCCGTCTTTGAAGCGGCCTGTATCTTCAGCACGATCAGAGGAATTCCAACGGTTACCAGAATAGTTGTTGTATTGAATGGTTATGGTTCCAGGTCGCCAGTCAAAGTAGCCAAAGCCATAGGTGTAATCAGGGTTCCAAGGCTGTTTTTGCGAACTATCAAAGTAATAAAAGGCTGTACCGTTGATATACCAATTGCCAAAAATGGAGTACTTACAACCCAGGCTAAGGGTTTGGTGTCCCGTCATATAAGAGGTGGTGGCGAGGTCGAAATACTCAGGTGTGTAATTAAAGTCAAGTTGACAGCCAATGGCACCTTCATCGGTAAACGTTAGCCAGCTTTTGACCGGATCCACGACCGGAAACTTCCAGCCCAATGACCAGGTTCCCTGATTAAAGTTGGTGATAGGCTGTTCGTCGGTTGCTTTAAAGCGGTTACCCCCGTAATTGGCGTACATTAGGCTGAAGGTATAAGGACGCCAGTCACTGTAACCAAAGACATAAGTGAAGTCGGGATTCCAAGGCTGTTTTTGTTCACTATCCCAATAGTAATAGAGGGTACCGGAGACAAACCAGTTGCCTAAAATGGTGTATTTGAGTGAAAGGGTCGTGGTCATGTTGGTATTGGCAGGCCCATTGGTTGCGTTGGTCGGGATATTAGCCGCTGGTGTTTCCAGTAAGGGATAGCCGAAACCAAGGTTGCCACTCAAACCATGCAAAAATGACTTGTCTTTGTTTGCTTCCCATTCTTCGAAAGGGAGATCGAATGAGCTTGAGACTCCTTTCCAAATTAAATCCGCTTCTGATGGATCTTTGTCTTCTTCAAATGCTGGGATTTTACTTGAAGGTGTCAGCGAAGGAGAGGAGGGGCCGGGGGCATGCTTGCGCGTTTCACTCATATACTCATCACCCTCGCAGGGCACAGCAAGGCATAGAGAAAAAATTATTAAACTAAAACAACGCAAGCCCATCATCCTTGTGTGCCTATGTATGATCAACCACTAGTAGTGGCCCTTTTTATATGTAAAGTAAATATATTACGAGTAAATATTTGAGGTAACGAACAGAAAAAACACATTTTTTTGTTGTGTCTAATAAACCTTACTAGAATGTAGTTGTACATAAAAGTTATTGCATATCAGTTTTGCTTGTAAAAATTGTTGTGCAACAATATGTTTATGCTTGGGTGGCATCATTTGCGGGTGACGTAATGAAGAAAATCTTATTGGTTGATGATAACAGAACCATGCTTCTATTCACGGATAAAGTCTTATCCAAGCGCGGGTTTGAAGTTATTACAGCCAGTGATGGTATGCATGCTTTGCAAGTGCTGGAGGAGCGTCCAGATATTCAATTTGTGCTGAGTGATTGGATGATGCCTGAAATGGACGGCATTGAATTGTGTTCAAGGGTGAAATCAGCAGATTACGGACGTTACCTGTTTTTCATGTTGTTGTCTGGTAAGGATGACAAAGAGTCGATAGTGAGTGGTATTAATGCCGGTGCTGATGACTTTGTTGTGAAAGACACCCATGTTGATGAGTTGGTTGCTCGTATTCAAGCTGGGTTCCGAACGCTGGCACTGCACAATGAAATAACAAGTAAAAATGATGCCTTAGACAGTGCTTACGCCACCATGAAAAAAGATTTGGAATCGGCTGGTGAGCTATTGAAGAGGTTATTGCCGACAGAAAAGTCCATGTCAGGTGTTGAGCTGAGTTATGTCTCTATACCCAGTGCGCAAATCGGTGGGGATATGCTGGGCTACATGAACTTAGATGAAGAACATGTAGCCCTTTACCTATTAGACGTCGCAGGGCATGGGGTTTCATCGGCTTTGTTATCATTTTCGGTACAGCAGAGCATTGCTGTGAGTTCTGGGCATAGCTCGATAGTGAAAACGGCAATTAAAGATCCGCCCTATTACCGGATAAACCAGCCCCATGAGGTATTAAAGCGCCTAAATGATCAATATCTCAGTGATGAGCAGAATTTACTGTATTTCACCATGGTCTATGCCGTGTTGAATATAAAAACCGGAAAGATGGCGTTTTCCAGTGCCGGCCATCCGCCTTTGGTTTGGCTGCATTCTCAGCGTGCAGATGCTGAATTTATTGGCCAAGAAAGTTTTGTTGTTGGGGCTTTTGACTTTGTTGAATACGAAACCTCCTATATTCAGCTAGAGCCGGGCGATAAAGTGTGGATGTATTCCGACGGGATCACTGAAGCGGAAAAAGGCAGTGAAATGTTTTCGGAAGAAGGTTTTCGAAAGGCGGTGGTTCAATTGAATGAACAGCCAACCACGTTACAAACAGAGTTGTTAGTGAACAGTGTTAGAGATTGGCAGCAGGCTGAGCAGTTTGATGATGATGTCAGCGTGCTTGTTGTTGAATGGAAAGGTAATCCAGAAAGGGAGCAGCTATGCAATATGAAACTATCAACCAAGGTCAATGCACAATTCTTCAAGTAAAAGAAGAGCGCTTTGATGCGAAATTAGCACCAAGTTTCAGGGATGTGGTCGAGAAACTGTCGGAGGATATTGGTAGCCATCTCGTACTGGATTTATCCGAAGTCCGTTTTATGGATAGCAGCGGCTTGGGTGCTGTAATGGCTGTTTATAAAATGCTGCGTGGTAAAAAAATCAGCGTAGTCAATCCACAGCGTGCCGTTAAAGAACTACTGAAGTTAACACGTATGGACAAGCTGATCACCAGTTACGATACCGTTGAAGATGCCGTCGCGACTATGGCGTAAAGGAGTATGGTATGAAAGGAATGATCCTCGCCGCAGGGAAAGGAACACGGGTTAGACCGATTACCCAGATAATCCCTAAACCGATGATCCCTATACTGGGCAAGCCGGTTATGGAATCTATGATTCAGCTTTTTGCCGCCCATGGCATTGATAAAATTGTTGTTAATACTAGCCACTTGGCTGAAGTGATTGAGAATTACTTTGGTGATGGGCATCATTTTAATGTCCAGCTTTCATTTTCTTATGAAGGTGAAATTGTAGATGGCAATTTTGTCAGTAAGGCTCTGGGCTCTGCGGGGGGCATGAGGAAGATTCAGGATTTTTCTGGCTTTTTTAATGAAACCTTCGTTGTTGTGTGTGGGGATGCATGGATTGATCTGGATTTGACCGAAGCAGTAAGGCGCCATAAGCAAAATGGCGGTATTGCGACTATCGTGACACGTGATGTCGATTTGGAAGAGGTATCTAAATACGGTGTGGTTGTTACCGATAATTACGGAAAGGTAACGAGTTTCCAAGAAAAACCGTCAGTAGAAGAAGCGCTATCGACGCAAATTAACACGGGTATTTATATCTTTGAACCAGCCATTTTCGATTTTATTCCTGCTGAACAGGAGTACGATATTGGAAGTGAACTCTTCCCTAAATTGGTCGAAAAAAATGTAGATTTCTTTGCAACCAGTATGGAATTTCAGTGGCTCGATGTTGGTAATATCAGTGATATATGGACGGTAACCAGTGACATCATGAAAGGCAAGGTACCGGGTTATCCCATACCGGGTACACAAGTCAAGCCGGGAGTATGGGTCGGAATTAATACTGTATTTGATTTCGATAGTTGCAATATTACGCCTCCAATTATTATTAGTAGCGGGTGTGAAATTCAACCCGGGTCAACGATTGAAGGCCCTGTTGTGATTGGTGCAAATAGTAAAGTGGAATCGGGCGCAATTATCAAACAGAGTTTGGTGAGTGAATACATCCATGTCGCGTCAGCAGCCTTTGTTGAAGATAAAACAGTGTTTGGTGACTACTTCATTAGCCATGATGGGTACACACAATCGTTAAGTGAGTTGAACGCTGTAAATATACTCAATGACAGGCGTCAAGTGCAGCCAATGATGGGCGCGATAGGCAGTATTTCGACGTATGTACCCTCTGCACCTGATGAAGAGGAACAGATTCTTAACTAGTTAAGTGGGGCTTACCTGATGGATTTAGTCACTGAGCGGTTTAGTAAGCAATACAGTAGTTCTCCAGATGTATCCCGTGATATTGCTGATGATATGCAGCAATATCTGCGGAGTAATCAAGTTTCACAAGAGGTCATTGATCAAGTAGAGCTATGTCTTGTCGAAGTGGTTAATAATGCGTATGAGCATGCTTATCAATACTCAGATAAATTGCCGATAGAATGTTCATGCTTTTTTAACTCGGATAATGAATTGGTCTTTGAAGTGTCAGATTATGGAAAGTCGATGACCAAAGATGAGTTTAACCGAGTTGTTAATGGTGAGTTTATTGAACCGGACCCAGAAGATCCTGAAACTTGGACGACATCGGGGCGAGGGTTCATTATTGTTGTGCAGCTAACTGATGATCTTGAATATATTCAAAGTGGTAATAAAAATACCTTTAAAATTTTAAAACGCGCGAAATAATAACGTCTATAAGGAAAATATGAGAATAATATTACTATTGACGTTATTCTCATTATCTTCTTGCGCCTCTGTTTCAGATAATAATGATTGGATTGTTAATAAGCAATCATTAAATGGAAACTGGCGCCTCGAGATAATTGATGAAAATGACAATTGGGCAGGGCAATATAATGTCACTGTCCCAGGGCATTGGAAAACGTCTGGAGTCAATTATGCTGGAGTTGCGTATTATCATCGGCAATTCAATGTTGACCGCCTTTTCGATTCGGGCCGGGTTTGGCTTGAGTTAGATGGTGTTGACTATGAATCTGCCGTGACGGTTAATAGTAAATATATTTCTCGTAATGTTGGGTATTTTATCCCTCATCAGGTGGAGCTTACTGGCCATCTTCAGGCTGGCACAAATGCATTGAATGTATGGGTGAATAGCCCTGATGAGCAACAAACAGCCGATTGGTCACTGCATAAAACACTCATAAAAGGCGTCTTGAATCATCATGACACCCGACCTGGTGGTGCTTGGTCTGATAAAGGCCAAGATTGGAACTCAGGGGGGATATGGGGCGATGTAACAATCAGGCAAACCGGCCCGATTGCGTTGCAGGCAGTAAAAGTTCGCCCCCAAGTGAATAATATTGAAAAGAAAGTCACATCAGCAGACATCCGGCTCGTTGTGGATTCAATTCGTGAGGCTTCGGCGACCATAGAGATGGTACTGCAGCACCAAGGTGGTAACGACTCTGAGCACTACGTTATTGAAGAGCAAATTAAGTCAGGACAAACGACAGTTGAACTTGCTTTACCTCAAGTACCCCGAGCGTTGTGGTGGCCTTGGGATTGGGGTAAACCCAACCTTTACGATCTTTCAATTTCCGTTTTCATTGATGGTCAACTGACTGATCAGAAAACAGTGCCTGTCGGCTTCAGGGAAATAAGACTTGATAGCGAGAATAAACAGTTTCTGGTAAACGGACAGCCCTATTTTATCAGGGGAACCAATTATATTGCCAGTCAATGGCTTGGTGAAGTAACGGCTGGGCAATATCAGCAAGATCTTACCTTGATGAAAGATGCCAATATCAATAGTGTTCGGGTACATGCCCATGTTGCCGGCAAAGCGTTTTATGATTTAGCCGATAAGTCGGGTTTGGTTATCTGGCAAGACTTCCCTTTGCAGTGGGGCTACAGTGACACACCGAGTTTTGCTTTTGAAGCTGCTCGTCAAGCCAAAGCGATGACCGACTTATTGTATAACCATCCTTCAATTGCATTCTGGTCGGGGCATAATGAGCCGCCTTGGGATGCACCATGGATGCAGTATAAATACCCTTCATATCAGCCGAATCAAAACAAACAGTTAACTGAGAGCGTCTATCAAGCACTTACCAGAGCAGGAGACGGAAGGGTGGTGCGTAAAGCCTCATACACCCACGAGCACCCATGGCTAGGCTGGTATTCAGGCTCATACAAAGATTACCGTACTTACCAGCCCTCAATGATTGTCAGTGAGTTCGGTGCGCAGGCCATGCCTAGCTGGGCCCTGATGGAAGAGATCCTACAAGGCCAGATGGAGTGGCCCCTGAGAGAGGGTGTTTTAAACACACTCAAATATCACAATTACCAGCATCATGAAACCCTGAATGTTGCCCATGTGCAACAAGGTGAATCTCTATCACATTTTTGGAATAATTCTCAGGAATATCAAAGGTTAGTAACCAAATTTGCAGCTGAGCATCTAAGGTTGAATAAAGGTGAAGGGGTCGCTGCAATTTATCAATTTATGTTTGTTGATAGTTGGCCATCGGTTACTTGGTCTGTATTGGATGTTGAACGTACTCCTAAGCCGGGTTACCAGGCGTTGAAGATGTCATATCAGCCTTTGTTGGCGGTAGCCGACGCAGAGTTATTATCAGGACGTTCATCAGTGACCCTGACGATTATTAATGACTCTCTAAACCGATTTGAAGATGCCACCTTGGTTGTAACTAACCGCTATAACCAAGCGCGCTGGGAGTTTAATGGCTTGTTGATTGAAGCAAACTCGAAATTGGTTGTGGCAACTGATCAACCTCTAAATGGGCTGGCATCATACCTAACACTTGAAGTTAAGGACAACAACGGCAAGACGGTCAGTATCAATCGCTATCTTGCAGAGGATTTGGAAGGCTAAATTATGACAAAAATACTTAGCTATCTACTGGGAGCTACAATGGTATTTTCTGCACATAGTGCCGATATCATGGTTAATCAAATGGGATATCTGCCGAGTGGAGATAAATATGCCTATCTCTTGGCGGAAGAGCCTTCCGACATCCAACTGTTATCTGTGCTAGATGGCCGCTTAGTTGCCAAGCTAGAAAGCGCAGATGCCGTTTCATTGCCTGACGAACGCAGGGTTCGCGCGATTGATTTTAGTCAAGTGAAGACTCCTGGTTGGTATAAGCTGGTGAGTGATAACGGTCAATCAGTTCCGTTTCCCATCGAAGCTGATGCTTATGAGCCGCTCAATGAACGCTTGGTCCATGCCCTTTACCTGCAGCGATCTGGCATGGTGGTGAATGACCGTGCGACGGGGATGAACCGTCCGCAAAGCCATATGCAAGATGGTCAAATTTTCCGAACTGATGCTTTCCATAAAGCCGGTACCCATTTAGATGTGGTTGGTGGTTGGTATGATGCTGGAGATTTTGGTAAATATGTCGCGACGACAACGATCACGGTGGCGAGGTTGTTGGAAGCTTACCGACAAACCCCTCAGTTGTATTCTGATACCAAGCAACCGGGTAGTGACAAGCCAGCCATCATCGATGAATCTATTTATGCCCTGGATTGGCTGCTTAAAATGCAGCGTGAAGATGGGGCAGTGTACCGTAAAGTCTCTGGTGCGAGTTGGCCTGCAAAAATTGGCCCATGGCAAGACAACCAGACCCGCTTTATATATGGCGTTAGTACACCAGAGACGGCGAAGTTTGCTGCGACCATGGCGTTTGCGGCAAGAACGATAAAGCCGTTCGATGCCGATCTTTCCCGACAATATCTTAGTGCAGCTATCCATGCGGCTAACTACCTTGCAAGCCAGGATGGACAGTACTTTGATTGGCAGGAGGGTGATGATTCGGGCTCTGGCCCTTATATGGCGAATAAATTCGACAAGGAAGCGTCATTGGAAACTGATGTTGATGATCGGCTTTGGGCTTATGCCGAGCTTTATATCACGACAGGGCAAGATAAATTTAAACGCGCCTTCCAAGATAACTATGACCCGCAGTGGATAGATATTTTTGAATGGAAGAACCCAGCATTAATGGGGGTCTGGCACCTTATTCTTGCCGAGGAAAAAGGGGCGTTTAGAGATCAACTAGCCAATGACCTGGATCAGGTGGCTTCGCGTTATCTCCAACAGTCTCAGCAGTCTCCATTTAGGGTTGCTAACCAGCGCTTTATTTGGGGCTCTAACAAGATGACTGCCGAAGCGGGAATATTGATTGCTTGGGCTGATTTTGCCAAAGGACGGTTGGACAATCGTACGTCTGTTCAATCTCAAATAGATTATCTACTTGGGGCAAATGCGTTTGATATGAGTTTTGTCACTAACAGTGGTACTTACTCGGTACGAAACCTTCATCATTTGTACCGCATTGCGACTGGAGTTAGCTTGCCTGGTTACCTAGTCGGCGGGCCTAATGAAATGGCGCAAGCCGGAGTTGCACCGAAAAATATGGGGATGCTGAGCTACATAGATAGTGAGAAGTCGTATGCAGTAAATGAATTCGCTATTGACTATAACGCCAGTCTGATTGGTTTGATTGCCGTGCATCACGCTTACTTTAATCATTATTAACCGGAGTGAGAGCTCATGGATTTTTATTTCAAGGAATTCGAACATCGTAAGCCACCGGGTCCGGTGCCTTATAGTATGTCGAGAGAATTACTTTATCAGTACCTTGCCACGTGTAATCTCACTTTGGGTATTTGGTACCTGTGGTGGCGTTGGTCATATGCGTTGAACTATGACGCAATGTGGTTTTCATTTCCGCTGGTCTTTGCTGAATCCTGTGCTTTTATTGGCTCGGTCTTATTTACCTTCAACTTATGGAAGACCAAGGACGAGCCGAAGAAGACGCCCCCGCATACGATAAATGAATGTGTGGCTAAAGACAGTCCAGAGGGTTCTGAAACAAGACCTATCAGCATTGACGTCTTCTTCCCGAGCTATGACGAAGAACCAGAATTGGTTAGGCTGAGCATTGAAGATGCGCAGAAGATCCGCTACCCCCATGACATCGAAATTAAGATATTCATTCTCGATGATGGCAAGCGTCCGGCAATGAAAGCCCTGGCGGAAGAGATGGGCGTCGAGTACATAACTCGGGAAAATAACATCGGCTTTAAGGCCGGTAACCTACGTAATGCTCTAGAGCAAACCTATGGCGACTTTATTGTTATCTGTGATGCCGATACCCGCCCGTTCCCAACTATCCTTGAACATACCATGGGATACTTCCGCGATCCTGATGTTGCCTGGGTTCAGACTCCACAATGGTTTTTTGACTTACCGGAGGGCGAGCGTCTACCTAATTGGCTGCAGCGTAAACTGGGTAAATGGGCTGCGCCTATTGGCCGTGGGTTTGAGAAATTTTATGGGCCGGTGAAAATTGGTGAGGATCCTTATGTTAATGATCCGCAAATGTTCTATGACGTTATTCAGCGTCGTCGTAACTGGGTGAACGCTTCATTTTGTTGTGGTGCAGGCTCGATCCACCGTCGTGAAGCTGTTATGGAAGCGGCGCTTCGTAGTTACAGTGAGCAAATCAGCAAAGAGCATAAGGAAATCGAGAAACAGATCCGTAAGATCACTAAAGAGAAAGCGGTTGATCAAGACGTCTCTGATAACCTTCGCCAAGAAATTATCTTCGATACCGAATTTACCCCGTATAAATTCCATGTATCGGAAGATATTTATACCTCTATTGTTCTGCACTCAGATACCGAAAGGAACTGGCGTTCGGTTCAACACCCTGAGGTAGAAAGCAAGATGTTATCACCACAGGATCTTCAAACCTGGACCGTGCAGCGCTTCAAGTATTCCGGTGGCTCAATTGATATTTTCATGAATGATAATCCTCTGTTTAGAAAAGGGATGAACCTGAAACAGAAGCTGATGTACGGTGCCAGCTTCTGGTCAAATTTGTCGGCAGTGTGGAATATTATTTTCCTTACTTGCCCAATCATTTATTTCCTAACCAGTATCGCACCAGTCAGCGCTTATGATGTGACTTTTTACTTGCACTTTATTCCGTTCGTACTAACGGCTGAACTTGCCATGATGGTTGGTACCTGGGGAGTCGCAGGCTACAAAGGGAAAACCAACTTCCTCTCCTTCTTCCCAGTCAACATGAGGGCATTGTGGACGGTACTACGTGGTCGTAAGATCAGTTTCCCTGCGACACCAAAAGAAAGGCAGGATGGCTTTTTTGGTCACTTGGTTATACCGCAGATACTCGTCTTTGGCTTGAGCTTCTTTAGCATGTGCTTTGCTTGGTTTAGTTATTTCACCGGCATGTTTGGCAGTTATTCTATCGGCGGGCTGGTATTTAATAGTTTTTGGACCATTAACAACATGATGGCGATGTGGGGGATGATTGCTGCCGCTTATTGGACGCCACCACCAGCAGATAAGAAGCAGGAACAGGAATCTGAGGAATTAGAATATGGAATTTAAGCAAGCAGTCGTAAATGCACGGCATCATATCGTCTTTTTATTCGGACTTTTAACGGCACTGGTCATTGCGTTCAATATTGAAACTCGTGACTACGGGCATATTTTGGGCAACATTACTTTCGAAGCAACGGAAGAGATCCCGGTGCGTGAAAGCCGCGTGCTTTCTGAAGAAGAATTTGTTTGGGCTAATACGGCGTGGACCTACTTTGAAAATAACTATCAGGAAAATACCGGTTTAGTGAACTCGGTTGATGGCTACCCCTCGACGACCATGTGGGATACCGCTTCTTATCTAATGGGCCTACTGGCGGCGGAAAAGCTGAATATAATCAGCCAGAGCACATTTGAATTACGCATGGAAAAAGTGTTGCACACCCTTGCGCGCCTTCCGTTAATTGATGGCAAACTGCCTAATAAAGCGTATAACACCCAAACGGTTCAAATGGTGGATTACCAGAACCAACCTGTTGAAAACGGGATTGGTTGGTCAGCCATTGATATTGGCCGAATTCTGGTACCTCTGAATATTATGGTTTGGCAATATCCGAAATTTAACACCCATGTGAATGCGGTGCTAAATCACTGGGATGTTGGCGTGATGATTAAAGACGGTTACCTGTATGGGTCGCGCCCTCAACAAGATGGCGGGACTGAGATGGAATTGGTTCAGGAAGGGCGTATTGGTTACGAAGAATATGCTTCGAAAGCGATGTCGTTGATGGGACGAGATGTCTTCAATGCAATGAAATATATCGACTACCTTGAGATGCGAAATATCGATGGTGTCGAGATCCCAACTGACTTGCGTGATCCTGCGAAATTCCATGCTCACAATTATGTGGTGAGTGAGTCTTATATTCTGGATAGCTTGGAGTTTGGTGCCGACAGTGTGTCGAAGATTTTTGCCCACCGTGTTTATAAAGCGCAGGAAAACCGTTATGAACGTACTGGTATTCTGACGGCGGTCAGTGAGGATAACGTCGATGAGGCCCCTTACTTTGTCTACAACACCGTATTTTCTGATGGTAAAGAGTGGAATGCGATCACCGACCAGGGTGATGATGCCTCACACCTTAAAACGCTTTCAACAAAAGCAGCGTTTGGTTGGTATGCCTTATATGAAACGGCTTATACCGATTTGCTGATTGAAGATGCTAAAGACTTATTCTCAGAAGAGAAAGGTTGGTATTCAGGTCGTTATGAAGATGACGGCCGAGTGAACAAAGCCATTACAGCCAATACTAACGGGATTGTTCTGGAATCACTTGCTTATATTGAAAATGGAGCCTTGCTGAGCGTAGGCGTGAAGTAAACCGCAACTTTGATAGGGAGTATCGAATGCGTTATATCATTGTTGGCCTTTTAGGGGTTTTGGCTACCGGTTGCGGTAACAAATACAATAGCTTTTCTGAAGATGTCGTCGATAGGAAAAGTCACTGGAGTGTTCCGAAGGCGCGTCAGGGCGCGCTGACGGAACAAGAAATGGATATGGCTCGAATCGCCTGGAAGTATTTTGAAAATAACTACCAGGAACCAACCGGGCTTGTTAATGCGGTAAACAATTACCCCTCAGTAACATGGTGGGATTCAGCGTCTTATATGGCGGGTATGGTAAGTGCGTATGAGTTAGGGATCATTGAAAAAGAAGAATTTAACCGGCGCCTTATTCGTATATTGACAACCTTGAACACGCTAGACCTGTTCATGAATGAGTTACCAAATAAGGCTTACAACACCCAAACTGCGGCTAAGGTGGATTACGGTAACCAACCTGGTGAGATTGGCTATTCAGCCCTCGACTTAGGTCGTTTATTGATTTGGCTACACATTATCAAGCACCGTTACCCTGAGTATGCGACCAGTATTGATTCTGCCATTTTGCGTTGGAACTTCTGTAACGTTGTTGATGAAAACGGCACTATGTTTGGCGCTTTGCTGGAGAAAGACAAGCCTGTGCAGTACCTGCAAGAAGGCCGGTTGGGTTATGAAGAATATGCAGCTAAAGGCTTCCAGTTATGGGGGTTTGATACCACCCAAGCTTCGATGGCTGAACCGTATAGTACGATTAACCTCTATGGCTATGATGTCCCTTACGATACCCGTGATCCGCGTAAGCTAAAAGCCCACAGCTATGTGGTAACGGAAAGCTATGTATTGGATGGTATCGAGTTAGGTTGGGATTTGGTCGAAGACCGTTCTGGCCATGACTATAACTATTCTAATGACTGGATTGCGGAATTCGCCTTACAGATTTATCGCGTTCAAGAAGAGCGTTATAAGCAAACGGGTATTATCACTGCACGTACTGAACATCAGTTGGCTGGACCTCCGTATTTTGTCTATGACACCATTTATACCGATGGATTTGCGTGGAATACCATTTCGGAGGCCGGTGAATATCTGCCTCAATATTCCGCTGTCGCTATTAAAGGTGCGATAGGGATGTGGGTGTTGTGGGATACCGAGTACACCGATTTGCTGTTTGATCATATTGCACATCTATATGATCGGGAAAAGGGCTTTTATGAAGGGATCTTTGAGAATGGTACTGGCTTGATTAATACCTTCACCTCGAATAATAACGGTATCACCCTCGAGATCCTTCTCTACAAACAAGAAGGAAAGCTGCTGAAGTATAAAGACAATGTTGCACCAAGCCTGTGGGAAAAAGCGCTTGAATCACCGTTTGGCTATGAAGGGCAGTGCTTGCCACGTAAAGGGGCTTTTAATAGCAAGCTCTAACTGCCTTTGAAAGGAAATAGATGTTGAGAAATATGGTGATTGCGGTCTCTTTGTTCTGCCTTACTTCTTGTGGGGTGGTGTACCAAGGAGTTCAAAGTGGGATGACTTCGGTTAATGAGTCGCAGATGCTGCGTCAGGGCCGTTACGGCTCGTTAACCGAGCAAGAACTTGAATGGGCGCAAATTGCTTGGACTTATGTTGAAAACAACACCAACCTCACTACCGGGTTGGTGAATGCGCTCGATAACTACCCAACGACTAACCTTTCGAATTTGGCCGACTACCTTATCGCCTTGATAGCTGCACGGGAATTTGGGTTTATCACCAGCAAGGAGCACGATGAGCGATTAACATTAGTGCTCTCGTTTCTTAATGAAATGCCTTTGGGGCTGACTGGTGTGCCGAATAAGGTCTATAGCACCAGTACCAGAATGATGGTTGATTATGCTAATCAGCCGGGTGAACTCGGCTGGTCCTCGATTGATATTGGTCGGTTACTTATCGCTCTGGCGATGGTCAAGCAGCGTAACCCTGAATTTTCTGAGTATGTAGATAAAGCGGTGCTGCGCTGGAACTTCTGTGAATTAGTGACCGAAGAGGGTGAACTGTATGGGGCGGCGATCAATGACGGTAATGTCCACCGCTATAAAGAAGGGCGGCTGGGTGTCGAAGAGTATACCGCCTATGGTTATCTTGATTGGCAAATCGTACCTGAAAAGGCAATGATGCTAGATCCGTACGAAGTGGTGACGATAAACGGTATCGACTTGTTGTTCGATGGCCGTGATCCTCGTGATTACGATGTGCTACGTCCGGTCTATAGTACACCGTACCTATTACTTGGTCTGGAATTTAACTGGGATGGTATTGACGATCGACGCTCATCCGACTCTGATCACACTAATGAGGTATTGGCGGCCATGGCAGATTCTGTCTACCGTATTCAGGAGTCTCGCTGGGACGTTGATCGTATCTATACTGCTCGGGGAGAGCATGTCGTCAGCGGCGAACCTTATTTTCTCTACGACGCTATCTATGCGTTGGGTACGCCGTGGATCTCGGTGGCGGAAGACGGCAGTGATCATGATGAAAAAGCGCTGGTGTCCACCCGAGTCGCTTTTCAAATGTGGGCTCTCTGGAAAACTGATTATACCGATCGCTTGTTGACTCTCGTGCGTGAGCTATATGATCCCGATCGTGGTTGGTATGAAGGACGCTATGAGCTGACAAGTAGTTATGAAAAGAGCATTTCATTGCAAACCAATGCAGGTGTACTCGAAGCATTGCTCTACAAAGCCAATGGCAAGTTGTATCAACCAAGAAAAGCCCGTGAATACCGTGATGTCCAGTTTGACTCTCGTTTTTACCACCCACAAAAATGCTTGGTGGAGACATTCAGATGAGAAAATTATATCGGTTTGTGATAGCTGTGAGTTTGTTTGTCCTATTGCCAATACAGGTTAACGCTGCTGCGGTTGATGTAGAGTTAAATTACTATTCCAAAGCGAGTCACTTGGTCAATTCTGGACGTTATCAGCAAGCTTCAAAGCAGTGGCACCGGTTAACGATTTTGTTTTTGAGTTCAGAAGCCAAACTTGGGCGAAAGAAAATGTGGCAATATGCAGGCCTTTCTGAGGCGCTGGCTGCCATTTCTGCCGATATGGCCAACGATGCTATGGCTTATCAATATTGGGCTGATAGTACCCGATACTTGATGACAGGAGGCACTAACTGGAAACAGATGAAGAAGAAACTTCATCGGCGCTACGAGCATGCCAACACCTTGCTTTCCACCCAGCTTCAAGTTGCTGATTTGGCCGCAAGTATTGATAGCGAGTGGGAAAATGAGCTGGCAGTGTTACAAACGTGGGATGAGAAACTGTCAATATTCCGCTTTGAAAGCCCGAAGCTGGGGTTAGCCGATAGGCAAGAGAAGGTTGCAAGTAACCAGCCATTGAACACCCGACCTACAGTGATCCCGGCTTATCAACCCCCGCAGGGAGGAAAGAAGTTAAGTGGGTTGAACACCTCTTACAGTAAAGAGCAGCATGTTCTGCCAACAGGAGAGCAAAACGTGGTGCCCACTAAGAATGCGTCTTCCTTAGAGGGTGACTCTGAAGAAACCGTTTCCCAAGCGATAGGGGCTGACTCAAGCAGTAGGACGATTCAACCGTCTGCGGAGTCATCGGTAAGCCGTCATTTAGTTGTCTCGGGTGCTGAAGTTAAGCTGGATACTGCGCCGGTGATGAGTAAAGGGATAGATATATCAGGGGCAAGCTCAGTAAAAGTGACGCAATCCCCTGATCCCCAAAAAACTCAAATGTTATCTGAGACAGTCCCTGTTACTGTGCCGCTCACTGAGCCTGTTATAGAAATAAAAGAACCTGAAGTCCCCCCACCTGTTGATGCCTCAGGTAGGGTGATCGTTACTCCTCTTGAAGCAATTGAGTACGAGGAGCAAGATTTAAAGCAAATGGCAACGCCGAACAAGCAGAGTCATAATCATCAGTTAGACATTAAGTCGGAACAAATGACTTTTCCCTCTGGACATTTTGAACAACCTGAAAAACACACGGTTGCCCCTTTGCAGCGTAGAAGTTTTGCTCCTATTTCTCAGTAAATATTTCCAGCATGACGCACACTAAAACAGGTTTGCGTGGTTATACCAACCTGTCGTTTGAAGCTATAGGAGCATAGGTACGAGTAAATGTTCACTTTGTGATATATAGCACCTCAAACCCATGCCTTTAATGCAATTGATTGCGTAAAAAATTTGTCATTGTTATTTCCGTTACTAAGCTTTATTTAAGCCCTGTTGTCGTTGTGGGTGAGTACTTAAGGAGTAACTAAGAGGGTTTAGCAATGACAGCATCAGATAAAATTGTTCAACAAGCTTTTAATGGCGCCAGTGATTTTTTTGATTTAACGGAAAAGCAGCATCAAAAGCGATTATTACAACTGGCCAACACCTTATATTGTTTAACGGATATTTCCACGACGTATTATCAGCAGCTGGCATCTTCAGACAATTGCCCTCTTGAGTTTCGCCTAGCCGTTAAATTAGTTGAGTCCAAACGTTATGTTCTCAAATTAAAACGGCCATTAATGGTTGCTGTCGTTTTCGCCATGTGGGGAGAGCATAACCGGTTAAATGAAAAAACATCGCTGAATCCGAATGGTGAAGATTCGCTACGGATGAAAATTGACCAGTTAAATTGGATCGTTCAAGGATCTGTTGTGGACTGGCATTTGTATCCGGTTGACGATGGTTGCCCACATAATAGTGCGGGTATTGCAGAGCATATTCTCGAAAATCATCCGGATAAAGAGAAAGTTTCAGTGTTGCGCCTTGCTGATGCATTACCTGTGTCTTCTGGACCATTGAAGAACTTGGCATCGGCGGATGACTCTCGTAAAGGTGGGGCAATTATTTTGGGTTGTCAGCAAGCGATGGCCGACAGAGCAGACTGTGTTATGTATACCGATGCGGATAATTCGGTGCATTTAGGCCAGTTGGGCTTATTGCTTAAACCTTACGTCTCGGAAAACGCTAAAGTCGTCTTGGGTAACCGCAAGCATCCAGATTCAATTTTAGTGAAGCAAGAAGAGCGATGGGGGGTTGGCATTAAAACATTACGTCACATGCAGAGAATGATTGGCCGGGCAATTTTCAGTAATAACATTAAAGATACCCAGGCGGCATTTAAGTTATATGATCGTGATGTCATTAGATATATTCTCGCTAAGCCGTCGGTCTATGATTTTTCATTTGATACTGATTGGATCTTTGCTGCAATGAAGGGTGAATATCCGTTGCTAACAGTACCATTTGCCTTTATTGATTCTGATGCGGAATCAGCATCAATAACACAGGGGCCAATGACGACTTGGTATACTTTATTGAGTGGTTTGGCGATCGCTGCAAAGGCGAGAGATATCGATCATAACCATGAGATGGTTAGGATTTTTGAGGACCATATCCATAGCCATGAAGATCTTGAGCTAATTATTGATATCTTACCTGAGCAACTTAAGGATATTGAAGAGGTGGATATCGGTGATCCACTGATTTTTGCCCCGCGTGAAATCGAACATTGGTTGGTCGAACAGAAGCAGGCCGCTCTGGAAAGTATTTCTTAACTCAATATCACAGGGTAATTATCAATCCGGTGTACTAGAAAAGCCCAAACTGTGCGTTAGCTGGTTTGGGCTTTATCATTGGTCAATGATACCAACCTACATAAATATTTGATCAACTACTTATCCAGATTGGTATTAGACTGCTGCCTCATCGACAAGATAGAGAATTGATTGGTACGGAATACCGCTATGGTGTGACAAGCCGATCTCACATGTCCGGCTGTTGCTGAACCCCCGGGTGCAGCCTGGCGGTACTTGCTGTTTGAGCGGCGCAACGGCGGCTTGATTAAGTTCAGGGGTCGTAAATCCTTTGTCACCCGCCCAGCCACAGCACTGGATATGTTCTGGCAGGATGACATCTTCAGCGCAAGCTTTTGCCAGAGAGAGCATATCGGATTCTAGCCCCATTCGGCGTGAACTACAGGTTACGTGCAGCATGACGGTTTCTTGAACAGGCGATAGAGTGAGGTGTGGCAGCAAGTGGTGTGACACAAAGCCAACCGGTTCGAGTATGTTCAATGGTTTGCTGACATTTTCAATGCTGCGTTTGGCACAAGGGCTAGTATCCATTAACACCGGATATGTGCCTTGCTCGCTGGCCTGCCACAGCAAGCCTTCTAACTCTTGTGCTTTTTGTGTGGCAATATCATTCATGCCTTTGCTGTTATAGGGCATACCGCAACATTGGCTATTGAGTTTTTCTGGGATGATCACCTCGAAGCCTGCTTTTTTCAGTAAGGACAGCGTCACTTCTGTTAACGGACGTTGATCTTTGGCTGAATCCTGCTGTCCCATGGTGCGACTGGCACAAGAGGGGACGTAGACAACCTTTTTCGTCGAAGCTATCGGTGGCTGGTTGTTATCTGAATTTCCAGTAGCCAGTACTGTAGTACCTATTTTATGTGGGTTTGATGTGGGGATCTCTGGCATCCAAATTGGTGTTGCGCCACCGGTGATTTTACGTAGGCTATCGGTAATCGTTGCTACTACTTTGTCTCCGACGATCTTGCGGGCAATTTGATTGCTCTTAAGGCCAGCCTTGACCATGTTAGTCGTGGCGCCAAAGTGATCGGCAGTCCAGCGGGCGATAGGGGTAAAGCGTTGGTATTTTTCGATACGGAGTTTCTTAATAAGCTCGCCAGTATTGATCCCTACAGGACAACGGTCGGCACAAAGCCCAGTTGCCGCACAGGTATCTATGCCTTGATACTCAAACACAGTCTTCAATTCGTCAACCGGTGGTCGTTGGCTGTTACCAGCCAGATATTGACGTTCGCGATATTGCAACTCGCGGTATAATACGATTCGCTGACGCGGAGAGAGGGTGAGTGTCCGAGACGGGCAGACCGGTTCACAAAACCCACATTCTATACAGCGATCAACGATTTCATCAGCCGCTGGCATTGGTTTGAGGTTAGAAACATGCGCCCGCTCATCATCATTGATGATCACCCCTGGGTTCAATAGCCTTTCAGGGTCGAACAGGGTTTTGATTTGCTTCATCAAGGTATAGCCGTCGTTGCCCCATTCCAGTTCAACATATGGAGCCATGTTACGGCCCGTGCCGTGCTCCGCTTTGAGCGATCCTTGATATTTGACCGCCACTAGCTCGGCGACGTCATCCATAAAGCTGCCGTAACGATTGATTTCTGATTGCTCATCAAACCCTTGGGTGAAAACGAAATGCAGATTTCCTTCCAGAGCATGGCCGAAAATAATTGCTTCGTTGTAATGGTACTTATCGAACAGTTGTTGCAGCTCTCTAACGCCCATTGCAAGGTGCTCAACAGGAAACGCGACATCTTCAATGATCACCGTGGTACCGGTTTCCCGGACAGCACCGACAGCAGGAAACATACCTTTGCGGATAGCCCATAGACTCGCAACGGTATTGGCGTCAGTGGTAAATGGCGTGGAGTGGGTAACGGTAAAGTCAGCCAACGATGCCATAACCTCAAGGCACTGTTGTTCAAGTTGGTGGCTGCAACTGGAGCGGGTTTCAACGAGCAGTGCAGCCGATTCAAGATCAAGAGCTTGAATATAATCAGGCATTCCCGGCTTATCGGCGACAGAACGCAACGCTCGGCCATCCATCATTTCGACAGCTGACACATTTGTTTTGGCAATTATCGAGACCACCTGACTGGCCGTTTCGATATCTTGGAAAACCAAAAGGGCAGAGGCTTTATGCGGATGTTCGATAACAGTGTTATAAGTAATATCGGCAATAAAGCCCAAGGTACCTTCAGACCCAATCATCAGACGTTCAATGACATCTACTGGGTCGTGATAGTCAACCAGAGCGTTGAGAGCGTAACCTGTGGTATTTTTTAGCCGATACTTGTGACGGATTTTTTCGGACAATTTGGTGTTGCGCTGGGTTGCCTGTATAAGCTCAGTTAAGCCACTAATCAGATCTGGCCGGTTGACTTTGAATGCGCTAATACTCTCTTCGCTGCCCGTATCGAGCACAGTACCGTCAGTAAAGACAATGGTCATGCTATCGACGGTTTGATAGGAATTTTGCGCGGTACCGCAGCACATGCCGCTGGCATTATTGGCTGCGATACCGCCGATCTTACAGGTGTTGATTGACGCTGGATCTGGGCCTATTTTCCGTTGGTACGGGCCAAGGTAGCGATTGGCATCAGCACCAATAACGCCGGGCTGCAAGCGGATTTTTTTTCCTTGATCAAGAACAGTGTGTCCGCGCCAGTCATCTGTCAGGGTGATGAGCACAGAATCAGATATGGCTTGGCCTGATAAGCTGGTTCCTGCTGCGCGAAACGTGAAAGGCACATCCAATTGACGGCAAGTTTGAATGGTGAAAATGACTTCATCTAAATGATTCAGGCGCAGAATGAGCTCAGGGATCAGGCGGTAGAAACTCGCATCGGTGCCATAAGCAAGGCGCTTGGCTTCTTCTGTGATGATCCGCTCTTTATCGATCTTGGTCGCGAGTAGGGCTTCTAGCTGTTGATATCTGTTTTCCATTGCCAATCCTACATCAGTCAGTGGTACTGAATGGTTTAATGCTTTGTTTATATTACTGTTACCAATCACTATTGTTGGAATGTTAGGTTGGGATTGAGAGTTAGCGCTATAAATTATTTTATTCGTTGTACTTGCTGTGTGTGCATTTGATAACCGTTTTGTTAACCTCATTGAAGACGTTTAAGGTTTGGTGAGCCGTACTGGGTATCTATGTTGTCTATCCCTATACTCGCTAACTTTCGCAAAAAATTAAGCTGCTGATTGAGCACGTCAGAGCCCGCTACCTTGCTATTAAGCATGTCTTCTAGCAGGCTACTTGCTTTGTAAGGAGGTGAGTTTAGTCAAATAAGATGCTGGTATAATCTGCCAATTGCTCTTCAGAGAATCGGTCGACAAAACAAGCTTTTTGTTCAGAGTCGCAATACACCTTATTGCTGAACGAATAGCGGGTGGTGTCGAAGTTATTGCTACCCACTCTGTTGATCAATTCCATCATGTTGTCTTGAGCTTGCTGGCCCAAGAATTCTTTGGTAAAGCCCATCGAAATCCCGTAACTATCGACACAGAACCCTGCTTGTCGATCGCAAAGCACGCCTTTATCTGGGGAGAAGAGCGGCTCGTGCATGGTGTGTTGTGCCCCAAACGATGACGGGCTAGCGAACAATAAACTGAGTGAAAGCAGAAGTGGTTTCATGACGGGCACCTTGCCGTAATGGGTTTCAACTAGTATTGCTCAGAAGCGACCAATACCCAAGTTGCAGTTTGTATTCCCAAATAGTTTATTTTTATTACAAAGCCATACAGATTTCTTGGTCATATTTTTGCGATGGTTGGCAGAAAGTTGCTTTTTAACACAATATTATATTCTAAAACTGTTTCTACTAAGGTCAGCTATGAATTGGTATATCCACGTATTGAAAAAATATGCCGTATTTAAAGGTCGGGCGAGACGCCAAGAGTATTGGTATTTCTTCTTGTTTAACATCATTATCAGTATCGCTTTGTCGATGATTGATTCGGCCTTGGGTAACCCCGGTGCAGGAGAAGGTGCTGGGATTATCGGTACGATTTACTCCCTTGCTATACTTATCCCGAGTATCGCGGTTGGTGTGCGACGTCTGCATGATACTGGCCGTACCGGCTGGTGGATGTTGATTGGTTTGATCCCGTTAATCGGTGTCTTAGTACTGCTGTATTTCTTTGTGCTGGATAGCCAACCAGCGGTTAACGAATATGGCCCTAACCCGAAAGATCCCTCTTCGATAAACCTTTCGATGTAAATTTGATGTGGTAGCCGGGTAAGGTTTCAGGCTGCCACAATCTTATGGGACTGTATTATTTTTAAGAACTGATACAGGTTTCTTGCATCTGAAATACAGGGTATTTAAGACTAAAGCCAATTCATTTAATAGTTTAGGCCGTTATGGCTTTTAAACGACATTCCGAAGTAATCCTCTAACTATTCTACAATTAAACCCGACATTTAGTGATTTTGTCTGGATTACATGTGTTTTCCAGGTGGTGGTAAATCTCTTACAACATATTGGTTGGCTATAAATTTAAGTGATACCACAGCGTTACGTGGAGTAGCATGATGAGAATGAATAAGATAGCACTCTCGGTGTTGGCGGTTTGTGTTGGGTTCTCTGCGGGGAGCTTAGCGTCAGGAAAATATGATGATGATGACGATGATGATAAGTATTACTCGTCGTATTCAGATTCAAAATATGATGACCATGATGATTCCTCGTCCTATTCAAGTAAAGGGGATGATGATTCATACTCGAAAAGTGATAGCCATAGTTATACATCAAGCTATCAGTCAAACAGCGGAGGAGGTCACTCTGGTGGTGGCTATTCCAGTGGTGGTGGCCATTCCAGTGGTGGTGGTTATTCCAGTGGTGGTGGTTATTCCAGTGGTGGTGGTTATTCCAGTGGCGATGGCTATTCTAATAATGATGACTCGGGTGACTACAAAGACGATGATGCTAAAAAGCGACTGGCTTTAAATCTAGTAGGCACAGGAGAGAAGTACACAACAACGGTTCCGCCTCTAGAAAAATATGGGCCACCATTGGATGCGGAATGTTTTGATGTTGAGTTGAAGAATATCCACGATGGAGAACACATTGGTTGGGCGACAGATTGTTTATCGCCAATTGATGGATCTCCTGAAACAGGGCTTCAATTAATCGGAACCACGTTTTTTTATCTACCTGATGGACTGCTAGTGATCAGGGGGGATACCACGGTCCAGCCAGTGCTGACACCGATAGTGACATCCAAAGGTCAATCTATTTCCCATATTACCGGTGCTTCTAGCGATGAAAATGCGGTAATCAAGGGTTCCGGTGAATATCAGTGGCACAAAGGTACTGCCCGCCTTTCAGGTATGGTTGACCTATCAAACTTTGACGGCTCGGAAGGCTCGCCAATCTTTTTTGACTGCTTGTTTATCATTGAACTAGAAGAGTATCAGCCGAAGTTTAACTCTTGGTATGATAGATATCGCTATCGCTATGAACATAATAGTTATTATGAAGAACATCAGAGTGATAACTATTATGGTAAAGATGATGATAGCGGTCATGATGACTCTTATAACAGCTATGGCTCAGGTGATGGCTATGATTCTGATGATAGCGATGAGAAGAGCGATAAAGGTAACAATGGTAATCAATATGGCAAAGATCGTTATGACAACAACAGCGGTCGAGGAAATAAATCCTATTAAGTCATAGCATTGATTATCGAAAGCAGTGAAGCCTGAAATTACCTTCAGGCTTCACTGTTATAATACCTCTATTTCGTAGAAGTATTCGTCACTATTTTTGAGCAAACGTGTAGGTGCGGTATCCACCCATTACGTTGCGAGCTTTGAATCCATTATTGACCAACTGGCGGTATGCGACATTGCCCCGTAGGCCAACAGCACAATAGATAATGATTTCTTTGTCTTTCGGTAGTTCCGTCATACGCTGACGAAGTTGATCGACAGGGATATTCACTGCCCCTTTCAAATAACCTGCATTCTTGAGCTCACCTGGATTGCGAACATCGAGCAACAGTTGGTTCTCAGTAAGGGCATCAATTTCATCGTAGTGGATCGGTGTTGCATCACCTTTAATGATGTTGTTAGCGACAAATGCTGCTTGGTTAATCACATCTTTGGCACTGCCATAAGGTGGCGCATAGGTAAGTTCAATGTGCTGTAACTGTTCTACGGTCATGCCTGCACGCTGGGCAACCGCCAGCACATCGATACGTTTATCTACGCCGTCTTTACCTACAGCCTGTGCGCCAAAAATCTTGCCAGTACTTGGCGCAAACAATAATTTCAGTGAAACAGTTTCAGCGCCCGGGTAGTAGCTGGCGTGGCTTGCCGTATGTACATAGACCTTCTCGTACTCGATAGCCTCGTGCTTTAGCTGTTTCTCGTTCTTACCTGTCGACGCAACGGCAAGATCGAAGACTTTGCAAATCGCAGTCCCCTGAGTACCTTGATAGGTTTCGTTGCGGCCAAGCATATTGTCTGCCGCCATGCGCCCCTGACGGTTGGCTGGGCCAGCTAGTGGCACCAAGGCTTGATTACCGGTGACAAAATCAGTTTCTTCTACGGCATCTCCGACCGCGTAAATTGACGGGTCACTGGTCTGCATGCTTGCGTTGGTGTAGATGCCGCCAAGTTCACCAATCTGTAGGCCGGCCTCTGCAGCCAGGGTTGTTTCAGGGCGGACGCCGATGGCCATAATCAGGATATCAGTGTTCAACGTATCGCCATTATTAAGGCTGAGGCTAAGTTCACCGCATAGGTGTTGGTGCTCAGTACTCTCGCCTGCATCTTCGTTTGCAATCGAGGTACTAGGGCGGTATTCAACAGATTCGAGTGCAACCCCCAATCGAAGATCAACGCCCTTGTCTCGGATTTCCTGGTGGACAAAACCGGCCATCTCACGATCAACAGGTGTCATGACTTGTTCCGCCATTTCAACCAGTGTGGTTTTGATCCCTAGCTGGTGGAAGGCTTCCATCATTTCAAGGCCAATAAAGCCACCGCCGACAACCGTCGCATGTTCAGGCTTGTTCATTTCGATCGTTTTAAGGATCTTATCCATGTCAGGAATGTTGCGCAAAGAGTGCGTCAGCGGATTATCTATGCCCTGAATGGGGGGAATGATAGGTGCAGCTCCTGGGCTTAATAGGAGGAAATCATACGTTTCGTTATATTCTGAGCCATCGAGCAGATTCTTTACCGTAACGCTTTTTGCTTTACGATCAATGGCGACCACTTCATTCATTACCCTGACATCGACATTGAAGCGGGCAAGGAAGCTTTCTGGTGTTTGTAGTAACAGCTTACTACGGTCTGTAATGTCACCACCAATATGATAGGGCAGGCCACAGTTGGCAAAAGAGACAAATTCGCCTCGTTCAAACATGATGATTTCAGCATCTTCACTTAATCGGCGAGCTCGCGCGGCAGCGGATGCTCCGCCAGCGACACCACCTACAATCAAAATTTTGGTCATTGCATTCTCCGTCTGCCCCAAGATTAGGGAGCTACAGTATCTCTATTCATGATGGCTTCCAATATAAACAATTAAATTAGTAATTGCTAATTTAATTTATCCTAAATTAGTGTTGACTGAATTCTATACTTTAGTATTCTCTAATTAAATTACGAAAGTGAATTGCTAGGAGAAGATATGGCACTTGAAATCCCATGGGATGCACTGGCGGGAGGAGTGTTGCTTGGGGTATCTGCCTCAGTGCTGCTACTACTGAATGGCCGGATCGCAGGCATCAGCGGTATTGTCTCGGGGCTATTGGCTCCTAAAAAAGGGGAGGTGTCGTGGCGGTTATTGTTCATTATTGGCATGCTGGTCAGCGGCTTGTTGGCACCAGCATTAGGGTTTTCTTTGCCTGAAACCTTACCAGTATCTTCTTTCCTGTGGGTCGGGATAGCGGGGTTATTGGTTGGCGTCGGTACTAAAATCGGAAACGGTTGTACCAGTGGCCATGGTATCTGCGGGATGGGACGGTTATCCAAACGTTCAATTGTCGCTACCTGTATCTTCATGGGCGTGGCGGTAGCTACTGTCTTTGTTCGTTTACATGTACTGTAACAGGAGCCCAAAGATGAAAGGGTTATCGCAACTTGTAGCATTACTTACAGGGCTACTGTTTGGCTTGGGGATGATGATATCTGGTATGGTCGATCCCCATCGTGTGCTGGGCTTTTTAGACATTGCTGGCGCTTGGGATCCGAGTTTGATGTTTGTGATGGGGGGCGCACTCGCTGTATTTCTTCCGGTATATCTATTGGTGATAAAAAAACGTTCAGCTCCGGTATGTGCTGAGACGTTTGAGGTCTCAAACAACAAAGTGATTGATAAAAAGCTTGTCGGTGGCGCGGTACTGTTTGGCTTAGGCTGGGGGATTGCGGGTATTTGCCCTGGTCCAGCAGTGACTTCGACCTTTGGGCTTAACCCATCGATGTTAGTTTTTATTGTGATGATGCTGATTGGGATGGGGGCTGGTGCTGCTCTGGTCAAACGCCAATGAGGACAAGGTCGGACACGGAATAAAGGAAGGGCGCCTATAAGTGCCCTTTTTTGACTGGTTGAATTACTCTTGATTGAACCATTGCAAGGTTTCACTCAGTGACGCCACACTGCCAATAACAATTAATGCGGGACTAACAGCGCCTTCTGCCAGTTCAGGTAAGGTTGCAAGTGTACCGGTAAGCACGCGTTGGTCATGGCGTGTGCCGTTTTCAATAATGGCACAAGGTGTTTCAGCGGCAAGGCCATGGGTGATCAGCTTGTCGCAAATATGGCCACTCTGTTTCAAACCCATATAGAAGACGAGGGTGTTGTTGGACTGTGCCAGTGACCCCCACTCGATTTCGCGACCGTCTTTCTGGACATGGCCTGTGATGAACTGGACACTTTGAGCGTGGTCTCGATGGGTCAGCGGGATGCCCGCATAGGCGGTAGCGCCTGCTGCAGCAGTGATCCCCGGTACCACCTCATATTTGATACCAAATTTGGCTAACTCTTCGAGTTCTTCACCACCACGGCCAAAGATGAATGAGTCACCACCTTTCAGGCGAACAACACGCTTACCTTCTTGCGCTTTTTGAACCAAAATCTGGTTGATTTGATCTTGTGGGACGCAATGGAAATCGAGTTTTTTACCGACGTAAATCATCTCTGCTGATGCATCTGCCAGTGCAAGGATATCTTTTGAAACCAGACGGTCGTACACCACGACGTCTGCAGCTTGGATAACCTTTAGGCCCTTTACTGTCAGTAGATCTGGATCACCCGGTCCGGCACCGACAAGGGAGACAAAGCCGCTGTTTGGTAGTGCGTGGTTGGTGGTCATAAGCAACGCCTTTTAAAAATTTGGATATAAAAAGTAGCACTCGTCCGGCTAATTTCACCCTAAGGAGTTATTACTTTTTATAGCCAAAACAATAGAATAGATTTATTGATACATTAGCTTTGTGGTTAAGTGTTGGCCCCGAGTATTCACCCGGGACCAAATGAAATGCTTACTTCGCGCTTAATGCCGGCTTTGCATTAACCGCTGAATCATTTTCTATGTTAATCGCTGGTGCTGTTTTAGCGTGAGTCAGGTATAGCGGAACACACGTAAACAGCAGGCCACCGACTAGGTTGCCCAGGATGGTTGGGATAAGGTTGAAGTTCAACCAAGTCGCAATACCAAAATCAGCGCCTAGCATCATGCCCAGTGGGAACAGGAACATGTTTACCACTGCGTGCTCAAATACTAATGCGAAGAAAATAAAGATAGGTAGCCACATTGCTGCAATTTTACCTGCTACGGTACGGGCTGTCATGTTGCCAATTACACCCAAGCAAACCATTAGGTTACAAAGAATGCCGCGAACAAAACAGGTGATCCAGCCGTTTGCGCCGAGTTCTTCGAAGCCAACGGTACGTGCGGTTGCTGCTTTAATAAACGTTTGACCTACTGCACCAGGTTCAACACTGAAGTTCATGGTGAATGAGAGAGCGATAAGGAAAGCAACGATAAGTGAGCCTAGCAGGTTACCAAAGCCTACCAGTCCCCAACAACGCAGAACATGACGCCAAGTAATACCTTTACGGTTGTCGAATTTTGCCAGAGGGGCAAGACCGAACACGCCGGTAACTAGGTCATAGCCCATCAGGCTCAAAATACAGAAGCCAACAGGGAAGACTAGCGCGCCGACAATGCCAATGCCGGTTTGTGTAATCGCGGTGATCGCCACAACAACGGCTAGCGAGAGAATAATACCCGCCATTGTGCCACGTAATATCAAATCACGTGTAGAGGTGCGTATTTTTGCTTCGCCAGTATCAACCATTGTCTGAACGAATTCCATCGGTTTTGAATAGGACATCATGTCACTCCAAAAAGTTAAAATAAAAATTGAATAGTCAAAGGCTCACATTCCCATTCTGGGCTGGGAGCCTTTTAGCTATTAAATCTTTGGTGGCTTAACTATTTCTTGGGTTACGCCGCGATTTCAACCTTGCCGTTGGATACGCGCGCATTGAAGGTTTTAACGTTGAAACGTTCATCTTCCATGCACACACCGGTAGACAGGTTGAAGCGTTGTTTTTTTAGCGGACTAGCAACCCAAAGCGCATCTTGGTGCTGACAAATCAGACCGCGAGAGAGTACGTTCGAACGAGCAAACGGGTCCATATTGCTGATTGCGAACACTTCTTCGGCAACGCTCGGGCGGAAAACAGCAACTTGCTGGCCGTTGAATAGCGCACAAACGCCTGTCCCCGGGGTAATATCTTGGATATCGCAGATTAGCTCAAAAGCCATGATTAGTTCTCCAATTCAACGTGCAGGATATCGCCAACGGCATCAGGGTGTTTTTCGGTGAACGTCGCAGGCCGGTGCTGGTCACGCTCGGCAACAAATACCACGTTGTCATCACGAAGATCAGCGTTGATGAAATGGGCAAATCGCGTTAGCTGCGATTCGTCATTGATAGTGGCTGTCCACTCACATTCATACTCATCAACTAACTTGGCAACGTCCATTTCGAGCTGGGTGTTGATGCCAAGTTTGTCATCAACAATCACTTCTCGTAAGTAGTCCACACCACCTTCCATGTTGTCCATCCATACAGAGGTGCGCTGTAGTGGCGCAGCTGTGCGGATGTAAAACATCATGAAGCGGTCGATGTACTTGATGAGCGTTTCTTGGTCTAAGTCGCTGGCCAGTAGATCGGCGTGGCGAGGCTTCATACCACCGTTACCGCATACGTACATGTTCCAGCCAGCGTCGGTTGCGATAATGCCAAGATCTTTACCCTGAGCTTCAGCACATTCACGGGTACAGCCAGAGACACCAAACTTCATCTTGTGAGGAGTTCGGATCCCTTTGTAGCGGTTCTCAATGTAAGAGCCCAGACCGACAGAGTCTTGAACACCGTATCGACACCATGTCGAACCCACACAGGTTTTCGCCATACGCAGCGCTTTTGCGTAGGCTTGGCCTGTTTCGAAACCAGCGTCAATTAGCTTGCGCCAGATCACTGGAAGATCATCTTTCTGAGCACCAAATAGGCCGATACGCTGAGCTCCGGTTACCTTGGTGTACAGGTTATATTCTTCGGCAACCGCAGCAAGTGCACCAAGGGCTTGTGGAGTAACTTCACCACCGGCCATACGCGGAATAACCGAATAGGTACCGTCTTTTTGGATGTTACCAAGGAAGTTATCATTGGTATCGTGCAGCTTAACCAATTGAGGTTTGAGGATATGTTCACCCCAGCACGAAGCCAGAAGAGAGCCTGCTAGTGGTTTACAAACTTCACAGCCGTAGCCTTTACCGTATTTCTCTAGTAGCTCATCAAAGGTTTTGATTTCTTCGATGCGGATCAGATGGAAAAGCTCCTGGCGTGAATAGGCGAAGTGCTCACACACATCGTTTTTCACTTCGATACCTGATTTAGCCAATTCAGCATTGAGCACTGACGTGACCAACGGAATACAACCACCACAGCCAGTACCGGCACCGGTGACGGCTTTGATATCAGCTAAAGTATGGTTGCCGTCAGTGACAGCTTGGGCAATTTTTGCCTTGGTCACATCGAAGCAAGAACAGATCACGGCAGTATCAGGTAGCGAATCTGCACCTAACGCGGGTTTTTCAGCACCGGCGTGGGCAGGCAGGATCAATGTGTCCGGGTGTTCTGGCAGGTCGATTTCGTTGAGCATTAACTGAAGCAGGTCGCCATAGTCAGAGGTATCACCCACCATTACAGCACCGAGTAGCTTCTTGTTGTCCTCGGAGACAATGATGCGCTTGTAAACTTCTTGCTCTTCGTTCTGGTATACAAAGCTCTTACAGCCAGGCGTGCGACCATTGGCATCACCAATTGAGCCAACTTTTACCCCAAGCAGTTTCAGCTTGGCGCTCATATCAGCGCCTTCAAATTGGTTATCTTCACCAATAATATGCGAAACAGCGACCTGTGCCATTTTGTAACCTGGTGCAACTAGGCCATAGAACATTTCATTCCAAGAGGCACATTCACCAATAGCATAGATGTTGTTGTCTGACGTCTGGCAGGTGTTATTGATAGCGATACCGCCACGAGGAGCAACATCAAGCTCCATTTGACGAGCCAGCTTGTCTTGTGGACGGATACCTGCAGAAAAAACAATAAAATCAGTCTCTAGTTCAGTACCATCAGCAAAGCGCATCACATTACGAGCATTGGTACCTTCCGGAGCAATTTCCAGTGTGTTCTTGCTGGTATGGACATTTACACCCATACGCTCAATCTTCTGGCGAAGCTGATTACCACCAGCCATGTCTAGCTGTTCAGCCATTAGCTTTGGCGCGAACTCAACAACGTGGGTTTGTACACCTAATGCCTTTAGAGCACCAGCGGCTTCAAGGCCGAGTAGGCCACCACCGACTACAACACCGACGTTGCTATTTTTCGCAGATGCTTCAATTGCTTTGAGATCTTCAATAGTGCGGTAGACAAAGCAGTCTTTGCTTTCATTGCCTTTGATCGGTGGAACAAACGGGAAGGAGCCAGTAGCGAGGATTAACTTGTCGTATTGAACTTCACGCCCCGTGCTGGAGTGTACGATGCGTTTTTCTCGGTTGATATTAATGGCGCGTTCACCGAGGAGGATATTGATGGCGTGTTTTTGGTAGAAACCTTCTTTAACGAGCGAAAGTTCTTCAGCGGTATGGTGGGAAAAATACGATGACAAGTGAACCCGATCATAGGCGACACGAGGTTCTTCGCAAAATACCGTTACCTCGTAATTGTCCATATTGGCTTTATCGACTAATTCCTCGATAAAGCGATGGCCCACCATTCCGTTGCCGATGATGGCCAATCTCACTTTGCTCATACGATCCTCTATTACAAAGTCATAAATTCTGAATGGAATCTTAATGAGACAGTATGTGAATAAATATGACGTAAATCAATTACAGTTTTGAATAGCCCTAAAGGGGTAGTAATATATAAATCAATGATTTATATAATATAATATTGTATTACAAGAATAAATATGAAGAATTAAAACAATAAATATGAAGGAGATACTACTTATTTTGTGTTTATTTCGGTTAGCAATCGCATAACAAATGAGTACCACTATGTGTTTTGATAGTTAGGGAAAATAACAGTCAATTGCTTAATTTATCAGCGTACATCGAGATGTTGTGATATTTGTACTTGAATCTAAGTTTGGTTTTGGTACAAACAAGTAACGAAGAGGTTCCGGAGACAGGGATGACAACAGATAAATCGGTGGCCGAGAAATTACTGAGCCAAGACATTATGGATCAGGTGCAAAAACTAGGTGCCATTAATGTCCTCGAGGAGGTTTACAGTAAAGCTCGCTATGCACGTTTCACCCGTGTGAAATGGAGTGGTAACTTTTATGATGGCCTTCTTTTTGACGATGGCAGTACCATCAGCGTTTATCCCGCATCCTTTAACAAGCTCACGCTAATTGCGGCTAAATCAGGTGTCGCTGTGTCAGCATAAGTTGATAATTACCCCTTTGAAGTAATCTCAAAGGGGTTTTATTTACCCCAAACTCATCATTTCGTTTTTGGAATATAAGATTTCAGGTGTGAGTGTTGAAGTGCTTCTAATGACCATATAAGTTGCTAGCTGACCAAACAAAATTAGGGTAGTCAATGGACGGTTGCCTTTTTGATAGGGATTTATCGTTGTTGGAGTACGATTAATGAACCATAAAACTACGGGGATGATCCATCTGTCCTCTGCTGATACCTTGACGCACGCTTGTGCCTGCCATTCTTATCCCGCTATACCTTCCGAAAGCCTTCAGTTTTACGGCTATTTTGCCGCATTCCGATTTACTCACTAATTATCTATTGCTGCATTTTCATCTGCAGTGCATTGATAAATAGATTATTTAAACCTTTTCGTTGTCTGCCTTATCTATAGGCGGAGACACATTATTACGAGACAAAATTGTGAATGTAAAACTGCTTGGTAGCTCTCTCATTATTGCGGGTACGGCACTGGGGGCCGGTATGTTGGCTATTCCTATGGTATTGGCCCAGTTTGGCCTGCTATGGGGTACGTTGTTGATGCTAGTGATCTGGCTGGGTACGACGTATGCCGCACTGTTGTTGTTAGAAGCCAGTATTAAGGCCGGTGGTGGCCTTGGCATGAACACGATAGCCCGTAAAACCCTTGGAAAGGGGGGCCAGTTGGTGACTAACGGTCTGCTTTACGCGCTATTGGTTTGCCTACTGATGGCGTACATCATTGGGGCGGGTGACTTGGTTATGAAACTCTTATCCAGTATCGGCCTCAACCTGAGCCTAATGCAAAGCCAAATTGCCTTTACTCTTCTGGCGGGCGTAGTAGTTGCTGCGGGGACGGCAGTTATTGATAAACTAAACCGTGCATTATTTGCAGTGATGGTCGTCATGTTAGTGCTGACATTGCTTTCTTTGGTTCCTACCATTTCAATCGAAAATTTAATGGTTGCCACCAGTGATAGTAAAATAGATCTGATTAAAACCAGTTCGGTGTTGTTCACCAGCTTCGGGTTCATGGTAGTGATCCCATCGTTGGTGACATACAACAAAGAAGCCACACACCAGCAACTGCGGAATATGGTTGTGATTGGCTCTCTGGTCCCGCTGTTCAGTTACCTGCTGTGGCTATATGCAGCGATGGGTAACCTGAGTGCTGAGCAGATGGTCGATTTCAATAGTGTATCTGAGTTAATCGCTGTTTTGGGGTCAAACCACAGCATGATTAACTTTATCTTGTCAGTATTCACAGGGCTGGCATTGCTGACATCTTTCTTGGGTGTTGCGATGGCATTGTTTGACCAGAACGTTGATACATTCCGCCAAAACCGTGCTGTTACTTATGTAATGACTTTTATCTTACCACTTGGTGGTGCTTTGTTCGCTGCCGATCAATTCCTGTCAGTATTAGGATACGCAGGTATTATTTTGGTATTCCTTGCGGTGTTCATTCCAATGGCGATGACCATAAAGCTCCGCAAAGAAGACGACAGCGCGTTTGACGTTGATGCTTCCGGTGTGTTGTATCAAGCATCTGGTGGGCAATTGGCGATGGGTTTGAGCTTCCTGTTCGGGTGCTTCTTGCTCGCGGCGGAGTTGGTTTAATACCAATCTGGATAAGTAGTTGATCAAATATTGATGTAGGTTGGTATAAGCGCAGCGGATAACAATAGATAGACAGTACTAGAAGAGGGGCGTTTACTAAGTAAACGCCCTTTTTGTTTCTACCTGATTAATGCACAAGGCAAATAGGCTGGATCGGTAGGATGCGACCAAACAAAACTACCTGTTGAAGTTTTAGCGACCAAACAAAAACTTCTAACTGCTTTATGGAGTACTATTGGAAATAGATTAAAGCAGTGTTTTCCAATGGCATTGATAATACAAACTTTCGTGGTTGGCAGCTATATCTAGCCTTCATCCTGTTTATGCTGAAAAGACGGTTTATTGTAAACTTTAGTGTACACTTCAACAATGGTGTCTACAGGGGGTAACATGGCAAAAGAGCGTTATTGAAATAAGCAACTTGATGTTAAATGGGTGTATAAACGGGGTGGAGAGGAGGGAGATATGTCTGATAAAACTGAAACGCTTTGGGATAAGGCGAGCCGAGTTTCTGAACGCGCATTGGCTGCAGGTAGCTTGATGCCTATAGTCACGGATGCCCAGCTGATAGAAGAAGAAGGGGTTTCGTACTTTGCCCATGTTGTTACAGCCAATGCTACGGAAAAGTTTCGGGCAACCTCGACCCAAGGTAATCCGTTCTTACCCTATGAACAATCACTTTATGTTGATGAAGCCGGCCAACAGCATGTCTGCTTGTTGAACAAGTTTCCCGTCCTGTCTCCGCATTTGCTCATTTGTTCTAAAGCCTTTATCCCACAACAATCTTGTTTAACCCTGCATGATTTCCAAGCTTGGGTGACAGGTTTTGACCATCCCGATGTTTTTGGTTTTTATAACAGTGGCCCACAGGCAGGAGCGAGCCAAGCTCACCGACATATGCAGTTAGTTCGATCGCCGATACCGCTGGAGAAGGTTATCTCACAAGGGGAGCTGCCTTTTGTACATTGCCTCGCACTATTGCACACCCTGGATGCTGCGGAACTGTATAAACACTATCTATCAATGATGACGCAGTTAGGGCTGTTAGCTGATAACGTGGGTGGGGACTGTACCCCCTATAACCTCTTACTCACCGAGCGTTGGATGTTATTGTTTCCCCGAAGCACAAATAATATCGAAGGTATATTTGCCAATGGGCTCAACTATTCAGGACGTTTTCTGGTTAAGCAGGCTGAGCAATTAGAGTGGCTTCAGCAATATGGGCTAATGAACTACCTAGCCAACTGCAGCCTTTAGGCAAGTCACGCGGGGGCGGGGAGTGATGATTCTGTCTGATATTAAAGGTATAAAAAAACCCGATAGCCAAGCTATCGGGTTTTTATCAGCCATTAAAGCTTAAGAAAGAATTACTTCTTCTCGTTAGCAGCTTTAACGTCAGCAATAACCTGCTCTGCAACGTTTGCAGGACATGGTGAGTAGTGCGCGAACTCCATAGAGAACTGACCACGACCAGAAGTCATTGTACGTAGGTGACCGATGTAGCCGAACATTTCTGAAAGAGGAACGTCTGCTTTAATACGAACACCAGTAGTACCAGCCATCTGATCTTTGATCATGCCGCGACGACGGTTAAGGTCACCGATAACATCACCAACGTGATCTTCAGGAGTGAACACGTCTACAGCCATGATTGGCTCAAGAAGCTGTGCACCTGCTTTAGGCATAGACTGACGGAATGCACCTTTCGCTGCGATTTCGAATGCTACTGCAGATGAATCGACTGCGTGGAAACCACCGTCGAATAGTTCAACTTCTACGTCAAGAACAGGGAAACCAGCAAGGACACCAGTGTCCATCATGCCAGCAAAACCTTTCTCAACAGCAGGCCAGAATTCTTTAGGTACGTTACCACCAACAACAGATGATGTGAACTTGAAGCCAGAACCAACTTCACCTGGCTTGATACGGTAGTCGATCTTACCGAACTGACCAGAACCACCAGACTGCTTCTTGTGCGTGTAGCTATCTTCAATTGCTTGAGTGATAGTTTCACGGTAAGCAACCTGAGGTTGACCAACGATTAGGTCTACACCGTAAGTACGCTTAAGGATATCAACCTTGATGTCTAGGTGAAGTTCACCCATACCTTTAAGGATGGTTTCGCCAGTTTCTTCGTCAGTTTCAACCTGGAATGATGGATCTTCTGCAACCATCTTACCGATAGCGATACCCATCTTCTCAGAACCGCCTTTGTCTTTCGGCGTAACTGCGATAGAGATTACTGGAGTTGGGAAGATCATTGGCTCAAGCGTACACTCGTGCTTAACATCACATAGAGTGTGACCAGTTTGAACGTTCTTCATACCAACAACAGCGATGATGTCACCAGCTTGTGCTTCAGTTAGCTCGTTACGGTCATCTGCTTGCATCTCAACCATACGGCCGATACGCTCAGTTTTACCAGTCGCAGAGTTAAGGATGGTGTCACCCTTCTTCATGCGGCCAGAGTAGATACGGATGAACGTTAGGGCACCGAAACGATCGTCCATAATTTTGAACGCAAGCGCTTTTAGTGGCTCATCAGCAGATACTGTAGCTACTTCACCAGTTGCTTCACCAGTTTCTGGATCTGTTAGCGGCTGAGGATCAACTTCTGTTGGTGCTGGTAGGTAATCTACAACAGCATCAAGGATAAGTTGCATACCTTTGTTTTTGAACGCAGAACCACAGTATGTTGGGAAGAACGCGATGTCACGAGTACCCTTACGGATACAACGCTTGATGTCTTCAATAGAAGGCTCTTCACCTTCCATGTAAGCTTCCATCAGGTCATCGTCCTGCTCAACAGCAGTCTCGATTAGCTCTTCACGGTACTGTTCTACGTCATCAACCATGTCCGCTGGAACATCTTTGATTTCGTAGTTTTCTGGAAGACCAGTTTCGTCCCAAACGTAAGCTTTACGGCTTAGTAGGTCAACAACACCAACGAAGTCGTCTTCACGACCGATTGGTAGAACCATGATTAGAGGAGTAGCACCAAGAACGCTCTTAACTTGATCAACAACGTTGAAGAAGTCTGCACCCATACGGTCGAGTTTGTTAACGAAGATCAGACGAGATACTTCTGATTCGTTCGCGTAACGCCAGTTAGTTTCTGACTGAGGCTCAACACCACCAGAACCACAGAATACACCGATACCACCGTCAAGTACTTTAAGAGAACGGTATACTTCAACTGTGAAGTCAACGTGTCCAGGAGTATCGATAACGTTTAGGCGGTGGTCGTTCCAGAAACAGCTAACTGCTGCAGACTGGATAGTAATACCACGCTCAGCTTCCTGCTCCATGAAGTCAGTAGTTGATTCGCCGTCGTGAACTTCACCAGTCTTGTGGATCTGACCAGTAAGCTTAAGGATACGCTCAGTAGTAGTGGTTTTACCCGCATCAACGTGCGCGAAAATACCAATGTTTCTGTATTTAGATAAATCTGCCATTGTTTTTCTCTATAAACAATTACTGTCACTATTCGGTGGGGGAGTATATCACTGATTCCAACAAACATTACATAGGTCATTTAAGATAAAATGAACATTTGCTTGTTTTTGCTCCGTCTTTTGGGGTTTTCTGGCGCAAACGCTCAATAAACCCACAAGGCTAGCCGGTCACAACATACTCTGTTCCTTCATACACTGTCAAAATGTGCTTTGATGTGACATGTAAAAACAGAGAACACGGTATTTTACCGGCTCATTGTTCACTGAATGTGAACGATGATGATGTGAAAATGGCAGCTTGCCAGCGACCAAATCGGCTTAATTCTAGTATCAATCGATAAAAGCTACCAGTGGCTTACTGCAAATTGCTTTGAACTTGGTGTTGAGCGTAGGCTTAGGGTTGTGCGGAAAAGTAGACTGCAATGATAACTAGATCTTGTTCATTGAGTACGGATAACAGCTGCTTCAGCATTTCTCCATACGCCCCGCAATGTCCACCATTTTGTCAGTATTTCATCGAGTTATAAAGATGCAGGGCACTTTGGTTATTGATATGTGCGGTAGGGCTGACTGAGGCATGGTATTGGCATTAGAGAAGGCACGGATAAATAGATTGAGTATGTAAAAGAGTGAAAGTATAAAAGTGCGACTCACTGTCAGCACTATTATAATGTTGCCTGGCCGCAAAATAATCCTAATCATTAATTTTTCACAATCCGTAGAACACGTCTGTGTACTTAATAACTGACTGTATTTTCCTTAAATGAAATGAGTTGAATAATTTTGACCATTAGAGATTCGTTTCCCATACTCAAATCAAGGGTTAAGGGAGAGTAAACCTATGAAAGGAATTATTTTTACTGAGTTTCTAGATGTTGTTGAAAGCCGTTTTGGATTAGAGGTTTGCCAGCAGATGCTCGATGATGCCGATGTTGACGGTATCTACACGGCGGTAGGGAGTTATGATCACCGCGTTCTGGTAAAGATGATAGTCTGTTTGAGTAAGATTACTGGTGTATCTCCTGAATCATTACAAGAGGTATACGGTGAAGCATTGTTCATGCGTTTGCTAGCGACGATGCCAATGGCTAATGGTGACAAGCCGAATGGTACTTTTAGCTTTATTGAGTGTGTTGAACGTCATATCCATATCGAAGTGAAAAAGCTGTATCCCAATGCGAATCCGCCACAATTTGACTTCATTTCACAAACGACCGCCCAAATGGTGCTCGACTACATTTCAGCTCGTTGCTTTTCCCATGTTTGTCTCGGTTTGATTCGTGGTTGTGTCCAGCACTTCAACGAAGATATGGATATTGAAATGGAGCCTGTAAACCAGGATCAGAGTCATGTCCGATTTACGCTGACGCTAAACGCGGAGTAACTATGGGCCTTGAACGCATGGATCCGGAACGTCACGTTGCATTAATGCAGAAGAAAATTGACCGTGAGCGAGAAGCCAGAAAGATGGCTGAAATGCTACTTGAGTCAAAAAGCTTAGAGCTCTATCAGACGAAACAATTGGTTGAGCAAAACCTTGAGCAAATGAGAGATAAGGTAGCCAGTGGCTCTGAATTTTTGTCATATCAGCAAAAGATGGACAATTTACTGCTCCGCTTTGGTCATACGTTCCTTAAATACCAACCTTCTTTCGGTATCATCAAAGAGCTGCTAGATGCATTGATAGCGAGTAATGCTGCTAGCTATTGTGGAATAAACATAGGTTGTGATTCCACACCAGCGCTTAATATTAGCTATTTTTCTGGTATCGATGAGAAGTTAGTTCCCCCAGCCAAATTGGCGTCAGTCGGTGAGTGTTGGGATGAACATCATCAATTGCATTGGTTTTCGCTTAGTAATTCGGTCGTGAAAGGGTATTTTGTAACGCGAATCGATGAAAGGAGAGAATGGCACACCACAATTCGTAAGCATATGAACTTGATTGGTGAAATGCTTCGTACATCTATTGATCGTCAATTGAAATTGGAAGAGGCTATTCGGGCGAGGAAGTCTGCGGAAGAGTCGGAGAAGTCGACCCGTGATTTTTTGGCGATGATAAATCACGAGCTGAGAACACCGCTAAATGGTTTACTGGGTACTGCAGAGTTGCTGTCGGATACAGAGCTCGATTGTCACCAGAGGGGATTGCTTTCTACATTGCATCATTCAGGGGAGCTACTTCGGGCTATTATTAATGACTTGCTGGATTACAGTAAAATCAATGCGGGGATGATGGAATTGACGGTTAAAGCTTTCGACAGCCGTTTGATGACCAATATGCTAAAAGACATCTTCCAGCATCCCGCCAATGAAAAGCAACTCGATTTTTCTATTCATTTTTTACCTGATACACCGCAACACCTGCTGGGCGATGAAGATAGGATCAAGCAGATCTTTGTAAATCTTATTGGCAATGCGATTAAGTTTACTCAGAAAGGCTTTGTTTCTGTCACGATTGGTTGGCAAGACGAAGCACTTAAATTTATAGTGCGGGATTCAGGTTGCGGTATTCCTAAAGACAAAGTGGGCACGTTGTTCCAGCCATTTACTCAAGTCGATAATTCTAGTAACCGGCAGCATGAAGGCACTGGTTTGGGGCTGGCCATTTGTAAAAAGCTCGCTGAGCAGATGAAAGGTTGGATAGAGGTGGACAGTGACTATGGTCGCGGAACCACCTTTACCGTTACTCTTCCATTAGCAGTGAACGTCTCAACGGTAGATGAGGCGACAGCTCAGCAAGGTGGTGCCCACTCTATAGATGATTTGACTATTCTGGTGGTGGAAGATTTAAAAACCAACCAGATGATTATTAAACTTATGTTAGGTAAGTTCGGTATTACTCCTGCTATCGCAGATAACGGGCAGAAGGCATTAGATATTTTAGAACAGCAGAATTTTGATATTGTGCTGATGGATTGTCGTATGCCGGTACTTGACGGTTATGCAACTACCGAGCGGTTACGCAATGACGGTTACAGTAAGCCGATTATTGCCCTGACAGCTGGAACGACCAAAGCTGAGCGTGAGGAGTGCTTTAATGCTGGTATGGACGATATTCTGTGCAAGCCTTATCAAAGTACCGAGCTTAGAGAAATGATCGAAAAATGGGGCACATAAATTGTCCCCCAAAGAGCAGATTTTGCTCATTTTTTGTTTAGATCTGTTGTGCTAGTGGTTAGAAAAACTTTCACCTTTAGCCATGCGATCATAAAGAATGACATTGACTGCTGCGGCCAGGTTCATACAACCCTTGGTTGGTACGTAGATCGTTTCCCGGCAGAATTCGGTGATCTCTTTTTTTAACGTGCCGTCTTCAGGGCCAAAGATATAAAAAGCCCGCTGTGGGTGCTTGTAATCAGGCAGCGGTTTGGCTCCCTCAACCAGATCGACGGCAACCGGTACGCAATCGTGTGGAATGATGTTTTTGAGATCTTCAACGCCAATTAACGGAATATCGAGAATGCTATTTTTGGTGTCAGTACAAAACTTCTTAGCAAGGTCATAGCGTGTGCCTGTGTAAAACACACTATTGACGCCATAGCAGCCAGCGGCACGCATGACAGAACCAACATTTTCAGGGGTTTTGGGATTGAATAGCCCAACACAGGCGTAACCTTTGCTCATAACACGTATCTTTCCGAAATTTTCAACAGCGCGAGATTATACGGATTCTGACGGAAAATGGCAGGGGAAGAGGTTAATGAAGTATCGGTGCGTATAAAAGTGGGACACCCCGGCACGAAGAGGGTACCGGGGTCATTAACCCTGCTTACTGGGTTACCACGTTAGCCGCAGCACTTTTTGTATTTTTTGCCACTACCGCATGAACATGGATCATTACGGTTTGGTGTCTTCTCAAAAACAGTGGTTTTTGGTTTGTTGATCAGCGTCTCAAGCTCCACAAGGTTTTCTTCTGCCTCACTGTTTACTGTTATCGTGGCAAATAGTTCATGTTGCTTGAGTAAAGCTTCGGTCTCTGTTTTTTTCTCATCGCTATTCACGACTAGTTGTAGCGGGTTGATTTCAGTTCCCAGTTTTTTGGCCTGATTAGTATTGAAGCCGTAGCTTTCGTGCTTAGGCTTTTTCTCAATGCGACCTTTAAAGAAGAACTTAGACATATGATGATCCTGGCTTAAATAAGATAGTTTCAAGCTCTTAAAGCATGAAAGCGGGCGATATTAACGACTTCAACAGCTTGCCGCAAGTGATCACACCTTTTCATATTGCTCATTGAGTGGTTGTTCATTTTTCATTAGTGTCCTATCGTAAACATATATCATAAAATAATTATATCTAATTCAACGAGTAAGATAGCGGACAGTAAACGCTGTCTGAAAAATAGATTTATGCATGGAGGCCTAGATGTACAAATGCGTCTCATCGTTGTTGGTGGCGATGGTTATAGCTGGTTCTGTCTCTGCTAACGAGGTGATTGAGAGTCGCTCGTTAGTCGGGTTTGGTAGTGCTAAGTACCCAGCCGACTTTTCCCACTTTGACTACGTAAACCCTGATGCACCTAAAGGAGGGCAGGTGACCTATGCTCAAGTAGGCACCTACGACAGCTTTAACCGTTTTGCTTCACGTGGTGTTTCTGTTGCTGGCAGTGAGGCTATCTACGATACCTTATTTGTCTCATCTGAAGATGAGATCGACAGCTATTACCCCTTGATTGCCGAAAAGGTTCGTTATCCTGATGATTACGCCTGGATGGAAATTGATATCAATCCTGATGCCAAGTTTCATGATGGTAAACCGATCACCGCTGCTGATGTTGCCTTTACCTTTGATAAGTTTATGAAGGAAGGGGTCGCCCAGTACAAGGTGTACTTCAAGGATGTTAAATCAGTAACGGCCCAGTCTGAGCGCACCGCAAGGATAGAGATGGTAAAACCAAATCGTGAGGTGCTGTTAGCTTTAGTGCAGGGAATGAATGTGCTGCCTGAGCATTTTTGGAAAGACAAGAACCTAAGTGAGCCTCTTAATGCCCCTCCTGTTGGCAGCAGTGCGTACAAAATCACTGATTACAAGCCTGGTCAAAGCGCGACCTATTCCTTGGTCAAGGATTATTGGGCCAAAGATTTGCCAGTAAATGTTGGCAGACATAACTTCCAAACCATCAAATACGATTATTATCGGGATGAAACGGTCACGCTGGAAGCGTTCAAGGCTGGCGAGTATGACATCCGGGAAGAGAACGTGGCCAAGTTTTGGGCGACCTTGTATCAAGGGACGAACTTTGACAAAGGCTACATAGTAAAAGAAGAAATTCCACATCAAATTCCTCAATCAATGCAGGCGTTTGTCTTTAATACCGAGCGAAGCTACTTTAGTGATCCCAAAGTTCGTGAAGCCTTGTCTTACGCGATGGACTTTGAATGGATGAACAAAAGCCTGTTCTATAACCAGTACACCCGTACCCGCAGTTACTTCCAAAACACCGACTATGAAGCTAAGGGCTTGCCATCTGAAGAAGAAGCAGCGGTCTTGGCACCGATAAAAGATAAAGTGCCAGCCAGAGTGTTTACCGAAGAATACCAGCCTCCTAAGTCTGACGGTTCCGGCCGTATACGTGTTCAGCTACGTAAAGCCCTTGCGTTGATGAAAGAAGCCGGCTGGGAGGTGCAGAACAAGGTAATGACCAATGTCGAGACTGGCGAAACCTTTACCTTTGAATTGCTGATGTACAGTCCGACCACCGAGCGTCTAGCTATTCCGCTACAGAAGAACCTGAAGTTGCTGGGTATTGATATGCGCTTACGCACAGTGGATACCACGCAATATATCAAGCGCTTGAGAGACCGTGATTTCGATATGGTGTCGGCTGGCTACGGTGCCAACCCATACCCAAGCCCGAATTTAATGATCGCTTGGAACAGTAATTTTATAGACAGCACTTACAATACGGCTGGGGTAAAAGATCCGGCGGTTGATTACCTAACCGAGCAAATTGCCGAAAATCAGGAAGATCCTGACAAGTTATTAAGCCTAGGCAGGGCGCTTGATAGAGTATTGCAGTGGAACTTTTATGTGATCCCGCAGTGGCATATCAGCATGTTCCGGGTGTCGAGCTGGGACAAGTTTTCCCGTCCCGAGCTACGACCAAAATATACCCTAGGTAAAGATACGTGGTGGCTTGATACTGAAAAAGCGGCCAAGTTACCTGAGAAACGGCGGTAATTATGTCGGCTTATATAATTCGACGATTGTTGCTGGTGATCCCCACTCTGTGGGCGATCATCACCATCAACTTCTTTGTGATTCAAATTGCACCCGGTGGGCCAGTTGAGCAGGCGGTAGCCCAGCTTGAAGGTCATAGCTCCGGGATCATGGAGCGCTTTACTGGTGGAGGGCAGGAAGTCGGCTCGCTCGAACCTTCGGATAATGGTTCCGGCTATCGTGGTTCCCGTGGCCTAGATCCTGAAGTGGTCGACGCTATTAAGAAGCAATTTGGCTTTGATAAGCCATTGCTCGAACGTTATCTCGATATGCTCAAAGATTACGCGACCTTCAATTTTGGCGAAAGCCTGTTCAAGGGCGGTAATGTCATCGATCTGATCATCGATCGTTTGCCGGTATCTATTTCGCTTGGCCTGTGGAGTACCTTGATCATTTATTTGGTCTCTATTCCACTGGGTATCAGCAAAGCCATAAAACATGGCTCACGGTTTGATGTGTGGAGTAGTGCGGTGGTGATTGTGGGCTATGCGATCCCCGGTTTTCTATTCGCAATTTTGTTGATCATTTTCTTTGCGAGCGGCAACTATTTCAGTTGGTTCCCGCTACGCGGATTAGTGTCATCGAATTTTGATCAACTGAACTGGTACCAGCAAATTATCGACTACTTTTGGCATTTGGCGCTGCCTATTCTGGCCATGGTCATTGGCGGTTTTGCGACCCTGACCATGCTGACAAAAAACTCGTTTCTTGATGAAATCAATAAACAATATGTTGTAACGGCTCGGGCCAAAGGGCTGGATGAAAGCAGCATTTTGTACCGTCACGTTTTCCGTAATGCCATGCTGATCATTATTGCGGGCTTCCCTGCTGCATTTATTAGTATCTTTTTTACCGGGGCAATGTTGATTGAGGTGATGTTTTCTTTAGAAGGGATAGGGTTGCTGGGTTTTGAGTCGACCATACAGCGCGATTATCCTGTGGTATTTAGCTCCCTGTATATCATGACCCTGTTGGGGCTAGTGATGAATATAATTTCGGATATCACCTACACATTGGTCGATCCCCGGATAGATTTTGAGGCACGTTAGTGAAACTTAACCCATTAACCATGGAACGTTGGGCAAGATTTCGAGCACATAAGCGGGGCTACTGGTCGCTATGGATCTTCTCATTACTGTTTGTCTGCAGCTTGTTTGCAGAAATTGTAGCCAATGATAAACCGCTGGTGATCCAATTTGATTCACAGTGGTATTTCCCGATTGTGACTCCCTACGCCGAGACTGAATTTGGCGGCGAGTTCGATGCCGAAGCCGACTATACCGACCCTTATGTCGCAGACTTGATCGAGGCTAACGGCTTTATGATCTGGCCGATCATCCGCTTTAGTTACGATACCATTAACTACGATTTATCCGGACCTGCACCGTCGCCGCCAGACCGTGTTAACTGGTTGGGTACCGATGACAAAGGGCGGGATGTCTTGGCACGGATCATCTACGGATTTCGGATATCGGTGTTATTTGGCTTTGCCCTTACTGTTATCTCTACCGTCATTGGTGTCATCGTCGGGGCCTGCCAAGGGTATTACGGTGGGTGGATAGACTTGTTTGGACAGCGCTTTATTGAAGTGTGGTCTGGTATGCCAACGCTATTTTTGCTGATTATTTTGTCGAGTTTTGTCGAGCCAAATTTCTGGTGGCTACTGGGGATTATGGTGTTGTTTAGCTGGATGGGATTGGTGGGGGTTGTTCGTGCTGAATTCCTCCGTTGTCGAAACCTTGATTATGTTAGGGCTGCGCAAGCAATGGGAGTCGGTGATGGGCGTATCATGCTACGCCACATGCTGCCCAATGCCATGGTGGCGTCACTTACCATGATGCCGTTTATTCTTAGTGGTTCGGTGACAACATTAACGTCATTGGACTTTCTCGGGTTCGGTTTGCCTGCCGGCTCGCCGTCACTGGGGGAATTACTGGCGCAAGGTAAAACCAATTTGCAGGCACCATGGTTAGGCTTGTCTGCCTTTGTCGTTCTTTCAATCATGCTGAGCTTGCTGGTGTTTGTTGGTGAAGCTGTGCGTGATGCATTTGATCCCCACCATCAGAGGTAACCATGTCGCAACCTATTATTACCATTGAAAACCTGTCGGTGGGCTTTCAAAGCGGAAAAGCTGTCAATCAGGTGACTTACAACGTGAGTTTGGATATCCGACGCGGTGAAACACTGGCGCTGGTGGGGGAAAGTGGTTCAGGGAAGTCTGTGACGGCCAATGCCATTTTGCGATTGTTGCCTAAATCTTCGACGCACTATATGAGTGGTCATATCCATTATGATGGCATTGATATGATGCGGTGTAGCGAGCGTGAGATGCGTGGCCTTCGGGGCAATCGTATCGGTATGATTTTCCAAGAGCCGATGATGTCTCTCAATCCGTTGCATAAGGTTGGTCGTCAGCTGTGCGAAACACTGGCTATACACCGAGGTACCCGACAACGTGAAGCGCAGAATAAAGCGCTAGAATGGTTGAAAAAAGTAGGGATAAGGAACCCCGAGCAACGCTTAGAGTCTTATCCTCATGAGCTCTCAGGTGGTGAACGGCAACGGGTGATGATAGCTATGGCCCTCATTAACGAGCCGGAGTTGTTGATTGCTGATGAACCGACCACCGCATTGGATGTCTCGGTTCAGGCCCAGATCTTGGATCTGCTCAACGATCTGCAGCGGGAAATGGGGATGGCGATACTGTTTATTACCCATGATCTCAGTATTGTTCGCAAGATTGCCGACCGTGTTGCCGTCATGCAAATGGGCCGGTTGGTTGAGACCAATACGATGACCGAAGTATTTGAACGCCCTCAAGATCCCTATACCATTAAACTGATCAACTCAGATCCAAGTGGCGAGCCGGTACCTGTTGATATGGCGGCAAGCCCGATGTTTGAAATCAAGGATTTAAGGGTATGGTTTCCGATTAAGGGCGGTATCCTCAAGCGAGTAAAAGATCATATCAAGGCCGTGACTGATGTGAGCTTTCTACTGCGTACAGGTCACAGTGTAGGCTTGGTCGGGGAGAGTGGTTCGGGAAAGTCGACAACAGGTATGGCTATTCTTAAGCTACTAGAAAGTACAGGGGAAATAGTGTTTTGCGGTGAGGATATTTCGGCATTTAATCGTAAGCAGATGCTACCCCTACGCAGTAAGTTTCAAGTGGTTTTTCAAGACCCATTTTCTGCTTTGAATCCAAGAATGTCAGTGGCACAAATCATTGGTGAGGGGTCAAGAGTTCATCAAGATTTAACACCAGAACAAGAAGAAAAAATGATTTGTAATGTGATGCGTGATGTGGAACTGGATCCTGAAACACGTCACCGCTATCCCAATGAATTTTCCGGTGGCCAGCGCCAGCGCGTTGCGATTGCACGGGCGCTGGTACTAAAACCGTCATTCATTCTATTAGATGAACCGACATCATCACTGGACAGAACGGTTCAATTTCAAGTGCTTACACTGCTTAAGCATTTACAGCAGAAGTATAATTTAACTTACCTTTTTATTAGCCATGATCTTAATGTGGTGAAATCACTCTGTCACTATACCTTGGTGCTTCGCCAAGGGCAGGTAGTGGAGCAAGGCGAAACCCAAACCTTGTTCAGTGAGCCGCAGCAAGACTATACCAAGCAATTAGTATCTCTTTCAGTTGTTTAGAAGTGTCTGGTAATACCAGCTAATTGTAGCTGGGATGTAATGTGCTTCTCCTACATAATGAGTCGCCCAAAAGGCGTGGTTCTCATAATCGACTAGAATGTGACCAGTTGACGGTTTTGCCTATTGCTGTGATAGGTAAAACCTTCTGGTGCTTTTGAGTCGTGTTGATTACATTCACAACACAATAAAATGAATAACTTGTCCTGATTGATTCAGGCGAGTGGGAAAGCATTATGGTTAAGCCTGAAAATAATTGTATCGTCATCTTCGGCGCGTCGGGTGACTTGACCCATCGCAAGTTGATCCCAGCCTTTTACCACCTTTTCGCGAATGGATTGCTCTCAGAAGAATTCGCAATTTTAGGGGTAAGCCGAACTCACTATTCTGATACTGAGTTCCAACAGAAGCTCAAAGAGTCGCTGACTGCCAACGAAAAAGTTGACCCTCAGGTACTAGATGCTTTCTGCCAACGTCTCCATTACCAAGCCATTGATACCAAAAGTGTTGAAGATTACGCCAAGCTGAAAATGCGTTTGGATGATATCGAGCAGAAGTGTCAGACTAAAGGCAATACCACCTTCTATTTGGCGACACCGCCGAGCCTGTACAGTGTGATCCCAGAGTGTCTTGCTGCGCATGGTTTGAACAACGAACACAATGGCTGGAAACGCCTGATTGTTGAGAAGCCGTTCGGGTATGATTTGGCAACCGCCGAGCAGCTTGATAAAGACCTGCACGCACATTTCCAAGAACACCAGATCTACCGTATCGATCACTACCTCGGTAAAGAAACGGTTCAAAACCTGCTGGTGTTCCGTTTTGCCAATACCATGTTCGAACCGCTTTGGAATCGTAACTTCATCGATTATGTTGAGATCACTGCTGCTGAATTTCTTGGCGTTGAAGAGCGTGGTGGTTACTACGATGGTGCAGGTGCGGTTCGTGATATGTTCCAAAACCATTTGCTACAAGTACTGGCAATGGTGGGTATGGAGCCGCCGGCAGCTATAAATGCCGACTCTATGCGTGATGAGGTGATGAAGGTCTTCAAGAGCCTTCAGCCATTGTCCGACAATGATCTTCAAAATAACTTAGTACTGGGCCAGTACACTGAATCAGATGTCCGTGGTAACCACCTTGACGGTTATCGTGAAGAGCCCGGTGTGGCGGAAGATTCGCGTACTGAAACGTACGTCGGTTTGAAGATGTTTATCGATAACTGGCGCTGGAACGGCGTACCTTTCTATGTCCGTACCGGTAAGCGTTTGCCAACCCGCGTTACTGAAGTTGTTATTCATTTCAAGAAGACACCGCACCCAGTCTTTGGTGCCGATGCGCCTGAAAATAAACTGATCATCCGTATCCAGCCTGATGAAGGCATTCTAATGAGCTTCGGCCTTAAGCAGCCTGGTGCTGGATTTGAGGCTAAGGAAGTGAGTATGGACTTCCACTACGAAAGCCTTGAAGAAACACATATGCTGACGGCTTATGAGCGCCTATTGCTTGATTCGATGAAAGGTGATGCCACCTTGTTTGCGCGTACCGATGCGGTGAAAGCGTGTTGGCAGTTTGTTCAGCCAATTCTGGATTATAAAGAAAACCCAGAACACCTTTATGGTTATGCCGCGGGGACTTGGGGGCCTAAAGAAGCCGACGAGCTATTATCTCGTGACGGTCGTGAATGGCGCTTCCCATGTAAGAACCTGACTAATACTGATTACTGCGAGCTATAAGTGACATGAATTACCACATATTTGAAAGCGCTGAACAGGTTGTTCAAGCTCTAGCAAAAAGCTTGAAAGAATACAGTGAGCTTGGTCGTCCAGTCCATATTTCACTGCCCGGTGGTAGTACGCCATCTCAGCTTTTTGCCTATTTGGCTGACTCGGAATTTGCCCAATCCATTCAATGGCAGAACCTCCACTTTTGGTGGGGGGACGAGCGTTGCGTGGCGCCGGACAATGATCAGAGCAATTACGGCCAGGCCAAAACCTTGTTGTTTGACCACATTTCGATCCCGGCTGAGAATATCCACCGCATTCGTGGTGAAGATTTTGCAGCAATGGAAGTGCTCCGTTTTGCCGAAGAGATGATCTCGGAAATTCCTGAGCACAATGGGACCCCAGAGTTTGATTGGATCTTGCTCGGTATGGGAACAGATGGCCACACTGCATCATTGTTTCCAGGGCAAACCGATTACGAGACAACGGAAGTTGCAGCCATCGCTGCACATCCAGAGACTCGCCAGCTCCGCGTGACGAAAACAGCACATCTGCTGGCAAATGCTAAACGTATTACTTACTTGGTTTTAGGTGCAAGTAAAGCGTCGGTAATCAAAGAGATTGCCGATAATGCACCAGCTGCACAAACGTATCCCGCAGCCAAAGTCAGCTCAACGGCTGGCAAGACCGAGTGGTATTTAGATTCAGAGGCAGCCAAAGAGCTGGCATAAGGAGAGAAGTAAATGAAAGCAGATATTGGTGTTATCGGGTTGGCTGTCATGGGTCAAAACCTGATCCTAAACATGAATGACAACGGGTTTAAAGTCGTTGCTTACAACCGTACTGTTGCGAAAGTTGATGAGTTTTTGCAAGGACCGGCGAAAGGTACCAACATTGTCGGTGCGACATCTCTTGAAGATCTGGTTAGCCAGCTGGAATCACCACGTAAGGTGATGCTGATGGTTCGTGCCGGTGACGTTGTTGATCAGTTTATCGACAACCTAGTCCCACTGCTAGACAAAGGCGATATTATCATTGATGGTGGTAACACGAACTACCCAGATACTAACCGCCGTGTGGCAGCACTACGCGAAAAAGGTATTCGCTATGTTGGTGCCGGTGTATCAGGTGGTGAAGAAGGTGCACGTTTCGGACCGTCTATTATGCCCGGCGGTGATCCAGAAGCATGGCCGCATGTGAAGCCAATTTTCCAAGCTATTGCCGCTAAGACCGAACAGGGCGAAGCGTGTTGTGACTGGGTCGGTAACGAAGGTGCTGGCCACTTTGTTAAGATGGTCCACAACGGTATCGAATATGGCGATATGCAGCTGATCAGTGAAGCCTACCACTTCATGAAAGAAGGTCTAGGCATGTCGCATGACGAGATGCAGGCGACGTTCGCTGATTGGAACAAAACCGAACTGGACAGCTACCTGATTGAAATAACTGCTGATATTCTTGGCTACCGTGATGAAGACGGTGAGCCGCTAGTGGAAAAGATCCTTGATACTGCTGGCCAAAAAGGCACCGGCAAATGGACAGGTATCAACGCCCTGGACCACGGTATTCCGCTCACACTGATCACTGACTCAGTGTTTGCCCGTTGCCTATCTTCACTGAAAGAGCAGCGTGAGCACGCAGCGTCACTATTCAACAACCCAATTACAGCTGTTGAAGGTGATAAGTCTGCGTGGTTGGATGCCCTTCGTCAGGCACTGCTTGCGTCTAAGATCATTTCTTACGCACAGGGCTTTATGCTGATCCGCGAAGCATCTGAGTCTAACAACTGGGATTTGAACTACGGCAATGTTGCTCTAATGTGGCGTGGTGGCTGTATCATCCGCAGTGCATTCCTTGGCAATATCCGTGACGCGTTTGAAGCAAACCCAGAGCTGGCTTTCCTTGGTTTGGATAACTACTTCAAGGACATCCTAGAAAGCTGCCTGCCAGCATGGCGTAAAGTTGTGGCTAAGTCATTCGAGACCGGCCTGCCAATGCCTTGTATGTCTTCTGCGCTGACGTTCCTTAATGGTTACACGACTGCTCGTCTACCAGCTAATATGCTGCAGGCACAGCGTGATTACTTTGGTGCTCATACTTATGAGCGTACCGACAAGCCACGTGGTGAGTTCTACCACACCAACTGGACCGGTACCGGTGGTGATATTTCTTCAACAACTTACGATGTGTAATTTGTAACCTAAAGAAGAATGACGTAAATATTAGGCGCTGATGATTCAGCGCCTTTTTTTATGGGCAGCCGGTGCCAGATATCAGCGAAAAGCTAATACCAACCTGGATAAGTAGTTGATCAAGTATTTATGTAGGTCGGTATAAGCCAGGCCGTAATTTTTAAATGCAACCTATTGCTCTTGGTTGTAATTGTTGAGCTGCGTAATAAATGCTCGGGGATAAGTGATGCAGCTGGTTAAACAGAGCAAAATTGTGAGCAAAGGAGGGTTTTTGGGTTTGTTTGCTTGGTTTTTAAACACTTGGGTAACAACCTCGTAGCAACAAATTTGGGTTAATCGACCTAGATCACGCTATCAGGTAGGGGCTTTAACTGCCAACTGTCAGCAACGCTCGATTTATGAGCTATAGATCACGCCAAATTGAATGATGAAATAAAATATTTAACAATCGGGTTACAATGTGATTATTATACTGACGAGCATTAACCAATCATACAGGGAGTTTTTTAATGCAGTCGTTAGTAGATTTTCTCAATGGAATAATTTGGAGCCCAGTGCTGATTTATCTGTGTCTGGGTGCCGGTCTGTTTTATTCCATTACCACACGTTTTGTACAGCTTCGTCACTTCAGAGAGATGTGGCGCCTATTGTTATCGGGTAAAAGTTCCGCTCAGGGTATCTCCTCTTTTCAGGCACTAGCCGTTTCTCTTTCTGGGCGTGTAGGTACAGGTAACATCGCTGGTGTTGCTGCGGCTATCGGTTTTGGTGGTCCGGGTGCGGTGTTCTGGATGTGGGTTGTTGCTTTCCTTGGGGCTGCAACAGCTTACAGTGAATCTGCCTTGGCTCAAATTTATAAAGAAGAAGATGAAGATGGCCAGTTCCGTGGTGGTCCTGCTTACTACATTGAGAAGGCCATGGGGCAGAAGTGGTATGCTTGGATTTTCGCTATTGCGACTATCTTTGCCTGTGGTGTACTTCTTCCAGGTGTTCAGTCCAACAGTATTGGTAATGCGGTTGAAGCAGCCTTTGGCTCAGGCCAGATGATTGAAACAGCCATAGGTACAATCAGCCTCGCGAAGATTGTTACTGGTACGTTTGTTTCTATTATCCTAGCGTTCATTATCTTTGGTGGCGTAAAGCGTATTGCTAACTTCACTCAGATAGTTGTACCTTTCATGGCGCTTGCCTACATTGTGATCGCCTTTGTTATCATCCTACTGAATATCAACATGGTACCTAGTATCTTTATGATGATTATCGGTGATGCCTTCACACCGATGGCGGGAGTGGGTGCGGCAATTGGTTGGGGTGTTAAGCGGGGCGTCTACTCGAACGAAGCGGGTCAGGGAACAGGCCCTCATGCCGCCGCTGCTGCAGATGTACAGCACCCAGCTCAGCAAGGCTTGGTACAGTCGTTCTCTATCTATATCGATACCTTGCTAGTGTGTTCGGCAACAGCGTTCATGATTTTGATTACAGGTGCATACAACGTACACGGTGGTGCAGAGGGCATGTTCCTTATTCAGAACTTGGCGGCTGATATTGGCGCTAACGGTCCGGTATTCACCCAAATGGCTATTGAGAGCGCAATGCCAGGTATAGGCAAACCATTCATTGCCTTTGCACTGTTCTTCTTCGCCTTTACGACTATTCTTGCTTACTACTACATTGCAGAAACCAACATTGCTTACATTCGCCGCTCAGTAAAAGTACCAGGCATGATGTTTATCCTAAAAGCGGTATTGATTGTTGCGGTATTCTACGGAACGGTAAAAACCGCTAACCTTGCTTGGGCAATGGGTGATGTGGGTGTGGGTTTGATGGCCTGGTTGAATATTGTCGGTATCTTGATTATTTTCTTCCTATCTAAACCCGCTCTAAAAGCGCTGAAAGATTATGAAGAACAGCAAAAAGCGGGCGTGACAGACTTTACGTTTGACCCGGTTAAGCTTGGTATCAAGAACGCTGGTTTCTGGGAGAAGAAACTTCACGGAAAGGTGACATCGGAAGAGGTTGAAGACGCAGAACCTGCGAAGACAACCATCTAATCGATTGATCATTAAATAGTAAAAGGCCATTGGGTAATACCCAATGGCCTTTTTTGCTGATAAGAAATGTTGTGAAGCGAAATGGGAAACAGAACGTACGTTTACGAGTGGTGGCATCATATTGCCTGTCGATTGACGTGTATGACGTATCGGTCAACAAAGACAACTGATTAACCCGATTGGTTGATATGATGAATTGTAAAGATGAAGTTGTCTTTATATAAAGCTGTTAGCTGTACCCACAAAAGGATAGTACGATGATCAAAATTAGAGATTATGTTGAAGCCGATGCGCAGGCGCTATGGGATATACATTTCCATACTATTCGTAACATAAATATCCGTGACTATACTCAAGAACAAGTCGAAGCATGGGCTCCTGAGTGTTTGGATTTGTCTATCTGGAAAAAACGCCTGAAAGGCTTGACCCCATTTGTAGCGGAAATTGATGGTGTCGTTGTTGGCTACACAGATCTTCAAGCTGATGGTTTAATTGATCACTTCTTTTGCCATCACAAGTATCAAGGGCAGGGTGTTGGTAAGACATTAATGAATCACGTGTTTAATGTTGGTAAAGAACGAGGAATTTCTCTTTTTTATTCAGAAGTTAGCATTACAGCTAAACCATTTTATGAGTACTTTGGCTTTAAAGTAGTGCAGGCTCAAGAAATGGATGTTCGTGGACAAAGGCTAAACAACTTCGTAATGGAAAAATACAGCTTACAAAGAATTTAAGACGGATTCCCAACGCTTGGCACTTTTGGTTCAATTTGGGTTAAATGATTTACTAATCAATGCTTTGAGTGCATTTTCACCACTTGATACGGCGTTGGAAGCAAGAATGTATGAGCACTATAGAATATCTAAAGTTAGACGATGTAGATTTAACGGAGTTAATGTTTACATTAAACGAAGATTCACTGAGATCACATTTGATTGATCATCCATATTTCGATGAGAAGTCCATCCGTTCGTGGGTGGAGGGCAAAATCGATACGGATTCGATGACAGGCTGTAAAGTTCGTGCCGTTATAATCGATGGTGTTCTCTCGGGCTGGTGTGGAATTCAACCGGACGAGTGTGGCTTTGAAGTAGCCATTGTTATCTCAAAAAAATTTTGGGGTTCTGGCGTCTCAATCTTCAGAACTCTTTTACTCTGGGCCGGTCAACTTGGGCATAAAGAGGTTGTTTTTCACCTTTTAGATTCGCGGCGCGAATACAAGTCGCTTGCAAAAAAAGCAAATAGAGTTCGTAGTAGTCAGTTGTTGGGTCGTAGGTTTAATACTTACTATTTTCCAGTAGATTCGGTGGGGTAAATTGCTTCTAACAAGACGGTCAAACTGACGTCTATTCCATCGCTTGTTTATGTGTGGCGTTCGCTACGCTGCCACAACACAATCAACTACATAGCCGCAGCTTACCGCGGCGTTAGCTATTTCTCGTATATAAAGGAGTTTCAGTGGTAAAAGTTCTCGTTAGTTCGTGCTTGGTTGGAAATAAAGTTAGATACAATGCAAGTTGTTTATCAATCCCAGAGCCTGAGTTGCACTGGCTTAAATCAAACGTAGATCTAGTGGTCTTTTGCCCTGAGGTGTCGGCAGGTCTACCTACTCCGAGAGCTCCTGCTGAAATAATCACAGGGAAAGGCGTTGATGTGCTTGATGGTTTGGCGAACGTTGTTGGAAATGATGGCATTGATGTTACTACACCATTTGTAAGTGGGGCGGAGAACGCTTTGGAACTCTGCCAAAAACAGCAAATAAAGTATGCGGTACTCGCAGAGGGTAGCCCTTCTTGTGGTAGTTCAAAGATTTACGATGGTACATTCAACGGGATTAAAATCGATGGCTCAGGGGTAGCTACGGCATTGTTAGAGCGGAATGGTATTAAAGTCTACAGTCAGCATACGATAGCTAAACTCCAAAGTACGTTGGAAAAACAGAGCTAACAAGAAATTTAAGAGTGATTCACAACGCTTGGCGCCGTCACTTTTAAGTAAGTTTAGTGTTATATAGTGACCTGCCCCCAATAACTAATCCAGATTGGTATAACAAACGCTTCAAGTCGTGTTTTTACACGTATGCCGAACTTGCTGCGCTCAGAAGGTCAAAAAATACGTTAAAGTGCACTCTTAACACTACTTATGCCTAATCGGGGGACATGTTGCGCAGTTGACAGCTTTTCCGGTTCGAATGATCGCAAAAAGGCAGCCTTGTGGCTGCCTTTTGTCATTGCGGAGGTAGCAAATGGTTAGTCAATCAAACCGTACTGCTCGCGAAGTACTGAGACGATTTCAGCCTTCGGGTTTTCAGACAACTGGATTTTCTGGCCCGTGATTTTCTCGGCAATCTCGGTGTAGACCTTAGATAAATTCATCAGCGCATCTACCGGGAGTTCGTTGTCGCGGGCGAGGGCGAAACGCTCGTCCATACGATCTTTGTTTAGCATGATGTCTGGATCTGGGAAGTGGTTGAGCAACATCTGGCGGAAGCCTTCTTTCGAGTTCTCAACGATTTCACCGTTGCGGTATGCTTCACCATCCCAAATACGGGAAGAATCCGGTGTACCAACTTCATCCATGTAAATCAGCTTTTCTTTACCTTCGGCATCTGTCACGTAACCAAATTCAAATTTGGTATCGACGAAGATTTGATCCAGCGAGGCCAGCTCTTTGCTGATCACATCAAAACCTTCCTTGAGTAGTTGCTCATAGCGACTGATGTCATCGGTGCTGCGGAAGTTGAATGCTTCGAAATTGTTCATAAGATCAGAACGGGTGACGTTGACATCGTCGACTTCAGGCACGCCCGGAATACCGGTAAGAATGCCCTTGGTTGATGGTGTCATCAGTAGCTCAGGTAGTTTCTGATCCTTCTCTAGTCCTTTTGGCAGTTCGATACCACAGAAGTTGCGTTCGCCTTGGCTGTATGCACGCCACATAGAACCGGTAATGTACTGGCGGCAAATTGCCTCGACCATAACAGGTTTGGCTTTTTGTACAATCCACACAAACGGGTGGGGGATATCAAGGATGTGGCTGTCGGCCAGACCATTTTCGCGGAACAATTTGAACCAATGGTTAGAAATAGCATTAAGAGCCGCACCTTTCCCCGGTACACCTTTCAGGCCGCCTTCTGCGTGCCAGATGCAGTCAAATGCAGAAATGCGATCACTGATCACCATGATTGCCAGTGGCGCATCAGGTTGAACGTTGTAGCCTTTCTCTTTTATCAAGCGACGGCTATCTTCTTCGGTTAACCAGTAGACGGAACGAACTTTACCGCTATGAACGGGTTTATCAGTTCGGATTGGCAGGTCATCATTTACAGCGAGAACTTGATCAGCAAGGCTCATGGCGAATTCCTATTTCAAAAGTTAAACGAAGGTAAACCGTAGTGACATGACAAGAATAGTTGTTCATGCCAAGGTCTTAAGACCTATAATGGGGGCGATAATAACAGAACTCGGGTGGCCTTTCAGCTAGAAAAGCAAACGTTTGCGCAAATTTATTTTTCATTCTAAGAGTGAATTTTTGTGAAGCGATTTCAAGTGGTCATATTTTATTCAGGAGACAGGGCATAAGTATGGCAAAATCAGTCTCCATTTTTCGATGCAAGGCCCATCATGACCCGTTATACCAGTGAACAATCGGCATTTATTCATCATCAAAGCGGGAATGCCCTTTGTATTGCCGGTGCCGGGACGGGCAAGACCACCACCTTGGTGGGGTTAATCGAGCAGAAAATGGCGACAATACCGGCCCAAGAAATGCTGGTGTTGATGTTCAACCGCGATATTCGCACTGATTTTCAGACCAAATTGCGCGATAACGGCATCCAAGCGCAGGCACCGGTACATACCTTTCACAGTTTTTGCCTGAAGTTTCTTAACCAAACCGGTTTTATCCGCAATACCGGGTATCGGGTCAACTTTCAAAGCGGAGAAAGTGATAAGGCGCTGGTGAAGGCTATCTTAAGGGAGCTTTCTGGACTGGAAAAGACCTACCAGCGTCAGCAGATGATCAAAGATCCGAAAACCATTGAGTTACTGCTGAGTTTTATTGGTTTGGTCAAAGCCTACATGCTATCGCCGCATGAAGTTTTCAGGCTGGCTGAAATCAACCGTGACTACCTGTTTATTATTGACGCTTATGAGCAGTTTGAAACACTGAGAAAAAAACAGCGCTTGTTGTTTTTTGATGATTGGCTGGTGGAAACGGTCAAGCTGCTCGAAAGTGATGATGCGATTCGTGAACACTTTCATCAGCATTGCAAGCTGGTGGTGGTCGATGAGTTCCAGGATATTAATACTGCCCAGTACCGTTTGCTGAAACAATTGTTGGGGCCGCAAACCCAGTTGCTGGCGGTTGGCGATGTTGACCAGTGCATCTATAAATGGCGGGGCAGTGCGCCGCAGTTTATGCTCAACTTTGAACAGGATTTTGCCCCTGCGAAGACTTACACCCTGTCACAAACATTTCGCTTTGGTCATAGTCTCGCGTTGGCAGCAAGCCATTTGATTGCCAATAACAAAGAGCGCTTCAGTGAGTTTTTGACGGTTTCGGGAGAAGGCGTTTCTGATACTCAAGTCATAGAGTGCGGCTCTTCCCGACAGGTCGGTGAAATTGCCAATACAATAGGAAAGTTCCTAGCGGATGGTGGTCAGCCTTCCGACGTGGCAATTTTGGTACGACGCTGGTCGCAAACCTTGTTGTTTGAGCTGGCTTTTCTGAGTAAGCAACTGCCTTATCACATGCCTGTGCCTTCTGTGCTGGCCCATAGCCGAGAAGTAAAGTTACTGATGGAGTTGGCCACCTTAGTCACTCCACGCTTCACTGATCTCTCTGTGGCGCAAAAGTCTGGCTTGCTGTTTAGTCTGATGTGTTTTCCGCATTGTTACGTACCTAACAAATCATTGAAGCCTCTGTGCGAGCAATTGGCAGGCATGGAGCCTTCACAGTGGCTAACGTTCATAGGGCGTTATGAAAAGGCCAATGCGACACTCAAGCTGGATAATTTGATCGAGCGTGTAGAGTTGTTGCAAAGGTTCATGCGTAAGGGGAGCTTCAAAGCGTCACAAGTCTACAAGCAGTATCGTAGTGAAAGTGGATTGGATAGTTGGATCTGGAAGACAGAAGCAACCGCATCAGAAATTGAGGAAGCGGTTGAGCGGTTGGACAGTGTGGCAACCGTACTGGAAGCGATGGATCAGACCTGTGAAAAAGCGTTGCAGTACTTTGAGTATTACACTCAACAATCAGGTCAGAAAAGCGATAATACAAAGACACGTGCTTCAGAAAATGAAGAGCAAGATAGTATTCAGCTAACAACTATTTTTCGTGCCAAGGGGTGTGAATACCATCATGTTCACCTGCCTTTTTGGGACAAAGAGGCTTTTCCCTATGTTAATCGTGCGTCCGGTACTGTGGGCGCGGATCTGGAAGAAGAGCGTCGATTGGCCTATGTGGCATTGACCCGAGCAAAAGAAAAGGCCTTTGTCTATTACACCACACCAGATAAACCCACAGTGAAAACGACCAATGCCAGCCGTTTTGTATTGGAAGGAAAAATAAACATAGCACAGGATTTGGGATCAAAACTGTATCAGCAAGGTGAGTTGCCGTATTACTCAAGCCCTGTTGCTGAAGAATACTGCCGCCGTATGGGGCGTGAACAGGATGTTGTTGAGCCTCCGATAAAAAAAGTTAAAAATAAGCTTGTAGCGAAAGCGGTGAGTATTGATGGCAGTAAGAAAACCGCTACGGGGTCGGATGGTAGTGGTGATTACAGCTACAAATGGGCAATGCAGCAACCTTTACCGGATAACGCAGAGAAAGTGATCAGGGCGATGGTGAAAACCAAAAATGCCAAATATTTAGATGGTGAGATAAGCCGTATTGTCAGGGAGTTGCAATCGGTGTCCGAGACTAAGAAAAAAGTGTTGGTAAACCGCCTCATCGTTGCCGCCAATGCGAGAAGCATGGTTCGTCGATAAGGTAGTGGCTCGCAGGTGAAATTATTAATGCCTAATATAAACTAAGCCTCATCAGAGGCTTAGTTTATAAGACTTATACGCGGTTCAGTTTAGTAGTACTCGATGCCTTCGCCTGCTTTGACCAAGGTACCAGCTTCGTTGGTTAAGATCTTATCAAGCTCGAACAGAGATCCGATAGCGGCATTACCACGGCCGCTGTTGACGAACTGACACACAGCATCCACTTTGGGACTCATAGAGCCTGCTGGAAAGTTGAAGTGAGACAGGCCTTCAGGTGTAGCAACTTTCATCTCAGCTTGATCTTCTTTACCGTAATTACGGTAAATTGACCCGTCGGTTAAAATGACAAACAAGTCAGCATTGATGGTTTCAGCCAGCAGTTCAGCGGTTAGATCTTTGTCGATAACACACTCTACGCCTTCCATTCGTCCTTCTTCACGGCACACTGGCACGCCGCCACCACCGCAAGCGATAACCACATTACCGCTTGTTAGCAAGGTTTCAATTTGCTGTTGCTCGATAATGGCTTTCGGCATTGGCGATGGCACAACACGGCGGAAGTATTGGCCGTCGGCTTTGAATTGCTTGTTACTAACAGCCATGATCTCTTTGGCGCTTTCTTCGGTGTAAACCGGGCCGACAAACTTCGTTGGGTTTGCAAAAGCTGGATCATCTTTGCTGACTTCGGTCTGTGTAACTAGCGTCGCGACAGATAAGTTGGCATCGATATTACGTAGCTCTTGCTGAAGCATGTAACCTACCATGCCGCAGGTTTGAGAGCCTAGAACATCCATAGGGTAAGGGGTCGTTTCTGGGGAATACTCTTGATAAGCGCTGTTTTGTTCCATTAGTAGGCCAACCTGAGGGCCGTTACCATGTACGATGACGACTTCATTATCGGTGGCAATAGCAGCAATGCTGGCTGCTGCTTTTTGAATATTGATTCTCTGATTTTCTGCTGTTAGGGCTTGGCCACGAGCCAATAGAGCATTACCGCCGAGTGCTAGAACTATGCGCATGATCGTATCTCCATTAAATATTCTTTGTTTTATTTTTTGTGGTTTACTTTGGTTAAAGCATGAAAATAGGTTAAGAGAATTATGTATTTCTAACTGTGATAATTATCCGGTTTTATTGTTATCTTTATTAGATAAATTTTTATGGTTGTAAGCTTATTATGATTATTTATCCAATAATTAAAATGTACTTCATATTTATATTGCTATATGCGGTATAGGTTTTGATAAAAATAGAATAAATTTTCCGTGAAATAATTGTCAAAAATTGCTATCAACCTCACATGTCAAATGCTGGCTTAAAAGCGAAAGTGAGTTTCTGTCTATGGTGTACGTGTATATTTTGTTTCAAACTTGTAATCAGCTGGGGGTGGTTTTTATTACCCTTTCTTTAGATTTCATCAAAGCACTGTTGGATGTGACGTAATCATGGAAGACGTCGATTTTTTCTCTTTTAGTTCTTTCCCTATTTATTTCGAGTTAATGCTGAATCAAGCCTGAGACGATATTGTTGAAATATGTGCCACTCTACGCCTACATAGTGAAATGTGGATCACAGATATTTAATTGAAGAGACGTGGTTTGAAGGTGTTTTGGTACAATCCGGTTTTGAAAAATGTCAGGGAGTTTTCACATGGAATTTTTACGCGGCTCATCTTCACCTCCCCATCCTGACCCCTTGAACTTAGCGCTACTTACTACGGCTGAATTAGCGATGCTAGGTATTACGCCATCGTTACCAAAACAAGATTGGCAGTTAGCGATTAAACCTTTGTCTCAGTTAACAAAAGAGGTTAATTGCTTAGATGATGATTATCATCAGGTACAGGCTGTGATTGAAGAAAATCAGATGACAGCCTCATTAAATAATCAACAGCATAATCGCCAGTCTGATGACGTGAGCGATGTTGCCTTGGAAGTTTATGCCCAAGGTGAAATTGTTGCAGTGGCAACATTTAGCCGATGTTTGGAAGACTATAAAAATCCACGTAAATCGACCGAGTTGTTCTATGAACTGACCTTGCATAGTATTTATGTGAAAAAGGCGTTTCGGGAACTAGGGCTTGCGACTTGCTTGTGCGAGTTAATTATCAATATTGCCCGAACGGATTGTGATGACTTGTTCCGAAAGTTGGCACAGCGATCTATTCAATTGAAACTCTGGTTCTCTGCGTTGGCAATCACTCAAGGTGGTGAAGCGATTTGCGATTTACTCAGTGAGTCGTTTGTAGAAATGGCCGATGATGTCATTGACGACTTGATCGAAGAGGGGGTCCCTGTCCGCTATCAGGAACCCATGATCTTTGTTGATTGCCTGGCTTAAAGCCTTTCACCTATCAATGCATTGCTAGGGGAAGACAATATGACAGCAATTCAAGCTTAGCAGTGTGCTAATTATGGCGACTCAATCGTCGTTTGGCATTGGATCGAGAAACCAAATTATCAAACAACGGGGCAAACAGGTTGGCAAACAAAATGGCTAACATGATGCCTTCTGGGTAGGCGGGGTTTACAACTCGGATAAACACCGTCATGACACCGATGAGGATCCCGTATGCCCATTTACCATTGTTGGTAAATGCTGCCGAAACGGGGTCGGTGGCCATGAAAAACATCCCGAATGCGAAGCCACCCAATACCAGATGCCACCAGAACGGCATGTCAAACATGGGGTTGGTATCAGAGCCAACAAGATTGAGTAGTGTTGCGGTGACTATCATCCCCACCATAACCCCGGTGACGATGCGCCAAGAAGCAATCCCCATCAGCATGATCATCAAGCCACCAAGTAGTAGGAACAGAGTAGAAACCTCACCAATGGAGCCTGGAATATTGCCGACAAACGCATCCATCCAAGTGATCGCTTCCCCTGTTGCATTGTGCACCATTGCGGTTGAACCACTCTCGGCCCATTGGCTCAATGCGGTTGCTCCGGTGTAACCATCTGCTGCGGTCCAGACCATCCCCCCGGAGATCTCAGCCGGATACGCAAAATACAAGAATGCTCGACCAGCTAGTGCAGGGTTAAGAAAGTTTCGGCCTGTGCCGCCGAACACTTCCTTGGCGACAACTATCCCGAACGTGATCCCCAGTGCGGCCTGCCACAAGGGTAACGTTGGTGGCAAGATGAGAGCGAATAAGATGGAAGAGACAAAGAAGCCCTCGTTGATTTCATGCTTTCGCACGATGGCAAACAAGACTTCCCAGAAGCCACCAACAATGAACACAATGATATAGAGTGGTAAAAAGTAGAATGCCCCAAGAAGCATATTACTGGCCCAACCGGCAGAATCGGCAAGACTGCCACCGAGAGCAAGTGTCGCGGAGTACTGCCAATTCTCACTGATCAGTTGCTGGATCTCTTGCTGAGTATATAAGCTGTTGAGGGCAATAACAGTTTGTTGCCCCACATTGTACATCCCCCAGAACATGGCAGGAAAAACAGCCAGCCAGACCATAATCATGATCCGCTTGAGGTCGATACTGTCTTTGACATGGGTAGATCGTTGGGTCACTTGTCCCGGTGTGTAAAGCAAGGTTGCGAATGCTTCATAGAGCGGGAACCACTTTTGGTATTTGCCTCCTGGCTCAAAGACGTGTTCAAGTTTCTCTAGTGTCGATTTTAGACTCATTGTTTAGCCCTCACGAATAGCTGGCAAGGTGGATGCCAGCATAACTACTGCTACGGGCTGAGTGGCAAATTCGATTAGCAATGATCTAACTATAACGCACCTTACGTGCTGAGCAAGATGAACCATACTGTTAAGCAACGCGTAAAACAAAAGGCATTATTTTCATTATTTCCGTAGCCCTGCTTATTCGGTAACAAGCTTTCAGAATAGGTACTAAGGAGAATCCATGAATGAACTCGCGGTCGATCTCGCTAGATTTCAGTTTGCGTTCACAGTCTCGTTCCATATTATTTTTCCTGCTTTTACTATCGGACTCGCCAGTTACCTTGCTGTATTAGAAGGGTTGTACCTCAAGACCGGTAAACACAAATATATCGAGCTGTATCAATACTGGATAAAAATTTTTGCTATCAGTTTCGGGATGGGGGTTGTTAGCGGTATCGTCATGAGCTACCAATTTGGCACCAATTGGAGTGTCTTTTCCGATAAAACCGGCCCAATTCTTGGGCCACTCATGGGTTATGAGGTTTTCACTGCATTTTTCCTGGAAGCGGGTTTCTTGGGTGTCATGTTGTTCGGTATGAACCGGGTCGGCAAGAAACTGCATTTTATGGCGACAGTGATTGTGGCTATCGGAACCTTGATGTCGGCGTTTTGGATCCTTTCTGTCAACAGTTGGATGCAGACACCTGCCGGATATTCAATGAATGAACTTGGGCAGTTCATTCCCGAAGATTGGTGGGCGGTGGTGTTTAATCCGTCGTTCCCATACCGGCTTGTACACATGGTTCTTGCTGCTTTCTTGACGACGGCTTTTGTGGTCGGCGGTGTAGGCGCATACCATCTACTGCGTTCGCAGAATAATCATTTAGCGAGAACCATGTTTTCCATGGCGTTATGGATGGCGGCAATCGTCACACCGATCCAGATTGTGGTGGGTGATTTGCACGGTTTGAATACGTTAGAACATCAGCCGGCAAAAGTGGCGGCAATGGAAGGGCATTTTGAAACCCAGCAAGGCGCGCCATTGATTTTGTTTGGATTACCTAACGAAGAAACGAAAGAAGTTGATTACAAGGTTGCTATCCCACATTTGGGTAGCCTGATATTAACCCATGAATGGAATGGTGAAGTGAAAGGGTTGGATGCTTTTCCAGACGATGAGCACCCACCAGTTTCTATTGTGTTCTGGAGCTTTAGGATCATGGTTGGCTTAGGCTTTATGATGTTGGCGATAGGGCTTTACAGCTTGTGGCTACGCAAAAAAGGAGAGCTCTATTACCATACCTTGTTCCATCGTTGTTGTGTCGCGATGGCACCAACAGGGTTTATTGCCTTGCTGTGTGGTTGGATAACCACTGAGGTGGGGCGGCAGCCTTATACAGTTTATGGTCTGCTAAGAACAGCTGATTCTATTTCTCCTGTGAATGCGGCGGCGGTTAGTGTTTCTGTCGCTGCGTTTGTGGTGGTTTACTTCTCGGTATTTGGCGCCGGTATTTTTTACTTACTTCGCTTAATGCGCAAACCTCCGACCAAGTATGTTCTACCGCCTACAGCGAGCCTTCCTGATGTTGGGGATGAAGACAACGAGAAGCAATCATTGGCTGCTTCTAACAAATTGAATATGTGAGGGTTCGGTTATGGATTACGCATTAATTTGGTACATCCTCATTGCATTTGCTGTATTTGCTTATGTCATCCTTGATGGTTTCGATTTAGGTATCGGTATTCTGTTTATCTCTGCAGAGTCCACCAAAGAGCGGGATTTGATGATGAACAGCATCGCCCCGGTTTGGGATGGCAATGAGACTTGGCTTGTCCTTGGCGGTGGTGGTCTTTTTGCGGTATTTCCTTTGGCTTATGCGGTAGCAATGCCAGCTTTGTATGCGCCGCTCATCATGATGTTGCTCGGTTTGATTTTCAGAGGTGTCGCCTTTGAATACCGTTTTAGAACCAAGCGCGGTCAGTTCTTGTGGGACAGTTCGTTTTTCCTCGGCTCGCTGATTGCGACATTTACCCAGGGAATGATCCTCGGTACGTTGCTTCAAGGGGTTGAAGTTACAGGCCGTGCATATAGCGGTGGCTGGTTCGACTGGTTTACACCGTTCAGTGTGTATTGTGGTTTTGTCACCATTGCGGCATATACCTTGTTGGGCGCATGCTGGTTGCTGATAAAGATGCCAGAAGGCATGTATCAGCGATTTTATGTGATTGCCAAGCGGTGTGCGCTGATCATGGTCGTGATGGTTGGGATCCTCAGTTTATGGCTACCATTGGGCAACGAAGTTATAGCTGACCGGTGGTTTAGTTTCCCTCAAGCACTGCTATTTTTATTGATACCAGGCTGTTCAGCCTTTCTGGTTTATTTATTATTTAAAGACTTAATGGAGCATAAGCCCGTGCAGGCTTACTTGGTGGTGCTTGGTTTGTTCTTCTTGGCATTCCTAGGGTTTGGAGTCAGTACTTATCCATACATTGTTCCTCATGCCATAACATATGCTGATGCCGCAGCGCCAGATACCAGTTTGAAATTCTTGCTCAGTGGCGCAGTGTTCTTGTTGCCATTGATCATTGCTTACACGGCTTATTCATACTGGGTATTCAGAGGCAAGCTGAAAGAAGATGAGGGGTACCACTAATGATCAATCCGTGCTTCAAAAGATGGTTGTGGTTTGTGGTGCTTTACCTTGGTGGCATCTTGGCTGTTAGTTTGCTTGCTGCTGCAATTAAGTGGGCATTAGGTTAGAGAGCGTTCTCCGAAAGCCGCCAAGCTGGCGGCTTTCTTATTCTCTTAAGCGGTTCACTGCACTTAGCTATGCCTATCTAACTCGTTAGACGTTGCACTTGTTACTGGCATTGGTGGTGGAGAAAAAACGTTACCTAAATGTTTCTCAACCACATCTTCGGGATCAACCATTTGGGATTGGTCGTCTTTTTGCGGTGCTATTGCGTCGCGTTCATCTAACCGTTGTTTATGGTCTCTCCCTAGCATGAGCAGGCATGGGGTGAGTATCAATGTCAATAGAGTGGCAAAGGCAAGGCCCCCAGAGACAGCCGTTGCTAACTGTGACCACCACTGAGTGCTAGGAGCACCAAACTCGACTAATCGGTTAATTAAGTCAATGTTCATTTCAAGCACCATAGGCAACAGGCCTAAAATAGTGGTAATTGTGGTTAGCATAACAGGGCGTAAACGTTGTGTGCCAGTGTGCATGATGGCGGTGATTTTATCCAATCCGCTATGACGCAACTGGTTATAAGTATCAATCAGTACGATATTGTTGTTGACCACAATTCCCGCTAATGAAATGACTCCGATACCTGACATAATGATGCCAAAGGGGCGTTGGAAAATAAGTAGCCCAAGGAAGACACCAACAGTGGAAAACAAGACTGCGCTAAGTATCAGCAGTGCTTGATAGAAGCTATTGAACTGGGTAACCAATATCAGTCCCATCACTGCAAGTGCGACCAAAAAGGCATTTTGTAGGAAGGCAGAAGACTTCTCTTGATCTTCATTCTGACCTCTAACGATAACCTGTGTTCCCTTGGCGAGGGGCATTTCTGCGATAGCCGAGTTAATGACGGGCAATTGTAAGCTTAAGTTGTAACCCGTTGCCATATCGGCCATAACTTCAATGACTCGCTTGCCATCAAGGCGGTTGATGGTGCCTTGTTTCGGAGAGGGAGTAATACTGGCAAAGTTGGTAATTGGAACCATACCATACCGTGTTTTGACCCTCAGTTCATCAAAGCGGCCAATATCACGCTTGTCTACTGGGTATCGAACAAGAATATCGACTTCTTCATCGGTGTCATCGGGCAGGAAGTCACCGATTTTGAGTCCGTTTGTGACAAACTGAACAGTATTACCCACCAAGGTTGCGTCCCCGCCAAAGCGGGCGGCGTCATCACGGTTGATATTGATTTCCCAGTCTATCCCCTCTTTATCCGCAGAATCAGAGATATTGGTGAAAGCTTGGTGCGACTCAAGCCAGTAACGGACTTGGCGAACAGCATCATTCATGTCGTCGGTATTGTTACCGGACACTTCAATGATGACATCATGCTCGCTAGGCGGACCGGCTTGCGGAAATTTAAACTCGAGCTCTATACCGGCAATATCGGCTGTTTTTTCCCGCATTTCAGCAATGATGTCTTTGATGGGGCGGCGGTCTTGCCAATCCATCGGGTTGAGCTGGATTTGGCCGATTTCATTGCTGCCTCCCGTTCGGGTATAGACACTTTTAATCCCCTCGGTACCCATAATTCGCTGCTCTATTTGGCTCATTAGCACATCTTTTTCATAGATAGACAAGTCACCATGGGAGCGAGCTTTGATGGTAAAGTGGGGTGGATCAACCTCAGGAAAGAAGACGACACCTAACCCGGCCTTGCTGTAGGCAACACCAACAGCAATGGCAAAAAGACAGGCGGCAATTAGTATTTTAATTGGGTGTTTAATGGCAATGGCCAAGCTCGAAAGGTAAAGCTTGGTGAGCCCTTTTGCTTGGCTAAAGTCGCCTTTTTCTAGGGCGATTTTCCGTTGTTGTTCAGCCTTTGTGGTGTACTGCGGTTTACCGACAACGCTCCCCAAAACCGGTACGAAGAGTAGTGCCATCAATAATGATGCCGATAAGGTCGCAATTAAAGTCAGTGGTAAGTAACGCATGAACTCCCCGGTAGTATCTGGCCAAAATAGCAATGGCGCAAAAGCGGCGAGGGTAGTTGCTGTCGAGGCGGTAATTGGCCAGGCCATGCGCTTGGCGGCTTCTCGGTAAGCTTGCCTGCGTCCGGTTCCCTCCTGCATTTTTCGGTCAGCATATTCGGTGACGACAATGGCACCGTCTACCAGCATGCCGACAGCCATAATAAGCGCAAAGAGGACTATCATGTTAACTGTGATGCCGCTAACGGCCAGCATTAATAAACCGGTAAGGAAAGCGCCGGGAATAGACACACCGACTAAGAAGGCGGTACGAGTCCCTAAAATGGCCAAAATCACAATGACAACCAAGATAATGGCCGACATAATGTTGTTCTGAAGATCGTTGAGCATGGTGTTGACATCTTCAGATTGGTCGAGGGTATACTCCACCAACAGGTTATCCGGCCACTCATCCCTTTTCTTTGCTTCCTCGACAACCGCCTTGACGACGCTGACGGTCTCGATGATATTTTCGCCAGCGCGTTTTTTGACATCAAGCACGACGGCAGTATCACCATTGAGGCGAGCAAAGCTGTCAGGATCACGATAAGCACGGCGTATTGTGGCGACATCGCTGAAGGTCACGACTTTGTTGCCATCCACCTTTATCGGCAGTTCAAGAATATCTTTCAACGAATCGAATACTGAAGGAACCTTGACCGAAAATCGACCATATCCGGTATCGACAAACCCTGCTGCTACCACGCGGTTATTACGGGCAACCAAGTTAAAGACATCTTCTTGGTCAAGGCCGTAGCTCTCCATCAATAGCGGCTCGACAATCACTTCAACAACATCTTCCCGATCCCCGGCGATATCCACCTCAAGGACTTGCTTGAAACTTTCCAACTTGTCTTGCAGTTCACGTGCAATCTGAATCGTGGTCCGCTCTGGTACGGTGCCGTAGAGTACCAGTGATAGCACGGGTTCATAGCTGGCTAGAGTCACTTCATTAACCGTCGGCTCGTCGGCATCGTCGGGCAGTCTGGTTTTAGCGAGATCAACCGCCTCGCGAACATCAGTCAGGGCAACATTGATATCTGAGCCCACAATAAACTCAAGGGTTACTGAGGCATGGCCTTCAGAGGCGATGGCGCTCATTTCCTTGACCCCTTCGATAGAGCGTAGCTCTTTTTCCAGTGGCCTCACTAACAGGCGTTCTGCATCAACAGGACTAATCCCCTGATGGCCGACAGAGACGTAAATAACTGGAATCGTGATATCCGGGTTGGACTCTTTAGGAATGATTCGGTATGTGATGACTCCTGCCAATAAGATCAGAACGAGCAAGGTGAGTATGGTGCGTGAGCGATTTATCGCTGCGTCAATAATGGCAAACATTATTCACTCCCGCCAAGGTCAACTGAATTGTGTCGAACAGGTATGACAGTATCGCCATCCCTGACAAATCCTTGGCCTGTAGTGATGACTTCTACGGTATTCTCAGTACCGCCAAGCCAGACACCATCAGGCTCAACTTTGACGATTGAAATAGGCACGAAATGTACTTTATCGTCAGCAGCTAAGGTTTTGATCCCAAGGTTACCAGCTTCATCCAGCGCCAGCATGGAAGGTGTAATTTTGATTGCAGACTCGGTCGCTAAAATCAATTCGAGGTTGGCACTGGAACCTGCCGTCAGTGTCATCTCTGGATTACTGATCTCTACCTCGATAGGGTAGGTATTGGTTGACTCGCTGGCAACTGCACCGCGAAAACTGAGGGTACCTGTTGCGGCAAAACCGGTAACCAGTTTGACTTCAGCCTGCTGGCTTTTGTAGATTTTATCGATGTGACGCTCGCTGACATCGGCGCTGATTACCAGCGGGTCTAAATCAACAATTGAAATGATGGGATCACCAACACCTAAGTAGTCGCCTTTTTCAATATAGAGCAGCTCAATGACGCCATCGAAAGGAGCATAGATTTCGGTATTGGCCAATGCAAGTTCCAAGCTTCTGACTTGTGCTTTGGCTTCAATCAGGTTGGCTTCGGCCTGACTAAAGGCCACCTCGCCCTGCAGGCCACGCTTTTTCAGTGATTTTGACGCATTGAATTCCTGATTTCTGACTTTAAGAATGGCATTAGCACGAGCAAGTTGAAGCTCTCGGTCTGCCTTATCGAGTTGGATCAGGGGTTGACCGGTTTTAACACGTTGTCCTTTACGTATTAATAAATTATCAACTTTGCCGGCAACTTCTGCACCTAGGGTGGCCTTGCGGTTAGGGGCAGTACGCCCGTATAGCGAAAGAGTACGAGTGACAGGCTGCACCGTAAACTGTTCGGTGACCACCTTGGCCAATGGCGGTGGAGTGGATGCATTGTCTTTTGCTGCTTGGGATTCAGGTGTTTCATCGGGATGGAGCTGGTGGCCACTGAACAACCAAAGGCTTAGTCCGAACAAAATCAATGCGGAGATTATCCAAGGTTTACGCCGAAAAAGTGCCTTGATTGATGTCATCTGTTACCGTCCCTAGTAATCAAATTATTAGTATACATTGTTAAAAATGGGTAACCAAAAGCGCTTTAACAACAGTCAATTGCATACTAACAATAAACGGCTCGAATGTTAATTTGAAGAATTTGAACTGAGTCGCTTAATAAAAATAGTACGTCGGTCGCTTACAAAAAAAGTGATTTATCAAAAGCGGTCTCTCTATGAAGGAACAAATCACGATATCGGTTTCCTCGATCCACGGGTCAAAACATTTTCAACTGAGTAATATGGCTCAACGTAACCTGCGTTGGTTGGCCATTACTGTTGTGACGATTACTGTGACGACGGTTGGTTGGATGATGTATTTAAAATCTGAAGCCGATGATGCGAAATATAAACAAATGGAATTGGAAGCCCGGTCATCATCGTTGACTGAAGAGCTTGATCAACTGAACACGCTAAAATTTGACCTCGAAGCGGATTTGGATGCTCGTGAAAATCGGTTGAGTGGGGTTTCGGATAGGCTTCGCGAACTCGAAACCTTGTTAGGTGTTGATGTGACTGTTGAAGCCAAAGAAATTGAACAGCGTTTGGATGTTGCAGCCATCAATTCAGCCGTCCGGGTTACCATTCTCGAGGGGTTACCTAATGGGTCCCCGGTGGGAAATGTGAGGCAGTCCTCTCAATATGGTTATCGGACTCACCCTATCACGGGTCGAAGAACGCTGCACCGCGGGTTGGATTTTGCGGTTAATACCGGCACGCCGATTTATGCACCGGCTGACGGGGTAGTCGAAACAATACGTCCGAGTAATGAAGGTTCAGGTAACTTCCTTCGCCTTCAGCATACTTTTGGCTTTTCGTCGTCTTATTCCCATTTACACAAATTTGCTGTGAAGTCCGGTGAATTCGTTAATAAAGGTGATCTTATTGCGTACTCCGGTAATTCAGGTTTGTCATCTGGGCCGCATTTGCATTACGAAATACGCTTCGTTGGACGGGCATTGAACCCTCGGCCGTTCGTCGATTGGAGCTTGGATAACTTTGAACATATTTTTGAAAAAGAGAGAAATATTCAATGGGCATCTTTAATAAAGAAAGTGGAGCAGCAGGTCAGCAAACAATTACAACTGTCATCGCAGCGGGATGTGACATCCAAGGCGAACTCAAACTAAGTTGTGATATGCAGGTTGACGGGATAATTGATGGCACAATGAAGCTGGAAAAAAGCCTGGTTGTCAGCCGCACTGGCCGAATCAAAGGAGAGGTGTGGGCTGATAAGATTATCGTTAATGGTCAGGTAGAAGGTATCTGCCATGCTAATTCCATCGAGATTTTGGATAAAGGTGTCGTATCAGGCAGCATTTACTGTGATAACTTGAGTATTGATCGCGGTGGTAAGTTCTTTGGTACGACATTCCCGGCAGAAACCCAGCATGTCGTCGAGTTTACCCCGAAAGCGAAGACCGATGACAAAAAGGAAAAACCGGTAACTGAGCAAAAATTGAAAAAGGCACAGTAGCAAGCAAACCACTGTCCATGAGAAGCTTTAATCCAGTTATTTCAATGAGGCCGTGAAGGGAACTTCACAGCTTCTTTATTATCGCTCATATGTCTGTTCAAGATACCCCACAATGTCTTTCGACTCGAACATGGCCTTATTGGTGTTGGGATCCATCAAGAAGGGGACCTGTACGTTGCCGTATAGCTTAAAGAATTCATCCCGTTTGGTATTAGGAAGGGGATGATAAGGTTTTAGGCTCCATCGCATGTTGGCCGGCCCCATGTCGGAGATCTGCTGCTTGCCAATATTAATCAAAATATAAGTTAGTTCCAGTACGCAGAGTTTTTCACGAACTAGTCTTGCGAATGGACTTGATTCAAAACTATATAAAATTAGTGGAAGCTCAGGTTGATAAGAGGGGCGAGCGTTAACCCCTGACCTCAATCGTACTGTTGTCGCCATGGTCGAACTCAGTTGGTTGGTCACTTTTCCCAGTAAAGACGTCGACACGCTTACGTTGCCGTAGTAGCGGTTTAAATAGGTGAGTATTGATTGCGCTCCATACATCGCTTTTGATTGGTTGTTATCGACAAAAAGAGGAAGGCGAATATCACCGTATTCGGATTGTAGTGACGCTAAATTTTTACCGCCCTTTGGGCAGGGTACAATGAGAATATCTAAGTTTAGCTGGGTTAGTGCTTCGCGTACCTGTCGGCATTCGGCATCATTCTCTTGGTCAAACAGCATCAGTGTTTGCTCTGGCTGCTCGGTTTTCTTATCTGCAACTGTCCCGTGCCAACATCGGTAAGTAGAAGCAAGGAGTGAACTTGTAACATTTAAAAGATGATTCATTTACCTACAATCCCTGTAGAAGAAGGGCATAATTCCCATCTGCCATTTTAAGCATTAAAATCGATTATAGTCAGTGACTAATATTGCATATTTAATGCAATTAAGGCATTGAAATACTGGAAGGGTAGATAAGTCTAACGCAAAAAAGCCTGCTCAATGAGCAGGCTTTTGCTTCTTACGAAAAGAAAGTGGTGGGCGATACCGGGCTCGAACCAGTGACCCCCTCCTTGTAAGGGAGGTGCTCTCCCAACTGAGCTAATCACCCGAATAAACGCTTGGGATCCTCAAATGAGGTAGTGCGTTTACTGGAATTTGGTGGGTCCGGGCGAACTCGAATCGCCGACCCCTACCATGTCAAGGTAGTACTCTAACCAACTGAGCTACGGACCCAAATTTTGTTCTTCTTAGTGGTTAAGTAAGAAGTTGGTACGACCGAGTGGATTCGAACCACCGACCCCCACCATGTCAAGGTGGTGCTCTAACCAGCTGAGCTACGGTCGTACTGTATCTTCAAAAGAAGATGGTGCGTCTGAGTGGATTCGAACCACCGACCCCCACCATGTCAAGGTGGTGCTCTAACCAGCTGAGCTACAGGCGCATATTGCGTTCTAGTAAAACTAGAAGTTGGTACGACCGAGTGGATTCGAACCACCGACCCCCACCATGTCAAGGTGGTGCTCTAACCAGCTGAGCTACGGTCGTACTATGTTCTCTCAGAGAACGAGGAGCATATTAGCGATTGATGATCCCTCGTGCAAGCCTTTGAGCAGGCTTTTTTAAGTTATGGTGACTGTTTGCTTATGCTTTGAGCGCGGCGGATTAATTTTCACCGTAATTGGGAATAAAAGTGTGATTTCAATCACTTTAATTCAATGGGACGCTCAGCGAATAGTTATGGATACAGTTAAGCCAGCATGTCATAGCAGTGACGAATGCTGGCTTAACTGTGATATTACCCAATAAAAAGAGTACTTAACTGACTGTGGCCTTTTCCGTATGCTCCAGCGTTGCGAATAGGTCGATGAACGATTGGCTGAGCTTATGATTAGGCAATAAGTGAATTAATGGCTGTTGGTGGTAATGGGATTCTTTCATTTTAATCGACAACGGCAGGTAAGGCTCCAGAATAGGTAAACCAATGTCCTTCAGATCTTCAATGATTTTTGCCGGAAACTTCGCTTGTGAATTGAACATATTGACAATAACACCTTCAACCTCAAGTTTGGGGTTATGGTCGTCGCGTAGTTCCGACACATTGTTGAGCAAGGTCATTAGAGCTTGCTGTGAAAAACTGTCGCAGTCAAATGGAATCAATAGCTTATGAGCACCAATTAAAGCGGCCTTACTGAAAAAATTCAAATTTGGTGGCGTATCAATATAAATACGATCATATTCCTTTTCCAATTCGTCTAGGGCATCACGCAGCTTGTATATTTTGTAGCGACGTTCCAGCTCAGATTCGATTTTTTCCAACTTTGGACTGGATGGAATTATATCTAAATTTTCGAAGGAAGTAGGTTGCGGATAGGATTTGATCGGCGTTGAAACAGAGAACCATCCGACGGTTTGGTTGAGCAATTCAGCAATATTATTGTCGTTGTCGGCATTGATATCAAAACCGAGGTAATGGCTACTATTTCCCTGAACATCTAAGTCGATCAGCAGTGTTTTATAGCCTTTAGCGGCACTGATGGCAGCGAGGTTGGCTGAAATGCTGGATTTTCCCACCCCACCTTTTTGATTGAAGACAACACGACGCATAATGCTTAAACCTACCTTGGTAACAATTTGGAAAAAGAATACATTAGCCTAATATGAGCTGCAATGCTTATTGTAGCAACTCATGATCAGGCGGTAACAGTCGAGAAATCCACAATATGAGCTTATGTTTCATGTTCGGACCATCTACTTTGTCTTCAGGAAGCGGTGTGATTTGCTTGAATTCAACCAGTAAGCGGTAAACACATTCGACTTTATCTTTCGATGAAACAGACTTGTCTAGATCATCAAACCCTTGTTTTTTAGCAAAGGACATGCCTAGCTCTAGTGCTTTTTTCAAAAGCTTTGGGTCGTTTTTGTTTTTCTTCATGTTAGGCTCCTTCAGATATTTATCGTTTCATCTTAGAGCCTGTTGACTTGCATTTATAGCAATACAGGACATTTCTTTGCACTAAGTCTGTGAATTTATATAAAGAGCGTAAACTAACGAACGCCGATTTTGATGTTGCAGCGTTTGAACGTTCGTTTCCAGAATTCAACATGTTGAAGCGTCGCCAGTCTAAAGTGTTCGTGTAAACTGCTGCCGAGGTATTGCTCATAATATAAAGTTAATGTGCTGCTCTCAGAGGGGGCGGGGGAGAGAAGCTTGATCAAGGCGGGCGAAATTTGTCTGTACTGGGAATCAAGTTCAGCAAGATACGGTTGAATTTCGTTGATGAAGAACGTGTAGAAAACATTGCTCATGTATTCGGCTTTTTGCTGGTTACGGTTTGGTCCACAGATGAGTGTTGTTTCATTCTGTTCGAGCATGCCGGTAATCGCTTCTAGCCACAATGTAGAGAGGTGCATTGAGTACATCAGTTGACCAAAATAATGGTGGGTGTGGAGTTGCTCTTGGTGATGTATCAGCCTATCAGCTTGTTTCTCTTCAATACTGGTATCTGCACGGATATGTTGTTGGATAAACGTTAAATAGTTAAACGCGCTCATGCTCTCATCGAACCCGTAGAAAGCATCATGTTCAAAGGGAGACCGATGTATTGTTAGTTGCTGCCGCCACTCTTTTTCTGTGGTGAGCATATTCCAGAGGTAGTTACTAATTTGGGTTTGCTTCTGCAGCTTAAAACCTTCCAGTAGAGGGAGAACGTCTGAGTTTTCAGGCAGTACTTTTTGGCAGTGGTTGAGACCACTTAAGAGTATGAGTTCGTAGCGAAGTTGACGCGTTTTGTCCTGCACCTTGCCGAGGATAGAGTTACGCTCGGCAATTAAATGAAATAATCCACACTTCCTTAGCTCGTAAGCATCCAGTAGATCAATTCGAATATCTTCGATAGGCAGTAATAACTCGCGAGGCTCAGGAAAAGCGTTGAGATCACTGCCATTAATGTTAATGGTAACCGGTGAGGTATCAAGGACGTTGGCTAACCTGGTGGTATAGGTTTCGAAGCTTCGTATTGTGGTATTGGGTTCACATCCAACTAAAACAAGAATAAGCAGTACGAAACCATAACGACAACATACTCGATGGGCCGGTTGCCAAAGGGATAAAAATAGAGATATGTGTGTAAATGTAAGCCGTGTCTGCATGCTAGCTAATCAGTACAAAGAGTATGATAAGTATACGCAGCAAAACAAAAAGGCGACCATAGACCGCCCTTAATTATTGAACTTGAAGTGCCTTATTGCTTATTGCAACGACATCTGAAGTTGTGCATCTTTATCTTGTTTTTGCACCCAAAACATACGGGATGCAAGCATAATTGCTGCTGAGGTTAAGCCTACAATATTACCGATCCAGAAACCGTGTGGCCCCATGGGTTCAACAAGCCAATCCGTCATACCTAGTACATAGCCAATTGGCAGCCCTAGGATCCAGTAAGCAATAAATGTACGAATAAATATGGCACGCATATCCTTATAGCCTCTCAGTGCGCCCGCAGCAACAACTTGGATGGCATCTGTACATTGATAAATAGCTGCGAGGAACAACAACTGACCAGCAATGAAAATGACTTCGCTGTTATTGGTGTACATCTGGGCAATAGGTTCACGTAATACAATGGTCAGTACTGCTGTTAGAGCAGCGACACAAAATGCCACAATCAAACCGCAGCGACTGGCGATTTTGGCTTCGGTGAAGTCTTGTCGTCCTAATAAATGACCGACTCGGATACTTAGTGCAGCCCCTAAACTCATAGGTATCATGAAAATCAGCGATGAAAAGTTACTGGCGACCTGGTGGGCGGCCACGATGGTTGAACCAAGCGGAGAGATCAGCAATGCGATAGCCGCGAAAAGAGAGACTTCAAAGAAAATTGAAGCAGCAACAGGAAAGCCCAAGCGGAATAAGCGAATAACAGCCTTGAATTCAGGTTTGTGCCAATGAGCGAAGATGCCGACATTACGTAACTTTTTGTTCAGTCGGATATACACCAGCATCGAGAAGAACATCAGCCAATAGACAATTGCGGTCGCGACACCACAGCCGACACCACCTAAAGCTGGGGCACCGAATTGACCATATACAAAAATCCAGTTAAGTGGAATATTGGCTGCAAGACCGATAAATCCGATCACCATGGCGGGCACGGTCATCGACACCCCTTCAGTGAAGCTCTTTAGGGTCTGGAAGAAAAGAAAGCCTGGTACCGCGAAAAGGACGGCAAAAAGGTAGCCATTGGTTTTTTCAGCCAAGGCTTCTTCAACGTCCATCATATCGATGAGGGTTCCCGCATTGTAGAGCACTAATATGATCGGAACAGAGATTAATGCGGCAAGTAAGAAGCCATGCTGAACCTCGAAAGGAATATTCTCACGTTTCCCTGATCCGTTCAGTGTCGCGACAATAGGTACAAGCGCAATAAGCAAGCCGACGCCGAATAGAATCGCGGGTAGCCAGATACTCGCAGCCACAGATACGGCGGCCATATCTGTGGCACTGACACCGCCAGCCATAACGGTATCAACGAACCCCATCGAGGTTTGTGCGACAGAAGCAATCAGTACGGGAATCGCAAGTTTGAGTAAATGGCGTGTTTCACGCCGGTAGTTATGCACAGATGCGCTCCAGAAAATAAGAGGGGAAACAACGCGGGAATTATAACGGTAAAGGGGACCGACACAATTCACATTGAATGAAAATATGTAAAATTATTACTTTATTCCTAAATTCATGAGCTTATGTCGGTGATTTTGCGCTTGCCCTGTTTGGCAAAGGATACATGTCAGGCGGTACTGGCGGTTGTTAGAGCATGAGTGCGCTCTTGATGGCGGACAGTGCAATTTAGCTTACTTTTTACCAAGTTAGTTTACTGTTAACATGCTGAAGTTAGCTTACCAGCAGGAGTTGTTATGTTTACCGGAATTGTTCAGGGTACAGCCGAAGTTATAGCCATCAATAAAAAAGAAGCGTTTCAAACCCACATTGTTCGCTTGTTTGGCAAAATGCGAGAAGGTTTGGAAATTAGTGCATCTGTTGCCCATAACGGTTGTTGTCTGACCGTGACGCAATTGGAGGGAGACAATGTTTCTTTTGATTTGATGCAAGAAACGTTAGCGGTAACAAATCTTGGTGAACTCAGTGTTGGTGATAGTGTCAATATTGAGCGTGCAGCAAAGTTTGGTGATGAAATTGGTGGTCATTCAATGTCTGGACACATTAACGTTGTGACCCAAATTGTTGATATTGAAGTCTCGCCAAATAACACCACGATTTGGTTTGAAATCCCTAGGTCATTCAATAAATATATATTAAGAAAGGGGTATATTGGCTTGGACGGTTGTTCGTTAACCATTGGAACGGTGGAAGATAATCGTTTTTGTGTGCACTTAATTCCTGAAACATTAGAACGAACACTATTTGGTGTAAAGCAGGTAGGCGCTAAAGTAAATATTGAAATCGACCCGCAAACTCAAGCAATCGTCGACACAGTAGAAAGGGTGCTAGCTGAAAGAGGTCTAGGATAAATATTCCAAGATACAATATATAAAAAAAACGCCCCGTTCTAAAGAGAATCCCCCCGACTTATTAGTAGGGGGATTTTGTTGCTTGGTATTTATTTATTGCAATTTAACCGGAGAGGAAAATTTAGAATATTTGCTCATCATCGGCATCGACAAATAAATTGATAGTTTTGTGTAAGTCATCAACTTGCATATTGAGATGAATGGCGTGACAACAAGCTGGACAGTCATCATAAAACTCTTGGCTGCCAGCACTAGCGTCAAGGGTTATATGGATGTTGTGGCCGCAATGCGGGCAGGCTACCGTCTGCTCTGTAAAGTTATTCATTGTGTACTCCTTGCAAACTTACGACAAGAATGGGCATCCATGTTGCAATCATTCCTGTGAACGCGACAGGTTTAGTTCAATGATTTAACTTTAGCGTTAAGCATTCGTTTTCGCCTCAAATTAACTATAAAGTTTGAAGTGCTAGAAAATTATGGAAAATAACGAAGAGGTAACGATCCGATATCGAAAAAAGACTGGACGGATAAATTTATGTTTTTTTTGAAAAAATAAATATTAGGTCAGAACAGGTACATTTTTGGTAAGAGTCTGTTGGGTGAAAAGGTACAAAAATTATAGTGGTTATATTTACGCCATTTTGAAAATGTGATGCATAAACAACAATGCAATAAATTGCTTATTTACTTCGAGTAACGAGTTAAGTTTTCGGTCGATAACATTTCCTTTCCGCTTTTTCCTGAACTGAGCTCATGATGCGGCTCCGAACTCTGCCATTAGGCGTAATGTTTAAAGCTGGAGCAGGTGTCTGCATCCAGCTTTATATTATATTTAGTGCGTAGTGCGGAAAGATGGTTATCTCAGCCCTAACTTTTCCATCATTTGCTCAGCTTGGGTGATATAGCTGCCACCAAACAAATTACAATGGTTGAGTACATGATACAGGTTGTAGAGTGTCTTACGTTCTTCATAACCATCATCTAACGGCCAGACTGACAGGTACCCTTCGTAGAAACTTGGTGGGAAGCCACCAAATAGTTCTGTCATAGCGATATCGCATTCACGATCTCCCCAGTAGCTGGCAGGATCAAAAATGATCGGTCCAGTAACGGTGAGGGCAGTATTGCCATGCCAAAGATCACCATGGAGCAATGAAGGTTTAGGCTGGTGATGGACAAGAAGATCGATCACTTTGCTGGTGATCGTGTCAATATTGCCAAAGTCGATGCCTTTTTCGGAGCAGAGTTGGAGCTGCCAGGCAATACGTTGTTCAGCAAAGAAGCGACACCATTTTCGGCACCATTGGTTGGGCTGTGGGGTTAATCCGATGTAGTTGTCGAGGTCAAATCCGTATTCCCCTTGTTCTCCCCAAGCGTGCATACGCGCCAGTTGTTCGCCAAGGGTATAAGCAGACTGATTATCAATGACTTTGGTCGGTAGATAATTGAGAACAATAAATGCCCGATCTTTACTTGCGCCAAGATGGACAAACTGCGGTACTTGAATGCAGTCCGTCTCGTTGAGCATCCTTAAGCTTTCTGCTTCTGTTTCGAAGGTAACAAGCCGCTCGCGGTCGTTAAGTTTGACGAAGTAACGTTCGTTACCGTCTCCGATGCAGTAGCACTCATTAATGTCACCGCCTTCAAGAGCTTCCTTTTCGCTGATTTTGAACGGTCTATCCAATACCTCAGAAAGTTGGTGAGAAATTGCTTGCCACATAGCATCCTCCACGACACATCAATATGCAGTTGGGCTCGTTGCCTCTTCAACATAGTAGTCTATTTATTGAACAAATAACTGGGTATTTATCAAGGTTTTAAAGATCGAGCCACAAATTCGGGCGCCAAAATCAAGGTTTAATTTTTCAACGACCTGATAAGACTCCTCTTTGTTGTATTTAGCTGATTCGTAAAAGGGCCTTGAAATGTATTTATCTTTTATTGAGTTGGAGATTCATCAAGCGCTTCCCCGGTATACATAAGGTACTCGATGCAAAGCGAATAGAATGCATTCGCCTGTGGTGAGATAGTCCGGTCGCTAAGGCGGAAAATACCTATATTCCGCTTGAGCGGTGGGTCGATAAGCGGTCGCCAGACAAGCTTGGTTTCGTTGGTCGGGAAGGCCAGCTTGGGCAAGGTAGTGATACCGATACCTAGCTCCAAGACTGAGAATAACGAAGTAATATTCTCTACAGAATAGAGTGCTTTTTCACTGAGTACCCGGGCTGGGGTGGGTTCTAACAGCGTACAGGTTCCATTGCGAATAAAAGGTTGTTTGAGCAAGGCTTCCCAACTGATCCCCTCTTCAGACTTCGCTAACGGGTTGTCTTGCAGGCAGACCACACCGAGTGGGTCTGAGAGCAGTGGAGTAAAAGAAATCGCTTTATAATCAAATTGCGAGCAATTTCCTAAGGCCAAATCCACTTCTCCCGCCAGTAGCCGGGCTTCGACACCAGCGGCATTATCATCTATCAAGCTGACTTCGACTTTGGGGTAGCGTTCACAAAATGTGGCCAAAACGCTGGGAATGAGTTTCGCAGCCACTGAAGGAACACATGCAATCCGTACTTTTCCTTGTTGGCCAGAGGCAATGGCTTTTAGATCATTATCAAGATCATTATAAATGTTGAGAAACTGGGTGATTTTAGGGTAGGAGATTTTACCGAATGGAGTGAGCTGAGCTTTATGACCGGTCTCAAACAGTGTTTGCCCCAACGTTCGCTCCAGCTCTTTAACTGAACTAGAAAGTGCCGCTTGCGACCTGTTTGCGCGTTTTGCAGCAGCGCGAAACCCGCCTTCTTCGACCACCATCACAAAATGGATCATTTGCTGAAGCTTAATTCCCATGCTCGCCTCCTTTTGAGCCCTGTAATCATCATGCCTGAAACCAAGTGTTAAATAAAATCTATCAATTGTAAAAAATTAACCGTTAGATATATCAGTGTAGGTAGTGCATGATTTAACCAGCCTGAAACACTTTGATTACAAAGAGAGTTAAATGTGATCCGTACAGATGAAAAGCAAGCTGTTAAGACCTCCCTTTTTGCGTCGAAAGCGCCGCTTGAGTGGGCTATCACGCACAATGGAACACTCTATACCGCGCAGATCCCGATAGATCAAAGCGGCGCAGTCGTTGAAGGAGGGATCGACGCTCAGACTCGCCAGACATTGGACAACTTGGTTCACACCTTGGAGTGCGCCGGTGAGTCGTTAGATTCTGTGCTACAGGTGCTGATCTACGTGACGGATCGCGAGTATCTCGCCACAGTTAATAAACTTTACGCTGAATATTTCAATGCCCCATATCCCAATCGTGCTGCCATGGTCGTCGCCGGGCTGGCACGGGAAGATATGTTAGTTGAGCTAGTGGTTTACGCCGCAGTGAAGGAATAAGGAAGTGATGATGACAATTAAAGCAGAGCAATCTCTCTATATCGCTGGGGAATGGCAATCTGGCCAGCATACTGTGGCTAACATTAACCCATCGGACATTAGCCAGAACCTGGGGTATTTTGCCCAAGCCAGTCAAGCACAGGTATTGCAGGCAATTGCTGCGGCCAACAATGCTCAACCTGAGTGGGAAAAGACACCTTTAGAGCGTAAGTTAGCGGTACTGCAAGCTATTGGTGATGAGCTTATTGCCCGTTGTGATGAGCTAGGGCGTTTACTTTCAAGCGAAGAAGGCAAACCTTTTGCAGAAGGTCGCGGTGAAATTTACCGTGCCGGTCAGTTCTTTCAATACTATGCCGCAGAAGTATTGCGTCAGGTGGGCGATAACGCCGCGTCTGTACGTCCGGGCGTTTCTGTTGAGGTAACCCGCGAAGCCGTGGGGACTGTGGCTATTATTTCACCTTGGAACTTCCCGACAGCGACAGCGGCTTGGAAAATTGCCCCAGCTTTGGCATTTGGTAACAGCGTGATTTGGAAGCCCGCCAATCTGACCCCGGCCAGTGCAGTTGCGCTAACCGACATCATCGCCCGGCAAGACCTGCCAGCAGGCACATTTAACCTTGTATTAGGCAGCGGTGCTGAGGTCGGCGATACATTGATTAATTCAACGCAAATCCAAGCGGTGAGTTTTACCGGATCGGTGGATACTGGCCGTAAAGTGGCTGCTGCTACTGCGCCGAACTTTGTTCGTTGTCAGCTAGAGATGGGCAGTAAGAACGCGCTTATCATTGCTGATGATGCCGATATTCATACCGCTGTGGAAGCCACTATTGCTGGCTCATATTCTGGCGCGGGTCAGAAATGCACGGCCTCATCGCGCTTGGTCGTGATGGATAGCATTCATGATGCTTACGTAGAGGCGCTAATCAAACGCATGAGCGAGCTAAAAGTGGGTCATGCTTTGGAAGAGGGTGTCTTTATGGGACCAGTGGTTGACAGCAAGCAGCTGGAAGCCAACTTGGGCTGGGTAGAAACAGTCCGACAAAGTGGTGCTGAGTTAGCTGTTGGTGGCGAGCGTTTGAGCCTGAAACATGACGGTTACTATATGTCACCTACGCTGTTCCTCGATACTCAAAACAGCTGGGAAGTAAATCAAGAAGAAGTTTTTGCCCCGATGGCCTGTGTTATCAAGGTATCGGATCTGGACGAGGCTATTGCAACCGCTAACGATACCCGCTTTGGCCTGACAGGCGGCATTATCACCCAAAGCCTGCGCACCAGCGCATTGTTCAAAGAGCAGATCCAAACCGGTTGTGCGATGGTGAACTTGCCAACTGCCGGAACGGATTATCACGTACCGTTCGGTGGCCGTAAACAGTCAAGTTTTGGCCCTCGTGAACAAGGCCAGTATGCCAAAGAGTTCTACACCGTTGTGAAAACGGCGTACCAGCGTCCTTACTAAGGAGTGGCCTATGTATCAGCAGCAAATAGTCATTGATGGGTTGCAGTACTGTCACTGGGATCGTGAATATTTCCAAACGCTGAAAGCAAGTGGGATCCATGCGGTTCATGCCACCTTGGTGTATCACGAGAATGCACGAGAAACGCTAACCCGCTTTGCCGAATGGAACCTGTTATTCGAGAAAAATGCGGATTTAATTATACCCGTGATGTCGATGGCAGATGTCGAAGCGGCAAAAGCACAAGGTAAAGTCGGAGTCTTGTTTGGGGCGCAAAACTGCTCGCCGATTGATGATGAAATTGGCTTAGTTGAAGTGATGCGTCGTCAGGGCTTATTGATTATGCAGTTGACCTATAACAACCAAAGCCTGCTGGCGACAGGTTGTTATGAGCAAAACGACAACGGTGTGACCCGTTTTGGTAAGCAGGTTATTGATGAAATGAATCGTGTCGGCATGGTCATTGATATGTCGCACAGTGCTGAGCGTTCGACGCTGGAGGCGATAGATTTATCTTCAAGGCCGATCTGTATTAGCCATGCTAATCTGACGTTTGCTCATGATGCGCTGCGTAATAAATCTGATACGGTTATCAAGGCATTAACTAACCGTGGTGGTTTACTTGGCTTTAGCTTGTACCCGTTCCACTTGCCAAATGGCAGTCAGTGCTCATTGGAAGACTTCTGCCAAGTGGTTGCCCGTACTGCTGATATGGTCGGGGTCGAACATTTGGGGATCGGTAGTGACTTGTGCCTGAACCAGCCACAGTCAGTGTTGGAGTGGATGCGTAATGGCCGTTGGTCGAAAGCGATGGATTATGGTGAGGGTTCGGCCGGTAATTCAGGCTGGCCTGATGCTTTACCTTGGTTTAGCGGTAGTCGTGGGATGGAAAACATCTACAACGGGCTGATCAAGACTGGATTCAATGAAGCGGAAGCAGGCCAGATCATTGGGGGTAACTGGTTCAACTTCTTGCAGAGCGGCCTACAGTCTGCGGAGTAAGAACAGAAAGGGCCTATCACTCCTATAATCTCAAGGGCCCGTTTGCTTTCTTCGGCGAAAGCAAATTGATCTTAGTTAAGCTATTTATTCATTTATTCCAGACAAATCCACTCACAGCTGGAGACACTTGATGTCTGACCTCACGAATACAATAAAGCCAGAAGCAACCAACACTGGATCTTTACAATCAGAGAAAAACAAACATGAATCCTTGATCGATAAATTGGGTGTTAACAATCCTGTTCTGTGGCTAAGCGGCGGATTTATAGCACTTTTTGTCGCGCTGGCGATATTTGACCACGAATTACTTTCCACTATTGTCAACACGGGTTTTTCATGGGCGGTGAAATACTTCGGCCCGTACTGGCAAATATTGCTGTTAATGACTTTCTTATTAGCCATCGCTTTAGCTGTAGGTAGAACAGGGCAAGTTAGGCTGGGTAATTTAGATAAACCAGAAATAGATGCTTTCCGCTGGATTGCAATACTGCTCTGTACCTTACTAGCGGGTGGTGGGGTATTTTGGGCTGCGGCTGAGCCAATAGCTCATTTTGTTAGTGCGCCACCTTTATATGGTGAGGGGGCGACGCCATGGCAGCAGGCCATTAACAGCCTGTCGCAATCTTTCATGCATTGGGGATTTTTGGCTTGGTCGATTACAGGCTGCTTGACGTCTATCGTGTTCATGCACCTGCATTATGATAAAGGTCTACCGCTGAGGCCTCGTACCTTGCTTTATCCTTTATTGGGTGAGCGTGCGCTGAAAGGTGGCATTGGTGCCACTATCGATGCATGCTGCATTATTGCCGTGGCAGCCGGTACCATCGGACCTATCGGCTTTCTGGGTTTGCAGATCAGTTATGCCCTTAATGTGTTGTTTGCTATTCCTGATGGCTTTACCACCCAGTTAATCATCATATTGTTTGCCATCACTATTTATACCATTTCTGCTCTGAGTGGTTTGAATCGAGGCATTCAAATTCTCAGTCGCTGGAACATTATTCTGGCTGTCGGTCTGATGGCTTACATTTTGTTGGTCGGCCCAACAAGCTTTATTGTCAATGGTTACCTGCAAGGAGTGGGTACCATGCTGGACAACTTTATACCAATGTCTACTTACCGTGGTGATGAAGGTTGGTTAAGTTGGTGGACTGTCTTTTTTTGGGGTTGGTTCCTCGGCTACGGCCCGATGATGGCTATTTTTATCTCGCGTATATCCCGTGGACGTACGATCCGCCAATTGGTATTGACTCTTGGTGTGATTGCACCTTTGGTGACTTGTTTTTGGTTTACCATCGTCGGTGGTACTGGGGTGGCCTTTGAAATTGCCGACCCAGGCACAGTCAGTAAAGGGTTCGAAGGCTTTAATTTGCCTGGTGCTTTATTGGCTATCACTCAGCAACTGCCTTTCCCGACAATTGTATCGCTCCTGTTCCTGATACTGACAACCATTTTTATTGTCACTACCGGTGACTCAATGACCTATACCATCAGTGTGGTGATCAGCGGAGAAACTGAACCTAATGCCTTTATCCGTTCTTTCTGGGGCGTAATGATGGGTTTGATTGCCTTAATTTTGATTTCCCTTGGTTCCGGTGGGGTGTCGGCCCTGCAATCTTTTATCGTTATTACTGCCGTACCGGTATCGCTGATTTTACTGCCGTCGCTATGGGATGCACCGAAAATTGCGATGAAGATGGCCAAAGAGCAAGGGGTTTAATACCAAGCGTTATAAGTACTTATTCTAGATAGATATAGATCCATCATGCCTCGAAAGGGGCATGAAAAACAGCAGCTAATATATGAGTAACATTCCCGGGCGGTAGTTGGACGCCTATAACCAGAAACATAATTATAAAATTGATGGTGAGCAATATGGATGCACATCGTTCCTTGAAATCTGATGACACTCTACGTCAACCAGAAGTCGTTATGGCGCCTGAAAGGTTGGGGGCTATGCACCAAAACCGTATTAGTTTTGTTCGTTACTTGGTTCGTCAAATGGCCCAAAAAAACTGGCAGGTTAATCAACATGATTGGCAATTGTCGCCTGAAGGTTATGGCTACGCTATCTACCGGCTTGAAACACAAGAAAACCAATATCATCTTGTGGTGTTCTGTGACGAAATCAGTGACGAAGAACGCAACGATCGTGTGATTGCCGAAAAGTGGGACGTGACGCTCGCCTTGGTTCATGGTGAAGTCACTCCGCAACTGCTAGCGCAACTTCAAGCAAATGTGCCTTTGCAGGAGGCCGGTCGCAATCCAAACCGTGCCTTGGTATTGGCACGTGCCAACAAGAGTGTGCGGGTGTTCGATCACCTAGTTTCGAGCCTTGCCCAAGGCCAACAACCTGATCCGCAACAGTTAGCAAATGTTGGCTATATTCTGCGCACGACGGCGGTGTATGGTAACGGCAAGTTTGGTATTGCAGATTTCAAATTGCTGGAAGACAACCCAGATTTTAACCAGTCTTTCAGTGCCCAGATGTGTGCAGTTTATTTGCTACGTGAATTTAGCTTGGATTGGGTCGATTACCTAGCCAAGCAGCGCGGTGGAGAAATAGCTGTATCTCTTCACCGTTCGTTGCAGCGTTATCTTGGTGTGGGTAATGCAACGGGATTGGGTATGGCACCATATCTGATCAATCACCCTTGTATCGTTGATAATTGGATGACTACTCGTGAAGAAGCATTAGCAGAGATCTTGAGTCAGCCATTTGATGAAACCAAAGTCATTGTATTATGCCAACTGCTTGCGCAGGCCAAGACTCACCTTTCCCAGGTAGTAACGAGTGATGAACATCAGCGTGAGTTGAACAAGCTGGCAGTAGAGGAGTTGGTGATCTTCCGCAATATAGTTACAGGCTTGGCGGTTGATCAGACTCCGGATTGGCAGGCTGTTGTCGCCCAATCTCAGGCAATGAGTTTGGAAACGCAGGAAATCCTCCTTTCTTGTGTGATGGAGCTTTACCCTGACATTGCCGATTCATATCAAGATAAAATGAACGGTGATGAAACTTTGTCACTGACCAGTGGTAAGAAAGTACAAGATCTCATACAGCTGCTTGAAAGCAGGTATCGCTGGGCCATTGAAACGGATTTTCAACAACCAGAGAACAATTACTGGTTCTGGTATCGCTCACAAGATAAAGAGGAGCCCCGACTTGGAGTGCGTGGAGTAGAAGCTGGGGAGGAGCGTGAGCTGCCTTTGGATATTGGTCGTCAGGTATACTGTTTATATGGTGCTTTGCTTAAGGCCGATTCTGAACACACTCTTGCTGAGTTCTTATTATCAAATCCTGAGTATCGTGGTATTGCAAAGCGGGCCTGGACACTTGGCAACAAAGTGATGGGTGACATCCAGATGAACGTACTGCACAAGGCTTCACTTCCTATGCACCTGCTACGCTGCAAGTTAGCTGTATTCGGTGCGACGAAATTCGACCCGCGCTCAGATCGTTGGGTTCAAGTGACTTTTTTCCAAGGTGCGCCACTTTTGGATGAAATCCACGATGGCGGATGGTTATTTCCTATTCTGCCATCGGCACAAGAGCTAGCAGGAGAGGCAAAATGATTGTATCCCATAACGAGCTTGTCACTGCTGTTTACAAGGCATTTTTAGGATTACGCCGTTGTTGTGGTGAAGCGGATGTCATTGCCAATATGGTGGCTGATTTGCAGATGGTCGGCCTTAATGGTGTTGGACACTTTAATAAGGCGCTCCCTTATCTTGCCGGCGAAAAAGATGGCCCGATCACATTAACTAAGCCAGCCTCTGACCGTATTGATGTCGATATGCATGGTTCCAGCTTGGTTTGTCATTTACCTAACATCCTTGATTATGCTGTTGAGCAATTGGTACACACTAAGTCATTAACCATCCATGTCCGCCATTGCCATAACCGTTGGCTCGCTTACAGCGAGTTGGTTAAGTTAGCGGCCAAAGGTCTAGCATGCAAAGCACAATGGAAAAATGGCTCTGATGCCAAGCAGACACGTTACATATTGAATAAGGGCTGTGTGTTCCCAGAGCTGTTTCAGTCTGAGGAAGTAACTAGTAGCGATGAAAGCCATCATGACATGATAATTGAATTGTCGGTTGCTGATTTCAGCGTGTCTTCATCGGGTGTTACTGGTTTTGTTCGACTTGACTCAACAAGCTTGCGGGATACTTATGTCACGGCGTGGAAAGAAGGCATTGAGGTTGACGACGTTGGCTGGCAACAGCTTAAGCAAGCAGCAAAGGTATTCTTGGTTGAAAACAGTGAAACATCGGCCAAAGGTGCTGGAGAGCTGATTGTGTAATTAGCGACTCAAGAATAAAGAAAACGCCCCTTATTGAATCTTAATAAGGGGCGTTTTTATATCATTGGGCGATTTGCCTTAATGCGCTTATAAACTCGGTAGTAGTTGCGAAGGCATCAAGGTGTTGTAATGTGCTTCCAGTAGGAGCTCGTTGGCTTTTTCAATATCTGGCGCAAAGTAGCGGTCCTTATCGTAAAAGCTCACACGGGCCCGTAACATTTCTTTGGCTTGCTCTACGCGCTCTGAACTGTGGTTCGGCGAGCGGAAATCCAAGCCTTGAGCAGCAGCCAGTAATTCGACGGCTAAGATCCCGCGGGTATTTTCTGCCATGTCCTTGAGTCTTCTACCCGCAAAGGTTGCCATCGAGACATGATCTTCCTGGTTGGCGGACGTCGGCAAACTATCAACAGAAGCTGGATGGGCGAGAGTTTTGTTTTCACTTGCCAGTGCTGCAGCGGTAACTTGGGCTATCATAAAGCCGGAATTTACGCCGCCATTATCGACCAAGAAGGGAGGTAATTTACTCAAGCCGCTATCAATTAACAGCGCCATTCTGCGTTCTGACAAACTCCCGATCTCGGCAATGGCCAATGCAAGGCTATCTGCAGCCATTGCAACTGGCTCGGCATGGAAGTTACCACCCGAAATAATGTCACCATCATCGGCAAATACCAGTGGGTTGTCCGAAACGGCATTGGCTTCAATTTCAAGAATATCGGCAGAATGGCGGATTTGTTGTAAGCAGGCCCCCATTACTTGCGGTTGGCAGCGAAGTGAATAGGGATCTTGGACCTTGTCACATTGCTGATGTGATAAGCCAATCTCACTGTCTTTGTCTAGCATATGGCGGTAAGCTGTTGCTGCATCAATTTGACTACGATGGCCTCGTACTCGGTGGATACGCGGATCGAAAGGTCGTCGGCTACCAAGTGCAGCATCTACCGACATCGCACCACAGACGGTGCCTGAGGCATACAGATCTTCAGCGGCAAATAAGCCTTCAAGAGCAAAAGCGGTTGAGGCTTGGGTGCCATTGAGCAAAGCCAGCCCTTCTTTTGGTGCCAGCGTAATAGGCTCAAGCCCGGCTATCTTGAGTGCTGCAGCACCGCTGATGATTTCGCCATTGTGGCGAGCCTGGCCTTCACCGAGTAATACCGTGCTCATATGTGCCAGCGGGGCGAGATCTCCCGACGCACCGACGGATCCTTTTTGTGGAATACACGGGTACACTTCGGCATTGACCAGCGTTATTAGTGCATCAACGACTTTAGGACGGATCCCCGAGTAGCCTCGAGCAAGGCTGTTGATCTTCAAGGCCATCATGAGCCTGACAGTATGATCTTCCATTAATTTGCCGATGCCAGCGGCGTGAGAGAGAACGATACTGCGCTGTAGTGTTTCTAAGTCTTCGACCGCGATACGGGTATTGGCAAGTAGCCCAAAGCCGGTGTTGATCCCATAAACGACTCTGTCTTCTGTGATCACTAGTTCTACGGCTTTGGTACTTACCAACATATCGTCATAGGCAGATTTGTTTAGTGACAATGTCACTTTATGGCGATTGATGTGTCGCAGCTGTTTGAGCGATAATTTTCCCGGGTTGATTTCAATTTGGTACATACAACGTCCTTAGGGTGTTATACCCAAGTAATTCTCGCTGAACCAAGCATCATGAATTTACTTGGGTATATTTATTATTTTTTTTGGGTTGATGGGATCATTGGTAAATCTAAGCCTTGTTCCTCGGCACAGCTAACTGCGATGTCATAACCGGCATCGGCGTGGCGCATCACACCTGTGGCTGGGTCATTGCGAAGTACCCGGCCGACACGTTCAGCAGCATCTTCAGTACCATCACAAACAATAACCATGCCCGAATGTTGCGAGAAGCCCATACCAACGCCACCACCATGGTGTAGGGATACCCAAGTCGCACCGGACGCGGTGTTGAGAAGGGCGTTGAGCAATGGCCAATCTGATACGGCATCGGATCCATCCATCATGCCTTCTGTTTCACGGTTCGGGCTAGCGACAGAGCCTGAGTCGAGGTGATCACGGCCAATAACGATTGGCGCTTTAAGCTCGCCATTTTTAACCATTTCGTTGAAGGCTTTACCTAGACGGGCACGGTCTTTTAGCCCCACCCAGCAGATACGGGAAGGCAAGCCTTGGAACTGGATCTTTTCGCGGGCCATATCGAGCCAGTTGTGGAGATGAGGGTTATCAGGGATCAGCTCTTTGACTTTTTGGTCTGTCTTGTAGATGTCTTCCGGATCGCCTGATAGTGCCGCCCAGCGGAACGGACCAACACCTTCACAGAACAATGGGCGAATATAAGCTGGCACAAAGCCGGGGAAATCAAAGGCATTTTCAACACCGACCTCAAAGGCCATCTGGCGGATATTATTACCGTAATCGACAGTCGCTGAACCTGCTTTTTGCAAAGCCAACATCGCTTTGACCTGAACGGCCATCGATGCCTTGGCGGCTCTGACCACTTCAGCTTCGTCTTGCTGGCGCATCTCTGCTGCATGCTTCATGGTCCAGCCCTGTGGCAGGTAACCATTTAGCGGATCATGGGCCGACGTTTGGTCAGTGGTGCCATCTGGAACAATGCCACGGCGGGCAATTTCAGGGAACACATCTGCAGCATTGCCAAGTAGACCAACAGAAACGGGTTTACCTGTTTGCTTGGCTTCCTCGATGATAGCTAAGGCTTCATCTAATGAGGTTGCTTTACAATCAACATAGCCAGTACGCAAGCGGTAGTCGATTCGGCTTTCATCACACTCAACAGCTAGCATTGAGAAGCCCGCCATGGTTGCGGCTAATGGTTGAGCGCCGCCCATACCGCCAAGGCCACCGGTGAGGATCCAGCGACCCTTACTGTCACCATTAAAGTGCTGTTTTGCCATGGCAACAAAGGTCTCGTAGGTGCCCTGAACAATGCCTTGTGAGCCGATATAGATCCAGCTGCCCGCGGTCATCTGGCCGTACATCATTAAGCCTTCTTTATCGAGTTCGTTGAAGTGTTCCCAGTTAGCCCAGTGTGGGACTAAGTTTGAGTTGGCAATGAGTACCCTTGGCGCATTACTGTGGGTTTTGAATACACCGACAGGCTTACCAGATTGCACCAGCAAGGTTTCATCTTCTTCAAGGCGCTTTAACACCTCAACAATTTTGTCATAGCACTGCCAATTCCTTGCAGCACGACCAATGCCGCCATATACCACCAAAGCGTGTGGGTGTTCCGCGACATCGGGATGCAGATTGTTCATCAGCATTCTTAGCGGGGCTTCGGTTAACCATGACTTGGTATTTAGCGTAGTGCCTGTTGGGGCAATGATAGTCCGGCTTTCGTCCAAGCGTGGTTGGGTATCTTGTGTCATATGGCTCTCCTTGCAAAGCTGTCAATGTAATAGTTTAAGAAGACAGCGGTGTTCATTAACGTAGGGCACGGGCGATGGTCCAAGCCAATCGCGCAGCGAGTCGTGCGGTTTGGTTGTCTATATCAAAACGCGGATTGTATTCCGCCATATCGGCAACCAGTACTTTCTTTCTTCCTGTGGTGGTTTCGGCAGAAAGCACCGTGTTGAGCAATGGTTCGATGATTTCCTGTGGGACGCCTCGCGCGGCAGGCGCACTGACTCCCGGTGCGGTACTGGCAGGGAATACATCAATATCTATGGTGAGGTAGAGGTAGTCGCACTGGTCAATAAAGTGCTCCAGCGATTCGATAATCAGCGGCAATCGCTGGTGGGTAAGTTCGCAATCATCGAAATACAACACGCCCATTCTGTCGGCTTTGTCATAAAGCGCTTGGGTATTACTGGCTCGACTCAAGCCAAGACAGGCATAGTTGAAAGGCCAGCCTTGTAATTCACAAAAGCGAGCGATTTGCTGGAAAGGCGTACCAGAACTGCCTTGCTCTGCAGATGAACCAGAAGGGGGGTTACGCAGATCAAAATGGGCATCAAAGTTGATGACGCCTATTTTCGGTGCTTTAGTGACAATACCCAACTCTTCAGGTTCTAGCTCATCTTTTGGGGTCTGTTGCTTTTGCAATACGTGCTGTTTTTGTAATAAATAGTTACCAAGCCCCTGGAAAGTACCCCAAGCGACTTCGTGACCACCTCCAAGCACAATCACTTTGTGGTTTTGGCGAAGGGCGCGGCATACATCTTCTCCGAGGCGTTGCTGGGCAAGTTCGAGATTACCGTCGTTGCAAAGAATATCACCACCATCATAGGCGGGTTCGGTATGGTGCCAAGCTAGATTCGCCAACGCTCTTCGAATCGTTATTGGTGCATCAAAGGCACCGGTGCGGCCTTTATTACGCGATACGCCTTCATCACAGGCAAAACCGAGTAGCATGATACCGGGCTCATTCACTTCATCAGCAGGCTTGATCACTTCATGCCAACGTAGTCCGAGGCTACCATCTTCTGGATCGCTACGACCTTGCCAGACCGTCATATCAACTGGCATATGATGCTCCTTATCGCTCTGAGTGTTGGTGAATAAATAGATCACCATTGACTACCCGCGCTTTGAGATCTGGCACACCAATGCGGTATGACAGCTCAGCTGGATGAGATAGATTCCAAATTGCTAAATCGGCTTGCATTCCTTCGCGGATTTGTCCGCGAAATTCGCTCATCCCAAGTGCTTGGGCGGCATTTGTGGTGACGCCTTGTAGACATTCTTCCGGTGTCATTCGGAAGAATGTGCACGCCATATTCATCATGGTGCGGATAGACGCGATAGGGGATGTACCGGGGTTGAAGTCGGTGGCAATCGCCATTGGAACATTAAGTTGACGTAACTGATCAATCGGTGGCATTTGGTTCTCCCGGAGAAAGTAAAAGGCTCCAGGAAGTAGGGTGGCAACGGTGCCGCAGGCCGCTAGTGCTGCAACGCCTTCGTTATCAAGGTATTCAATATGATCGACAGACAAGGCGCCCATTCGGGCTGCCATTGCGCTGCCGCCTAGGTTGGAAAGTTGTTCAGTATGTCCCTTGAGAGCAAGGCCGTGTTTTTGGGCCGCGCGGAATACTTGCTGACACTGTTGTGTACTGAAACCGATGCCTTCACAGAAGACATCAACGGCGTCGGCTAAGTTTTCTTGGGCGGCGGCCGGGATAATTTCATCACAGACGAACTGGATGTAGCTGTTGGGATCATCGGAATATTCTGGAGGTAGAGCATGGGCTGCCAGCAAGGTGGTAGATACGTTGATGTCAGGCATCTCCCCAATACGTCGGGCAACTCTGAGCATTTTTAGTTCGTCATCAAGGGTAAGGCCATAGCCTGATTTGATTTCAACGGTTGTTACCCCGTCATTCTTCAACCCTTGCAAGCGCTGGCGGGCCAGCCTGTACAGGGTATCTTCCGATGCTTCACGGGTGGCCTTGACGGTCGACAGGATCCCGCCGCCGGCCTTGGCTATTTCTTCGTAGGGCACGCCGTTGAGTCGCTGCTCAAATTCAGTTGCCCGATTGCCGGCGAAAACGAGGTGGGTATGACAATCAATCAGGCCAGGAGTCACCAGTGCTCCCTGGCAATCAACCACATCAGGGTGCCCATGGCAGTCAAAATGTTCCTTGTGGCCGGCAAAGGCGATACGGTCTTTTTCGATACCGATCATGGCATCGTTGATGACTTGGTAGCCAGTATCGCCATCGAGGGTGATCATATTGATATTTGTCAGCACTCTATCCATTCCGTGACCCTGAAGTTATTGACTATTTTTAGTGGTTGTTTCTAGAAGCGGTTTCTAGAGTTCATAATGTATATACAAATAAATAGGCAATTTGATATTGGAATTCAAGGTGGGATGTAAATGAAATGTGATCGTACTTGTAATTAATTGCTGACAATTGTTGGGTTATGAGAGGGATCGCACGTTTGATCTTGGTCTAGCCAGCACAAAATAAAAATGAGCAACAGATTACGTGCATAGGAGCTGTATGAGTTGTTCTAGCTACTTTCCACCGCACCTACTTGAGCTCGCGAACTGAGTTTGTACTTGTTGCCCGGGTGATAGAGTAGGGCGGTACTGATTAAGTTTTTGTTGCTCCAGGTGCGACGGTTGAGCAGCAAGCAGGGTGAGTACTGACTGACGTTGAGCAGCTCGGCAATACGTTGAGGAGGTAATAGTGCTTCGACAACATGCTCAATATCGCTGAGCGGACAGGCTTTGACCAAGTATTCATTGGGTGTTTGTGTACTGAAGTCTTGTTTGATATAGGCCGGTGCGTGTTCAGGGTTGACCCAGCGCTCTTCGAGCTGGATCGGCAAGCTATTTTCGAAATGGACGATTTGGGTGAAATATACCTCTGTGCCTTGGCGCACACCCAGTCGAAGAGCAATATCTTCGGTTGCGTGAATTGTCGACTGTGAGATCACATCGGATGAATAGCGATGCCCACGATTTTTGACCTCATCGGCAATATTGCGGATTTCCATCAATGGCGATTCAGCTTTTTTATTACAGACAAACGTGCCTAACCGTGGGGTCCGTTCGAGGAAACCTTCCTTTACCAGTTCGGTAATGGCTTTATTGGCTGTCATACGACTGACCGAAAATTGCTCGGAGAGTGCCATCTCGGTGGGGATTTTATGACCGGGTGGCCATTGGCGAGCATGAATCCGTTCCAATAGGTAAGTCTTGATTTGCTGATAACGAGGTGACTGAGCCATAACACTTTCCTAATTGCCTATACAAATCAAAGCAACTTTCTTCCTTAATTTCAAGTATTGATTGCTACAACCGTGAAATGACTACAGTTTGCTTAGGCTAACCCAATGCGGATAATCATTATGACGTTGGGATCCGTATCAATGCGGTGATTTATCTCTATGTCGTTAGCTTTTGCCTTGTACCCAAGCGAGTTGGGAATATAAGAAAATAATTGAGGCGTGGCTTTGCAAAGTGTCACAGGCGTTTGTTATAGTTGCTGCTTCGCTCAGCCATTTTGGTCTGCTCAGTATTGCAGCTCCGGATTTCTGAGCTTCTTTTATTTAGCTCTCATAGCTTTATATTGTTAATTCAACATGTCTTGCTTGGTGTGCAAGACCACTGTGAAAGGATATTTACATGCCTGTAATTACTCTTCCTGACGGCAGTCAGCGTCAGTTTGACAACCCAGTATCTACAATGGAAGTCGCGCAATCGATCGGTCCTGGTCTTGCGAAGGCAACTATTGCCGGTCGCGTTAATGGTAACCGTGTCGACGCGTGTGACCTTATCGAAGAAGATGCTAGCCTTGAAATCATCACTGCCAAAGATGAAGTAGACGGCCTTGAGATTGTTCGTCACTCTTGTGCTCACCTTCTTGGCCACGCGATTAAGCAGCTTTACCCTGAAGCGAAAATGGCGATTGGTCCAACGATCGACAACGGCTTCTACTACGACATCGACCTCGATGAGTCGCTTACGCAAGAAGATCTTGAAAAGATTGAAAAGCGTATGAAAGAGCTGGCGAAAACCAAATACCAAGTTATCAAGAAAAAGGTAAGCTGGCAGGAAGCACGTGATACGTTTGAATCACGTGGCGAACCGTACAAAGTGGAAATCCTTGACGAGAACGTTTCTCGTGATGACCGCCCGGGCCTATACCACCATGAAGAATACATCGACATGTGTCGTGGTCCACACGTACCGCACATGGGCTTCTGTCAGCACTTTACACTGCTGAACGTTGCTGGTGCTTACTGGCGTGGTAACAGCGACAACAAGATGCTTCAGCGTATCTACGGTACGGCTTTCCATGATAAGAAAGCACTTAAAGCGCACCTTACTCGCCTAGAAGAAGCGGCTAAGCGTGACCACCGTAAAATCGGTAAGCAGCTAGACCTGTTCCACATGCAGCAAGAAGCACCGGGTATGGTGTTCTGGCACCACAATGGTTGGTCTATCTTCCGTGACCTTGAAGTATTCATCCGTGAAAAACTGACTGAATACGGTTACCAAGAAGTGAAAGGTCCGCTAATGATGGATCGCGTGCTTTGGGAACGCTCAGGTCACTGGGACAAGTACGCAGAAGCAATGTTCACGACGTCTTCTGAGAACCGTGAATATGCTATTAAGCCGATGAACTGCCCAGGCCACGTTCAGATCTTTAACCAAGGTCTGAAATCATACCGTGACCTACCGCTACGTATGGCTGAGTTCGGCTCATGTCACCGTAACGAACCATCTGGCGCACTACACGGCATCATGCGTGTACGTGGCTTTACTCAGGATGATGCCCACGTCTTCTGTACAGAAGAGCAGGTTCAGGCTGAAGTAACCAGCTGTATCGAGATGGTTTACGATACATATCAGACATTTGGCTTCGATAACATCGTTGTTAAGCTGTCTACACGCCCTGAGAAGCGCGTAGGTTCTGATGAAATGTGGGATAAAGCAGAGTCAGATCTAAAACTTGCGCTAGAATCAATGGAGATCCCTTACGAGATTCAAGAGGGTGAAGGTGCGTTCTACGGACCGAAAATTGAATTTACTTTGCATGATTGTCTAGATAGGGCTTGGCAGTGCGGCACAGTTCAGTTAGACTTCGCACTCCCTGAACGTCTAGGTGCAACTTACGTTGGTGAAGATAACGAGCGTCATACGCCTGTTATGATCCACCGTGCTATTCTAGGTTCACTAGAGCGTTTCATCGGTATCCTTATTGAAGAATATGCTGGCTTCTTCCCAACTTGGTTGGCGCCTCAGCAGGCGGTTGTGATGAATATCACAGATAGCCAGGCAGAATATGTTCAACAAGTAGTCGAAAAACTTCAAAAATCTGGAATTCGTGTCAATGCGGACTTGAGAAATGAGAAGATTGGCTTTAAAATTCGCGAACATACTTTGAAGCGTGTACCATACATGCTCGTGTGCGGTGACAAAGAAGTCGAAGCAGGCGAAATTGCAGTACGTACTCGCAAGGGTAAAGATTTGGGTAAATTTAAGATTGACGATCTTGTTGCATACTTGCAGCAAGAAGTTAGCAGTCGCAAGCTCAATGTTGTGGAGGAATAAGGTATTAAAGGCGGAAGAAGAACCCAAGCACCAGTTAAGCAAAATGCACATCGCTTAAATGGTGAAATTCGTGGCGTACGTGAAGTACGTTTAACTGGTCTAGACGGTGAATCAGTTGGTGTTGTTTCTATTGAAGAAGCAGTAAATCTTGCTAATGAAGCTGGTGTAGACCTAGTTGAAATCAGCCCGAATGCCGAGCCACCAGTTTGTCGTGTGATGGACTATGGCAAGTACCTGTTCGAAAAGAGCAAGGCTGCTAAAGAGCAAAAGAAAAAGCAGAAACAAATCCAGATCAAGGAAGTTAAATTCCGACCTGGTACAGACGAAGGCGATTATCAGGTAAAACTGCGCAACCTGAGTCGCTTTTTAGAAGAGGGCAACAAGGGCAAGGTCACACTGCGTTTCCGCGGTCGTGAAATGGCCCACCAGAGTCTTGGTATCGAGCTTCTAAATCGTATTAAGGAAGACCTAATCGACCTAGCGGTTGTTGAAAGTTTCCCTAATCGAGTAGAAGGTCGTCAAATGACGATGATGCTTGCTCCAAAGAAGAAGTAATTAAGGCATTCAAGTAGCTAAAAGCGCTGCTTTATAGCAGCGCTTTTGTTCGCCTTACTACTATGTTATTAACTATCAACAATGCGGAGTCTCATCATGCCTAAGATGAAATCCAACAAAGGTGCTGCTAAGCGTTTCAAGAAAACTGCTGGTGGCTTCAAGTTTAAGCACGCAACTAAGCGTCACATCCTGACTAAACGTACTACTAAGAACAAACGTCAGCTTCGTCCAAACGCTATCCTTCCTAAGTGTGAAGTGGCAGCTGTTGCACGTATGCTTCCGTTCGCTTAATCGTTTTTAGTTTTATTTTTTTAATTTTAGTTAGGAGTCTCCTATGCCTCGCGTAAAACGTGGTGTACAAGCACGTGCACGTCACAAGAAAGTTCTTAAACAAGCTAAAGGTTACTACGGTGCACGTTCACGTGTTTACCGCGTAGCTTTCCAAGCTGTTACTAAAGCTGGTCAATACGCTTACCGTGACCGTCGCAACAAGAAACGTACTTTCCGTCAACTATGGATTGCACGTATCAATGCTGCTGCTCGTCAGAACGGTATGTCTTACAGCCGTTTCATCAACGGTCTTAAGAAAGCATCTATCGAAATCGATCGTAAGATCCTTGCTGATATCGCTGTATTCGACAAAGCTACTTTCGCGGTACTAGTTGAAAAAGCAAAAGCTGCACAGTAATTAATTACTGTTTAGTTTGATGTTGAAAGGAGAGCCTAGGCTCTCCTTTTTTCGTTTGGTTATAATAATACCAACCTACATAAATATTTGATCAACGACTTATCTTGATTGGTATTATCCATGCCACTTTGTTGTCGGATCAGGTTGATCCTGATCTGCAATAACCGACTCAACCTCTCTCCCTTCAATGATGCTAGAGACGATGCTTAAGGGTATCGTGAGTGCGATAATGTGCGCTGTCGGTTTCCCTCCAGAGCAACAAGTCACAGCCGGTACCATCAATTAAGCCAGCCTTGAGAGAAAATGGTGTTTTTTTCACGCAATCCAACGGTTTTCTTACGATTGGGTTTGGATTTAGACGCATGTTTCTTTAGTATGTATCGTTACGCGAATTTATATCTCCCTAAAGGACGCCACCTGTAGGTGGATGAGGAAACGATGCAACATCTAGACGAGATTATTGCCAACGCAACGGCAGCTATCGAGCAGGCTGATTCATTAGTCGCTCTGGACGAAGTGCGTGTCCAATATTTGGGCAAAAAGGGTGAATTGACCCTTCAACTTCAAGGTTTGGGTAAACTTCCACCAGAAGAGCGTCGCTCTGCTGGTCAGGAAATTAACAAGGCTAAAGGTGCCGTTCAGCAAGCGATTGTCGCTCGTAAAGACGCACTTCAGCGTGCTGAGCTTGAAGCTAAACTAGCGGCTGAAACGATTGATGTGACCCTTCCTGGTCGTCGCATTGAAAACGGTGGCCTACACCCAGTAACACGTACTGTTGAGCGTATTGAGCAGTTCTTCGGCGAGCTAGGCTTTAACACTGAGTCTGGTCCGGAAATCGAAGACGCATTCCATAACTTCGATGCGTTGAACATTGCTGAAGATCACCCAGCACGTACTGACCACGATACTTTCTTCTTCAACCCTGATCTAATGTTGCGTACTCACACGTCTGGCGTTCAGATCCGTACGATGGAAAATGGCAAGCCTCCTTTCCGTTTCATCGCTCCGGGCCGTGTTTACCGTAACGATTACGATCAGACACATACTCCAATGTTCCACCAAGTGGAAGGTATGCTGGTTGATGAGAATGTAAACTTCGCGCAACTTAAAGGCATTCTTCACGACTTCCTATGTAACTTCTTCGAAGAAGAAGTGGAAGTGCGTTTCCGTCCTTCTTACTTCCCGTTTACTGAGCCTTCTGCAGAAGTTGACGTTAAAGGTAAAAACGGTAAATGGCTTGAGGTACTAGGCTGCGGTATGGTTCACCCGAACGTACTTCGTAGTGTGGGTATCGACCCTGAGAAATACTCTGGTTTTGCATTTGGTATGGGCGTTGAGCGTCTAACCATGCTTCGTTACGGCGTAAACGACTTACGTGCGTTCTTCGAGAACGACCTTCGTTTCCTAAAACAATTTAAGTAATCCAGAGGTTCATACACTATGAAATTTAGCGAATCTTGGCTTCGTGAGTGGGTAAACCCTGCGGTTACAACTGACGAGCTAACTCACCAAATCACTATGGCTGGCCTTGAGGTAGACGACGTACTACCTGTTGCTGGTACATTTACTGGCGTTAAAGTTGGTCAGGTTGTTGAGTGCGGCCAGCACCCAGATGCTGACAAACTACGCGTTACCAAAGTTGATGTTGGTGCTGAAGAACTACTAGACATCGTTTGTGGTGCTTCTAACTGTCGTCTTGGCCTGAAAGTGGCTGTCGCGACGGTGGGTGCAGTATTACCAGGCGACTTCAAAATCAAGAAAGCTAAGCTACGTGGCCAGCCTTCTCACGGCATGCTTTGTTCATTTACTGAACTAGGCATCGACGTTGAGTCTGACGGTATCATGGAGCTTGCTGACGACGCGGTAAACGGTACTGATTTCCGCGAATTCCTAGGTCTAGATGACGTAACTGTTGACGTTGACCTAACGGCAAACCGTGCTGATTGTTTCAGCATCCGTGGTCTTGCTCGTGAAGTTGGCGTATTGAACCGCGCTGACGTGACAGAACCAACTGCAGAAGCAGTGGCTCCATCTATCGACGACACTGTTTCTATTGAAGTGAAAGCACCTGCTGCGTGTCCACGTTACCTTGGCCGTGTGGTTAAGAACGTAAACGTTCAGGCACAAACGCCGCTTTGGATGCAAGAGAAGCTACGTCGTTGTGGTATTCGTTCAATTGATCCAGTTGTTGATATCACAAACTTTGTTCTGCTAGAGCAGGGCCAGCCAATGCACGCGTTTGATCTAGCGAAGATCGACGGTGGCATCGTGGTTCGTATGGCAGAGCAGGGTGAGAAGCTAACTCTTCTAGACGGCACTGACGCTGAGCTAAACGCAGATACGCTAGTTGTGGCTGACCACAGCAAAGCGCTTGCGATTGCCGGTATTTTCGGTGGCGAAGAGTCTGGTGTAACCACCGAGACTAAAGACGTGCTGCTAGAGTGTGCGTTCTTCGCACCAGACCACATCCGTGGTCGTGCTCGTAGCTACGGTCTACACACTGATTCTTCAATGCGTTTCGAGCGTGGTGTGGATTACGCACTGCAAGTGAACGCGATGGAGCGTGCCACACAGCTTCTAGTTGAAATCTGTGGTGGTGAAGTTGCCCCTGTTGTTGCTCAGGAATCTGAAGCAGATCTTCCTAAGCCAAACACAGTCGCATTACGTCGCACAAAACTCGACAACCTACTAGGCCACCACATTGCAGATAGCGATGTTGTTGAGATCCTTGAGCGTCTAGGCCTGAGCGTTGAAGCAACAGAAGCGGGTTGGACTGCAACTGCACCGACATGGCGTTTCGATATCGCCATCGAGCAGGATCTGATTGAAGAAGTTGGCCGTATCTACGGTTACGACAACATTCCAAACCAGAACCCAGCCGCTGCTCTTAAGATGCACAATCATGTTGAAGCGAATCTTCCGCTTAAGCGTGTACGCAACTTGCTTGTTGACCGTGGTTACCAAGAAGCGATCACATACAGTTTTGTTGAACCAGAACAGCAGAAACTGATTGTTCCTGGTGTTGAGCCGCTAATCCTGCCATTCCCAATTTCTGCGGACATGTCAGCTATGCGCCTTGGCCTAATCCAAGGCTTGCTAAACACTGTTGTTCACAACCAGAAGCGCCAGCAGCCACGTGTTCGCCTGTTCGAATACGGCCTACGTTTCATTCCTTGTGAAAACGCTGAGAACGGCATGCGCCAAGAGCCTATGCTAGCGGGTGTTATCGCGGGAACGCGTAGCGAAGAGCATTGGGACATCGAAACCAACACCGTTGATTTCTTTGACCTAAAAGGTGATCTGGAAGCTGTTCTTGAGCTTTCTGCTAACGAGAAGGCATACAGCTTTGCGGCCCTTTCTTCTGAAAATAAAGAGCACAACCCTGCGCTTCATCCTGGCCAATCTGCTGCAATCATTGTAGATGGCAAAGAAGTGGGTGTGATCGGTACAGTACACCCAGAGCTTGAGCGCAAGTTCGGTCTGAACGGCCGCACTATCGTGTTCGAAATCGAGTGGTCAGCGATCAACACTAAAGTGATCCCAGAAGCTGTTGCTCTTTCTAAGTTCCCTGCTAACCGTCGTGACATTGCGGTTGTTGTTGATGAAGCTGTCGCTTCTGGCGACATCGTTAACGCTTGTCTAGAAGCGGGCGGTGAATTCCTAACTGACGCTAAGCTGTTTGATGTTTACGTAGGTAAAGGCGTTGAAGAAGGCAAGAAGAGCTTGGCTATCGCCCTAACACTTCAGTCTCTTGAGCGTACACTGGAAGACGCTGACATCGCAGGCTCTGTTGATGCGATTGTTGCCCATGTATCAGAGAAGTTTGGTGCGTCACTTCGTGACTAATTAAGCTGATGGATTGCTAAAAACCCTGCCAGTTAGGCAGGGTTTTTTTTGCCTTGAATTTGCCAGATGAATAAACCTGATAACGATAGGGGGGAAATCATACCTATCTGGATAAGTCGTTGATCAAGTATTTGCACTGGAAAAATCGTTGTTATCAAGGCAGAGATTTTGTAATTAGTGGCTCTAATTACAAAATCTCTAACGCAGAGAGCAGCGATTTTAACCTGCAAGACTGATCAAATATTTATGTCGGTTGGTATAATGTTCCGGCCGAATTGAGATGAAGCAGAAAAAGGCGTGTTTTTAAGTCATTGTTTTATAAATTTATCCCGAACGTTGTAATTTTTTTGATCTGGGTCTAAATACTGTAACTTTCTGATAGGTAGAGGTAATTTCTACCTCGAGGTGAAATTCCAGCAATATATGTCGCTTTTTTGGTGTTTTTTAGCAAATCTTACCAGTAGTTATTCGAATTAAGCACAACAAGGTGCATGGAATGCGTCTATTTGTGTTAGTGAAAATCAATTATTTAAAGATAAGTTGACATAAAAAAGTTGGCGGAAATCAGCAAGTTGGCATAAACTTGTCTCTAGTTAGGATTGAGCGCGGAGAAGCAGGCTATTTTAGCGTTTTCTGGCTTCTGTCTGACTCGACTAATTCGCTGTAGGAATGACTGATGTCACCCTACAATCCATTCAATATAGTCTTGAGGGAATTATCTATGGCGCTCACAAAAGCCGATTTGGCTGAGAACCTGTTTGAAAATGTTGGATTGAGCAAACGGGACGCCAAGGATACGGTGGAAGTCTTCTTTGAAGAAATTAGGAAAGCGCTTGAATGTGGTGAACAGGTTAAGCTATCAGGTTTTGGTAACTTTGATCTTCGCGACAAGAATGAGCGTCCGGGAAGAAATCCCAAAACGGGTGAAGATATTCCTATCTCGGCCCGCCGTGTTGTGACTTTCCGTCCAGGTCAGAAATTGAAAGCTCGCGTAGAAAATATCGAAATCGAACAACAGTAATCGCGAATTCATTGACAAAACAGAGCCCGGGTAAGGTGTGTAGAACTTGCCCGGGTTTTTTATGACTATCACTCTCCCCATCGCGATACTTGAACCTCTCCTCAGGTCAGCAATTTACCCTTGATAACATTATCATCAATCACCCTGCATTTAGGGCTACTTATCCAGATTGGTATAAGTTGTGCGTGTGATGTTAAATTTATGTTTTTATATGGTTTCAATATGAAAAATGCAGCGGTAAAATGAATGCATTCCATTAGCGCTAAACGAGCTAATAATATGGAGGTGGTTAATGGGAATGCTACAGCTGGTTAAAGAAGGGAAGTTTCTTGAAGCAACATTGGATATGACCTTGCCGGAAGAGTGGGGGCGCTGGCAGACAGAGTCAGGCATCGAGTGTATTCTCGTAGGGCGGGGTATTCTTCAGATCACGCCAGCTGATATCCCCTCATACTCTAAAGATATTGTGCTGTCATCTGGCGTACATGGCGATGAAACCAGCCCCATTGAGCTGCTGCAGCGTCTTGTAAGCTCAGTTTTGTCAGGTGAAATACAGCCAGTCCATCGTCTGTTAGTCATCATTGGTCACCCTGAGGCTATCAATCTTCATCGACGTTTTGTCGAGGAGAACATGAACAGATTGTTCCGGGCTAGCAATGAAGCAATAAATCCTGACTGTGTTCGAGCCAATCAATTGCAACTTGCTGTCAGTGAGTTTTATCAGCAAGGTGGCAAGTCAGAGCAATACCGTTGGCACCTTGATCTGCACTGTGCAATAAGAAGCTCTACCCACTATACGTTTGTGGTCAGCCCATCCTCGACCAACCAAACTCGCCAACGTGATTTGTTTGTATTTTTGCAGCAGGCTGAAATCGAAGCGGCGTTATTGTCAAACGCACCATCGCCGACGTTCAGTTGGTATAGCGCTGAGTACTTTGGTGCCCAAGCCTTAACCGTTGAGTTGGGCAAAGTGGCTGCATTTGGTCACAATGATCTGCAGCGCTTATCACCGTTCTATAACGCTATGGTTGAGCTTGTCACCCAGTTAAAACCTGATTATTTATGGCAGCAAGATAAGCTTGTTGTTTACAAGGTGACAAGAACTTTGATGAAGCAGACCGAGCATTTCATGTTGAACTTTCCTGATGACCAAGCCAATTTTACCATGTACCCACAAGGGACTTTATTGGGGAGTGATAAAGATATTGAATATTATGTGCTGGAAGAAGGAGAGACGATCGTTTTTCCTAACGCGAAAGTGGCTATTGGGCAACGAGCCTGTCTACTGGTGAAAGAAGTGCAAGTTAGTACTGATGGGCAAGTTAAAGCTATTACTTAACTGCTTGTTCTTAAATGTATGCTTAATAAAACTCACGAGAATCACAAAGGCGTACTTTGATTGTGTGATTCGCTTTTCTTCATGAGGTTATCTCGGCATAGTAATGCCAGAATTCGATAACTGGAGTGATAAAATGTCGGCTACCGAGCAGGAGAAACAGCCAGCTTTGGCGCTAAGAGAAAGGATGCAAAACCAGAAGATTTATTGTTCTGATGATGACGATTTGCTCGCTGAGCAAACACTGTGTTTAGAAAAGCTGTATGACTTTAATCAGACTCGTCCTTCTGAGACAAAAAAGCGGGCAGGCTTATTGAAGGAGTTGCTCGCCGAAGTGGGTGAGGGGTGCTATATCGAGCCACCTCTGAGGGCCAATTGGGGTAAGCATACCCACCTAGGTAAGTTTGTTTACGCCAACTTCAATCTCACTTTGGTTGATGATACCGACATATATATTGGTGATCATGTGATGATTGCCCCCAATGTCGTGATAGCAACCGCTGGCCATCCTATTGAACCGACGTTGCGTAAGAAGGTTGCCCAGTTCAATATTCCTGTTCGTATTGGCAACAATGTTTGGATTGGGGCGGGTGCGATTGTTTTGCCAGGAGTGACAATTGGGGAAAACAGTGTGATTGGTGCGGGTAGTGTCGTGACCAAAAATATCCCAGCTAATGTGGTCGCAGTAGGTAACCCTTGCCAAGTGATGAGAGAAATAGGCGAACATGATAAAGAGTTCTACTATAAGGACATGAAAATAGACATTTAGCGCTATTCGCAGTACGTGTTATCCGTTAGGAGAATTTGTTACCGCATTCTATGAAAGCTAGCTTTCCATTTATAGAGTGAGACGGTATGGTAAAGCGTCGTTACTTATTATGCCTTCTCACTCATGCTCTTAAATGATCTTTTACTTCGCCGCCAAACAAGATGGCGTATGGGTTTTGCCATCGCGGCTATAGCCTTAATCATCGCCTGCTTTCTCTCCCTTTCTGTTGGTGAAATTTTCATCTGGCCGTGGTCAGCCCAGAGCGGTCTTGAGCAGCAATTGTTGCTTCAGCTTCGAATGCCACGGTTATTAGCCGCGATTGCTGTTGGTGCCTCGCTGGCGGCTTCTGGTGCGGTGCTACAAGTATTACTCGGTAACCCTCTGGCCGAGCCGGGAGTACTCGGTATTTCCGGAGGTGCAAGCCTTGCGCTTGTAATCTTGCTGTTTGTTTTACCCTTTGCGCCAACGCCACTGCTGATGATGGTGGCTGCGATGGCGGGCGCATTCCTATTTACCCTTATTCTTGTGGGCTTATCACGGCGTAAGCGGGTTTCAACCGCACGTTTGCTGCTTATTGGGGTAGCGCTAGGCATATTGTCGGGTGCTGCTGTTACTTGGGCTTTTTATTTCAGTGATGACTTGAACCTTCGAATGCTAATGTATTGGTTGATGGGAAGTGTTGCAGGGGTGAGCTGGCATCAACTGACATTATTGTTGTTTGTCCTGCCGGTACTGCTTTGGCTGTGCCTTCAAGGTCGCAAATTAGATTTATTGATGTTAGGTGAGCATCAGGCAAAACAACTCGGTTTAGATGTGGAAGCGAGCCGCTGGCGTTTAATTCTGGTGGTATCGTTATTGGTGGGCGCCTCGGTTGCTATCTCTGGCGTGATCGGTTTCATTGGTCTGGTTATCCCGCATCTATTGCGTTTGGCGCTTGGGACCGAGAACCGTTATTTACTCCCGCTCTCTGCGCTGTGCGGTGCGTTGCTATTGGCTTTAGCGGATACCCTTGCCAGGGTTATGTTACCTGCCGCTGAATTACCCGTCGGGGTGGTGATCACCAGCTTAGGTGCCCCTGTGTTTATTTGGATGCTTTTGCGTTCGCACATTGATTAGGAAGGTTGTGAATGGAAACAATATCAGAATCACAACCTGTGATCCTTTATGCTCAAAACTTGGCGATGCCTCCGCGATTATTACCGGTTTCATTTTCGGTCCGGCGCGGTGAAATCGTTTATTTAATTGGTCCAAATGGTAGCGGGAAAAGCAGTGCAATTTCCATGCTGTCTGGTTTGGTTGAGGCTCAGGGTGACGTTACTTTGGCTGGTGAACCTATTGCTACGTTGGATCTTCCCCGCCTTGCCCGCATGCGCAGTTACTTGTCGCAGCAGGATAAGCCAGCGTTTGCGGTTGGGGTATACCACTACCTGTCGCTTGCGCTATCACCTCTTGGTGAACTCGCTGCCAATGATGTCCAAGAAGCATTAGATGAGGTATGTGGAGCGCTAAAAGTTACCGACAAGCTTAACCGTAATATCCAGCAATTGTCCGGGGGGGAATGGCAAAGGGTGAGATTGGCTGCTGCCTGCCTTCAGGTCTGGCCAACATTGAATCCCGATGCGCAGTTGCTGTTATTGGATGAACCAGCTTCGGCGTTGGATATTGGTCAAGAAGCGATTATGTACCAGCTTATCCGCCGCCTTGCGAATAAAGGAATAGCGGTTGTTATGGCGAACCACGACCTAAACCGCACTCTGAGGGAGGCGGATAAAGTTATTTTATTGAACAACGGTTCTTGTGTGGTGAAGGGAAAACCGGAAGACGTAATGACAGTGGAGACACTGGAGGCTGTCTTTTCTACGCAAGTTCAGCGTATTGAGCATGAAGGCAAATCTTGTCTATTGTTTACTGATTAACGCTGTTTGCGAATTAAGCATATCGAGTATAGGTCTTTAGATTATACGCAGGATGTCCTCTAAACAATTCGAATCGTTCGGCTTGTCAGACAATATTGGACCCGCCAAAGGTAAATTTTGTTCTAGTCGACACCCAACAGGAATCTTACTTTGGGAGTGACGCTTGCCTCGATCTGCGTCGCTTGTCGACTTTAATGTTGATGTTCGACATAAATAAACATACCTTTCTTTTCTTACAAGGCTAAGTTTCTATATGGTAATTTTCACTCAAAAGACCAATCGTACTATTGCCAAGATAAGTTTATATACTGTAGCTATCCTTCTTCAATTTAGCTCATTCTTTACTGCTGAAAGAATTATCGGCTTTCCGTTTAATTTCCTCTCTTATAGTAGTAAATCTGATACTTACTTTTTTTCCCTCTCTAGATTCTCTTGCTCATTCTTGTTTTGGGCTTTCACCATTCTTATTATTCTAACGTTCACCAAAAGGTGGCTTTCTGACCATGACGTTGCTTAGGTCATACCTTTCACCACTCAAGGTCAAATGGCGATGAAAAAGGTTAAAAAGTATGTCAAGACGCACTCTTAAAACTGTATATCAATTCAAGCTGCCTCGAATGTATTATTGCTCCTAAGTCTGTTGATGACGGATATCAGGTTGTTAACGTCGCAGTGATGACCATCAGTAGGTTAGCTATAATTAAGGTGCTAGGCGGGCAGGATAAGTGCTCTTCGTTATTTCTGTAGTAGGTGGTCAAGTAAAACCGGTAAAACGAGTAGATATAAATAGCACTAGCGGTCACCAGCAACAGGTACCAGTTGTTGTCTTCGTGAAAAACGATATCTAGAGCTAGCCATGAGTGCATTAGCGTAGCAAAAGAGTAGAGGCCCAATGGTAGTTTTGGTTTTCCATCGGTGACCGGGTTGATTCCAACCCAAGTGAGCACGATTAAGGATGCAGCTGCTGTTATATAGACTAATTCTATACTGTTGCTCGGATCCTTAGCAATAATGCACCACATCCCACCAGCTCGAAAGGTGGCTGAAAGCAAGATCAGTGCTAAGTAAGTAAGCATTGATAGCCTGTTGTGCCAACACAACTCAGATATTTCGTGCGCAATTGTAGTTATCAATGATAGCTGCAACGCAAAAGTTAGCGGTTCGTTTGTGCCTTCGTACGAGATAAAAATAAGAAGTACAACCCAAGTTAGGATTCGAAGCCAGGTCTGTGTTATACCAATCTAAGTAAAAATATGATCTAATTGAGGTTACTCTTTCAGACAGTCACATCGCTATGGATAGCCTCAATAATATCGACTTCAAAAAGTTAGCAAGCCAACAAAAATCTATTCAAATGAAAATGAGGCTGCTCGCACTTGCCCACTTCAAAGATGGCCACTCACGAACACAAATTGCTCAGTTTCTTAAAGTCAGTAGAACCAGTGTGAATAAATGGGTTCACACCTTTCTCGAAGAAGGTCTCGAAGGGCTACAAGAAAAGCCAAGGACAGGCAGACCCGCATTCTTAACATCAGCACAAAAAGAGCAACTCGGCCAATACATCAAAGACAAAGCCCATGACCCTCAAGGTGGCCGGTTAACTGGAGCCGATATTCATGCTTATATAGTGCAGAGGTTTGGCAAACACTATCATCCTGATTCTATTTATTATTTATTGGATCATATGGGCTTCTCATGGATAACATCTCGTTCCAAACATCCAAAGCAGTGCCAAGCAA
>NZ_JANEYT010000120.1 GCF_024357955.1 Photobacterium pectinilyticum
GACCCTGATCTCGACGCTTTACTGCCCTGGAACTTCGCTCATTAATACTCGCCCCGTGGGATCATGGGGCGCATACATAGCTTCTACAGATGCGTGGTAAATAAGATTTCTCAATGACCGCATATTTCCTTGGGAGAAAGCGTATAGTTTTCTTTGCAGATCATTTTTAGCTAGACCAATCTCTTTCTCGAAAGGTAGTGCCCTGTCCAGATGGCTCAGAAATACTTTGAATACACCCTCACCCCGTTGATAATTGAACGGTCGCAGTTCAAATTGGATTGAGAATCGCCCATGCAGTTGTGAGTTTGCTTTCAATACAACTTTCGAGTACGGCATGCCAAAAAGAACAATCGGGCACTTTGTTCTATTGATTACCATCTTTAGCCAATTGCCCACTTGTGTGAGAACCCGGTTTGACCTCTCTTCGACTAGATGCTGAAATTCGTCAACAATTATCAATTTAACGCCAACAACAGGAATTAAATCGGTTAATTTTTTAGTCAACCTAGTCAAATCGGTTTCATAAAGCGCTAGCGGGTCTCCCATTTCAAGCAACAGTTCCCTAGCCGCATCCACAGGTTTAGCATTGTCTGGCAACTCGATATGCAATGCAGGAACTGTGTCTCCATGTGTTTCAGAATCTCGTTTGTTCTGACTTAAATATTTCTTGATAATTGTCGTTTTACCCACTCCCGAAGCGCCAAAAACCATCATGCATGTAGGCTCGGATTCGAAATCTGATAGATCTCTGCATCTATCCATATAACCCAAGACCTTCGTAACACTCGGCGTTGATACAAATGCTCTTTTAGCTTTTAATATGCGTGCTTCTCGGGTTTCATTCATCTGATGGCTTCTCAAACATAATCAATATCCCAATCTTCACTATCAATAATTTCAATTTCTTCTTCGTTTTTCTGAGGTGGGACAGCCTTGGCATCGCTGATTCTTTTGGCTCTTGCACCATTCTCTTGATGTCTAGCACCACGTCTCCGGGATCTAATTTTCTTAGTCTTAACAATTGAACGGTCAGCGATCTCTTCAATTTTTATCTCTGCATCAATTTCTTTATCTTCGTCATATTCTGCTGAATTTAATCCAGCTAGATATTTTATGTTGTATTTATGTTGCCAGAGAGACACTCTACTTGCATATTCATAGTCTATCGCGTTAACTGTAAAGTACTCGTTCAGGTCTTCATCTAACACCCAAATGACCGCCATACACTCCGGATTATATTTGAACTGAACTTTATGATTTCCTTTCTTACCCCGATACTCCGCTAAACGTTCATTGCTGTATATCAGTTCTTTATAAACAGTTACACCAACTTTGGTTAGTTGTTTGTGTTTAACAATAGCGAATTTAAAGTCCAACTCATCTTTAGATCCAGTAAATTCTTCAGGCTCCCATTCTTGACAGCCCCTTTTCCATGCGATATTCGGACAATTGGTTCCTCTCTGGTTAGATTTTTTATGATATATATCTACTAACCAAATTAAGTAAATTTCTTTGATTTCTTCTGGTGTAAGAGTAGCTTCGCCCACTGAATCATAACCTTCTCTCTGAAGGTATTGGCTAAAGGCTTTCCCTGGTAAATCATCTAGTAGAGAAGTATTGATAGTACCGTAGCTACGTTCAACATGCGGTTTATTGTCAGGCGTTTCGACTCTGTTTTGATGTACATTGATCAACAATGATTCACATGCTTTATCAAAAGCTTTAGACAAAAACTCTTTACCATTATCCGTTACAAGTAAGTCAGGAATACCGTAACATAACCATTCATTTTCTACTGATTCAAACGAGCTTAAAAGGTCATCTTTTCGCAATATTGCATTCTTAAGAGCGAGTGAAACTGATACGTAACTCGGCGGTTCAAACCCTAGGTAAAATCCAATCACAGCTTTACTGTAACAATCGACCAATTGAGTCAGCCAAGGTCGCCCTAATGGCACCCGATGTTCCTCATGTACAGCAAAGATATCAACGACTGTATGATCTATTTCAACCCTTTCAAGCACGTAGGAAGTCAATATCTTTTTTCCCATTCGCCGGAATTCTCTTTTAGCGACTCGCTCACCCTTCTTCGCGGCCAGCAATTCGAAAGGAGTCTTCTTTTTAACACGTTTTCGAAGCGATTCATAAGTTGGATATTTATACTTAGTTCCATTGTTCAGGTTATGCTGACGTAATTTCCTTCGTACGCGCTTGTGAGCACTTCTTATACGCACTTTTCGCCCAGAGATAACTCTCTCTACAGCTTGATCCATCAAGGCATCAACGAATGTTGGTACTTTAGCTTTACTATTACCTTTATCTTTATTTCTGGGAGCCAGACTCACAGGGTTGTAATCAGACGCTCTAAAAACTAACCACCACCGATATATCGATATCGAACTCGGAATATTCCTGTCATGTAACCGTTGTAGTGCAACGCGATGTGGTTCAATAGTCTTTGGAATGATTTTTTCGCACTTACTGGCTAAATAACGAAGAATGCTTAGGCGAAAAGTAATTTGAGTAGCTATATTGTCAGGAAACGCGGATATGTCCTTATATGTTTCTTCATCAACATCACTGGTAGCTACAACCCTTTCTTCCGACTCAGGCTTTCCTTGCTGAAGTGCCGACTTCCGATTAAAACTTGAAAATGATTTCTTAGACATAACAAACCAATTTAAATTCAGACTCGAGTGATAGTGGGGTCTCTAAACTTGTTTGGAGTAGGTTTCGAGAGAGCAAGTCACATAGGAATGGAAATATTTGTCTTTCATTTAGTCCGAGGTGGAGACCTAAACTTTTTGCTGTTTGGGTACCATTCAGCTTTAACGTGTTGATGAGGGTTTGATGAAAGTGGTTCAAGTTATCTCTTGAGGCATATCGATGCAAAAGCTTAAGGTTGCGAAAGATAACCTCATCCAGTACTTCTTCCTCTGTAACCAGTTCTAGCTCCAAACCCAACTCAAGTGCACCTTGGACTTTTGCTTCCCATTCACATTCAAATTCGGCTTTTGAACTCTCTTTATCGGATTTCACTTCATACAGCGTATATTCACCGGTATCAAATTGAACGAGAAAGTCTGGTACATAGGTATGGGCCTTGCCATTCAGACAGTATGAAAATCTAATCGGCTGTGAGCAAAAACGAACGATGCTAGGTTCGAAATCAAAATGATAACAAGCTGCACATTCTAAAAATGATTCTACCGTAATTCTTTTTCCCATCTTAGCACTGACATAACGGTGTATGTTCTTTCCACGTGACTTAGTTAGGTTTCGAGCAGGGGTATCAAACGCACTTTCAAGTGCGATCAAGGTGGAAATAGAAGGGGAAAGCAGAGTTGGCATAATATTGCCTCTTCACGGTATTGTCGTAAACTTACACAAGCTTAGACCATGAAAAGGCAATATCAAATTATGGTTGTACCAAATATCAATATATGGTTGTAAATATCAAATTATGGTTGTTTCAACAACAATTTTAGCTAAAGTGTTGTAATTACTCTTTACCAAATACGTTGTTTTCTTGCTCTTGCACGCGGATAAACGTTGTGCGCTTAGTCAGCTCTTTTAGCTGCGCCGCACCCACGTAAGTACACGTAGAGCGCACGCCACCCATGATGTCCTGGATAGTGTTCTCAACAGGGCCACGGAATGGCAGCAGAACGGTTTTACCTTCAGCGGCACGGTACTTAGCAACACCGCCAGAGTGCTTGTCCATCGCGCTTTGAGAAGACATGCCGTAGAACTTCATGAACATTTTGCCGTCTTGCTCGACAATTTCGCCGTTGCTTTCTTCGTGACCCGCCAGCATACCGCCAAGCATGACGAAGTCAGCACCGCCACCGAAGGCTTTAGCAACGTCACCCGCACACGCACAGCCACCGTCACCGATGATGCGACCACCAAGGCCGTGTGCAGCGTCAGCACATTCGATAATGGCAGACAGCTGAGGGTAGCCAACACCAGTTTTAACGCGAGTAGTACATACAGAACCTGGGCCGATACCGACTTTCACGATGTCAGCACCCGCAAGGATAAGCTCTTCTACCATGTCGCCAGTCACAACGTTACCTGCGCTGATCACTTTGTCCGGGAATTCGGCACGTACTTTTTGTACGTATTGTACAAGGTGTTCAGAGTAGCCGTTGGCGATATCAATACAGATAAAGATAAGGTCATCAGAAAGGGCCATTACATCTTTGGTTTTCTGGAAATCAGCTTCAGACGTACCAGTAGATACCATTGCATTGTTTAGCACGCTTGCGTCGTTGGTTTCAACGAATGCCGCCCAGTCAGCCACTGTGTAGTGCTTGTGAACAGCCGTCATTACACCGTGCTTAGCAAGGGATGCGGTCATTTCGAAGCTACCGACAGAATCCATGTTTGCAGCAATAATTGGTACACCAGACCATTGACGACCGCTATGCTTGAATGTAAAATCGCGGGTTAATTCAACTTGAGAACGGCTTTTTAGGGTTGAACGTTTTGGACGAAACAGTACATCTTTAAAACCCAATTTCAAGTCTTGTTCGATACGCATTGGTAATTCCTTAAATCTTATCGAATATTGCCGCATGGTCGGTAGCTGTTGGCAGACAGCGCGCCTATACACCATGTTGCAGGCACAAAAAAACCGGAGCGTTGGCAGACGCTCCGGTTTTCAGCATTATAGGCTGAGAAACTTTTTTAACAAGTCTAATAATATGAATTTTTTTGTGTTACCTTAACGAAGATAGCACCTCAACTACTGCATACTCTCTGCGTAAAACCTCACTGCCTATAATGTAACTTGTTGAATCTATTTCAAAATCCTTCAAGTACTATTTTACCCATCGCTTTCTGTGACTCCAAAAGATCATGCGCTTTCTTTAAGTTTTTTGCACAAATGGCACCGCCCTGATGAGCAACTGTTGATTTTATATCCCCGTTATCGACCAATTTTGCAACATTAGTGAGCAAATGGTGCTGCTCAATCATGTCTTTAGTGCCAAATAATGAGCGGGTATACATAAATTCCCAATGCAACGAGATGCTTTTACGCTTGAGTTGCAGGATGTCAAAAGAAGCGGGATCATCAATTAGGCCGAATTTTCCTTGTGGTTTGATAGACTCAACAATCTCGCTTAAGTGATCGTCAGAGTTGGTTAGGCCCACCACATAGTCGACTTCACCAAGATCTTTGTCAGCGAGCTGCTTGCTGAGAGACTCACGATGGTTGATAACGTGATCCACTCCCAGCTCTTCAAGCCATGATTGTGTTTCAGGGCGCGAAGCGGTGCCGATAACGGTTAGGTTGGTCAGTTTTTTCGCCAGTTGGACCATAATTGAGCCCACACCACCAGCAGCGCCGATAATAAGTAGCTTTTTGTTACTGTCTTTCTCTACTTCCAAACGGTCAAACAGCATTTCCCATGCGGTAATAGTTGTCAGTGGTAAAGCTGCCGCTTGCGAAAAACCTAAGCTTTTCGGCATGTGACCAACAATTTTCTCATCAACCAACTGGTATTCAGCGTTAGTGCCTGAGCGGGTAAGATCACCGGCATACCAAACTTTATCTCCTGGCTTAAAGAGTGTCACATCCGGACCGACTGATTTGACGATACCAGCGGCATCCCAACCGAGCACTTTGTATTGCCCCTGTTCTGGAGCAACACGCATTCGAACTTTGGTATCAACCGGGTTGACCGAGATTGCTTTGACTTCAACCAATATATCCGTCCCGCTGGCGACAGGCTCAGGCAGGGTGATATCAATAAGAGAGAGTGGTTCAGAAATTGGTAATGATTGTTGGTAGCCGACTGCTTTCATGTTGCTCTCCTTTCGCTACCCTTACAAAGGGTCGTAGGTGATTGTCTTTGTGTTGGTTTCATTTTAATTGACAATGAAATTTTGAAAAACCACTATTAGCTTAAATTGCTTTCAAATAATTTTTGAATATGGGTTAAAGATGAAGGCTCTCAACGATCTCAAGATTTTTATTGAAACGGCAAGGTTACATAGTCTTTCAGCAGCAGCGAGAAACATGGATATCACGCCCGCAGCAGCAAGTGCTGCGCTTAAAAGACTAGAAAATGAAGTTGGAGCGTTATTGTTTATTCGTTCAACCCGCAATCTACGCCTCACCCAGCATGGCGAGCAATTTCTGAATTATTGCGAGCAGGCCGTCGGGCTGATGACTGAAGCATGTAGCGTTATTAGTGAAGGACAGGCGGAGTTTCAAGGCGTCATCAAGCTGTCCATGCCATCAGACTGCGGCCGTAATCTATTGTTGGGTTGGATTGACGAATTTATGATGTTACACCCGAAGTTAGAAGTCAGGGTGCAGTTAACGGATGGCTTAGCAGATATGTATACCCAACCCGTTGATGTCGCTTTGCGCTATGGTGAACCCAGTGACTCGTCATTGGTTGCCTTGCCTATTGCTGGGGGCAATAAGCGGATATTGTGCGCATCGCCTGATTATCTCTCTAAGTATGGTTACCCTGATTCCCCTAATGAGTTGGTGAAACATAACTGTCTCTGTTTTGCCTTGGGTGAGAGTTTGTATAACCGTTGGCGATTCTTTCACCAAGGACAAGAACAGATCTTGGTGGTCAAAGGAAATCGTTATGCCAACGACGGGGAGGCTGTTAGGCGTTGGGCTCTTGCTGGGAAAGGTATCGCTTATAAATCGCTATTGGATGCTAAAGATGACTTGCTGGCAGGGCGTTTAATCGAAATAGATATTGGTAGGGAAACCGAATCTGCTCCTTTATATTTAGTGTGCGCTAGTCGTAGAGTAATCAACCCACAAATTCAGGCGTTAAGAGAGTTCCTTGTTGGTAAAGTCGAGAAACACGTTTCATCGCCACAATAGACAAACCAGTGATTTGGCAAAAAATGTTAGATTGCCAATGATGTTACGAGGTAAAAGTCCATCATGGTTACGCTCGCTAACCATGATGGTGTATAACTTAGGCGTTACTTAGCCAGTTTCATCAGGTCTTGCTTAATGTCGTCTGATGCGAAGGAGTGCTGAACACTCATCTTGTAAATTTGATAGTAATCGTCAACGCTCAGTTCAAACTGTTCCATAACTTTGCGAACTTCATCAGTCATCGTGGTGTTGGACACCGTGCGGTTATCAGTATTGATAGTCACAGGCACACCATCTTGGTAAAATGCCTTGATTGGGTGAAGGGCAAGCTCACTGATTGCTTTAGTTTGAACATTGCTGCTTGGGCAGGTTTCAAGGGCAACGTCATCTTGCTTCACAAGGTTGTATGCTTGTTCATGATCTTTAATCGCAACACCATGGCCAATGCGTTCTGCACCTAGGATTGCAATAGCGTCATAAACATTTTGTCCGCTGCCTTGCTCACCGGCGTGGATTGTAACTCTAAATCCTTTGTCTTTCGCATACTGCGCGTAGGTCGCATAGTCGTGGCAGAACCCATCCAGCTCACTACCGGCCAAGTCAAATGCAACCACGCCTTGGTTTAATAAGCTTACGCCAGCATCAATCACTTGGGTGATGGTGTCTGAAGGCAGGAACTTCACCATCGAAAGGATATAGTTACCCTTGATATCATATTGCGCTTCAGCCTTTTTCATTCCCTTTACTGCACTGGCAATGATTTGGGCATAGGTCAGCCCTTTTTGAATATGAAGCTGAGGGGCGAAGCGTACTTCCAAGTATTTTACATTTTCTTTGGCTGCATCTTCAAACAGCTCAAATGAAATACGCTCTAAGCTTTCTGCGGTTTGCATTACCGAAACGGGTAGGTCAAAGCGACTTAGGTATTCAGGTAGGTTTTCGCAAGCCTCGGGTGCAACCATCAATGTATTGACTTCATCAACATCATAACTTGGTAGAGTGACATTATGCTGTTTGGCCAGGTCGATAACAGTCTGCGGTCTAACGCTACCATCTAGGTGGCAATGAAGATCAATTTTCGGCAGGTCGAAGTAATTCATTAGTGTTGTCCTAACAATGTATAATCTGGGAATCGGTAAGGCTTCCCAAATTGCGGTTAATCTTTATGAACGCAACATAGCAGGAAGTTTTTCTCTCCCTGTGCTTATGAACAATAGCTTAAAGAATAGCTTGGGGTTGATAACACGACAATTGTCCGGGTGTGACAAGTTTTATTTTACTAATCGATAGGTTGGATACCGTTTACCAAAAATGGATATGTCTGAAATTCTGAGTAAAGGGCCAGAACGTTTTCGTCAGCTAGTTAAGAATGAGAACTTTCGGCGCATAATTCGACATAAGGGCGACTATATTGTCAGGCAGCAGCATGAAATCACAGAGGTGTATTGGACTGCTGCCGCCCAGTTTATGCTTTTACACACCGCGCTCAATGGCAAAACATTGAGCTTGGGTGATTACTACCTCGAAGATAACTTTTTCGGCGAGATTGAGTTTTTCTCGGGCAATCCTTGTTCATTTGATGTGGTAGCAACGGCGACTATTGAACTCGTTGTGATTCCGAAAGAACGATTTGTCGAGATCTTACTCCAGGATGCGACGATATCATTTTGGATGAATCACCGGATGGCGAATATGTACCAATCGTCAATGAACATCGCTATTGAACGATCTTTGTACCCGCTGAAATTCAACATCGTTAAAGATATCGTTAGTCGCTGTACCTCTGAAGCCAGATCGTTAAATCATGATTATATGTATCAGGAGGCGCAGCGCTTTGGCTGTACTGATAGGGCCTATACCCGAATTATTCATGAGCTTATAAAAGAAGGCTTAGTGAAAAAAGGGGAGGACAACTCTTCGATCATTCCGGTTAACCTTGATCGACTGGTAGGTTACTTGAATCAGTGTCAGCAATAACAATTAAGGCCACATCAGTGGCCTTTTCTAAATCTTTTTACCAACCTACATAAATACTTGATCAACTACTTATCCAGATTGGTATTACAGCCAAGCAGTTACTATACGTAGACTTTTTAAACAAAATCATAGGCTACGGCTTAATTGTATTAATTAAACGTTACAACTATGCTGATACCAACCCCTCAACGGATATCTAGATAATGACCACCCAAAAAAATCAAGTTCTCGCCCTTTCATCTGCCATTTTACTCGCTGCGGGGTGTTCACCAGAACCGGACATGCCACCTAGTAGTAACATCAATGATTACCGCGGTTCAGCAAGCATTACACAAGGCATTGCTAAAACGGTAGAGACGAATCTTTTTGAGTGTAAAAATGGACGTAGTCGAGTTGCTGGTATTGGTGAAATTACAGATACAGAAGGAAAGGTTTGGACTGTTCCTGCTAAAAACAACTTTGTTACTGCACCGAAAGCCGTCGACTTATATGAGGAGTGTGCAAACATCACTCCCAAAAGTCTTGCTGATGTAAATGAGGACTCTGTACCTGTCGCCGTTATAGATCCTGACGGTGAAGAAGTCACGGGCTATATTTTTGCTGACAATTACTTTGAGCTATACATCAATGGTACCCTTGTAGCCGTAGATACCGTACCGTTTACACCATTTAATTCTAGTATTGTGAAGTTTAAGGTTAAGAAGCCTTATATTATTGCAGTAAAAGCGATTGATTGGGAAGAAAACTTAGGCTTGGGTACTGAAGATAATCGTGGGAAAGCTTATCACCCAGGAGACGGTGGTTTTATTGCTAGCTTTAGTGATGGGACAGTCACAAACTCAGACTGGCAAGCTCAAGTATTCTATACTGCACCAATTTATGATCTGACGTGTCTTAGTGAAATTGAGGGTCGACGTCTATCTGAAACTTGTACTACTGAAGGTACTGATGATGGCCAGAATGCTTATGCTGCTCATTGGGAAACCCCAAGTAATTGGATGGGAAAAGATTTTGATTCGACATCTTGGCCTCAAGCAACATTATACTCAGAAGATGAGATTGGCGTAGACAATAAGAATGCCTACATGAACTTCATTGAAAAATTCAGTGGTGCAGGCGCGAGTTTTATTTGGTCAACAAATGTCGTATTGGATAACAAAGTTCTACTGAGGTACGAGGTTAAGTAGACCTTCTTGTGTAGTTCTATCTACCTCTGAGTTAACGCAGTCATGCTTTCTAAATTTAGAGGTCATCTTCTGCTCTTGTTGTTTGTGAATGTTAGGCAATAAAGAAGGCTCATTCAGAGCCTCTTTAAATCATAGTGTTATTGAATAATCACTGATTATGCATCGGCCAGCGTTGCATTTTCCGGCTGAGCCGTTTCTGCTTTTTTCAGCATCACTCGAATTAAAGTATCCGCCCCATAAACCTCACATTCAATTAAGCTGACACCAAACTTATGATGTTGCTTTCATTCAAATAGAGACAG
>NZ_JANEYT010000121.1 GCF_024357955.1 Photobacterium pectinilyticum
ATTTATTCAGGTATTCAAACAGCACCGATGCCTCAACGTTTACTTAAATTAGCTGAGGCTCGGTGGTAATCAGGTAGCATTATGACTATCAACTTTTCCGGTCGCCACTTTCCTTCCGATATAATCCTCCAGGTTGTTCGCTATTACGTTTCTTATAAACTCAGTTACCGTGAGATCGAAGAGATCATGGCTGAGCGGGGCATCCACGTTGATCACTCAACCATCAACCGATGGGTCATCAAATATTCGCCATTGCTGGAGCATCGAGCTCGCGGAAGAAAGAAACCTGTCGCCTCTTCGTGGCGGATGGATGAGACTTATATTAACGTCAAAGGTCAGTGGAAGTATTACTATCGAGCCGAAGATAAATACGGTGATGTGATTGATTTTCTACTGCGTGAAACGCGAGATAAAAAGGCAGCGAGAGCCTTTTTCCAAAAGGCCATCGGCCAACATGGGCTACCCGAAAAGGTGGTGATTGACGGCTGTCATTCCAACGCATTGGCACTGCATCATCTCAATGTTGAGCTTTGGCAGAATGGTTTGATGCTCAATCTAATTGAAGTCCTTCAAGTGAAATACCTGAACAATATTGTTGAACAAAGCCACCGCAGAGTAAAAGGGAAAATGCACCAGGCACTGGGCTGGAAATCTGACGAAGGTGCAAAGGCCAGTTTAGCTGGAATAGAGCTGTGGGCGATGATTAAAAATGAACAGCTCGACAACCCTGATGGTTTATCCGTTTGGGATGAATTCTATGCGCTTGCAGCCTAATTATATCTGGAAATCAGTACGCTTGTACTTCAGCATAACTTTGCGACAAAACCCTAGTGAGCGAATCAAAGGTAAGGGAGCACTTGTTAATCATTGTGTGATTGCAAATCCTAGCCGAGAAATTTGTCGAAATGACGCTTTAGACACGTTTTTTTTGCACTAAAGGAAATACTATTTCGTATCGAATATTAAAAGTATCAAGGCCGTTGTTTTGAGATTAATTTCAAAGGCTTGGGGGCGCAATGATCTATCTAAAATCAAGGGATTTTTTCTTAAACTCTAGAAGCAATATCACCACCTACCTTCGCTCCCCGCAAAAGCCATGCCCAGAGCATGCCCACGCATTTGAAGAAATCATTATTATCTCTCAGGGTGCGGGTACTCATGTTGTCAATGATGTGCCAATGCACCTTAGCCGTAATTACGTATGCTACATAAAAAAACACGACAGGCACCTATTTGAAGGTGTGAACGGCTTATGCATAAATAACATTCTATTTAAACGCGATGAGTTGCCGATGAGCACTGAGTTAAAGCGCTTTATGCCCAACCCCAATAGTCCAGAGCCGGGCTGGTTTATTGATGAGAAAACGGCTAGCTATGTGGCATGCTTGATTGAGCGCTTGCACGTTGAAGCTCATCGTGACAGTGATGAGTCAAGGATCCTGACGCAGGCACTCTTTCAGCAAATCGTTATTGAGCTTTGGCGTGGCAAGATCAGGAGTACCCACCTACTCAGCAATGAAGACAAGCTCACCTATGGGCTAGCCTATATTCAGGAGCATTACGCAGCAATCAACGAGATCGATGATGTTGCAGAGAGCCTTGCACTCACATCACGTAAACTGTCAGGCGGGGTAAAAAAGCTGACGGGAATGAACTTCAATCAGTACTTACACCACACCCGTATGAGCAAAGCTTACGCTGAGATCCTATATAGCGAGCGTTCAATTACTGATATAGCACTGGATGTTGGCTATCAGGATAGTAGCTACTTTGCCACCAAGTTTAAGCAGATCTTTAAGGAAACCCCGAGCGATGTAAGATCAACACCGAAAAAGCCTGCGTATCCGTAGGCTTGATTGGTCAGCTAAATGTTTTATCGCTGAATGAGATACCCATCCTGCCCGCTTTTGCAAAACTACTAAAATTCATGCCAAACCCTTCCGATATCTAATAGTGAACACCACTAAAACCTTAGTAAGATTTCGATATTGGAAAAGGGGTTATATATCCGCAAAAACAGTGAGATAACCCCGGTAATCAATACAGACAAGTTTTTACAGATTATGGCGTTGAGCTAGAAGGATCAACATAGATATAAATACAAATAGTTGTTGGAATCTACTTCCTATTTTTGATTGCAATTGGATGGATCTTTCGAACCTTTACCAGCAATACTAGTGATTATTTTCGCGGCGGCGGTAAGATGCTGTGGTGGATGGTGGGCTTACTGTTGGTTAAGTCAGTCAAATTGAACATTGAAGAAGTCTAAGAAGCAGCGCCTGCTGAAAATATGGTCTAGGTAAAGTATCAGGTTTTAATAGAGCGTGGGCTTACCAAATATCTGTTCAATACACTTGGGTAGATGCACTCATGCTCTACATCAACATTACGGTAATAGTATGCAAAGTGAGTTTTTACCGCAGCCGCTGAGTTCATATACCGAGCTTGGTGATTGCTCTGTGACAAGTTTATGTACCGATTCATGCAATGAGCCTGCGCCTAGTTTGTTGCTGGTTGAAGGGGTGGTTTTGCCACTCAATATTCATAACCCAACCCCACGATTCTCTTGGCGAGCAAATGTAGCGATTCAATCACATTACCAGCTCCAGATTGGGCTGGATCCGCAAGATTTTGAGAGCGATTCTAGCCTTATTTGGGACAGTGGCAAGGTAGCCAGCAATCGGTCGCGAAATGTCTGTTATCAGGGGCGGCCTCTTCCTGCTGGCAAACGGCTATTTTGGCGAGTGAGGGTCTGGGATGCAAGTAAAACGGTAGCTTCACAGTGGAGTAGTGTTGAGTATTTTGAATATGGCTTATCGAATCGCAGTGATTGGCAGGCAAGGTGGATTACAGCAGAGCCATATGTTGCACCAAATCAGTTCGCCTTATCGTCATGGATAGAGTTAGTATCGCATATTGAGACCGAAGATGGTCAGCATGAGGCTCCAGCCAAACAAGCGTTGAAAAATAAGCGTTCAGCAACCTTGTTTCGACGTGAGTTCCGGCTCAGCAAAGAAGTGCTACGGGCCAAGTTATATAGTACCGCAGCTGGCTATTATGAGATCTTCGTTAATGGTGACAAGGTATCTAAGCGAATTATGGATCCCGGTCAAACTGATTTTGATAAGCGTATTCTCTATAACTCTGATGATATATCTGAATGGCTTCAGTCTGGAGACAATGCGATTGCCATTCATCTTGGCAGCGGTTGGTATGACGAGGGGATTGCATTTAGCCATTGGCAGAATCCGGATGATCTACAGTCCAATCAGCAGAGTCATGGATACTCCTATGGCCAGCCTAGCCTGATTGTACAGCTAAAGCTTGAGTATCAAGATGGTACCAGCGAAACCATCGTCAGCGATGAACAGTGGTTGTGCCGGCCATCTGCGGTGCTCAAAGAGGGAATATTTAGTGGTGAGTTTTTTGATGCAAGTGCTAGCCTCCCATCCTGGAATGAGGCCACCCCGATGGATCAGCATGGCTGGAGTCAGGCAACCTGCTTGGTTCAGTGGCCAACAATTGCATTAGAGCCACAGCTGCAGCCACCTGTACAGGCTGTTCGAGAGATCAGACCAATAGCCTTATTTCAACCGAAGGCAGGTGTCTGGGTGTTCGATTTTGGACAAAACTTTACCGGCATCCCCACCTTAAACCTTGCTTTATTAGACTTAGTTCCAAAGCAAACCCTGTATCTCAGATACGCTGAATGGGCTGACGCTGAAGGCAATATTAGCCAGCTAAGTATGGGAGGATGGGCGACGCACCTGAACGCTGTCGATGGCTATCGAGCCGGTGGGGCTTCCATCAGGGATTGGACCCCTTCATTTTCCTGGCATGGTTTTCGATATATTGAGGTGACAGGGCTGACTAAGCGGCCAGCCCTTGAGGCGCTATCAGCACAACTGATCCGCAGCAGCGTTAGACGAGTTGGCCACTTTGATTGTTCTGATAAGCGGCTTAATCGCATTCATGATACTGCGCTGTGGACCTATGAGAGTAACCTTATCGGCGTGCCTCTTGATTGCCCTAATCGTGAAAAGGCTGGATGGACCGGGGATGCACATGCCTCACTAAACACCGCCAACTTCAACTTTGATATGGAGACATTTTGGCGCAAGTATTTGATAGATTTTCAAACCACGGAATATCTTGCCCCCATTGTGGTGCCAGGAAAAAGGACCGGAGGGGAGAAAATTGACTGGGCGGTGGCAGAGGTATTCATCGCATGGGAGCACTATCGTCATTATGGAGATATACAGGTACTGGAAAACCAATATCAAAATCTTGATGAATTCATGAGTTATGCCCACTCCCAACTACAAGATAATATTGTCAATCAAGGCTTTGGTGACTGGTGTGATCCCGTCAGCTATCCAGGAGAGTCAAGGTCTGGTGGGCGAGGTGTTTCTCAGTGGACAGCGGTTGAGATCACCAGTACCGCTTTATTGGTGAAAGCTGCCAGCAGTATGAGCCAGATTGCGAAGGTATTAGGCAAGCATGCTGAGTCGGTATTATATCGTCAGTTATTTACCCGGACTAGCTCGAGTTTTCATCACAAATACTATTCCGCAGAGCTGCAAAATTATGGCAGTCAAACGGCAACAGCGATGGCTCTAGCCTTCGATATCACCCCCGTTGGTTTTCGCCAAGCCGTAGCAGAAGCTTTGAGCCGAGATATTACCGATAATTGGCAGGGGCATTCGTCAGTCGGAGCGCTTGGTCAATCATGGTTATACCTGGCATTGAGTGACTACGGGCACCAAGATGTGGCGTTGAATATCTTTAAGGCGAATGGGTTTCCTGGTTTCTCCTATCTGTTTGATGAGCTGAACGGTACCACGCTGTGGGAACGCAAATGCGACTATGACCCAAATGGAGTACGTGGACCAGTACGTTCGCTAAATCACCCGTTCCATTCAGGCTATGATGCTTGGTTCTATCAAGGGCTGGGTGGGATACGCTTGTCAGATAATAGTGTTTCCTTTCAAGAGTTTATACTCAGACCTGTCTTCCCACAATCGCTGGAGTATGTGGACGTTAGCCTAGAATGTCCACATGGTGAGATAGTGAGTCGTTGGACTCGGCAGGAGCGAAAGATCATCTGGGAGGTGACCATACCGCAAAACACCCATGCACAGGTTATCTTGCCTTCTCAGCCCGCACAGCGTTTTGCTGCAGGTAGCTATATTTTTGATATTGCATTGGATAGAACCCATGCAGCGTTATGTTATGAGGGATGTAATGAACTTTAGTGATACAAAACCTAATCTACTGTTGGTATTTTCTGACCAGCATCGGTGGTGTGACCTTGGTTATATGGGTAATAAAGAGGTGCTTACACCGAATTTTGATGCCTTTGCTGACAAGGCGGCAGTGATGAGTCATTGCATATCAAACACTCCGGTGTGTGTACCAGCACGGGGCTCACTTTTAACGGCGTTGACCCCTGTCAGGCATAAGGCGATATCCAATGACTTGGCGATTGACCATCAGGTACAAAGTATTGCCCACCTGATGAATGATGCGGGCTATCATACCGGTTATGTTGGCAAGTGGCATTTGGCAGGCATTCCTAGAGATGCAGCGATTGCTGAGGATCATCGACTAGGTTTTTGCGAGTGGAAGGTGGCTAACTGTACTCATGATTATATGGACAGCTATTATCATGATGAGCAGAACCGTTACCATAAAATTGATGGCTATGAGCCAGAAAATCAAACCGACCTGGCTATTCAATTCATTAAAGACCATAGCTTGGTTGAGCCATGGGGGCTAGTGCTCTCATGGGGCCCACCACATGATCCTTATGATCAGGTGCCTGATAGGTATAAAGTACTTTATCAAGATTTAGATCCCGAACTCAGGGGAAATGTGACAATCCCAGCCTATTACCGACCCGGGCGAGAGTTGGATGAGCAAGGGCTCAAGCAATCATTAAGGGGGTACTATGCGCATATTACTGCACTGGATGAGCAGTTTGGGCGTTTGCTAAGAACCTTAGAAGAGACGAATCAACTCGACAATACCATTGTCGTATATACCAGTGATCATGGCGATATGCTTGGTAGCCAAGGGGCAACCAACAAACAGTGGCCATATGATGAATCAATTCGAGTCCCCTTGATGGTTTATTGGCAGGGACACACTAAGCAGCTGTGGTCGGATGAATTAATAGGGCTTATTGATCTGCCAAGCTCTCTCATGCAAATGATGGGGCTCGAATTTGATCTTGCGAAGGATAATAAGTCAATTGATGGCAAGAAGCTGGCAGGCTTGTTTTTTGATCCCGGTGCGCAGGGCCAATCAGCATGTTACCTAGCCGATCATATTGCCTGTCACCAGGCCTATTGGCGTGGCGGCTCAGAGTGGCGAGGCATAAGAAATAAGCGCTATACCTATGCCTGTATGGCGACAGGAGATGAGTTTCTTCTATATGACAATGAGTTAGACCCCTTGCAGCGCAGGAATCTGGTTGACGATAAGGATTATCAAGGAATAAAAAATAGTCTTCACCAAGAACTAGTGTCGCTGGTGAACCAGTATGATGGCTTTTATCCCTATAAAGAGTTTGTAATGCAGTACGGATTGCTGGAAGAGTGGAATGTCAGTCAGAATTATTTTGGGCTGCCAACGATTGAAGATACCCCCTAAATAGAATTTGCTTATCATGGACAGTTTTCCATACGAGCTATTGAAGCTGGATGTCGAGTTTACCTAGCAAACTACGATGCAGAGAATGACTCTTGTATGGCCTGCAGGATACATTATGATAGCAACACTGATGTATTCACCCATACGGAGTATGGTTCAGCTACCGACACTTTCCTTGCGGCAAGTGGGAAGAGAGCCCTCAGGAATGCAAGACCAGCCGAAAACCGGTTATGTCGCAAAGTTATGCTGATGCACAAGCGTACCGATTTCCAGATGCAATTAGGCTGCAAGTGCGTAGAATTCACCCCAAACTGATAAACCATCAGGGTTGTCAAACTGTCTATTTTTAATCATCGACCACAGCTCTATGCCAGCGAGTGTGGCTTGGGCTCCTTCATCAGATTTCCATCCCAGGCACTGATGCATCTTACCTTTCACTTTTCGGTGGCTTTGCTCGACCAGGTTGTTCAAATACTTAACTTGAAGCACTTCAATCAGGTTGAGCATCCTTCCTGTTAGCCAGAGTTGGACGTTGATATGATGCAGCGCTAACGCATTGGCACCACTCTTATCAATAACCACCTTTTCTGGTAATCAGTTATGGCCTATTGCTTTCATAAAGAAGGCGCGAGCGGCTTTCTCATCACGGTGTTCACACAATAAAAAATCAATGACATTGCCGTACTTGTCAACGGCTCGGTAGTAATAATTCCACTGACCTTTGACGTTAATGTAAGTTTCGTCCATCCGCCACGAAGAGGCGACAGGCTTATTTCTTCCGCGAGCACGATGCTCCAACAATGGCGCATATTTGATGACCCACCGGTTGATGGTTGAGTGATCAACATGGATCCCCCGTTCTGCCATCATCTCTTCGATTTCACGGTAGCTGAGTTTATAAGAAACGTAATAGCGAACAACCTGGAGGATGATGTCGGAAGGAAAGTGGCGACAGGAAAAGTTGATAGTCATAATGCTAAAGGTAATGAGTGCTGACGGAGATCCTAACTCAGCACTCCTGTTTGCGACATAACCCAATAGAGAGACATGTGAAAATTAGGAGTGCCGCAACACCTTTTGACCCTCAATACCAAGAATACTTGGCGAAGAGAAAGTCAAAAAGGCAATGTCGTAACTCTTGGCATGAACCTACTCTCACTGCTTTATAAGTTGCTGGGTGCCAAACGGTGCTTTCGTGAAGGCTTGAGCCTAGTGCGGTGAAAGTTGCATGCTGGGTTCTTAGAGGGACGACACTTGGTAACAGGTGTCGTCTACTCGACAAAGACGTGTAGCCTAGTCTGAGTCAACACACCCTTGGACAATTCCATCATAGAGCCGGCGTGATCCGTTTTGTGACGCGGTCACAAATTATTCAATAATGTTCATTGATATTCTACTTCCGACCGTTACTCTTCCCTTCCTTCCAAACGCCCACTTCTAATGTAGCCGCCGCTTTGCACACTTAATGTGCAAATCTGTCACGCGGTAAAAAAAAACTGGTACTAGGTAAGAGTCAACTAAATGGTTAGCGTCAATATTGTTTTCTAATCATCTGAATATGGAGTGTTTAATGAACAAGAAAATAATGATTCCCATAACCTTACTATGTGCTTTCGGCTTAGTCGCGTGTAATGGTTCTAGTAATAAAAATGAAAAAATAGCTGCTGATGCCGTTTTCTACAACGGTCATGTAATCACAATGGATGGAAATCGTACGACAGGTACATCCCTAGCAGTAAAAGACGGAAAAATAGTTGGTATAGATGTGCCTGTTTCAAACTATAGTGATTCCGAAGTTGAGCTAATCGACTTAAAAAATAACACTATTGTACCTGGCTTTATTGATGCTCACGGCCACTTTGCAATGGTTGCGCAAAGTATCAACTTCGCAAACTTATCTCCTTCCCCCGTTGGAACTAGCGACTCCATTCCGTTACTAGTACAAACTATGCAAGAGTTCTGGAAAGATAAAGAACTCGCTGAAGATCAGTGGTTGGTGGGGACTGGTTATGATGACTCACTACTCGCAGAAAAAACTCACCCCACTCGTTACGATTTAGATCAAGTGAGTACCGAGATTCCAATAGTAATTGTCCATGTTTCATTTCACCTAGCAGTAGTTAATAGCAAAGCCCTAGAGTTACTTGAAATCGATGAAACAACTGAAGACCCTGCTGGAGGCAAGATCGTTCGCATTGAAGGAACCAATACCCCTAATGGTGTACTCGAAGAAACTGCAATGTATTTGGCTATGGAAGGACTAAACTCTGCTCCCCAAACACCGGAAAACACCATAAATGCATTCAACATGGCACAAGATTATTACGCAAGCTTTGGCATTACGACAATTCAAGATGGTGCGGCTTCACCTGAATCTATTCGTCTATATGAAGCGATGGGAAATAAAGATGTGCTATTTCTTGATGTAGCGGCTTACCCAACATGGGATGCTTATACAATGCTTGGAATTGAAGGGTATAAAACATCACAAGAGTACGCTAATCACTTCCGTATTGCAGGTGTTAAGATGATATTGGATGGCTCACCGCAGGGGAAAACCGCTTTCATGACGCAGCCATACCTAAACCCACCAATAGGAGAGTCTAATGATTATGTTGGATATGCCTCTCTAACAAAGTCTTTTTTAGAACAGAAGCTTAGGGGTTATTTGGACTCCGGAACACAATTTATCATTCATACAAATGGTGATGCTTCCGTTGATTTGCTTTTGGATGCTCTAGATGACATTTCATTGGAGTCTGATAACTTCGAATTGATTAGACCCGTATCGATCCACTCACAAACAACGCGAGATGATCAACTAGAGCGAATGGTTGGCTACAACATGATACCTTCATTCTTTTCCGCTCATACTTTCTTTTGGGGGGATTGGCATATAGACGAAGTATTCGGCATCGAAAGAGCTGAACGTATCAGCCCTACTCGATCAGCCTCCAACCTTGGTATTCAATACACTACTCACAATGATTCACCAGTAGTGGATCCGGACATTATCAGGTTGATGTATAACACTGTTAATCGTCGAACTCGCTCAGGAAAAACTCTAGGAAATGATCAAAAAGCGACCCCATACGAAGCACTTAAATCAGTTACAATAAATGCTGCATACCAGTACTTCGAAGAGGATCTCAAAGGCAGCCTTGAAGTTGGAAAAATTGCTGACCTGGTGATTTTATCAGACAACCCACTAACGGTATCTCCAGACAAAATTAATGAGATAGAAGTGCTTAGTACTTACAAAAACGGTATCAATGTGTACTTGAAGTAAACACATATAGTTAGTGGACGTTTCTTTACGGCTCACAATAATTGGTGAGCCGTTTTGAAAGTATTGCTATTCACCAAAATTATCGGCCTGTGAACTCCTCCACCGTTAGTAAGCGCGTCATAAACCCCACATTCAATTAAGCTTTCCCGAAACGTATGATTTTGTTTTCATTCAAATGGAGACA
>NZ_JANEYT010000122.1 GCF_024357955.1 Photobacterium pectinilyticum
TGGAAGGCTCACGGCGAGGCTTTAACTCATGCATTCCAAGAAGGCATTGATGAAACGCTTGCTTTAAACGACAACATAAACGTCATTGCTGTTACACCGTTTGCCAGTGACCGTCCCGGCCATATAAGCGTTGATATCCGCACCGACCGCTATGGAGGAGATGAATATCATCTACCATGGCCCGAGGATAATCATCCAGATGTTGTTTACGATGATCCAATACACCGACTCGCAAGACCGAGGGCCGCACGTATTTATGAATATGCCAATCAATTTTTAGACACTAAAGGTGTCTTTACCTATGTTGTGGTTGATCTTGGAGCAGAGAAAGTAAAGATACCATTGGTTAAAAAATTGAAGCGTGAAAGAAACGGTGAAATGCAAGAGATGATAGTAGGTGATGACTATTTTTCCCGTTACATAAATGATGAGCGCCCAGCCACTTTCAGTTTGGACCTGTGTATCGATATCACAGAACGGCAAGCAGAATTAGCGGATACCATAAACGTATATTTAGATAGCGCTGTGAATGGTTTAACCGACCTCTCAAATGTGAAAACAGTGAAAACATGTCAAACACATCATTTTGATGAAAAACAAAATGATTTAACTTCAGATGAGAAGCGAGATCGGTACGGCTCCATGTCATATGCAGAATATGACAAGTACAAACGAGGAATAGACTCGTACAAAGAATGGTATTTCAAAACTCGTGATGCTTTTGCTAAAAGAGAGTATAGGAATAAAGGTCATATGGCTGAACTGAAAAATCTACGCGAGTTGACAAGAGATAAAAGAAACTGGTACGAAGTTACTCATCAGAGTATTGCGTTTCAATCTTCTTTTACCGAAGAAGAGAAAGAGGGATTAATCCGTCATAGCCGAAGTGAGATAGCCTTTTTTAGTGCGCTGATTGGCGAGTAGGTATAATTCCAATCGTTCATCCGGTTAAACCTCAATTATGGCATTGGGATGAAGACGAAAAAAGGTATAGGTAATTTACTTTGACCGCAACAGAAGATGAAAGGCATTTGGCTTCCATTTTAAGGTATCTAAAAGATTCCAAATAGGCCGACCTAACAATATGTTAGGTCAGCCTTTATTTTTTACTTTACTATATCGGCAGTTAACTCTGAAACCGTTTCAAAAGGACGAACCATAATGTAGCAAACCATCGCAATCACAGACGCCAAAAACGTTGCTCCATTATTGGTGTCGCCGTAGATAAACAAGCCACTAGAGACAACAAACACAAGCAACGGCAGAGCTTGCATTAGAAGGAGCTGAGATTTAGTACGAAAACGCTCCATGTATGCTTGCATTTGCTCGATGATTATTCAGCGCCAAGCGGTATTCCGCGACTTTATGCTCACAGAAAACGGTATCGTCTTACGTTAATAACCAACTTATTTACAGAGTTTACTGTCAGTGCTTCTGCAATAGTCATTTCGTACTTGTATTGGTGAGTGTAATCCCGTGAAACTGTTTTGTTGTTTGAAGATCACGCACATTGTGTCTTATTTTGATATGCTGTCCCCATCTGTTGTCATTGTTATTAATAACAATTGAAAGGAATCATAAAAATGAAAAAGCTTCTTACTTTATCTGCGATATCTCTAGCGCTGATCGGCTGTTCATCAGCTCCAGAGATCCCAATGGATGAGCGTGCACGCGCTGCAACGGATTATCAAACAGCGGTGACCAACTCTCAGCTTGCACTCATCCCGGACTGGTACCTAGATCCACCTAAGACGACATATATGAAGGGGATCTATGTAACATCGACTGCCGAAAGCTCAAATCTGCAGTTTGCTATGAACCAGGCAACATTGTTAGCCGAACAGCAGCTCTCACGTCGAATGGACGCGGTCATTGAAAGTTACGAGCTGTCGGAGGTCAATGAAAACAGCGGTAACCTTATCACTAGCTCAGAACAAACTATCCAAGTGTACATCGACCGTGCCTCACTATTTGGCCATGAAATTGATAAGCGTGAAGTATTTGCAGACCCGCACACCGGTAACTACCGTGTGTATATACTGATGTATTTACCGGCAAAGGCACAAATTGAATTGCTGAACAAAAAGATTACATTGGAAACCAATACACTTGAGGTTGAGCGACTACAACAATATGTAGCAGAACTTGAGCTTAACCTTCAAGCTGAAGATGCATAAATAATGCAATAATACGTTCAAGCGCTAAAAGCATATGACCCCAGCGTGCGATGACGATACATCAACTAAAGCGGTTGCTATCAAAGCCGCTTTCATCTGAGATCGGTTTAAGCCATCGTCATGAGCCCTGTTTTTCAGTGTTCGTGATATTGAGTGGGGGGGAATAGGTGTCCGGTTTGCTCCGGCGCATGCAGTCACCACAATGGGCCGTAAAAATAGAGTCATACCCTCTACTTAAAGCAGTTATATGGCTAATTCTGGAAATGATGTACAACGCCTCAATGTATATCAATCTGCTCTTACTGATGATATTGGGCTTTTGGGTTGTTCGGCAAAAGGTACTACCCAAACAGGTTCGTTGACCCTGAAGGAACGAGAGATACCCAGAAAGGTATTTCTAAGATAGAGCATTCTCGCCACCGGCGTCTATACGGCTCCATACTGAGCTTACCTAGCAGGTAAATCACCTACTGCTTGAAAACACCGCTAGAAAGGCCATCGGAAACGAAGATAATGGCATCGCATATATAAATATTTGCAACAATATCGATGCCATCAAAGATCTATCGTACCTTTGCAATCAACGAGATTTCAGCGGTTGCATCAGATGGCAATGAGGCCACGCCAATCGCCGCACGACTACCGATACTCCCAGGCCCCAACTTTTCGATTAAAAGCTCGGAAGCATAATCAGCAACAGCAGGATGCAAGATGAAATCAGGCTCCGTATTCAAAAATACATTGAGTTGTAGGACGGCTGATAAATGCTCTCCTTCTTTCAAACAACTCGTTGCGGCAGCCAAAGCATTGAGTGTAGACAAACGAACGGCCTCCCGATGAGATTCTATCGGAGCGCCACTTTTTATTTTCCCTGAATACATCAGTTCACCCGCTTTGCGGGGGGTCATGCCAGAAGTGTAAACAACATCCGCATGCCGAAGGGCAGGCAAGTACTTACCTTGAGGGATCGGCTGTTCCAGTTGCTTGTTCATCGACGGTAAATCTCCACCATTTTGACAATTCGTTCAGCTGCTGCGACTGCCGCAGCGTGATCCTGTGAGAAGTTTAATCGGATGCTATTAGTTAAACTGGGCTTAAATTCTGTTCCGGCCGTCACAATAACGTTCGCCTGATAACGAAGCAGCTTTATAAATGTGTGCAGTTCTACATTAAGTGGAGGCAACTGAGGGAAGAGGTAGCTACCCGCTTGTGGTGTTGCTACCGGAAAATCTGCCGCCCTAAAGATTGTCAATAGCTCATCTCGTATCGCCTCATGTTCCTCAATACGTTTCTCCATCCAGCCTTGAGGTTCTGAGAACCAAGTATCGAGTGCCGCTTGATTATAACCAGCAGCGCGTAGGGAAACGATCGCTTGCAGGCGCTCCATTCGCTCAATGATCCAAGACGTACCAAATGCGACACCAAGGCGGAAACCACTCAACGATTCTGTTTTCGACGGTCCCATAATAGTGATGAGGTTCTCGGGCCTTATTTCACAGGCACAAAGGTGTGTATAAACTTCTCCGCTATAAAGCAACCGGGAATATAATTGATCCACAATCAGGGTTACATCGTACTTGAACGCGAGTTCTGAAATCGCCGCAATAATCTCTGGCGAGTAGACAAAGCCTGTCGGGTTATTAGGTGTAGAGAAAACAAAAACTTTTGCACCATCCTTAAAAGCGTCTTCAATTCGGCTCAAATCAGGACCGTTCTCTGACGGTTTCCCTAGATAGTGAAGCGGGATCGGTACAACGATACCACCCAAAAAATTTACGATTTTCCGGTTGGCAAAATAGTCCGGTTCAACGATTGCAACTTTTGTCCCTTCAGTAACAGTTGCACCCAAAGCGAGAAAAAGAGCGCCTTGAGTGCCGGGAGTAATAATTAGCTCATTGCTTGCAGATACAGCATTGCCTGTAAATTGACCAAGGCGCGCAGCCAACCTTTCCCGTAATTGGGCCTCACCTCGATACTCGGTATATGCTTGCTTGCCCCCTTTTTCAAAGCCATCGCTCCATGCTTTTGACGATCCTGGAGTAGGAGGAAAGGCATCCACATCCCCGTGAGAGAAATCAACGAAGGCTCCACTCATTATATTTCCAAGCATTCTCGCTTTGAAATCATCATCCTTTTGCCTCACCTCTTGACCCGGTGCATTGTCTGCTTCAAGGGCCCTAAATTTTTCACTGAGATTCATCCAACTATCTCCTTTCTCTAATTTCCCTCACCGCAATGAGAAACCGTTGCTGAAAAGGGAAATACAGCGTTAAACCGTAAATAGGATAAATAAAATAACTGCAGAACTTCAAAAGACATAGTATGTTATTCTTTTTTCCAGCGTAAGAAATACTTATGGATGTTCGATTTTTGTCAAGCATAGTAGAGGTCGTAGAAGTCGGATCTATCGCAGAAGCAGCCCGGAACCAAAACTTGACATCGGCAGCAATTAGTCAACGGATCAAGTCCCTAGAAACGACACTGGGGTGCCAGCTTCTTAATCGAACAGGCCATTCAGCAAAACCAACGGCAAAATGTTTAAAACTCTTGCCAAGATTTAAGCGCATTATATCCGAGGTCGAGGCGATACCGGGAGATATCGACGAAGTGGGGCTATCAGGGGAACTGAGAGTTGGTGCGATATCAACGGTTTTATTGGGTGTCTTACCGAAAGTCCTCCAAGAGCTTTCATATACCGCCCCGGATTTGAAAATAAAAATCACGCCAGGGACATCCACTGACTTATATCGAAAATTAACTGACAAAAAAATCGACGTATCTTTAACGGTCAATCCACCTTTCGTTACACCTAAAAATATAAAAAAGGAAGTCATTTACTTTGAAGAACTTGGTCTAATTCACACTCACAAAAATGCTCCAAACCTTAAAGAACTGATTGCTTCACAGCCTTATATTCAGTATGACAAGCTATCTTGGGGGGGGAGACTGGTTGAACGTTACCTCTATGATAATCAATTGACAGTAACCCCTGTGTGCGAAATTGATTCGTTGGAATCTATTTCGATAATGGTCCAGCAAGGAATGGGCGTTTCACTGATACCTATGTGGAAAGGTATGAAAAACCTCTTCAACAACTTAGAAGTTATCCCGGTCAAGGATAAGCGTTATCAACGTCATATTACTTTACTTTCACACCTTCAAATAGGAAAAGAACCTTTGATAAAGGTATTCAATAAGGCGGTGCTCACGCAAGTTGGCGATAGCCGAAAACCTGATAGTGCTAAATAAAATATGGTGGCTTTATTCCAATGCGATATTCATAACGCAGTAATAATGGTGAAAAACCATTACCCAACACTCCCTATTTAACAACTTTTTTTGATTTATATCAAACTAACCCGTAACACGCTTTTATTGACATCAATCTGAAATATAGCTGTAGATAATACAAATGTAACACCTTCTTACACTTAATGGACGATTGAAATGAAGCATACCTTTATCGCTGCAACTCTTACTATTGCGGCACTCTCAGGTTCTGCATTGGCACAAGAAAACATATCTGCCGTGGGTTCAAGTTCCGTGTCGCCACTTATGGAAGTATTTGGTGAGACCTACCAACAAATACACCCTGAAGTCTTTATCGAAGTACAAGGCCCTGGCTCATCTGCCGGTGTTCGCGCAGCAAAGGACAAGTCTGCGGATTTGGGTATGGCATCCCGCGAGCTGGCATCGTCTGAAAAAGAAACTGATTTACACAGCGAAATCATTGCACGTGATGGCATTGCGGTTGTTGTAAATCCATCAAATAGTGTTGACTCTCTGACCGCACAGCAAATACATGATATCTATGCTGGCGATATCAAAAATTGGAAAGAAGTGGGTGGTGAAGATAAACCTATCGTTGCGGTTACACGCGACACCGCATCAGGTACACGTGGCGCATTCGAAGAGATCATGCAACTGACTAAAAAAATCAATGGTCAAAAAGTATCGGCTATTTCTCAACATGCACAAGTTTCTAATGGCAACGGCCACTCTAAAACAATGGCAGCTCAAAACCCATTTGCAATCAGTTATATCTCATTGGGGAGTGTTGATTCATCCGTTGTCCCCGTGACTGTAGATGGTACCCCAGCTTCTGTAGAGAACGTCAAGAATGGTTCTTACAAGGTTGCGCGTCCGTTCCAGGTACTTTACAAAGGTACCCCCAACACACGTACACAGCAGTTCCTTGATTGGATGCTCTCTGCTGAGGCTCAAGCGATTGTTGCTGATCAAGGCTATATTTCAATCAACTAAAACGAAACTATAGCACTGTATAATCAGTGGCAATTTGAGTCTATAACCACCGATTTATGTCGGTGGTTATTCTCACTACAAAGCGAGAACACATTTTACAACGATAGATGCATCATTGCTTATCCTGAAAGATTGACTGAAAAATCCCTGGCTCACATTGATGAGTGTGATAGTAATAGACAGTGATCATTATTTGTAGGTGCGGTTCCCAAAGAGAACTAACGGTATGCTTATGTCGAGCTACGCGGAGTAATTCAAGTAAAAAGCTGAACCATTAAACTGGTGAGGGACTATTCCATACGCGTAACTCCCGTAACTACATGACCCACAATTTTATTAAGTGACGGTAATATATAATTGTTCACCCTCAACAAACGACTTTGGGTAAAAGAATACGACTGAGCAACTGGGCCCTTAGATACTTAGCGGTAGTTCACCTCTCCCCTTCTAGCTCGCTTGCCTATGCTGTTGTAATTTGACTAACTAAATCGACACCCATTAAACCGAATAGAGAATCAATAAAACCCTGTAAAGCACGCAGCGGCAGCTTAAACTTTCCTTTCAACATGAGAGCTGTCTCTAACATAAAATCGCTGAAATAATTATATCTCTCTACGTCCTGAAGGAGGACCGCAATACCAATTGGTGACAGCATCATCATCTATTAAGTCAACTACACCGTTACCATGATTTCAGCAATGCCGAATTCGTTATATATACCAGAAACGAGACCAAGGTGGTCCGTTTTTTTATGTAAAAATAGAATTTATTTGGATTAGTCATTCTGTCTGCAACCAAATAAAAGTAATTGATTAAAATTGATGTTCGGTGGAAGATTATAACCTCTTATCCTTATTTAAAATCCCACATTTGGATGAAATGAAGGGTAGACACTAATTAATATAATAATCAACCTCACATAACCAAGGCGTAATTAAAATGTAACTCATCGAACATATAATATTAAAACCAACAAAAACTATAGTGGCTCTCCACTTATAAATGGAATTTAAAGATGTCAAAGATGTCACGTAAAACGTTATATATTTACACTAGTATTTTAATATCCTCTTTATCAATGACAGGATGTAACTCCTCCACAAAAACAGACGATGAGCATTTGGCTACTGATGTTAAAATTGCCATCCTCTCTGACGCACATATATATGATGCAAAACTCGGCGATGATGAACAAGGCGAATTTTTTCAAAAAGCAGTCAACTCAGACCGTAAAGCTTTCTTAGATAGTAAAACACTGCTTGATCTTACTATCGACCAACTAATTAAAAATGACACCCAGATTATCTTAATTCCTGGCGATTTAACCAAAGATGGTGAAATCATTAACCATGAATCATTTAGAGCGTCTCTACAACGCGCAAGGGATGAAGGGATTCAAGTTTTTGTTGCACCAGGAAACCACGATGTCAATAATCCATACGGATACTTATCAGAGCAGGCTGGTGAACTGACAGCAAAAGGCGCAGTTTATTTTGAGGGTAACCCTGAAGGTAAACAGCCAGGCAGCGTTGCGCCTTACATGAGTAACAGCTCTACCAATAATCGTAGCATTGCCAATTTCAATGAGTTTTATGCCGACTTTGGTTTCGATGCGGCTATAAATCAAGATGAAAGTTCATACTCTTATGTTGCAGAGCCTATGCCGGGATTATGGATTATGTCTATCGACCCGATGACCGCTTCTATCAAAGACGTGCAAGAAAAATGGTCTGCAAAGGATGAAAATTACACCAAAACAGGTGGCTCTTTCTATCTTCCCGAGCGCCAATCCACATTAGAGTGGGTTAAATCTGTTGCCACTGACGCAAAAAAACAAGGAAAAACTCTGCTCGCCTTTAGTCACATTGGTTTGATTGAACACTTTCATGGCCAAAATATGATCATGCCAGGTTACGTGATTGACAGCGAGCCGAACTCATTTAATGAAAACGTTGAAGGTTACTACGCAGAAGAATACGTTGACTACTACACAAATGAAACCAAAGAGTTTATTTACACTACTCGCTCAGAAGCAATATCGCAAGAGCTGGCTGAAGCGGGCCTAAATATGGTGTTTACCGGTCACTTCCACGCTAATGACATTGCTGCTCGCTACTATGATGATGGACATTGGCTTGTCGATGTTCAAACAGGATCGACGGTCAGTTACCCAGCCCCATATCGCATCATGGATCTCGATCTTGTTAATCAAGAGCTCACGATTGATATCGATAACGAATACTTAATGAGTTCAGAAGAAGTTAAAATTGACCTCGAAGAACTCGTTGATGAAATGAGTCAAAATATCCTAGCCGCGATGGGCTTTGATTTGCCAGACACAATATTAGTGCCTGTTAACGATACTATTTTGCGTAAAACAGTGGCTCGTACCATGCTTGATAGACTTAAGCGCGAAGAAGGCAACTGTACAGTTATCCGTCCATGTAAAGATGAAGAGTGGATCCCTAAACTTGAAGAGCATTTCCCAGAGGGAGTTACATGGGATGCACTTGATGCCCTTACGGTTGAAAAAATGATCGCCAAGGTACTCAAGCTTCACTATTTCGGCAATGAGATGGATAATATCGAGAAAGAAATTAGCCAAGCAGAGCTATACTTCCTCGACTGGGCATTAAATTATGCACTTGACTATCAAACAGACGAAGATTCTAACCGCGCAGTTCAACTGGCTAAGCACAATATTGAACAATCGCATGATGATATTGTATTTAGCTATAATGCTGGTCTTTATTTAGATATGAGTGGCATGCTCGGAGACGGTGTGTTAAGCCAAATATACGGCCTATTAGCTTCTGCAGGGCACGGTATGCTTTATGATCCAATACCCGATCACCGTGTCATTATTGACTTGCAAACAGGCCAAGTAACTCCAAACTAATCTTTCGCTGTGTGATTTAGCGATAGCAATAATGGTTGCGACACTCTTAACACGACAAGAGTGCCGCACTTTTTTGTTGGGTTATAATCATTCATGGCATTTGATATGGGCGTTGTTGATCAATTCATCCTCGGGACGGCTCAGCCCCAAGGGATTTTCTGGGGGTAGTTGACCATCTGACAAACAGGCATACCAAGTCCTATGACTCTGTTCATCGCCTTCACACCAGCCAACACCTCACCGACCTGGGCATCATAGTCACTAAGGCTCAACTTTTCGCTGATGAGTTGCTTGTAGCGCCCGCCCCCGGTCTCAGAAAGTGACCGTTGGTGGTAGTCGTTATCCTTTTTCCACTGCTTGATTTCACCGGCTTTTAGGGCTTTGACAGCCTCGTTGCGAGGATGACCTTCTTCCCAGTATCCTGCGTTTGAGCGCGGTGGGATCGTAGGTTTCGCTTTCTTCCTCTGCAGCAGCTTATGACACTCCTTGGTATCGTAGGCACCATCAGCAGAGACCTGCTTGAGACGGCGACGCAAAGGGTTCAGCAGGGTTGGCTGTCGCCGACATTGACCAGGCTGACTTCAGCAGCCACCACCTCGTGCGTATTGGCGTCGATGGCAAGGTGGAGTTTG
>NZ_JANEYT010000123.1 GCF_024357955.1 Photobacterium pectinilyticum
AGAGCGTACCACTTTCAGCAGTTGGCTTCCTCTTCTACACCTTTCCATGAATGTCGCACTTATTATCTGAAATCGGGTGTAGTTAAACGGATTGATAAACAGTAGATAAAATATATATATTGAAAATACCAATCACAATTTGCATTTTTGGTTGTGCAGCATGGGGAATAACTAGGAGTAATGCCCTTGAATATTTAAATTGTAAGGGCATTTAATAATGTTAAGTTATCCTACTATCTTTAAGTACAGCAAAACATCACCACTTGAAGAGATCAGATCAATGTTGAATTAACTGAACCGTAGTAACGATCTTATCGTTTAAGCTTGGATGAATAATACCGCCATTATCAGGGTCGAAATTATCATAAAAGCTCGGTACTGACAGGGTTGCCTTCACCTCAGCACCAAAGAATGGCATAGAAGCCTCCGCCGCCGCCAATACGTTTTTAGCGCCACTAGGACCAGGAGATGTCGACAGCAAAACAACCGGTTTATCTTGGTAGACCTTTGGCTCGATGCGCGAAACCCAATCAAACAAGTTTTTATAAGCAGCCGTGTAAGAGCCGTTATGCTCAGCGAATGAAATTAGCAATGCATCGGCAGATTGCACCTTCCTGAGAAAAGCATGAGCGAGTGACGGTTGACCTAGCTCTTTTTCCTTATCTTGGCTAAAGAGAGGCAACTCAAAATCATTAAGATCCAAGACTTCGACATTCACGCCTTCTAACTGCGAGGCGGCATAAGTGACGAGTTGTTTATTGATAGACGTTGAGCTGTTACTTGCAGCAAAGGCGACAACTTTCATTCTGGCTTCCTTTCATCATGAACTATTTTGCATGTCTGATAACATTAGCAACCCATATTAGTGAAGTAAACTAGATGCCTTATTTACCTTTCTCTTTATAAAACAACATAAAAAAGATGTCCTCAAAGCATATACTTTACAACGCACTATAGTTACATGATCATAGGCTCACTAAACGTCCAGCGTGAGTCAAATCTCAAACGTGTAATCTCCATTAGAGGCGGCAAATACCACTATCAATTTGCCGCCGAATTAATCTAGCCGTTTTTAGTCGTCAATTAACAATATTAAACAACATCATAGGAATCACCCCATAACAGCACTGACCTTGACAAGGTCTGTGCTGACATGAAAGCCCCCTATCGTTGCTAATATTATCTGCATGCCAATACTTTTACGAATAACTCCGCTTCTCTTTAGCTTAAGTGCTTTTGCCACTGTTGAACTACCCATAGCGGAATTTGAACACGAAGCACTCGGTACTTGGAAAGTAAAACACTTTCAAGGGCGTACCCAATACGTTCAAGTTAGGCTTGAAGGCCAGCGCGTGCTCAAAGCGACCAGCAATAACAGCGCAACCCTCTTGTCCAAGCCCATACGCATCGATCTCGTGGAAACCCCTTACCTTAATTGGTCCTGGCGGGTAGAGAATCAGTTAAAGGGGCTCAATGAAACCACCAAGGACGGGGACGATTACGCAGCCCGGATCTATTTAGCTATCGGTACTAAATTGTTGTCTTCATCCAGCAAGGCGATAAATTATGTGTGGTCTAGCAACCAACCACGATTTTCACGTTGGAGTAATGCATTTGCCGGAGAAAAAGTTCAAATGATAGCGATTCGAGGAGAAGCTGATAGCGTTTCTCAATGGCAAAGTGAAAAACGAAATGTCTACCAAGATTTCATCAATATGTTTGGGGATAAAGGAAGCGAGCAAGCTAACCGTGAGGCTTATCGCGATCTTAATGGTATTGCCATCATGACGGATACCGATAACAGCGACCAGGCGGTCACAGCCTATTATGGCGATATCTTCTTTTCTGCAAAGTAGGTTGGTATTAGATAATCAGTTTAAATAGTTGCATAAAATAAGGGGGAAGCCACCTCACCTCCCCCCTTTGTTTCATTTTGACTGTGTCTAGCCTCTATACTGACGTCGCACTACTTTCCCTGCGGCGAAATGCGTTAAGTGACAAAATCACAATCACTACAGCAACGGCTGCCAATTTAATCGCTAATCCACTGAAAATCAGTGCAAATGGCACCATCAGCAATACCAAGCGCTCCACGACTGACAGCGGCTTTATCAACCGCCCTTCAATCGCGCCAGCAAAGGCGACAATAAGCGCGATGGTGGTCACTATCGCAAACATAAAGCCAAACAAGTTCTCGCCATCATAGATAAGCGGTGAAAATGCCATCATCAACGGGATCAGGAAGAAGCCCTGCGCCAACTTGAATGCTTGTACCGCTGATTGCATAGGAGAAGCACCGGCAATGCCTGCACCGGCAAACGCAGCCAAGGCAATGGGTGGGGTTACATTTGAGGTTTGCGACAACCAGAACACGATCATGTGCGCGGCCAGAATGCTTAAGCCAAGCTCAGTCAACGCAGGCACCGCCATAATTGACAACACGATATAGGCAGCGGTTACTGGTAAGCCCATTCCCAAAATCACCGCAGCTACAGCAATTAACGCCATTACCGACCACAAATAGCCACCAGATAATGCCATCAGGAACTGGGTAAACTGCAGGCCAATACCGGTTTGGCCAACAACCCCAACCACAATACCGGCAGTGGCACAGGCAACAGAAATAGGCAATGCCAGTAGCGCCCCTTCTTTCATCCCTTCAAGGAAAAGACGAAGACTTATACGACTGTGTTTCCGGCACATCGCCGCAACCAAAATGGCACTACAACCCGCAATACCAACCAGCACTGGCGAGTAGCTCATTAACAATAAGCTGGTGATCAAAATTAATGGAACAATGAAATGCCATCCCTGCTTCATCACTATTTTCAGCTGCGTGACTTTATCCATACCTTTGAGGCCGAGCTTACAGGCCATCAAGTGAACATAGAGCAAAGTACAACCAAAATATAAAATGGCCGGGGCAATCGAAACCAGTAAGATTTCACTATAGGCAATACCGGTAAACTGGGCCATGACAAAGGCACCCGCTCCCATCACTGGTGGCATAATTTGCCCGCCAGTAGACGCTGCAGCTTCAATACCTGCCGCTTGCTCAGGCTTATAGCCCAGCTTTTTCATCATTGGAATTGTCAAAGCACCAGTGGTCACCGTATTGGCAATCGCCGATCCCGAGATAGACCCTAATGCCGCAGAAGCAACCACACTCGCTTTCGCCGGGCCGCCACGATATTTACCCGCAACAGCAAACGCCGCATCAATAAAAAACTGTCCGGCTCCGGTCACTTGTAAAAAAGCCCCGAACAGCACGAAAATAAATACCACCCCTGCTGCAATAGCCAGTGGCGCACCAAACACACCGTTAGTGGAATAAATATGGAAACGGATGATCTCATCCAGTGCAAAGCCTTTGCTTGCCACACTGGCCGGTAAGATGTCGCCAAACATGGCATAAGACAAGAAGAATCCGGCAATCACCACCATGACTATACCGACTGTTCGCCGTGTTGCTTCCAACAAGGTCACAATCAAAATAGAGCCCGCCAGAATATCATTAGTCCCTAGCCCATCAAGTAAGAACCCAATGTCATCATAGTCAAAACGGACGATATGCTGTGCAGCCCACAGGGTGGCCAATACCATGGATAAATCAACCAGCCTTGCAGGCAAGTAGAAACGGTTGTCCACTTTCACCAAAGGCTTCACGAGAAAGACCAGTGCGAGGATCCAGCATAGGTGGACAGGGCGAAATACAGGAGCGGAGAGGTTGGCGGTCAGTCCCTGCCAAATTTGAAACACTGATAAAGCAACGGCGGCAACCGCTGCCAATTGCATTAAACGCTCAGTTATCCTGTGATTTAACGCCGAAGAATGGGTCATTGCGAACTCCTTGTAAACTGCAATGTTATGTACCCCCGAGTGACTTCGGGGGTATTACTTCAACCATCGATGCCGATAGGTTTTACTTCGGTTATTTATTTTTTCTCATCCATGAACTGCTGAGAGCCGGGGTGCAGTGGAATACCTGCCAACTTGTTCATGTTTTCAACAGTAGTGAACTTGGTTACGCCGATAGACTGGCGGATCTGATCGATGTTATCGAAAGCCACCTTGGTCATCTCGTACGCTAAGTCTTTATCCAGGTCCCCTTTTACCACAAGTACATTCCAAACGGCTGGAGCCTGGAAGGCAGGAACATTACGGTAACTGTCAGCATCAACATCCAAACCGCTGTATGAAGCGTTGTCTTGGTTGATTTTCGCTATTTCTTCATCACTGAATGACAAAATACGGATATCACGCGTCAGCGCTAACTCTGTGATTGCACCTACACCTAGGCTACCCACAATTACGCCGGCATCAATCTGACCGTTAGCCAGCGCTTCAGTGGTCGCGGTATAATTCAGTGCTTGACCGCGCACGTCACCCTCTTCAATGCCCAAGGTTTTCAAAATGTTCAGCGCACTCACACGCGTACCTGAGCCCGGCGCACCCAGCGCAACACGTTTACCTTTTAAGTCCGCAACGGACTTGATGTCTGAATTTGCTGGAACCATGAACTGAACAACATTGGGATATAGTGCAAACAACACAGAGACATCCATCTTGCGCGGGAACGGCTCTGTTCCTCGATAGGCTTGTTGTACAACGTTACCCATTGCGATACCAGCAAGTTGCTGCTGGGTCGACACTTTAATAACATTTTCTACCGATGCCGCCGTCACTTCAGCGCGCATATTGAAACCTTCGATATTCTCACTCCAAACCTTGGCCAGCAAACCGCCTAAAGGGTAGTAAGTCCCACTTTGGCTACCAGTACCTATGGTGTAGTTAGCCGCCGCAACGGGTAAAGAAACCGCCAGTGCCAGAGAGATAATCCCTTTTTTGATCATTGAACGCATTGAGTACTCCTTCTCATTTAGAACGTCTGATTATTGGTGACCTGACACCGTAGTATCAGGCTCGACACATAAGCATCAGGTTTTATTGTCATACCGATGTTGCATCAAATAAAACTGCATTTAAATGTTAAAATTGTGAAAGTTGTGAAAATGAGATATCAGTGGTGTTAAAGGCATCAGTAGCCGTCACTGCTTAGAACGAAATTATAAATTGCGTTACCCCGCTTAGATTGTTATCACACATTAAAAGTAATTTGCACTCAACCGCAATTATCATCACTACAGAAATGGTTATGCTGAACGCACTCTTGAATATTCTTGTTTGGAGGTATCAATGGCTGAAGAGCGCGCCATCAATCTTTACTACTACCTTGTAAATAACAAAGCCCCGAAAAGAGAGTTAGATGTGGTTATCAACTTATTAAAGCAGCAATACAAAATTGACTTGAGTCACCTTGAACGAAAGACACCGCCCCCAAAATCGATTCGATATTAACAGTTATGGTGCAGGAGTTTCACGAACCATGAATCAAACTAGTCAAATACTGTCAACATAAAGTCAAATAAATACAGACAAATATTTAATACATAAAAATAATACCATTAAATTATAACTTTTATTTAGGTTTACTCATTAGATCAACAAATAACCTAGACAGAATAAACACAATTGCAATTATTTAAAAAACAAATTTATAATAATAAAACTCTTTAATTATTACAGGTGATTTTTTATTTCTTTTTTATATATAAAAAATAAATGTAGAAAAAACCATACATTACAATATATTAATGCTACCACCAAAGATGAATACGACCTAATTATCAACACCTTAGCAACGACAGAGAAAACCATACAATTTGTGCCATTTTTTAATTCTGCTACGCTTTCTTCATCGCCTATCAACTGTAGGCGAATCCACACGTAAATACGACAACTCTATTTGTATGGTATTCAAAATGAATAATACAAATTATACTAATAATTTAAGCGGTACACGAAAAAATCATCAAACAACGAAAACAGGAGCCCTAACTTGTATCATCTCATGTATTTTATATTCTGGTAACCTGCAGGCTAAATGCGATATCCCCACGGGGGCGTCTCTAAGTCCATTATTTGGTGCCGAACCCTTTACACAGGCTCTTTATCGACTGGAAGAGTTTGGGACGATTCCGCTTCCATATTCATCAAATCCAGGTAACCCCTTCCCCACCCCTAGTGATAAAAACTCATCACCTGCCGGTAATAAATTGGATAACTTTATGGGACAAACCCTGTATCCAATTCCGGATAAATCACATTCTGGTTCATACGCTAATACGTCGGATCACAACCCTTGGAAAGATAAAATAAACAGCGTTCTTGGCCTAGGCTTAGTCAATCCTCCTGCTGAAGGCCGACCGCCAGGCATAGACTGGGCACACCAACGTTGGAGCGAGTTCTATCCTGAGGAGTATACTGTTACAGCACAATCTGGCGTGCGGGTAAATCGAGGTTTTCGCGATCAATACCAAACTCATCAATATCAATCCGATGAGTTTAAAGATGGCGGCCTTTACCACTCCACTTTTAACTGGGATAAACAGCCAAACCTCAGCAATGATTTCAAGGCAACCACGAACGGGATTCCCGCTCAGTTTCACCCTAAAATGCCAGTTCAACAAGCCAATTCGCTATGGACTTTTGACGGTACATTTCCACCAAAGTTATTGAAAATGCGTTATGGCTACCCGGTATTGTTCCGGCACTACAATGCGTTACCCATATCACCCTCAGCCAACAGTGGCTTTGGCCTGCACACTATTACCACCCACCAGCACAATGGCCATAACCCAGCAGAGAGTGATGGGTATACTCAAGCTTTCTATTTTCCAGGCCAATACTATGACTATCGTTGGCCAATGATTTTGGCGGGACATGATCACGTCAATAAAAAAGGAAAAGATAACCGAGCTGGTGGCCCAGATGGCAATGGAGGAATAAGGAAAGTACCGGGTGACTTTAGAGAAACAATGAGCTCACTCTGGTTCCATGATCACATGCTCGATTTCACTGCACAAAATGTCTATAAAGGCAACGCTGCCAGTCTGAACCTCTATAGCTCATTAGACCGAGGTAATGAATATATCAACGACGGCGTTAATCTTCGTTTTCCCAGTGGCTCTCACCTCGACTGGGGGAACCGCGATTATGACGTTAATTTAATACTGGCCGATAAGGCTTGGGACAAACAGGGGCAATTGTTTTTCAATATATTTAACCTAGACGGCTTTCTTGGCGATCGGATGTTGGTGAACTGGCAGTACATGCCTTATATGGATGTCAGAGCTCGACAGTATCGTTTCCGACTCCTCAATGCTTCCGTCTCCCGTTGGATGAAAATTGCGGTTATGACCGAGGATAAAGACCCTGTGCCAGTCTATATGATTGCTAATGACGGTAACATCATGGAGCACAGCGTTTTCTTTGAAAAAGGCGAACTTCCGACCCAAGCAATTGGTGAACGCTATGACATCATTATAGATTTCAGCCAATTTGAGCCTGGCACTAAAATCTACTTGGTCAACCTAATGGAGCATGAAGATGGTCGGGAACCTGAAAGTACTTTTAGCCGTTCCAAAGCATTTAGTGACCCTTTTAAGAAAGGAAACACCTGTGATCCTGCTGTAGGGAAGTTCATGGAGTTTCGGGTTAAGAGTTACGAAGGTATCGACCACAGCATGAACCCCGCTGATTTCGTCAAAGGTAAACAGAAGATGATCAAGCGTCCAAAATTCACTAAAACGGAATTAGCCAACGCCCGACATCGCTCCTTTGAGTTTGGTCGAAGCAGCGGTACAGACTCCGCACCGTGGACCATCAAAACAGATGGTGGCTCTGGGTTTGCAGCCGATCCTAAAAGGCTGTCGGCAGCACCTAACATCGGGGATGTTGAGATCTGGCACATTAGCGGTGGCGGGGGCTGGAGTCATCCAATCCATATTCACTTCGAAGAAGGACAGATCCTCAGTCGTGACGGTAGCAAACCTCCAGAGTGGGAAAAATGGGCAAGAAAAGACATCTATCGAATAGGTGATGTCAAAGACAGCAGCCGTGAAGTCACTGTGGCCATCCGATTCAGGGAGTTTATGGGCAGCTATATGGAGCATTGTCACAACACTCAACATGAAGATCATGCCCAGTTACTGCGTTGGGATATTGAAAAGCCAGGGCAAACCATGCCTATCAGAACCCCAATGCCAACATGGGAAGGTGTTGGCTATGTCGATTCCTTTACATTGTCTACCTACAAGAAAGGGGATGTGGACGCCAAAAAGGATTTCAACGACGATTAACCGCTTCAATAAACTCCCGATAAACGCCTAATTAGATGGCAACAATATGTTGCCATCTAGGAGATTTCTTAATGAAAAAAAATCAATCTCTACCTTTATTGGCTATGTTATTAACGTCACTAGCGACCGTTAGTTTTTCGGCAATGGCGGCTAAATGGCGAGAGAATTACTTTCCGAATACTGAGCTGATTACCCATAACAATACCAAGGTAAAATTCTATGATGATTTACTGAAAGACAAAGTCGTGCTCATCAATTTTATCTTTACTCGCTGTCAGAACGTCTGCCCGATGGAGACTGCTCGATTAGTGGCGCTGCAAAAAAAATTGGGTGATCGCGTTGGAAAAGATGTCTTTTTCTATTCCATATCAATCGACCCTGAGCATGACACTCCAGAAAGGCTCAATGACTATGCTCAGCAATATCAAATTGGCCCAGGTTGGTTTTTTCTCACCGGCAACCAGGAAGAGATCAATGAACTTCGAACTAAGCTCGGATTAACCATTGATGACTTAGAAGTGTCTGATGACGGCGAGTTGGATCACAATCTCAGCTTGATCATCGGTAACGAAGCAACGGGAAGATGGATGAAGCGCTCCCCTTACGAGGATACAGCCGTTCTTGCTGCCATGGTCGGTGATTGGCTTCACAACTGGCAGACATCATCAACAACACAACATACATCATATGACAAAGCCCCAAAGCTCAATGAAGAATCACAGGGACTTTATCTCTACCGTACAAGGTGCGTGACCTGCCATTCTTACTCGCTAGAAGAAAATAAATTAGGTCCTAACCTTAGTGGAGTTACCACACGACGAGAAGAATCATGGCTTCGACGCTGGTTAAAAGAACCCGATAAAATGCTGGAAGAAAAAGATCCAACCGCTATCGCATTGTTTGAAGAGTACAACCAAGTTCCGATGCCAAACTTACAACTAACGCAACATGACATTGATGAGCTGATACTCTTCATGAAAGAACAAGACAGCCAATTAACTGCACAAAACGCAACCAAAACAACACCTTAAAAGACCATCACTTCCCGCGACAATGCAACTAACTGTGCCACTGGCTATATGCGGTGGCTTTCACCTCGCCTCCACACAATAACATTCCCTTACATTCACTGTTATTACTTTGCATAAATTTGCTATCTACACAACCATTTACAATCAAAAACACGCACGTATTTAAAAACAGCGTTTTTAAAATCAACCACATAGGGCTTAAGCCCGAATTCAACTGCGAAGTGCGACACTCTCCAATATCAAGCAGCCAATGCCATTTCTTTAAAGACAATCGCTGGCT
>NZ_JANEYT010000124.1 GCF_024357955.1 Photobacterium pectinilyticum
AGGAGTATACAGTAAAAACCATGTTCACTACCGAGTGAGTGAGTGAGAGGCTATATACCACAGGGGCTGTGAAGTTGATTAACAACGTACACACTATGTATATTGGTGTGTACGTTTTTTTCATCAATGACTGAGAAATAGATGACTCACGATGTCCATAACATTATGTCGACTCTACTAACACGTAATCAACTGGACAACATTGACTAAAATGAATTTGTTCGAGTTAAAAATTGGCAGTTTTTGGTGAGTGAGTGAGGTAAATCGGTACATCGCCACTTATAGAATGCTGCCAGAATTGACCTGCCAATGTTTATTAAGGATTTCATCCCAATCCAAGGGTATCAGTCCTGCCAAATCTGTACTCCGATATGTCCAGTATAGACGTATTCAGGAGTGCAGATTTGGTGGCATGTTGATCACACATGTACATGCAAAACCAGCGAACTACAATTATCTGTGATTATCAAATACCACTCTCTAAGTCATTTTCATTCACAAAAGGGCAGATAGGTGTATTTTTTAATATACCTTTTGCCGCGCCTGCTTGTTGTTTAACGATTGATATAACACCTTGTCGATCAACAAATGTTTCAACATCATCACCAGCGTTAATATTGGCGGCAATGCACAGGTCTATAGGTAAAGTAATTCTTCTCCTCGAAGTCACTTTAGCCATGCACCCTCCTTATTTTTCGATCTAATGTAAGAATGGCAAGTCTGCACTGTACGTCAAAGTACCGCTGTAAAGGAGCCAGTAAAGCACTTTCGAATGAAATCTAATTACGAAATGACCGACCCACTATCATGTAGTGGCTATAAGATAGTGGGTTAAGTAACCACATGATTAAATGAGAGTTGTTACTAAAATTCAGATTTCAAGAATGGTCGCAGTAAATGCCAGACTTTGAAGTTAAAAAGCCCAGTCAAGACTGGGCTTTTTAACTTTTTGCAACTTTGCTGTTGGCCTTGTTACGCTTCAACTAGGACTTAACATGGTCACCAATGGTTAGGTAATCAGTGGTCTGCTTGACTCTTACAGTCTGGCTGACCAAGCGCAGCGCGTTCCGCTTTCGATAATTTAAAGAGCAGGGCGGCTCATACCAGCTCCTAAGTAAAACTATATCTGAGCCTGTACAATGTCAATTTCCAAATTGATGAACAACGGCCATGAATCCTTCGAATTAGTGAGATTTTCAAATCTCACGAAAACGTGGGACAAGGTATGGTGTAAACACAAGTTATGAATGGCCGCACAAGGGACGCATTATCTTCATATATGTTAAATAGCCGATTTTCCTATTGAAAACCGACCTCTCACCCAACATTCCCTTTTAACTCAACAAAACCAACTATGAAACGAACTGGTAAGTGGTGCTTACCCGTCAGAAAAATTTCTTTCGGTTCGGAAGGTAGACAAGCAGAAACCTTGCTGAACCCATTTCAGATGATAATACCCACCTAATGCCTGAAAGTGGCTGTAATTGACTGCACATATCGTTTGGGCTAAAGTTGAGTTCAAAGGAGAGTCGCTGCCATAAGTGCGAACTTGAAACGAGCCAGTAGACGCCAGTTGTAGCCGAAGCTACAATGGTAAAGTCTTGGTACAGAGCAGCCTCGTTAGTTGATAGTAAGTGCGACCAACACTTACTAGATAGCGGGGCTTTTCTCTATCTGTAGCAGAGCAAAAGCGGCCTATCAGGGGGCGCGCTGCGCACTAACACTGCCAGACTGGCCTAGTTGCAGCTTCGCTGGGCTTCGGGCGGATTCACGTCCTGCAACCCCTTAGCGTTCTTTCCGCCCTTATATCGCTCCGCGATGAAACCCCAATCATCATGCCGTTTTGAGAATTTCGAGTAAGAAGCTATTTCGGTGGTGAACATTGCTTGGGTGCTCAATGATCGTCTTGAATGCCTCGGCACTTCCTACAATATGAATCTCAACCTCAGCCCGTGTGATTGCTGTATATATCCATGATCTATCAACAATCCTTCCCGCTTGTAACGCTACAATGATACGAGGGAATTGAGAGCCTTGGGCTTTATGAAGGGTTATGGCATACCCCAATTCCATACAGTCCAGTAATGGTTGAGTGATTTCAACTTTATCCCCTGTATCGAGGGTTACTTCACCATAAGTTTCACCCAGATTCTTTACATTGGTCAGCGTGCCTAAGGAGCCATTTTGGATGCCGTCCTCATAATGGTTCTGTGTAAACAGAACGGTATCACCCAGCCTCAAATCCATGAAAAACTTATCGCCATTGATCTGGAATTCAAGCCGCTCCCCATCAGAGTTAACTGCTGATTGGGTGAGTTTGTTAATGTCAGATACTAAGGCTCTCGTGGGAGCCATTACACGGCTATTCTCTGGTGATTGCTGATACAGAGAACAGCATACTTGTGCGATATCATCCTTATTGGTTTCATGGAATACTATTGCCCCCGTCGACAACTGCTCTGGCACGGTGCCTTGATTAATGAGCTTCGAGTATTCAGGGATGCCTGTACTGCCTTCCTGTCTTTTGACGATGTCCAGCATGGTGTTGGCAATGGTCTTTGCCATGACAATATCCGCAAGTACCTTCCCGCAACCAATTGGTGGTAACTGGTCTGGGTCACCAGTCAAAATTATCCGCACTGACGGGTGAATGTGATTCACTAAACGGTACATGGTCGGTAGGTCAACCATGCTGGCTTCATCAATGACGAGGAGGTGTTTACATCGGTTGTCCTCTGGTTCAATAGGCACATCCTTAAGCAACCTAGCAATCGTTGATGTAAAAAAGCCTATTGATTCATGTAAGCGCATTGCGGCACGGCCACTGAGCGCCACGGCGTGTATTTCATAGCCCATTTGGTGGTAGGCGCGAAGTGCCGTCCTGAGTACCGTCGTCTTGCCTGTCCCTGCACCACCTGTAATGCAACTGACAGCGTTATCCAAACAGGTCATAACCGCTTCGACCTGTTTATCGGTTAGGTCATAAGGCAGCTCACCAGCCGCATGGCAATAGGCACTATTGGCCTGTTCATCAAAAAGATCGTTTTGTGCAGCCAGCTTTTTTAGCCGTTTGGCGACGACACTTTCCATGAGCAGTTGTGCTGTGGGGTGGTACGTCCCTGTCTCGGGGTTGAGGAGGTACTGGGCCTTGTTGTACCCAGACTTAAACGCCTCGGTAGCGAGTGCCTTATCTTTGAGTAGTTTATTCAAATATGGGCGAAGGCGGGTCTGGTTGGTGTAGGTGTGTCCCTTATCGACCTCCTGACGTAAAGCCGCCTCCAGAGCGGCACTCAAGCGCCTACTGTCATCTAGGCCGATTTGGTAGCTGGTATTGGGGTTGGCTACCATCTCATCGACGCCCTTGAAGGACATTCCGAAGCCCATCAGCACATAGGGGTTGTGCTTAATAGCGTCGATAGATTCCTCGCCGTGGTGTTTCAAAAGCCTTTGCTGGATGTTTGCGGGTATCTTATGTTCGGTCATCCAGTTGCAATAGCTAAGGTTCTTATACTTGGCATAACCCTTGAACAATGCGTCGATTGAACCTTCGGTCAGCACCTTCCTGAGGCGCTCCCTTGATTCAGGTGTGTCACTCTTCAGGGTGGAGTGGAAACCTTTGCCAAGGTGCTCCCAAATCTCTCTGGCCTTATTTTCACCAATACCCTTGAACTCAGCTCCATTCGCAATAAAGCGTATCAACTGCTCTCCTGTTTCGGGAAGGCTGCATTCGATATGCTCTGGCGATTCATAGGTGTGTTGCTGCATCACATAATCGCCTACCTCCATGTTTTCAATCTGGCGAGTGCCTTTGACTGACCAATGCTGACCCAACGTAGGTGGTACTGGGATGCTATCAGGGTGGGCTTTGATGGTGACGTAATACTTTCCACTATTGGTTTTGTAAGAGCCTTTCGCCAGCGGCACACCGCTGAATATCACGAGTTTACTTGTGCGATAAGGGATACTGGTGACACGCATCTGGTCTTCATACAAAGCGGTATTCATCGTGGCATCAACCCCATTTCGGATAAGGTTTCAGATAGCTCACCAAAGCGCTCAAGTTGTTTTTCAAGCTCCTTGACCTTGGCTTTCAATTCAATGTTCTCAGCTTCTAATGACGATACCCGCTTTGAATCGAGCATCTTACGATTCGCTGTGTTGTCGTAGGCTATGGGCTTATCCGCATTCTTCTTGGCAGCATCGGTCAATGGTGGCAGGACACCTTTATCGCGCAGCTCATCTTCTAAGGTTTTGAGTGCTTTCTTGAGGGCAGGGTTTTGGTTTAAAGCTGATTTTCCACAACCGATACCCTTTGCCACTTCGATGCGATTAAGCTGACCTCGGAATACGATTTGTTTAAAGTCATCATCTGTCTGTGTGGCTTTCCAGACCTCAAATGCCTCAAGGTTTTGTTGCGCTTTCTGCTGCCCACTTGCCATTAACCATCTACCTCACCCAATAGTTTGCGAAGCCCTGTGACAAAGCCTCGCGGGAATATTTCGTCATTGAGTTCCGTGTCTTTCACCTGTCCCGCCTGAGTGGTTTGCCAGCCGTTCTTTTCCATACATTCATCAGATATGGCATACGCTAAGGCTCTTTTCTCCGATTCAATGAGTACGCCTGATAGGGATGGCAGCACTTCCACGTTTGGTTCTGTGGTGGTGTCAAACTGGCGCACAGGGCGTTTGTCGATGGTGATATTGGCGTGTTGCTTGAGCAAATTGACCTCTTTTCGGTAACGGTTTCGCTCGGCAATAATTTGACCAAACAAGGCGCGTACCGCAGGGTCTGGGATGCGCTCCAACAGTTTATTATCCGCAGGGATGGATTTAGACCGTGAGGTGTTGGATAGCGGTTTTTTGGTACTGGTATTGCACTTTGCCGCCCATGCTTCGATGAGTGTTCGGTAGTGCTTGTTACGGGTAGCACGCAAAGCCTCATACGCCAACCCACCATTTTCAGTAGACACCCGCCCAATTTGTGTGATGGAGAAGTCACGCTGACCTGATTCCGCATAGCTTTTCAGTATGTCGTTGAGCTTATCGAGGTTTTGCTGGGTGCGAGGCACTTTGCCTTCTTTTAAGTCAGCCAGAATGACATCAATATCGAGTTCCATTATTTCTCCAATAAGCTCGGTAGCGCAATGCCATCGAGATTTATAGCTTTATCGGTAAGGGCATTAATACCTTCTGAGAGCAACTTGTTATCAGTCAGGTATTCACCTGCCTCAATGTAGTTAGCCACTTTGCGGTAGCCTTCAAGTTTGTCGTCAGGGTCAGCAATTTTCGCCATTTGGCGTAGCATCGCATTGGCAGCGATGAGCTGTTGTTTGTCGTCCATTTCCATGAAAATCGGCTCAAAGCCTTTTTTCATCAGCACACGGCTAAGTTGGCGAGAGCGCTTTTCTATCGCAGGCGTTTTACGTAACTCATCCTGTAAATCAGGATAGAACTCCGCATCATCACAAAGCAGCGATAGGTGCAGCAACTCGGAGTCGGTTTCGATAAACTTCAAGGCATGACTGACATCTTGCTCAGAGCCAACCGCAATCAGTTTATCTTTGGTGTCATCCTCATTTCTGGTTTCTTCGACACGCATGATTTTGATGATTAGTTCAAAGCAAGCCACTAGGTCTTTTGTGTATTCATCAGTTTCGACTTGCTGTTTTTCATAGCGGCGCTGTAGGGCTTGCAGTTCATCGTGCTTGATAAATGGCTTGCCTTGTTCTTCACAGAAGAACTGTTCGTCTTTCAATGCTTCCAGTTCACCTTCAATCTCTACAGATAGGTTGGCGGCCTGATGTGCTTTATAGCTCAGTTGGTTAAAGTGGGCGTTGAGCGCAGGCAGGTAGCGAGCCTCGGTAATAAACCAGCGGCAACAAATACAGTTTTCAAAGCTATGGGGTACACTGCTATAGACTTTACCGTGTGGGTTGTTCGAGTTTTTAATTAACTCACCACCATTCCAGCAACCACCAAGGGTGCTGAGTTCATCGGATTTCACGGTGTTGCCACCGACCAAGCATAAGCCGCATGATCGCTCTTCCCAACCAATCGGGTTACGATTAACCAGTGCCGCCTGAATGCTATCATCACTGTGATACACCATCTTGCATTGAATTTGATCCATTGAGGCGTCTTTAAGGAAGTTACGCACAGATTGCTTAGATTTAGCATCCAACTCACCATGTGCTTCGTCCATTTTTTCAGCCATTACTGACGGGGTTATCTTGTTGTAGTAGATTGTCATCAATAGACGCGTATGCCCTGCCAATAGTTTGGATATTACAGGTAATGGGAGTTGGGTATCCATCGTATAGGCAGTGATAAGTGAAACTCTTAAGCTATGTAATGGAAAGTTTGTACTGTAACGTCGCGACATAGGAATATCCTTTGGATATTCGGAAACTAGCTTCAACCGTTCTCCGTTATCGAGACCATAACCACGTTCAGTCAATTGATTTTCTAACGCGAGAAGGAGTTGATACCAGAAAGGGTCTAAAGCATCGTCCCTAATAGGTTTAGCTCTATCAATTCCCTTTGCCGATGCCTCTCGAAATAGAAATGAAATATCCCCCATACTTTCCAGTTGTGCTTTCGATTTTTTCTTATCAGTGTGCTTAGTAAGTAATGTGGTGCAGTCGGTTGGCTTATCAATTGGGTTGTACTTTTCTTGCCAATTGCGCAATTTCTCTATCCAGTACAATACTTCATTATTTTGCCACGGAATGATGTAACCACGTTCTAGCTCACCTTTGTTTTGATCGGCGGTTTTATTGGTATTGATATATAAGCCTGTTGAATATTGTCCTGTCATGGTGTCATGAACTCGGCGAAAAATGCCTTTACCAAATGGACGCTTTTCACTGCCAAGTGCAAAATCATGTTTAGTATTAAGCACCCATTGAGTGTTTTCGTAGCGCCACGTATCGGCTTCACCGCTATCTAGCATCCTCACTTGATAGGTACGCAGTGGTAAGTGGAGTTTCATGAAAATCACCATCGCTTTGACGGGCGACCATATTTGGTGAAGGATGGTTTCATTGCCTTTGCGAACTATTTTTTTAGTACGCCATACACAGTCGGGGTCGGTTTTATCAATCAGTTCTGGTTCAACTTCAAACCAATCACCATCACCACCTGTTTTATGTTGACCCGTTTGCTGTTGCGCCCATGTCCAGTGCTTGAAGTGACGATAGTGATAAGGGGGAAGCAAGGCTTCACCTTGTTCAAGGTTTTGCTCAATGACTGTGAGTTCAGTTTTATCAGGCAGCGGACAGAGAATTTGGCGCAAATCTTGAATATATCGATACGGCAGAGGGTTACGTACAGTTTCTGTGGGCGAATACTGTCGTTTGATTTTGCTCAGCGGATTTTCAAGCAATGACACTAACTTGCCATTATCATCCTCTTCAGAAAACACCTTTTGGATTACAAAGTCGATGAAGTCACAGGGGACGTTTACTCCTGATTGGATTGCTTTAGAAGAGTTTTGTGTTTTCCTGACTAATGTCTCCAGCTCTTCACTAGAACATTGATGCCCTTGGTATCCCTTAAAAAACAACGATATATCACCTATCGCATAGCTCGCATACTGTCTAATATAGGACTCGAAGAAGCGAGTCAAAGCTATTTGTTTATGGTCAATGCCTGCGGTTTGTCCTGCCATCCACTCTGCTGCTAATTCCTGCCATTGTAGCCATTCAGCACCAAGTGTGGTCAGCATCCAAGAGAAGGTTAAGTCCGAAGATCGCCCGTCATTTTTCGCCATTATTTACCTCTCAATTTTGGATGTTTGCCAGTGAAGTAGCCCTGCGGGTCGATGTCATCAAAACCGTGCTCAACCAGTGCTTTCCAGTCGAGCGTGTTAACTTTGGATTCGGGGTTCGCCAGTTGCAGTGTGGCTTGGGTCAGTTCGTCAGAGATTTCCTGCTGAGCTTTGCCTGTGTATGGTGCTTGTGAGTCTAGGTTCTTGTGGTGCATACAACGTTTAATCACCAAGGGGTTAACTCCTGAGCGCTCTAATCGTCTGCCGTAATTATGTCGATGTCCGTGAGGGTCTTTGCCTTCTGCCTTGTTTGGTTCTAAACCAATGCGTTTCAGACCGTTGGCGTAGTTATCATGGAAAGCGTTGATGGTGTAAGGGTTGCCTAACGCCCTGTGATGAAAAGAAATAAACGCATAAGGGTGGTAACAGTCGATGCTGGCGCGGTACTTTTGATAGTTTTTCCAAAGTGACATAAACACTTTGCCATAGTCGGTTGGAAACCATTGAACCTGTATATACTTATCTGGATGGTCAACCACACGACATTTCCAACCGAGATGTGCGGTGCCCTTCATGCGCTGGCGAGGGATACGCGCATACTTTTCTTTTAGGTACGTTTCTCTATACTGATTTTTAGAGCGAACTTCAGGGTCACTTGGCGCAGTGCCATCGATTTCATTGTAAATTCGAACGATAGCACTATCTGGGTTATAGGGGTCTTCAAACACATCTGTAACCCAAAGCGTTAAAGCTTCACTTTCGCGTAACCCGCCACCGTGCATGAGCAGGAGTATGAGTTTATCCCTGAGTGCCACTCGTGGGTCACTTGCACCACCAATGCCATTCATATAAAAATCTTCCCAATACTGTTCAGGAAAGGCGATAGCGTCATCTTCGGTATTGGTGAGTGGTGTGCGCCCCTTGATGGTTCGCGCCTTACGGATGGTTTTGTTGACGGTCTTATCTTCGATATGGCCGAGAAAATCATTCTGGTTTTTACGAAACCAAGCGGCGTAATTCAATCGCTGCTCATGCGGGGTAGCATCACGTAATGGGTTCATGGACGCGGTGCCTTGTTTTGCTGTTAACCAGTCGGTAAACGCCGTGAGTCGATGAATATGTTTATTCACATTACTGGTTGAACTTGGCACCCAATATAAACCAGAGGGATCAATCCCATCCTCACCAATGGTTCCTGTGTACAACCGCTTAGAAAAGGTCTGGAAGAGCAACTTCGGATCGTCAAACAATCCTCTATTTGCTTCCATATAATCCAGCAACAAGGACACAGCTTGAAGAAATCCATTCATGACGGAGTTACTCACACCGTCCGCTTCTAGCTTGAGTAGGTAGTCTGTGACCGTACTTAACTCTCCCTGCTCTGTCAGCAAGATAGGTAGTTGGCTTTTGATGCCCGTATTGTCCTCGACAATCGTCGCTCTGACTTTTACTGATGACAAATCATGTTTTCCCTATACATATTGTACACACAATTAACTGTATACCTATTAATTTACTTACGCAAAAAAAAGGCAGATTTCTCTGCCTTAATACACAATATACACCTTTTAAGTTACTATATATAACGATGAG
>NZ_JANEYT010000125.1 GCF_024357955.1 Photobacterium pectinilyticum
ACCTATTTCAACGCATTTCGATTTCAACTCGTGCATAACCATTTTAGTTATTGTTTGAATATCATAAATATTCGTACCATAACGCTGCTTAAACAAGTTTTCCCCTATAAACTTGAAAATACCAACTCCAGTCTTTCCCGTTGCACAAACAACACCAAGGCATTATTCATATGTCACGCCAACAGGTAATGCTGAGCAAGTTGAAATATAAATTTAGTCAGCAAACTCATCGTAATGACCCAATGCAATCTTGTTATTCTTTATAACTTATTGGGAAAATTATCCTTCTTGGTTTTCTACACAGATATAAAAACCTTCTTCTTTATTGCCGTTGATCTCTTCAAATGCTGTTTTTCCTAACAAGTCTACCGCAAGGTAGACGTCATCTTTTTGCAATATTGTGTACACACTTATAGCTACTCCTCCATGAATCCATTTTTTCGCTAAAAAGGTCTTTGAGTTACACCATATACAGTTAGCCTTACTTATATCGCCTTATAAGCAAGGCTTAGCTTACAACCATTTATCCATTATTCACAAACGAACCGGGTTCTATCGTGGTTAGCTTACGGTCACTAGACCTATTAACATGACGAGTTAATGGGTAAACTCACCCGGATCAATCAGCGCCAACTTCCTATCATTTGGACTCTTAGCCATTATTTCGACGTTTACATGCCTATATGCACTTTCTATATATTTATAACTATCCCACTTCACATCGCAGACAAACCAAACACCAAAAGTCCCTTGCCTTGCCCCTGTTTCAATTACCGTTTGTTTCGTCGTACTATTTATTGCCCCTTTTTTATTCCCCATTGGCGCTGATATTGTTATTTTAGGCTCGTCATCTAAAAGCAGAGTCGAGGTACAGTTACCCTGACGTTCATGATATCCAGCAACCTTTGCTCGTTCAGAACTATGGGTATAAGAAAACAAATGTTTCCCATTTGCTGCGTATTGGTAATTCCCTCTATAATGCAGGCCGATAGTCTGGTTTAGGCCAGCCCCTCTCGTTGACTCATCTTCTAAATGCTCGTAAAAGTTAAAGTTCCCGCCTTTGTTAAAGTCTAAAGTTGCAATCAACAACCCTTCTGGTTCAGTAGGCAACTTAGATGTGGCGTCATCAATAACATATACGTCGACCAATAAACCTGGTGTTATTGAGTGAGTATTTTGTATTTCTTCAAACTCATCTAGCACAGAATCGTCTACTTCTAAACCATCAGATGAACCACTTGTAGTTGATGGCAATGCTTGTGTTGAGGCTGTTTTTGCTTGTTGGGTTTGTAGCAGTGTCACCAACTGATTAATACTACTGCTCAACACTGCCATATCCTGTTGCATGCCCTCAATATTTGACTCGACAGCATCCAACCTTTCTTCCTGTGACTTCGTTTGATTTACATCATCAGCCATCACATTAACGGATAAGGCCATTGCTACGCTTATTGCCGCTATTTTATATTTCATCACTGTCCTTCCCTGTTTATTTAATTTATTCAGTTTTTACTTTATGGGGGATATTATTCACTTTTGCTTATCTTTGGGGTTTTGTTATCCTAAATCGGCTCGCCACCGAGTGATAAGTATCTAACTGCCTTTGGTTCATTCGAGCAACATCAAGATATGTGATAACTGCTGTTGCGCTTTCAAGGTTGTCAGTACTTCTTTTAACAGCAGACTGATTTGATGATTTATCTTTCCGTGCCTTTGTGTAATTTGATATCGCAGATAAGAACTTTTGCAATCTGGCATTGCTATCTTGCATCTGCTTTCTGGCGCGTTCTGCTTTGCGGACAGCCGCTTGCGTCTCGCTATTATGCACCTGATGATCAAAATCAGTAAGTTTATCTGCTGCAGTAATCAAATTAGTCCAGGCATTAACATTAGGAGCAATGGCAGCTCTTTCTTTATCATATTCCCTTGCTGAAATTAACAAGGCCTTCATCCTTGAATTACTGTCTGAGCGCTTTTGTTTGTAGTCCAGTAATACCTGATGCTTCTCAGGGTATTGCTCCTCAAACATCATTTTTTGGGTCTGGCTAAGTGAATCATAAGAACGGTTATGGAGCTGGCTAAACCCATCATGCTGACCAACCCTGATTGAATTAGCCAACTTCCATGCTTCATACGCGTTTTGACGTTTATCCAGAACTGCTACTGATGCTTTTCGGTCCTTGTTCATCCTAGCTTTTGTCAATGCACTTGAATTGATCCATGCTTTCAGAGCATTAACCCCTTGCTCAACAGAATCATCATGATCCGATAGTTTTTCAAGGATTGAGGCCATCTCCGAATCAGATGTTGACCAGCCTCTTTCTACAATATTGGCTGCGTGCCAGTACTGCGCGTATTTACCCGTCAGCGCCGTTTGCTCAATCTCACTGAACGACCGCTTCAGATCCACAATGCTGCCCCAAGTATCGGGATTAATTTTTTTTTGATTTTTCTCAGACGTATACCTATCAACCAACGTAGATAGCTGGGATAACTTGGCATCCAGTTTCTGTCGCAGTCCCAGATAAGTGACGAGAATGTCGTGAGCCTCTGGCTGCTCATCCAACAAAGCCTGCTTTGCGCGATCACTAAAGGTTGTTTGGTAGTGGCTGTAGGCTTGCTCAAGACTATAGATAGTCTGCTGCCCCTCTAATCGTTCAGCCATATCGGCAGCCAGATAACTTGCAGAGATACCATCCGCAGTAACTAGCGTGTAAGGATCAACAGCATTAAGTCTGTTTTTATCTAAATTTTTTAGTGACTTGTAAACATTGTGAGCCCGTTCATTTTTATCTGCAGCCTGCTCTGCATTGATGACCCCCTTCAGCTGCGTCAAGCGCCTGTCACTCTCTCTCTGTCGTTGCTGAGCTAGTTGTATACGTTCCTTAACTGACATTGGAAGTTTGTCGTATTGTGAGGGTGTGGCATGTTCAACAAGCTCAATAAGTGCAACTAGCGCCTCCCAGTTGGATTCATCCTGCTCATAAATTCGATGCTGCTTTTGTATTTTGTTTGTCATGGACTCGAAGCTGACAACGTCAGAAATATCACCAAGTGTGAAGTTGCTGTCAGGGGCCATATACAATGTCCCGCCAACAACCAATGACGCTACAAGTCCCATATACCAAAATTTCATTTTCCACTCCACTTTAAGAGGTTTAACACCTTCTTTTTGGGGAAGCGGCCGATCATTTGTGGGGCTGGCAGCCTTAAAGTTATTCGGTGATTTCCAGAGGCCTTCGGCGAGATCATCAATACTCTCTATCAGATGAAGCTCTACACCTAATTGGGATAATTGACCTTTGGCATCATCTGGCAGTTCTTTCTTGTTTTTCACTGAAAACACAGCATGCTTTATGTTCATTTCTTCGGCTAGGGCAACCAAAGTTTTAAACTTCATCTCTATGTAGCTAACATTGCCAACCAAGCCATGCTCTTCTACGGTTCCGGTTGCGAAAACATAGCTTCCTTTATCAACCAGACTCCCATGCCTAACCAATTGATCAGCAATTGCCATTGATAACTCGTGGCTACGGCCAGTGAACTGTGAATTAGAGGCATCAGCTCTTACGGCAGGAGGATCTGTATTTTCATAAGAGCGAGCAGGGTTTAACACATCTCGAATCTTTGTGGCGGTTAACGCTTTGCCTTTTGTCCGGCTACTGAACCATTCCTCCTCCATTTTATCGTTACCAAGATCGGCGACTCGCATGAATACCATCCGGCCATGATTGCCATCTACGGTAGGGAATAGGGTAGTTTCGAATGTTTTGGGGTTATGCCTGAAAGAAGGGTCTCGGGTAAAACGACCCGTTCCATCTGATTCAGCAAAGCCCCTTGTTGCAGGCTCCTTTTTAATAGCATCGTTATTTTCAACTGGTTTTACCTCTGCTATACCAACCTGCTGATCACGCAGATAACCAGGGATTAGAGGGCGACAACCATCATTAGCCATTTCCGATGTTAGGTAATCATTCTCAATATTTAGCTCGTTGAGTAGCAAGGCTATTTCATTTAGCTTTATTGCCCCGTCAGGATCATTTTTGTCTAGGAGATCATCAACAATACGCTTTGTTGGGACAATCGTGAAATATGCATTATGATCCGCACCGATAGAACTATCTAGTTCGATGTCTTTGTTAAACCAAACCATTGAACCTATGCGGTTTTTATCTCCCCACTTCGAAAATGCCACCTTGTAAAACATCCTAGCATGCTGCTGAATATGACCCTTCAGTACCTTCCTTGTGCGACAAACCTGTGTGAATGGGTTTTTGCCTGTATCCCTTCCCCCACTCGTCAGAAGCTTTTGGGTACCATCGTCATTAATTACCTGCCAAGCTCCCTCTTCTGTGGCTACAACCTTTTTTGCATCATCATAGGCCTTGGTTTCAATAATCACCATGCCGCTTTCTTTGATAACCCAAATATCGGCTTCTGCCCTCTCGGTCCACGTTTTTTTCTGCGACTTCTTATCAACTGTAAAGTCATAACCTTGGATTACGATAAACCAGCGAGACTTATAGTTAGGATCCAGCGCTTCTCGCTTCTTCTCGTAGCTATAGAGTTGACTCACAAACTCACGAAATTGTGAGTTTTCGTGACTGCGCCCTGGATACTGAAAAGCACGAATCAGTGGCATGTGGATCTCCCTATTCCGTCAGACTAATTCAACATTATTTTCACTTTCCGCGTTATGTACTCTGATACGTCATCACCAAAAGGCCAGTCATCAATAATGAGTACTTCTCCAGCCGGTACTGCGGTTATCCAGACCTGCCCCTGCTCATCTATAACAGAGACGGAATCTGACATATTGAGAGATTCGGATAGCTCAGCCTCTAAGATCAGGCTTATCACATATCCATCCGGCTCTTGCTCTATAACAATTTTGAATCCATTAAATGGAAGGACGTACCTGTCTTCATCGGAGCCTGCAGCAAGCAGTTGCTGTGAATCACCCCAATTATTTTCTTCCCATGTTGATCTGTCCCTTGAGCGACATACTCTCATTGCATATGTATACTTTGCTCTTGCAGCCGGAGAAAGCCAGATTGTTTCTATCTCACGCTGACTTAACGCAGGCCCCGAAGTTAATGCGCTATATATACGCTCGTACGAGATGTAATATTTACCATCCTCGCTCTGGGTATCGAGAATTGCCTGCAGCAAATGTGCATTCTTATGGCTAGGCATTAGTTGTTATCCTCATATTCCGACAGTGCATCAATACCATGTCCTTCAAGGCATTCACGCAAGAGCTCAAGTCCAGTACCTTTTCGACTTTTGAACTTGGTATTGGACATCCCTGCTTTTACGTATATTGAAGAAGCAGACCTACCCTCTATAAAAAATTGGTGCAATATTTGGTAGGTTTCGTCAGAGTATGCTTTTAGCATCTCAATACAGCCATCCAGTCGTAATAGCTGCATTTCAACACCATTAATACCTTCAATTTCAACACGCTCATCAGCAATAGGTAGAGAATCTACCTCTACTGAGGCCGGCTCGTGGTAAAAATCAAATATGATATCTAACAACCGGTCCTCATTAGTTACAACATGCAGACCTTTAAATATGATTTTTTGCTTAAGGAGACTAATGAACTTCTTATCGGTCACAACTATCGGTTTACCCTCAAGCTCCTGCTGTACCTCTCTAAGTAATGGGTAGATCCTTCGCCAGTTTGCGGCATTATCAATAAACCGCTTATCTACCCCGTCCTCAATTAGAAAATCCCGCATCCCATGCTCCAGTGACTGCTTGAACGTGTTAAAGATAGCGCCCCTACATTTGTCTTTACCGATATTTTCAGTATCAAGGCCACGGAGGTTTTCCTCTATGTAACTTCGAGAACAATTAAAAATACTCCACGCGGCACCACCAGATACACCACTACAATTACGTTCAATCTCACGGAGTAAAGATTCATCAAAACTATTTTCAATATCGATAAACCACTGGTTTACATCAATGTCTTCCAGTGATTGAAAACTGTCAGGAAGACAGCTCATCAAACCATTAGCAAGCATCTTCCTGACATCATCCCACTGCGTTATCAGTGCTCTATAACTCACAGTGCTATCTCCTTGTGTGAATTACTTTGAATTTTTCTTAATAAATTCTTCCGTACTCAATATCATGTCGGTTACTTCATTCAGTTCCCGAGTACCATCGGTGATTAAACCGTCGATACGTAACATGCTGTCATCAAAGTCTTCTAGATACTGGCTAGACTCAAGCAAAGCTAGTTTTGAAGGGATCATCTTTAGCTCCAGATTCAACTTGCCTCTTTGTAAAATCAAGCTTTCCCGCATTTTTGCGAGGTCTTTTCTCAGCCCCTTAGCCTGATTGGTTTGTGCTTCTAAGGCAGACCTTTCACTTCGAAGTAAATCCAACTGACTATTCAAAATGGTTAGACTTGTGAAATTTTGACCTGAGAACCAGACGTCTATGTCATTAGAATCTTCGGGGAGGCTTGAGATGAGCTCGGCACCTTCGCTGACAAGCTTACTGTTTGCAACTACCAGCAGCTCATGTTTTTCGATTATGGCGTTTTGACTATCAATTTGTACGTGGATATCTTTGATGCCTTTATTGAAACCCGTGTGGATTTCTTCCAGCTGCCGCTGTTTAGCTTCAAGGCATCGAATTTTATTAGCTTCACAAGCACTGTCGTCCCATGAAGAAATATTGTCATCATAAATAGCCGTGATTTTGCTCATGGTGCCGGGAGACACATAGTTAATCACTACTAGAGACAAACCACCCCAAAAGATAATTGAGAAGACGTAAAATGCCACTGTTTTGACTTGCTTTACGAATCTGTTCATTGCGCTGCTCCTTATTGATGTTGGTTATCCATAACCTTGTGAGGAACTGAGCTTATTTTCGTTTTCACTTTTATTGATTTATGGAACGAACTTAACGCCACAAACACAAGCTGTCTATTTATTAACCAGCGCTTTGTGTCCCCTGTATGATTTTTCTTTAATACTTTAAGATGATTGTAAAATAAATGTGATCACCTCCAGAGGGTTTTGTCGCAAAGTCATGCTGATGCACAAGCGTACTGATTTCCAGATGCAGTTAGGCTGCAAGCGCGTAGAATTCATCCCAAACTGATAAACCATCAGGGTTGTCGAGCTGTCCATTTTTAATCATCGTCCACATGAACCAATGGTTGATAACTCGATAAAAACTATTAGCCGTCTACGTCACGAGTACCTTGATTACTGTGATGGTTACTATCTTTGAGGTAGGGAAAATTCTCACCGACTGCATCTCCGCTCACATAAACATTATGTAATGTCTTCTAATGACGTCTACACCTCAGAAATGCGCATACAATTGCACATTGATTAGGCAGTATTCCCAAAAGAACATATGCTTCTTCTAGGGGGTTTTAGTGCTGATTTTGACTTCTTGTTGCTCTACAGCGTTGTTTGCTTTGCGAGTTGGTTTGGGTTATCGGCACAGTCTTTTTAATTGAAGGTGAGGCGAGAGAGATGGCTAGGAAGATTTTCTGTGGGGTGATTTGCTTAACATTGATGTTAGGTGGATGTGACAACGGCAGTAGCCAAGCGGCTGAACAAAAGGTCGAGGAATTAAAGGTCAAAGACCTTAAGGATATGACCAACCAAGAAATCGTTGAACATAAACTAAAGTCCCTCGGTTTGAGTTTTGAAAAAAAATTAAAAGATTCAAATAAGAGACATGTTGAGTATGTCGCAGCCAAAGAGAAGATGGAAAAACAGTACACTGAGTATCAGAAGCAAAGCGCTGAATTTAACGAGCGACAGGCAGAGCTTGATATTGCGTTGAGTGAGGCAAGGTTCGTTGAAGACAGTGATGAGGTTACCGCAGTAAAGCGTAAAATGCTTGAACTTAAAAAAGAGAAGAATACCACATTTAAAGATCTCCCTAATTTCCAAAGTAAATATCCTCAACTTCAAGAATCAATCAGAAAGGCACAAGATGCTATATATAAATCCAAGAAAGAACTAACAGAGTGGAATAACCTAAGGGCAAAAATTAACAACGAGATAGATCTTTATTTTTATGCTCTAGGGGCAGAAGAAGCTAATAGGGTGAAGAATACATTTGATAAATCGAGAAATTCCGCTAACGTAGTTATAAATCAAGAGCTTTTCATCAAAGGGATGTCAGTCAGAATTAAAGGGAGGGAAGTCGAGACTCCAGACACTGATAAAACCCAAGAGTTGATCAGAGATTTATATGAGTATGCCATCTCAAATTCTAATGCCGGGAGGTTTGATAATTTTGAAATAGACGAGTACTGGGGGACATTAAATGTAGAAGGGGTTGATTTTAGCAACCCATTGGATATTTTCTCATATTACTATGGCTATGAAGTTGGAGACACTGGGAGAGACTTTGTCACCACCGCGTCGGAACGGTTGGGCGTCTCTCCTAAATTTGATGGTTATATAATGTCCATTGAAAGTGCTCTGTCAGGTGAGCTATCAAGTTATGATGAAGTTTTGCCGTCTGTTCTTCGAGCTATTTTGAGTTCGCATATCGCAATAAACACCAATGAAGGTGATACCTTCTACACTGACTTTCAGAAACAGGAAGGCGTAAACGAAGTTGGCAGCGGACTGCTACAGAAAGTGATAACTAAAAATGAGTCAGCACCTCCTCTGAGTGGTTATGCCCGGAACTTTAAAGTCAACTACATTGCAACAGCCTCTAATGGTGATGAGATAGAAGTGAAGGATGTTACACTTGAATACTTTGACACACCCAAAGATCTCCGTCGAATCTTAGGAAAGATGGCCGTAGGGGACGTTTATCAGGTGGTATTTAGTGGCAGATATATTAATGATCAGAGACTAGTGGGTTTCGGTAATAGTTGGCGAGAAGGGAAGAATTTGAACTTTCCACATTTTTATGAAGGAACATCAGTATCGTACAAAATAGAGCTACTCGGTGCCTCGCGGTGATTTCATCACCTGATTGATATAAAGCCTCAACTTAGGTGTTGAGGCTTTCACCTCAATTTATAGGTTTTGTCGGCGTTGTTGATCAAATCAGCTTGAAGGTCAACGGCACCATATATGACTATCCGTGGTTTTGTCGCAAAGTTATACTGAAGTACAAATGACTGTTTTCCAAATACAACTAGGCTGCTAGGTTATAAAACTGTTCCCAAGCTGGCATC
>NZ_JANEYT010000126.1 GCF_024357955.1 Photobacterium pectinilyticum
TACATGGATGTGACTGAAGAAATTAACGAAAACAGGATGTTAAGTCTTCAGCAACAGTTAAAAGGAACATAGCGTTTTGAATACGCTATTTTCCATAAGGTACGCTTGAGGAGTCCACTAAACCCTGAACGGATAGGCCGGAGCAATGGTGAAGGTGTCTGCCTCACTGCAAAGAACACCTGACTATTTACTTGTCATTCCGCCAAATCTTATAGCCTCTTTGCTGCATGGCTTTACCGAGTAGATGTGCAGCAATAGGGGCGGTGATGAAAAGAAAGAGTATGGTACCAATAACTCTTGATATAACAGTGCTTTCAGGCATTGAAAATGCGACTGCCAATAACAGAAAATAAATTCCTACGGTGCCGGCTTTTGTTGCAGCATGCATCCGGGTATAGAGATCTGGCATTCTTACAATACCTAGGCTGGCTACAAGCGTAAAAAAAGTACCGAAGAACAAAAGTATGCTTATCAAGATATCCATGACTAGCCCTTATCCAGCTTTTGTTTGGCAATTAGCCTTGCAAAGGCAATAGTGCCAAGGAAGGCCACCAGAGCAAGTGTAATGGCAACATCAAGCAGCGACTTCTGACCGCTATCCAACGTATAAACAGCAATAAAGCCGATAGTGATAAAAGAAATTAAATCTAACGCGACAACACGGTCTGCCAATGTTGGACCAAGTATTAGGCGAATAAATGCAAGTATCAAGCTGATAATCAAGCCAATATAGGAGAGCTGGATACTAATCTGAAGTAGATCACCCACGTGTAACCTCCAATATTCTCGCTTCCAAACCTTGTTTGACATCCTGCTTTACACGCTCGTGGTCAGGGGCGAACATTACGTGTAGTACAAGGTACTTCTTATCAGGTGTAACATCTAAACTTAAGCTGCCTGGGGTTAATGACACCATATTGGCTAATAGGGTTATTTCAAGGTCTGTTTCAGCATCAAGTGGTACATATACAATATCCGGTTGGCTCAAATGTGTGGGTGTGATGACATCCCAGACGACTCGAGTGACAGACACGATCATCTCGTAGCAAAAATAAATCACTAGCGCCAAAAAGGCTCTGAACTTCTTGAAATAGCCTGTTTTTAAGCCAAATGGTTGGCAAAGGCTTAGGGTGAAATACCCGACGACAAACCCGACAGTAAAATCGAGGCTGCCGTATTGCCCATTTAGTAACATCCAAGCCATGGCAAGAAGCAGGTTTAGGATAAAGTAACTCATGCCTTCTCTCCCATTATATTATGGTGCTCCCAACACAGCGCGTATGTACAAAACTGGGTTTAATAATTGTTCTGCAGCTTCGTTTGCAAATTCGAAAACAGGCTGAGCCACTAACCCGATTGTTATCGTCATTAGTGTTAAAACCGTAATGGGCAAACAGTAGAGAAGGTTGATTGACAGTGGAAAATCTCTCTCAGTTTGATTGGATACCGGTGCTTTCCAGAAGGCTTCGCTCCAAATCTTAGTCATCGAGAATATAGTTAATAGCCCTACCACAAGTGCTGTTGCTGCTAGTAGATTATAGTCATTGATAATACTGGCTTTAATGACCAGGAATTTTCCCCAGAAGCCAGAAAGAGGTGGGAAGCCTGCCAATGAAAAGGCGGGAATAAGAAATAAAAAAGCAAGCCATGGCATGGCTTTGTAAACACCACCTAAATGGCGGAGTTGGCTTGTACCATAATTGCTTTCTATAAAACCGCCAATCAAGAACAAATTTGCTTTTACGATGATGTGGTGAATGATATAAAAAATCGCACCAGCAATAGCTATAGGGGTATACAAAGCCAATCCCATTATCATGTAGCCAATTTGGCTGATAATGTGGAAAGAGAGTATTTTCTTGATGTCAAACTGACTGGCAGCACCTAATACGCCAGTCAGCATAGTTAAGCCGCTAACCCAAATGAGCAGCGGCTGCCAGTTGGTCTCGGTAAGGGGAAAGACCAAGGTGAAGATTCTTAGCAGGGCATAAACGCCGACTTTTGTCAGTAGGGCGGCAAACAGTGCAACGACGGCATTTGGTAACGTATGGTATGAGGCAGGTAGCCATGAAAACAACGGAAACAATGCTGATTTGATGGCAAAAGTAAACAGAAACAGGGCTGATAATAGAGTTGAGGTTTGAGGTTCTATATATGGGATCTTCAAATGGAGATCAGCTAAGTTAAGCGTCCCCGTTGCACCATAGGTTAGACCGATGGCCAGTAAGAATACCAATGTCGATATCAAGTTGAGCAAAACGTATTTTACCGCACCATCAATTTGCCTTCGACCAGCATCAGCTATCATCAAGCCAAATGAAGCAATGAGCATTACTTCAAACCACACATACAGGTTGAAGATATCACCGGTTAAGAATGCCCCGTAAACCCCAGCTAGCAGCACATGGAATAAGACGTGGTAGAGGCCATAAGATGGCTTATGTCTTAAATCCGCCATGGCATAAAACACAGTAACTGCACCAATAATGGCGGTAATGACCGTCATCGCTACACCGAGGAAGTCGGCAACAAAGACAATCCCAAATGGTGCCATCCAGTTACCAAATGCAACGGCGTACGGACCATTTTCAAGGATCTTTCCCAGTAACTGCACACTACAAAAAACAGTTATGATCACGCTGGAACCACTAACCCAATTGATGGCATTTGGCCTATGGCGAACAAAAAAAGCACTGGTAGCAGTGAGTAACGATAAAACGACGGGCAGAGTGAGCCAAACTGAGGTCATTGATCCTCCTCAGAATGTTGCATGTCATCGATATCAGCCGAACCTGTTTCCATATAGGCTCTATATAACAACATTAATGCAAAAACCAATAACCCAAAGCCAATGACAATTGCTGTCAGAATAAGCGCTTGTGGCAGAGGATCGGCAGCGCCATCAGGAGGAAGCACAGCGTTAGTATTAATAAGAGGGGGATTACCCGGTGTTAAACGACCGGCTGTGAAAATGGCTAAATTGACAGCATTACTGATCAAAATTAGGCCCAGTAAAATGCGGAGAATATGACGCTCAAGCATGAGGTAAACCCCGGCAGTCACAAAAACACCAACGACTATGCTCCATAGTACTTCCATTAATCGAGCTCCTCATTCACTCTTAGCAAGACCTCAAGCACTCCGCCGATAACCGCGAGGTATATGCCAACATCGAAAATGAGTGGAGTGCCTAACGGTAATACCTGCTTCCACCACATCCCGGTTAAGAAAGGTGCTCCCATAACAAAGCCGATCCCACCTGCCAACAGGCTTAAGAAAACACCAAACATTGCGATATTCATCGGTCTATAGCTCATCCGCTCCCTGACATACTGCGGCGATTCCGCAAAGATAAGTAATGTTAAGCCGATGACGGCGATGAGTGCACCAATGAATCCACCACCAGGAGAATTGTGTCCGCGAAGGAGTAAATACAAGGAAAAAACCATCATTAGTACGGCAACGATGTGGGCCGTGGTGCAGAAAATCAGCGATTGTATCCGGTTTTGCTGCTGAGAATGAGTCTGGAACAAGCTGATTGCAGCGATTGCTGCTACTACCACAACAATGGCTTCTCCCAGGGTATCGAAAGCTCTGAAGTCAACCAGAATGACGTTGACGATGTTTCGTCCATGACCACCAGGCACGCTGTTTTGGGCAAAGAAATCGGCGAGTGGTGAGTCCAGTGGTCCCTTGGTGATAGTGAGTAGTAACGCAGTAATGGAAAGACCTATCACCACGGCAATGAAGCCATGAAAGCTTCGTCGTGCAATAGAGTGTTGTTTGACTGTACTGAAATGAGGAAGATGGCTAATGAGTAACGCAACGAATACCACCATCAGTGTTTCCACCAAGAGTAGTGTCTTGGCCACATCGGGTGCGCTATAGATCATGAAGACCAATGTCATCAGAAAGCCGATAGCACCGAGCCCTGCAATGGATAACAGGCGTGAAGCCGAGATTACACAGAGCAAAGCGGCAACCATTAACAGCACCGCAATGGCAATTTCGTAGAGCTGGATAGTCCTAATCCGTTCAAGGACGTCACCGGAAACCTTAATTGGATTTAACAATAATATCGTAGCAAGTACCGAGAAAAAGAGTAGGGCGTAGAGGCTAAGACGACGGTGTTGCAAGCGGTTGGTTTGCCAAGTGGCAACAGATAACATGAATGTCATGCACTTTTCAAACACGTCGCTTGCCACTGGAAGAGGGCCAAGTAACTTATTTAATATCAGAGTAACGGACGACATGTTTTTATAAATGAGGAGTCCTAAAGCTAAAGTAACACCACTCATGATTAAAGGCAGATTGATCCCTTGCCACAATTTTACTGGGCTAGATTGCTCTACTTGATTGATCTCAAAAATAACGGTGGAGAGAATGTATTCATTCAACCAGCCCAATCCGAGGGTGGGAACGATCACACTACAGCAAGCCAGTACCAAAGGGGGGATCCAGAAGCCGATTTCAGCCTCGATAGATTTAACGGTCGGGTTATCTTCGACTTTTTCCCGTAAGAAAGGCTGCGAAATCACCGCAATTGCGAGGGCGACCATGATGGCATTGATCATCACTAAAGCGAACATAACGATGCCATGGACTTCCAGACCAGCTTTGTATGTGTATTCTTTACTTAGGAAACCGAGCAACGGCGGGATTCCTGCTTTGGAGAGGGCGGCAATAAGCCCAGAGGCGAAACTGAATATCAGTACGGCCTTTAAACCATAGAGTACCCTGATATCACGCGTACCCGTTGCTTTGTCGATATTCCCGACCACCATAAACAAAGAGGCTTTATAAAAGGCGTGAGCAAGAATGAACAGGATAGCGGCTGCGAGTGCGGTTTCAGTGCCGATGCCGAGCAGCAACGTCAGGATGCCGAGTATCGTATTGGTGCTGAACGCTAGCATAAGCTTGAGATCTTTTTGCATCAGCGCGATTATCGCTGACCACAAGGCGGTAAAGCCACCGACCGTGATTAGACAATAAAACCAAATATCACTGCTGGCATACACCGGCGAAAGCCTAGCCAGTAGATAAATTCCCGCTTTGACCATCGTCGCTGAGTGCAAAAATGCACTGACTGGTGTTGGGGCGGCCATGGCACCCGGTAGCCAGAAATGAAAGGGGAATTGCGCCGATTTAGTAAAAGCGCCAAGGAGGATCAATACTAAAGATGGCACAAAATACGGGTGTTGAGTTACGCTGTCTTTAGTGGAAACTGCCTTATCAATGATCGTACTGAGATCGTAGCTACCCGTTATTTGTCCCAGTAATATTAACCCGGCTAATAAGGCTAATCCTCCGGCAACTGTAACGACTAATGATTGCAGTGCATTCTTGCGAGATTTTTCATTTTCATGATTGAAACCGATAAGCAGGTAGGAAGTGATTGTCGTGAGTTCCCAGAACACAAACAGCAAGATTATGTTGTCACTCAGAACAAGCCCGAGCATGGATAACATGAATAGCGTGAGATAGAGGTGAAAAGAAAAGCGCTCGGCTTTCCCTTTCATATAGGCTAATGCGTAGAGCTGGACAAAAAAACCAATACAACTGATTAAGCCGACAAAGACAAAAGAGAGGGCATCAAGCTGTAGGCTAAGGTTAATATCGAGACTAGGCACCCATGCTGTTGACCATCGTAGGCCTGTCGGAGACGATTGATAGTAATAAATCGATGTCAGAAAAAGGATTGCAGGAAACACCACAAAACCCAGAAGCATGTAATGGTGTTTACCGCTATCTAGTAAAGGCTTTATTTTATCTCGGTTACCTGCCACTAATTATATTCATCCCTTTAGATATGCTTATAAATGTACTTAGTGCTAATAAGGCTAATCCATAAACCTTATTTTGCGTCCAAGGTACTCACGTCCTAGGCTCTTGCGTTGAAGATGGTCTCACGCCTCAGTTAGTTGCGTTCGGAATATTCACCGCCATTGAATGTGTGGTTGTGCCTTTCCTTGAGGTTGTGTGTCTCTGCGTGAAGCCGACACACCTCATAACCATCATATGTGCACTCGCCAATATTGTTTCTTGGACAAACAAAAACATTGCAGTGTTCAAGCATTTCGGTGCTGCAGTAAGGACAGTACTTTTTCACAATTCTCTCCATATACAAAATATGTATTCTGTTGTAATGATTCCTTCTGAATATAATGTAGACGGGAATGTTGAAATTCGATGACAGCCTTAAATGTGATTTACAGCTATTTACAATCTATTACAAAGGTCGCACTGGTAAGACAAGTTGGTCAATTTGAGATAAAGTGAAAGGTTAGCTCTAATTACATGAAATATAATAATTAACCTAAGTTCTGGATAAAAATAGATAGGAACCAGCAATGCGTAAGTTAGTGAACTTGTTTTGTCATGTCGATGATTTTTGGCAGGCTTTTCTTCCTCAGTGGCAAGAGCTTTCTTGACGTTATGCCATCAGTACTCATTCCGCGTAGCTCTTTCTTCACGCATACTAAGGCATAAGGTTTTCAAAGAAGCAGCCTAATACCAATCTGGATAAGTCGTTGATCAAGTATTTGGACTGGAAAAATCGTTGTTATCAAGGCAGATATTGCAGTAACTAGTGGCTCTAATTACAAAATATCTTAAATTCAGATAAGCATTCCTCGTATGCCCATGCCCCATCAAGAAGCTGATTGTGGCCACTGGCGAGTTTAAGATACGCAAGCGAGCTTGGTCAACAATCGAAGGCAAGGGTATGGGAAAGATCCGCCTTTATAAACCGGTTGTTCAATGTTGAGTATGTTGACCTGTGATTATCTCGAACTTCGATGGCAAAAGTGGGTCTAGTGAATGAGTTCAACAAGCCCGTAATGCTTTTAGTATTTCCCTGCACCGATATAGTATCTTTTATACTAAAGAGAACATGTTTTTTCCATTTAGCTTTGACTTATATAAAGCTATGTCAGCGCGATTATATATATCATCAACACTATTATCACTCTCTTTAAATTGACTTATCCCGATACTAATAGATATAGTTAAATCTAAGTTTTTATCATCGATCGTAATTGATTGGGCTGCTTTATTTAAGCGTTTAGATAATGCTGAGTATGATTTTTCTGTGGTTCCTCTATATATTATTCCAAATTCATCTCCGCCTATACGACTTATTAAATCCGTTTTTCTTAGCTCTGCTTTGCATTTTTGTGCTATATTTCGAATAACTGAATCCCCAGCTTGATGACCATATTTATCATTAACTTGCTTAAAGTTATCAATGTCGATAAGAAAGAAAACAATGTTTTCTTTATATCTTTTGAAATTGTAATAAGACTCATCTAAAGCTTTAAATAATTTTCTTCTATTATAAACCATTGAGAGGGGATCTGTTTCAGCTTGATGTATTAATTGTTGTTTTAATTTATAACTCTCAGTTATGTTTCTTACTACCCAAACAACAGCACGTTCTCCGTATCGATATGACTTTAATGGGGTAACTCGCCCTTCCAATCTTAACTCACCACCTGGACCATGAGAATGGTTGATGTAGGACATGTTTTTGGGTAAGAAAGAATACTCAAAAATCATCAATTTATTTTTTGATAGTGTCTCTTTGATTTTATCTATAAACCAACGGGCTTGTTCATCGGGTAAGATTTCAAGTATGCTGAAATTTTCAAGAACACTGCAATTATGATACTGCTCTAAGCTATCGCCTCCTAAAACAGCGACAATTCGACCTGATTCAGTAATAACAAAAACCAAATCTGGTAATGAAGAAATTATTGCTTCATATTCTTCAAATTTATTATTATCCATCATGTCACTTATAATAAATGAACCTGATTAAACTATAATTCCCCCTGATTTTTTAAGCAATGTCCAGTCGATTTTTTTAGGTGATGATGTTCACGTTCCACAAATGATATAATCCTCGCACCTTGAATGGATGGGCGCTTTTGTGCTCGTGCTGATTAGAGTGGTTGCTACAGCTTAGGCAATGGCCATGGAATATAGCTCAGCCAGACGTTGCTATTGTACGCTATTGGTATTGAAATTATCTGGTGCTAGCCATGGCTTAAGAGCCCTCCAACAAAAAGCTCTTGAAGTGACTGGCAACGGCTGACGCTTTTGTCGGTGGATGATAATACAGGTTGAGGCTCCAGATACTGGTTTCGTAGTCTTCCAAAATAGGGGTGAGTTGCCCATCAGATAGCGGTTTATCAAGGATGAAGGACGGCAAATAGGCAATACCAGCCCCTTTGATTGCGCTTTGCAGTAACAAATCACTGTCGTTAACCTCTAGTGACTTAGGCACTTTTATCATTTGGGTTTCGCCATTGCGTTCGAAAATCCAATCATTACTGCCAGTCAGTGTGGTAGCAAATAAACATTGGTGTTGTGACAACTCGGTTGGAAATTCGGGAGCTGAGTTTTGTTCTAGATACTCCGGAGAGGCGACGGCAACAAAAGGGCTTTGCATCAGTTCGCGACGAACAAGATGAAGGTCTTTCTCTTGATAGCCTTGATAGCAAGCGTTGGCACTGATAACCAAGTCGGCTTCTGCGGCATGATCAAGCGCCCATGGCGTGACATTGAGGTTAAACGTGACATTGGGGTGCGATACGAGGTAGCTGCTTATTTTATCCATTAAGAAGTTGTTGGCATACACCGGGGTACAAACGATATTGATATGGCCTTTATCTTGCTCTTGGTAGTCTTGCAAGCTACGACATAGTTGTTCGGCGCTATCAACCAAAGGTGAAAACTCATCAACCAGCTTTTGACCTGCAGGGGTGGCGGTTAATAAACGATTAGTTCGGCGGCATAGGGTAATGCCGAAGCTTTGTTCGAGATCTTGCAACCAGCGGCTACCTGCAGAGACTGAAACATTGAATTTTCGTGCTGCGGCAGAAATTGAACCGGTTCGGATAACGTAAACAAAGAAAGCCATTTTATCGAGCATAGTGTTGCCTTTTTTAATCGAAAAAACAGGCTTATCAATGACAAGCCTGTTGGGTATTACAACGTGTGATTAAGCGTTTGCTTGCGCTTCAATAGCAGCTGGTGCTGGTACTTTCTTGCCAAGTTTTTTGGCCATCACTTCTTCCATTTTCTCCAGGCTGACACCTTTG